>NZ_JAAQTO010000015.1 GCF_011742165.1 Billgrantia bachuensis | reverse complement strand
GTGTGATGGCCCCTGTGCGCTGCCGCTGGATCAACTGGAGCCCTTCCTGACCCAACTTAAGGCCCTCGACGAGCTGGTCAAGGGCTTCCCTGCACTGAAGATCGAATAAAAGCGCTGTCCAGACAACGCGAGAGGCCGAGAGAAAAGCGGTCCCATCGACTCAATCAACGCTGACTGAAAGAAAGGACGACACAGATGACCAAGATTGTCGAAATCCACGCCCTCGAGGTGCTCGATTCCCGCGGCAACCCCACCGTGCAGGCCGAAGTGCGCCTGGAGAGCGGTGCCGTAGGCGTGGCCTGTGCGCCGAGCGGTGCCTCCACCGGCTCACGCGAGGCCCTGGAGCTGCGCGACGGCGACAAGGCCCGCTACCTGGGCAAGGGCGTTCTGAAGGCGGTGGAAGCCGTCAACGGCGCCATCCGTGAGCGTCTCGTCGGCATGGATGCCCGCGATCAGCGTGGCCTCGACAATGCCATGATCGAACTCGACGGTACCGACAACAAGGCCCAGTATGGCGCCAACGCCATCCTCGCCGTGTCGCTGGCGGCGGCCAAGGCGGCAGCCAACGCCAAGGGCATGCCGCTCTATGCGCACATTGCAGAGCTCTATGGTCAGCCGGGCCAGTACAGCATGCCGGTGCCGATGATGAACATCCTCAACGGTGGCGAGCACGCCGACAACAACGTCGACATTCAGGAGTTCATGGTCCAGCCGGTGGGTGCACCGAACTTCCGCGAGGCCCTGCGTGTCGGCGCCGAGATCTTCCACGCGCTAAAGAAGGTGCTCTCCGCGCGTGGCCTGGCCACGGCGGTGGGCGACGAAGGCGGCTTCGCCCCCAACCTGGCGTCCAATGCGGAAGCGCTCGCCGTGATCAAGCAGGCCGTGGCCGATGCCGGCTACGAGCTAGGCCGCGACGTCACGCTGGCGCTCGACTGCGCCTCCTCGGAGTTCTACAAGGAAGGGCGGTACAGCCTCTCCGGCGAGGGCAAGTCCTTCGATGCCGCGGGCTTCGTCGACTACCTGGCGGAGCTGTGCGACCAGTATCCGATCGTTTCCATCGAGGATGGCATGGACGAGTCCGACTGGGACGGCTGGAAGGCGCTCACCGACAAGCTCGGCGACAAGGTGCAACTGGTTGGCGACGACCTGTTCGTGACCAACACCCGTATTCTCAAGCGCGGCATCGACGAGCGGATCGGCAACTCCATCCTGATCAAGTTCAACCAGATCGGCTCGCTCTCCGAGACCTTGGACGCCATCAAGATGGCTCAGGATGCCGGCTTCACCGCGGTGATCTCCCACCGTAGCGGCGAGACCGAGGATACCACCATCGCCGACCTGGCCGTGGGCACCTCGGCCGGCCAGATCAAGACCGGATCGCTGTGCCGCTCCGACCGGGTCGCCAAGTACAACCGTCTGCTGGTGATCGAGCAGCAGCTCGGCGAGCGCGTCTCCTACCCGGGCCGTGCGGCGATCAAGGGGCAGTGATTGGCCATTCGGTCGACGACATCGCTGACTTTCTTGTAGGACATTGACTACAAAAAGGCGACGATCTAAGCCTGTTTTGGGTAAGAAGGCCGATGCCGAGGTGTCGGCCTTTTTCCTATCCCATTGTTTTTTCTACTTTTGCACTTCTTTCTGTCAACCTGGGCCAGGCGGCGAAGTTGCTTGGAGGGAGCTTGCGTCCTATGGCGAAAATGCCAGAATGCACATGGGACAAGGCAGAGCGGGAGGCTCTCCGGCAGGATGCAACGGGATGCTATTTACGTGGCACGCCTGGTGTGACAGGAAGTCGCCTCCGGGCACGGACGTTGCCGCAGGAGAGAGGGCGGAGGGAACCGCCCAAGGAAATGCTGGGAGCCGGGCGACCTTAGGGTCGCCTTTTTTTTGGCTCGAGCCCAGGCGTGAGTCAATGCACCGGATGCCGGCCGGCATTCGGTGCATGAGACAGGTCGCGTCTACGCGGGCTCAGCGCTCGAGGTACTGCAGCTTGTCGGGCTTGCCGTCCCAATCCTCGGCGTCGGCCGGGGGATCCTTCTTCTCCGCGATGTTGGGCCATACCTCGGAGAGCTCCGCATTGATGGCGATGAATTCTTCCTGACCTTCCGGCAGTTCGTCCTCCGAGAAAATCGCCTCGGCAGGGCACTCCGGTTCGCACAGTGCGCAGTCGATGCACTCGTCCGGGTGGATCACCAGGAAGTTGGGCCCCTCGTAGAAGCAGTCCACCGGGCAGACCTCGACGCAATCGGTGTACTTGCACTTGATGCAGTTTTCGGTGACGACAAAGGTCATGCCTGTCTCCCTCCTCGCAGCCGGGTCGTGCCCTTCCCGGTTGGTCATGTTCGGTATCAGTCTTAGAGAAGCACTGAACAAATGCCTGCGCGAGCGAATCGCGGCGTTGCGCGGTGCCGAGGCGTCGGATCCTCATATAGACCCATATGCTCCGGTTGACTCGAAGCCTTCGACTTCTCGCCCCTTCGGGGGTCATCCTGCGGATGTTTGTCGCTATGCTCGGTTCTGTATTCCGTGCGCTTCATCTCGCTCGATGATTTGTTCAGCGTTTCCTTAGGCCTGCGGGTTATAAAAAATAAACTTTTTATAAGTATGGATTCATTGGACGCTTCATTCTAGTCATGCCTAAAGGCCTGAGCAAGCCGCACGAGGCCTAGAGTCGCTCACGCCAGGCATAGATCAGCTCAAGGGCCTGACGCGGCGTCAATCCATCCGGATCCAGATCGGCCAGGGCGTCGAGCAGCGGATGCGGTGCGCTGGCGAAAAGGTCGCTCTGCAGCGGCTTGGCATCGGCCGCCGGATGCATGCTGCCGCGGCTGCTCTGGTCGACCTCCTGCTGCTCGAGCTGAGACAACTTGTCGCGTGCCCGGGCGATGACCGACTGCGGCACGCCGGCCAGCTGTGCCACTTGCAGGCCATAGCTCTGGCTGGCGGGACCCTCCTCCACACGATGCATGAAGACGATGCCATCGCGGTGCTCCGCGGCGGTGAGGTGCACGTTGGCCACCCCTTCGGCCTGGTCGGACAGCGCCGTCATCTCGAAGTAATGCGTCGCAAACAGCGTGAACGCTCGCGTGCGGGTCAGGTGCTCGGCGCTGGCCCAGGCCAGTGACAGACCATCGAAGGTGCTGGTGCCACGCCCGATCTCGTCCATCAGCACCAGGCTATGGTCGGTGGCGTTGTGCAGGATACTGGCGGTTTCGGTCATTTCCACCATGAAGGTGGAACGGCCGCCCGCCAGGTCGTCCGACGAGCCGATGCGGGTGAAGATACGGTCCACCGGGCCGATGCACGCCTCGTCCGCCGGCACGAAGCTGCCGGTATGGGCGAGCAGGACGATCAGCGCCGCCTGGCGCATGTAGGTCGACTTGCCGCCCATGTTGGGGCCGGTGATCACCAGCATGCGGCGGCGGTCGTCGAGCACCAGGTCGTTGGGCACGAAGGGGGCGTCGCTGACGTGCTCCACCACCGGGTGGCGTCCGCCGCGAATCTCGATGCCCGGCGCTTCGGCGAGACGGGGCCGCGAGAAGCCCAGCGCCTGGGCGCGCTCGGCGAAGGCCGCCAACACATCCAGGGCGGCCAGCGCGCGGCCGGTGCCCTGGAGCGCATTGAGTTCGGCGTTGAGTGAATCGAGCAGGCCGTCGTAGAGCAGCTTCTCGCGAGCCAGGGCGCGAGACTTGGCCGATAGTGCCTTGTCCTCGAACTCCTTGAGCTCGGGAATGATGAAGCGCTCGGCATTCTTCAGGGTCTGGCGGCGCACATAGTCGACCGGCGCTTCGCGGGCCTGGGCGCGGGGAATTTCGATGTAATAGCCATGCACCCGGTTATAGCCCACCTTGAGGCCGGCCAGGCCCGTGCGCTCACGCTCGCGAACCTCGAGCTGCACCAGATAGTCGCCGGCATGCTCGGCCAGTCCTCGATAGTCGTCGAGTTCGGCGTCGAAGCCCTCGCGAATGACGCCGCCGTCGCGGATCACCACCGGCGGGTTGTCGACCAGCCCACGGGCGAGCATGTCGGTAAGCTCCGGATAGGGCCGGATTTGGTGGGCCAACTCGTCCAGTGCGGTTCCTTCGCTGTAGCCCTGCAATTCGCGCTGCAGTTCCGGTAGCGCCAGCAGGGCGTCACGCAGGCGGGCGAGATCGCGCGGTCGGGCACTGTAGAGCGCCACCCTGGCGAGAATGCGCTCGACGTCGCCGATCGCCTTGAGCAGCTCGCGCAGGGCCACGAAGCCCTCCTGTTCGAGTAGCAGGGCGACCGCCGCCTGGCGGCCCTGCACCTGGGTACGGTCGCGCAGCGGGCGGTTGAGCCAACGCTTGAGCAGCCTTGAGCCCATGGCGGTGGCGGTGGTGTCGAGTACGCTTGCCAGCGTATTGTCGCCGCCGCCGCCGAGGTTGATGTCGATTTCCAGGTTGCGACGGCTGGCGGCATCGATGACCACGGCGTCGTCGCGATTCTCCACGCCCAGCGCGGTGACGTGAGGCAGACGCGAGCGCTGGGTATCACGCGCATATTCCACCAGCACCCCGGCAGCGGTGAGGGCGGCCTCGAGATGGGCGCAGCCGAAGCCGCGCAGGTCCTGCACCTCGAACTGGTCGCATAGCAGACGAGTGGAGGATTCGAGATCGAACAGCCAGTCGCTCTGGCGGCGCAGGCCCTGACGGCCTTCCAGGGCGGGTGGCAGCGACAGGCTCTCGGGGATGAGCAACTCGGCGGGGTCGAGGCGTTGCAGCTCGGCGAGCATGTCGCCTTCGCCCTCCACCTCGAGCACGCTGAAGCGGCCGCTGGAGAGTTCCAGCCAGGCGATGCCCCAGCAGTTGCCGGCCGGGTGCACGGCTACCAGCAGGTTGTCGCGGCGGGCGTCTAGCAGTGCCTCGTCGTAGAGCGTGCCGGGCGTGACGATGCGCACCACCTTGCGCTCCACGGGGCCTTTGCTTGTCGCAGGGTCACCGAACTGCTCGCAGATCGCCACCGACTCGCCGGCCTTCACCAGGCGCGCCAGGTAGCCTTCGGCGCTGTGGTAGGGCACGCCGGCCATGGGGATCGGCTTGCCGGCGGACTGCCCGCGCTGGGTCAGGGTGATGTCGAGCAGGGCCGCGGCGCGCCTGGCGTCGTCGAAGAACAGCTCATAGAAATCGCCCATTCGATAAAACAGCAGCACATCGGGGTGCTCGCGCTTGATCCTGAGGTACTGGGCCATCATCGGCGTATGGCTCGGCACATCCGTCTTGACCGCGTCGTTCATGCTTTCTCGGCTGGCTCGTCGGTTGCGTGGGGCAATGGGAGGGACAAGGTTACCACGGGCCGCCGGTGGTCGACATGCCGTAACAAATCGCACGAGAAGGGGCGGCGTCCCATTGGCCATACTGACTGGCGTCATGAGTAAGCAGGAGGTTTCATTAGCATGTTGGAAACGGAATTCTGGCGTGACTGGCAGGCATGGCTGAACCAGCCGATGCTGGCGACTCTGACGCTGCTGCTGATCATTGCCTTTGTCAGCTATCTCGTTCTGCGGTTGGGGTTGCGCCTGCTCGTCGGCCGTATCGTCGACTGGTCTTCCCATGGCAGGGGGCACTGGCGCCACTACGCCGCGCATGTCGCCAGGCATACCAGCCGGCTGCTGTTGGCCGTACTGGCATTGCAGATCGCCCTCTTCGTGGTGGAGCTGGATACCGTATGGGAGCAGCGGGTCAGCCACCTGTGGTTCCTGGTGCTGGCGTTTCAGTTCGGCCTGTGGGTCGATGCCGCCCTCAACTTATGGAAGGAGAACACCCTCCAGTCGGAAGCCGGACGCGACAATCAGCTGACTGTCACCATGGTCTCGCTGATGTTTCGTACGGGGCTCTGGGCCGTGGTCCTGCTCTCCGTCCTGGCCAACCTGGGAGTCAACATCACCGCCTTCGTGGCCAGCCTGGGGATTGGCGGCATTGCCATTGCACTGGCGGTACAGGCACTGCTCGGTGACCTGTTCGCTTCGGCGTCCATTGGCATCGACAAGCCGTTCAAGGTCGGCCATTTCATCGTCTTTGGCGATATCGCCGGCACCATCGAGTACATCGGGCTCAAGACCACCCGCATACGCAGCCTGAGCGGCGAGCAGGTCCTCATCTCCAATACCCGGCTGCTGCAGCAGACCATCCACAACTACAATCGCATGCACGAGCGGCGTGTCGTGTTCAACGTATCGCTCTCTTTCCGCACTTCGCTCGAAAAGGTGCGCGAGGTGCCGGAGCTGGTCAGGCAGGTCGTCGAGTCGGTGGAGAACACACGCTTCGATCGTGCCCACCTGCGATTCTTCGACGATTACGCGCTGAAATACGAGATCGTCTACTATGTGCTCAGTTCGGATTTCACCCTCTACATGGACATTCAGCAGGCGATAAATTTCGGGCTGCTGGCCGAGTTCCAACAGCGCGACATCAAGTTCGCCATGCCGGTGCGCTCGATCGAGTTCCTCGATGAGGTTCCACTGGAGCGCAGCGTAGGTGGCCAGCAAGTTCAGCAACAGACTGCGCGCAGCTGAACTCGTCAGCGCTCGGTCACGGTCGTTGGCGGTGCAGCCTGATGTCGGCGGCAAGGATGCGCTATGGTGGCAGGCAGTCGCAGGATACGTGGCGCGGCGCCTGGCCGATCCTCTCGAACCAAGGAGCGTTACCATGTCTCACAGTGCCTCCAGCCTAGCCAACCTCGACCTCACCACGCTTGCCGAACGGCTCGGGCGGCGCTGCCGCGAGCATGGGGTCAGCATCACCGCGGCCGAGTCGTGCACCGGCGGCGGGGTGGCCAGTGCAATCACCGCGGTGGCCGGTAGCTCGGACTACTTCGAGACCGGCTATGTGACCTACTCCAACGCGGCCAAGGCGCGCCTGCTCGGCGTGCCCGAGGCGCTGATCGCCCAGCATGGCGCCGTCAGCCAGGCAGTGGTAGAGGCCATGGTGGCGGGCGCCTGCCGCGACAGCGGGGCCAAGCTTGGTGTGGCGATCAGCGGAGTGGCCGGCCCCGACGGCGGTACGCCGGAAAAACCGGTGGGCACCGTGTGGCTGGCCTGGGGCGGCGAGACACGGCAACAAGCCGAGCGCTTCCAGTTTCCCGGCGACCGCCGCGCAGTGCGCGAGCGGGCGGTGCGCGAGGCCATCGTCGGGCTGATTCGTCACCTGGAGGCCGACTAGGAACCTATCGGACTTAACGCTGATCTACTACGAGATCCGGTCTTTCGGCCAATTTGATTCGATCTGATTCGTTAAATAGCGGGCTATTCGCCTCATCAGATCGATAAACTTGTCTCGAAATCCCAATCTCTCGCGACGATCGGTCAAATCCGACAGGCTCCTAGATCGTATTCATCGAGTGGCTAGTCGCGCGGTGAATTTTTCGTCATACTACTGTCCAACCATACAGTGTCCAGGCGAGCTCCCCGTCGGCAGCCCGCCATCCATTTTGCACCTGCAAGCGTCTGCGAGTTCTGCGAGGAGAGCCTCATGGCACAGGATGAAAACCGTTCCAAGGCATTGAATGCCGCCCTTTCCCAGATCGAGCGCCAGTTCGGCAAGGGCACCGTGATGCGCCTGGGCGATACGCCGCGGGTGGTGATGCCCTCGGTGTCGACCGGCTCGCTGGGGCTCGACATCGCGCTGGGCATCGGCGGCCTGCCCTATGGCCGCGTGGTGGAGATCTTCGGCCCGGAGTCCTCGGGCAAGACCACCCTGACCCTGTCGGTGATCGCCCAGGCCCAGAAGCAGGGCAAGACCTGCGCCTTCATCGATGCCGAGCACGCACTCGACCCGAGCTACGCCGAGAAGCTCGGCGTCAACCTCGACGACCTGCTGGTCTCGCAGCCGGACACCGGCGAGCAGGCGCTCGAGATCTGCGACATGCTGGTGCGCTCCGGCGGCGTCGACGTGATCATCATCGATTCGGTGGCAGCGCTGACCCCGCGCGCCGAGATCGAAGGCGAGATGGGCGACTCCCACGTCGGCCTGCAGGCGCGCCTGATGTCCCAGGCGCTGCGCAAGATCACCGGCCACATCAAGAACGCCAACTGCATGGTGGTGTTCATCAACCAGATCCGCATGAAGATCGGCGTCATGTTCGGCAGCCCCGAGACCACCACCGGCGGCAACGCGCTCAAGTTCTATGCCAGCGTGCGCCTGGATATCCGCCGCACCGGCTCGGTCAAGCAGGGCGATGAGGTGACCGGCAACGAGACTCGCGTCAAGGTGGTGAAGAACAAGGTGGCGCCGCCGTTCCGCCAGGCCGAGTTCCAGATCCTCTACGGCAAGGGCATCTACCATGCCGGCGAAGTGGTCGACCTGGGCGTGCAGTGCAACCTGATCGACAAGGCCGGTGCCTGGTACAGCTACAAGGGCAACAAGATCGGCCAGGGCAAGGCCAACGCCGCCCAGTTCCTCGAGGACAACCCGGCGGTGATGGAAGAGATCGAGAGCCAGATCCGCGGTCAGTTGCTGGCCACGGTCGCGCCCAAGGAGGAGGAGGCCGGTGAGCCGGTCGCCGCCGAAGCCGAGCGCGAGGACGACCTGCTCTAAACCATGCCTGCCCAATCCGAAGCGCGGACGTCGTCCCCACGGGACGACGCCATCCGCCTGCTGGCCCGGCGCGAGTACTCCCGCGCCGAGCTGGCGCAGCGGCTGGCAGCCCGGGCTCATTCTCCGGAAGCGATCGGTGCCTGTCTCGACGAGCTGGAAGCCGAAGGGCTGCAGTCCGATGCGCGCTTCGCCGAGAGTTTCCTGCGTTCCCGCGTGATGCGAGGCCAGGGGCCGCTCAAGGTGCGTGTCGAGCTCGAGCGGCGCGGTATCGAGCGCCCTCTGGTCGCCACGGCCCTGGCCGAGGCCGAGCAGGCAGGCGAGGTCGACTGGTTCGAGCTGGCTGCCGAGGCACTGTCCCGGCGCTTCACCCATCCCGGTGACTCCCCACGCGAACGCGCCCGCCGCGAGCGCTTCCTGGCCTCCCGCGGCTTCGATTTCGAGCAGATCCGCCATGCTCTGGAGCGTCTCGGCGCTGAAGAATGACTCCCAGCTTGAGCGCCTCCCCTTTAGTCGCTTGACAACTGCGCTATAATGCCTCCCTTTGCGAACGCCCTTGGTGGCGCTCCTGACACGCCAAGGCGTGCGATTTCGGCCATGTGAAGCGACGCCGAGCGCGCCTGCCCGTCGGGTGACCACGCTCATCGCCACGGATATGCCATGAAAAGCGCAGACATCAGACAGGCCTTTCTGAGTTACTTCGAAGAGCACGGGCACACCATCGTGCCGTCGAGTTCCCTGGTGCCGGGCAACGACCCGACGCTGTTGTTCACCAATGCCGGCATGGTGCCGTTCAAGGATGTCTTCCTCGGCCGTGACCCGCGCCCCTACGTACGCGCCACCTCGGCCCAGCGCTGCGTGCGCGCCGGCGGCAAGCACAACGACCTGGACAACGTCGGCTACACTGCCCGCCACCACACCTTCTTCGAGATGCTGGGCAACTTCAGCTTCGGCGACTATTTCAAGCGCGATGCCATCCGCTTCGCCTGGGAGTTCCTGACTCAGCGCCTGGGGCTGCCGGCCGAAAAGCTGTGGGTCACGGTGCATGTCAGCGACGACGAGGCGGAGAAGATCTGGAAGGAGGAGATCGGCGTCGACCCGCAGCGCTTCTCCAAGCTCGACGAGGACAACTTCTGGCAGATGGGCGACACCGGCCCCTGTGGGCCGAGCTCCGAGATCTTCTTCGACCACGGCCCCGAGGTATGGGGCGGCCCTCCCGGTAGCCCCGAGGAGGACGGCGATCGCTACATCGAGATCTGGAACCTGGTGTTCATGCAGTTCGACCGCGATGCGGCCGGTAAGCTGAATCCGCTGCCCAAGCCCTCGATCGATACCGGGATGGGACTCGAGCGGGTCTCCGCGGTGATGCAGGGCGTGCATTCGAACTACGAGATCGATCTGTTCCAGAACCTGCTCGAGGCGGCCGCTCGTCACACCGGTCATGGCGATACCACCGCGCCTTCGCTGCGGGTGATCGCCGATCATATCCGTTCCTGCGCCTTCCTCATCGCCGACGGCGTGCTGCCCTCCAACGAGGGGCGCGGCTATGTGCTGCGCCGAATCATCCGGCGCGCCATTCGTCACGGCCACAAGCTGGGCGCCCAGGGCAGCTTCTTTCACAAGCTCGTCGGTGCGCTCGATGCCGAGATGGGCGATGCCTATCCCGAGCTGCGCGAGGCGCGCCACCAGATCGAGCGCATCCTGCTCAAGGAGGAGGAGCAGTTCGCCCGCACCCTCGAGCACGGCATGGGCTTGCTCGAGGAGGCGCTTGCCGCTCTCGCTGGCGACGTGTTGCCGGGCGAGACGGTGTTCAAGCTCTACGACACCTACGGCTTCCCCTATGACCTGACCGCCGACGTCTGCCGCGAACGCGGCGTGACCCTCGACGAAGCGGGTTTCGAGCGTGAGCTCGAGGCGCAGCGCGAGCGCGCCCGGGCCGCCAGCCAGTTCGGTGCCGCTTACGCTGCGGCGCTGGAGCTCGAGGGCGAGACCACCTTTACCGGCTACGACCGGCTCGAGGACAGCGCCACCATTACCGCCATCGTCGACCGCGAAGGCAATGCCCTGGTGGCGCTCGAGCCCGAGCAGCGAGGCATCGTGGTGCTCGACCGCACGCCCTTCTACGGCGAATCGGGTGGCCAGGTGGGCGACACCGGCTACCTGCACCTCGAGGGTGGTCGTTTCCTGGTCACCGATACCCAGAAGCAGGGTGGTCACCACCTGCACCACGGTGTGCTGCTGGAAGGCCGCCTCAGCGTAGGTGCCGAGGTGCGTCCCCAGGTCGACGCCAAACTGCGTGAGGCGACCATCCGCAATCACTCCGCGACCCACCTGATGCACAAGGCGCTGCGTCTGGTGCTGGGCGATCATGTGCAGCAGAAGGGCTCGCTGGTCACGCCCGAGCGGTTGCGCTTCGATTTCAGCCACTTCGAGGCGATGACCCCCGAGCAGCTGGCGGAAGTCGAGCGCCTGGTCAACGAACAGGTACTCGCCAATGCCCCGACGCGTATCGAGCAGATGACCCTCGACCAGGCCAAGGCCAAGGGGGCGGCGGCACTGTTCGAGGCCAAGTACGCCGACAGCGTGCGGGTGCTGACCATCGGTGCCGACGACTTCTCCATCGAGCTGTGCGGCGGCACTCATGTCGCCCGCAGCGGCGACATCGGCTGCTTCCACATCGTCAGCGAGCAGGGCATCGCCGCGGGTGTGCGCCGCATCGAGGCGATTACCGGCGAGGGCGCACTGGCCTGGTTCCACGAACAGGAGGCTCGCCTGGTACGCATCGGTGAGCGGCTGAAGGCCAAGCCGGAGCAGGTCGAGGAGCGCGTCGAGTCACTGGTGGAGCGTAACCGCAGCCTGGAGAAGGAACTGGAGCGACTCAAGGCCAAGCTGGCCAGTGCCGCCGGCAGCGACATGCTCAATCAGGCGCGCGAAGTGGGTGGCGTCAAGGTTCTGGCCACCCGGCTCGAGGGTGTTTCCGCCAAGGAGCTGCGCGGCGTGCTGGACCAGCTCAAGAACAAGCTGGGCTCGGGCATCGTGGTGCTCGGCGTGACGGACGGAGAAGCCGGCAAGGTAAGCCTGATCGCGGGTGTCACCGACGACCTGACCGCCAGGGTCAAGGCCGGCGAGCTGGTCAACCACGTGGCCTCCCAGGTCGGCGGCAAGGGTGGCGGCCGCCCCGACATGGCCCAGGCCGGTGGCAGCGACATCGCGGCCTTGCCGGCGGCGCTGGAGAGCGTTCCCGCCTGGGTCGAACAGCAGCTTCAGTAAGGCGATACAGGGCCGGCGACCGAAATGTCCCGGCCCTTCGATTTTGGACGACTTTCACTCATACGAGCGTGCTTCGCTCGACAAGCGAGGGAAAACCGTAGATGGCACTATACGTACAGAAATTCGGCGGCACCTCGGTGGGCTCCGTGGAGCGCATCAAGGCCGTAGCCGAGAAGGTCAAGGGCTTCCGTGACGATGGCCATCAGGTCGTGGTCGTGGTTTCCGCCATGAGCGGCGAGACCAACCGCCTGATCGGCATGGCCAACGAAATCAACGACGAACCCACGCCGCGCGAGATGGACATGCTGGTTTCCACCGGCGAGCAGGTGACCATCTCGCTGCTGGCGCTGGCCTTGCACAAGCTCGGCGTGCCGGCTACCTCCTATACCGGCTCCCAGGTCGGCATCCTCACCGATAGCGCCCACACCAAGGCGCGCATCCAGCGTATCGAGACCGACGAGATGCGCGACGACCTGGACGAAGGCAAGGTGGTGGTGGTGGCCGGTTTCCAGGGCGTCGACGAGGAGGGCAACATTACTACCCTCGGCCGCGGCGGCTCCGATACCACCGGGGTGGCGCTGGCCGCCGCGCTGGGCGCCGACGAGTGCCAGATCTACACCGACGTCGATGGGGTCTATACCACCGATCCTCGGGTGTGTTCCAAGGCCCAGCGCCTCGACAGCATTACCGTCGAGGAGATGCTGGAACTGGCGAGCCTCGGCTCCAAGGTGCTGCAGATCCGCTCGGTGGAGTTTGCCGGCAAGTACAATGTCCCGCTGCGTGTGCTGTCCAGTTTTCAGGATGGCCCCGGCACCCTGATCGTTGCTGAATCCGACCAAGACGAGGACTCCATGGAAGAACCGCTGATCTCAGGTATCGCCTTTACTGCCAACGAGGCCAAGCTGACCCTGCTCAATACGCCGGACGTACCGGGTGTCGCCTCGCGTATTCTCGGACCGATCGCCGATGCCAACATCGAAGTCGACATGATCGTGCAGAACGTGGCACCGGCCGGTGATTACACCGATTTCACTTTCACCGTGGCCAAGGGCGACTACAAGAAGACCTTGAAGATCCTCGAGGAGCAGGTGATCCCCGACCTGGGTGGTGGAGAGGTCAATGGCGATGACAACATCGCCAAGGTATCGCTGGTCGGTGTCGGCATGCGCTCACATGCGGGTGTCGCCTCCAAGATGTTCCGCGTCCTGGCGGACGAGAACATCAACATCCGCATGGTCTCCACTTCGGAAATCAAGATTTCCGTGGTGATCGACGAAAAGCAGATGGAACTCGCCGTGCGTGCCCTGCATACCGCTTTCGGTCTGGACAAGAGCGACATCGAAAGCGAATAGGGAAGCAACAAGAACCTTAACAAAGTATGAACGACTAGCAGCGGGTGCCTGTTCTACGCTGGGGGAAGTCCGCTACGATGAGCGGCCTAGCTTCCCTTCAACGCTGTCATGGTGTCATGGTGGGGTTGGTGGTGGTGCACAGTGGTCTAAATGTTACATAATGCAACTAAGCGTCGGGGATCGACGCGCATCCCGTTGCTAGTCGTCTGAGAAGGAGATCAGTCATGCTCATCCTGACCCGCCGAGTCGGTGAAACGCTGATGATTGGTGATGACATCACCGTGACCGTCCTTGGCGTCAAGGGCAATCAGGTCCGCATTGGCGTCAATGCGCCCAAGGATGTCGCCGTACATCGTGAAGAGATCTACCAGCGCATTCAGCGTGAGAAGTCCGATGAAGAAGGGGGGAGTAGCTCCTCTTCGTGAGTTCGTGCCCGCTTGTTGTCGTTTGGTGTAGAGAACAAATAGCTGAATACGCTGGACAAAGGGGCACGAAAACGATAGGATATGCGCCGTGTCGTTGAGGGAGAGGTGGCCGAGTGGCTGAAGGCGCTCCCCTGCTAAGGGAGTATGGGGTTTATAGCCCCATCGAGGGTTCGAATCCCTCCCTCTCCGCCATACGACACGTTGCCGAAGCGTGAAGTGTTCGAAGCGTGATAATGCGCCCGTAGCTCAGCTGGATAGAGTACCTGACTACGAATCAGGTGGTCGGAGGTTCGAATCCTCCCGGGCGCGCCAAGAATGACGAAAGGAACATGTGCATTCGAGTTTGGATGTGTGGTTTCTCGTCATGCGATTCGAAGCAAGGCAGCAATAGCAAGAGCGTCGTTCTTGCCGTCAGCGCCCGTAGCTCAGCTGGATAGAGTACCTGACTACGAATCAGGTGGTCGGAGGTTCGAATCCTCCCGGGCGCGCCAGATTGCGACCCGTCCTCGTTTCGAGGGCGGGTCTTCTGCTTTGGCTCCACGTCTTTTCGCTGGGGCTGCATATTGACTAGCCGAGCCGGCATGGATGTTGCCGGTCGCGCGATCGTTTGGGTGCCCTCGCGACGCGATGGGCACCTTTTTTTGGTCTGTCCTGTCCTGCTCTATCTTGCCTTGCACGCCGCCTTTCTCACTCTGCTCGCCTGCGTCGTTGGTCTCAGGCGGGCTCGAGGCAGCTGCGCTTGCATTCCGACCGCTCGGAGCAAAGCCCGTCCAGCAGTGTTTCAAGCTCATTGATGCGTTTTAGTGCCTGGAAGCGCCTGGCCGCTTCGGCATCTCGCTGGCGCATGTGATTCAGCCATTGCTTGATCAGCGACGTGACAACCCGGTCGGGAAGTGTGGTACGCTGCAATGCAGCAAAGTCAGCCAGGATGGCGGCGCGTGCTTGCCACGGCGTTGCCGAAAGCTGCTCGCCGGTCGCCAGCCAGTGGCGTATGCGCGGTGCCAGCCACGGGTCGGCGAGAGCGCCGCGCCCGAGCATGACGTCGCGACATCCGGAGAGCGTGCGGGCCTTCCAGTAGTCCTCGAGGCTCCAGATGTCGCCGTTGGCAACGACCGGGATGCGCAGGTGCCGGCGGATTCGGCCAATCCATTCCCAGTGGGCCGGAGGACGATAGCCCTCGTCGCGGGTGCGCGCGTGCACGACCAGTCGCGAAGCGCCACCGTCTTCCGCGGCCTTGGCGCAGTCCAGCGCCAGGCGTCGATGGGAGAAGCCCAGGCGAATCTTGGCCGTGACCGGCACCTCGTTGCCCACGGCATCGTAAACGGCAGCCACGGCGGCGTGCACGCGGCATGGGTCGCGCAGCAGCGAAGCACCACCATCATGGCGGTTGACCAGCTTGGCCGGGCAGCCGAAATTGAGGTCGATCTCGCGGGCGCCGAGACGCAGCGCCTGCTCGGCATTGGCCGCCAGCGTCGCCGGGTCGCTGCCCAGCAGTTGCAGCGCCACCGGAACGCCAGAGGGCGTCGTCACGTCCTGGCCGAGCTCGGGGCAGTGGCGCAGGAAGACGCGCGGCGGCAGGCGCGCATCGACGACGCGGACGAACTCCGTCACCGTCCAGTCGAAGCCGGGGTGGCGAGTCAGCAGGTCGCGGGTATGGGCATCGATTACCCCCTCCATGGGGGCGAGTCCAATCCGTCCTTGTAGTAAAACAACAACTTTGTCTTCCACCATGATGCGCTTGCAATATATCCAGAGTGTGGCAGTTTATATGGCCGACATTTACCGCTTGGCGACATGTTTGCGTCAGTTCGAAGGCAGGTCGCGAAGGATGAGGGAGGGGTGAGCATGCAGGACACGCAGTTGTTACTCGACGGCCTGGCCCTGATGGGGGTCGGTATGGGGTTCGTTTTTGTTTTTCTTACGATTCTCGTGCTGATCACGACCCTGATGTCGCGGATCGTCTGCCGCTTCGCGCCATCTCCCGTGCCTCCGGCCCCCGCGCCGACATCGACTTCCTCCGGCAAAGCGGATGACGCTCAGCTCACGGCCGTCATCAGCGCCGCCGTCCATCGCTATCGCCGTCGCCATCGCCGCTAACCGGCGCCGCGAAGGATAATACTACTACACAACACGCCATCTACGGGGTCATCTTCATGAGTGAGACCAAGCGCCCGCTGGGCATCACCGACGTCGTACTGCGCGACGCCCACCAGTCGCTGTTCGCCACCCGCATGCGGCTCGACGATATGCTGCCGATCGCCGAGAAGCTCGACCGGGTTGGTTTCTGGTCGCTGGAATCCTGGGGCGGCGCGACCTTCGACGCCTGTATCCGCTACCTCGGCGAAGACCCGTGGGAGCGGATACGGGCGTTGAAGGAGGCCATGCCCAACACGCCCCAACAGATGCTGCTGCGCGGCCAGAACCTGCTCGGCTACCGTCATTATGCCGACGACGTGGTCGACCGCTTCGTCGAGCGCGCCAAGACCAATGGCGTCGACGTGTTCCGCGTGTTCGACGCCATGAACGACCCGCGCAACCTGGAGCGGGCCATCAAGGCCGTGCGCGACGTGGACGGGCATGCCCAAGGCACCATTTCCTATACCGTGAGCCCGGTGCACACGCTCGACAGCTGGGTGGAACTTGCCGAAACCATCGCCGGCATGGGCGCCGACTCGCTGGCGATCAAGGATATGGCCGGCCTGCTCGCGCCCTACGACGCCTATGAACTGGTCTCGCGGCTGAAGAAGCGGCTGTCGATCCCGATTCAACTTCACTGCCACGCCACTACCGGCCTCTCCACCGCCACTATCGTCAAGGCGGTGGAGGCCGGCATCGACAATGTCGATACCGCCATCTCCTCGATGTCGATGACCTACGGCCATAGCCCCACCGAATCGGTCGTGGCGATCCTCAAGGGTACCGACCGCGACACCAATCTCGACCTCGAACTGCTCGAGGACATCGCCGGGTATTTCCGCGAGGTGCGCAAGAAGTACGCCGCCTTCGAGGGCTCGCTGAAGGGCATCGACTCGCGCATCCTGATCGCCCAGGTGCCGGGCGGCATGCTCACCAACATGGAGGGCCAGCTCAAGGAGCAGGGCGCCGGCGACAAGCTCGACGACGTGCTCAGCGAGATACCGCGCGTGCGCGAGGACCTGGGCTTCATCCCGCTGGTCACGCCGACGTCGCAAATCGTCGGCACCCAGGCGGTGATGAACGTGATGATGGGCGAACGCTACAAGTCGATCTCCAAGGAGGTCCAGGCGCTGCTCAAGGGCGAGTACGGCGCCGCGCCGGCACCGTTCAACAAGGAATTGCAGAACCGTGTGCTCGAGGGCGGCGAACCGATTACCTGCCGCCCCGCCGACCTGCTCGAGCCCGAGATGGAGCGCCTGGCCGCCGAACTCAAGGAGAAGGCCAAGGCCGACGGCATCCGCCTGGCCGAAGGCGAGCGCGAGATCGATGACGTGCTGACCTATGCGCTGTTTCCGCAGATCGGGCTGAAGTTCCTCAAGAACCGCGACAACCCCGATGCCTTCGAGCCGGCGCCCCAGGCGCCGGGCAAGGAGGCGGCCGCGGCCGGCCTGCCGGCGAAAGCCGAGGCCAAGGCGCCGGCGTCCCAGGCTGCTGCACCTGCCGGTCCCGAGACCTACACCGTCACGGTCAACGGCAAGCAGTACGTGGTCGAGGTCGCCGAGGGCGGCGAGATCGGCGCCGTGACCGAGCAACCGGGCCAGCCGGCTGCGCAGCCTGCCGAGAGCGCCCCGGCCTCCTCCGGAGCGACGATCGCCGCGCCGCTGGCCGGCAACATCTTCAAGGTCAACGTGCGCCCCGGCGATACGGTCAAGGAGGGGGATGTCGTGATCATCCTCGAGGCCATGAAGATGGAGACCGAGGTGCGGTCGGCGAGTGCCGGGACCGTCTCCGACGTCAAGGTTGGCGAGGGTGACAGCGTCACCGTCGGCGACACACTGATCGTTCTCTAAGGGTCGATGCCAATGGACAAGCTATTGACCCTGTGGGAGGGCTCCGGGCTCTACAACCTGACGCTGGGACAGGCGGTCATGCTCGCGGTCGGCCTGCTGCTGCTCTACCTGGCCATCTACAAGAAGTTCGAGCCGCTGCTGCTGGTACCGATCGGCTTCGGCGGCATCCTGGCCAACATCCCCGAAGCCGGGCTGGCGCTGTCGGCGGCCGAGCAGGCCGCGCACCTGGCGCGCCCCGGCGTGCTGGAGCAACTGGCCGCAGTGCTCGACGTGGACCTGGCTGCGGGCGCCTCCGTCGACGCCTGGCGCCACGCCATCAGTGCGGCACTGCATGGCGATATCACGCCCCAGGCCTATCGGGCGGCCAGCGACGTGGCGATGGATGCCGGCTACGGCAACGGCATGTTGTATCAGTTCTACAGTGTGGCGATCGCCTCCGGCATCGCGCCGCTGGTGATCTTCATGGGTGTCGGGGCGATGACCGATTTCGGCCCGCTGCTGGCCAACCCGCGCACACTGTTCCTGGGCGCGGCGGCGCAGTTCGGCATCTTCGCCACCCTGCTCGGCGCGGTGGGGCTCTCGGCGCTCGGCTGGATGGACTTCTCGCTCAACCAGGCCGCCGCCATCGGCATCATCGGCGGCGCCGACGGTCCCACCTCGATCTACGTATCGAGCGTGCTGGCCCCGGAGTTGCTGGGGGCCATCGCCGTGGCGGCCTACGCCTACATGGCGTTGGTGCCGCTGATCCAGCCGCCGATCATGCGATTGCTCACCACCCAGCGCGAGCGCGAGATCGCCATGACCCAGCTGCGCCCGGTGTCCAAGCTCGAGAAGATCGTCTTCCCGGTGTCGCTGCTACTGCTGGTGGCGCTGTTCCTGCCCGACGCTGCGCCGCTGCTCGGCATGTTCTGCTTCGGCAACCTGATGCGCGAATGCGGCGTGGTCGAGCGCCTCTCCGATACCGCACAGAATGCGCTGATCAACATCGTCACCATCTTCCTCGGCCTCTCGGTGGGCTCCAAGCTGATGGCCGAGAGCTTCCTGGCGGTAGAGACGCTGGGCATCCTGGGGCTGGGGATCGTGGCCTTCGGTATCGGTACCGCGGCCGGTGTGCTGATGGCCAAGCTGATGAACCTGGTCAGCCACATGCCGATCAACCCGCTGATCGGCTCGGCAGGCGTCTCGGCGGTGCCGATGGCGGCGCGGGTCTCCAACAAGGTGGGGCTCGAGGCCAATCCGCACAACTTCCTGCTGATGCACGCCATGGGGCCCAACGTCGCCGGCGTGATCGGTTCGGCGGTGGCCGCCGGGGTAATGATCAAGTACCTCGGCTGAGCGAGCCTGAGCCGAATAGCGACACGCTCACTAGCCTGGCATGGGGGCGCGTCGCTTTTTTCGATTATTCATGCGCCGCGAGGGCTGCTCAGAATGTCTTGGCGGCTCCCGGGCGGGGCTGGCCGACAGTGCCGGCAGGGCTCTCCTGGGCCAGTTCCAGATCCTCTTCAACCCACAACTGGCAGGCCAGCCGGTAGCCCTGTTCGAGCCGGCTGCCGAGCATTTTCTTCTCTTTCCAGTTGGGTTCAGGCAGCGCTTCGCCGCCCTTGACCACCTTACACATGCACTTGGCACATTTGCCCATGCCGCAGCCGTAGCTGAGATGAGGATAGGGAAACTGGCGGATACCGGCACGCACCACCAGATTGGTGTTGGGCTGGACGTCGCCTTCGAAGACTTCGCCATCCTTGTAGATCTTGATCAGGGGCATAGTGTTCACCTGGCTCACTGCTGAATCGGGGCTCGCACGGCGCATTTGTTGCACTCGTGTCAAAACTATATGGTATACCATGTGCCAAAATTGAGAGGCCGTCAACTAAATGTATGCGAGTCGTCACCAGTGCCAAGCATCTATGCAAGCGGGAGCGAGTCGGCTTCTGTCGGCCGGACTCTCGACAGCGATTCGAGACATATCAATTTTCGAGAAGGCGAGCCTGCAGGGTTTTCTTAGGCCTATCGGTAGCTTGATACCACTACTGCCCGACATCGGTAATGAGGTGAATAATCGATTATTCCTGGTTGACAGGTTTTTACCGGTTGGCTAACCTCAGTGACGTACGATATTGGTATACCAGGTGGTGAGAGCCAGCCGAGCCGATGCGAGGTAGACCATGAGCGCCTTGGACAGTCATTCTCCGGGCACCCATTCACTGGGGCAGTTCAAGCAGGAACTGATCAAGGACTACAACGAGGTCAACCATCGTATCTTCGGTATCGGTGTGGTGCGCCAGAAGGTCGATGTGCAGGGTGACAAGATACTCATCGTCGCGCTGCACAAGCGGGTTCCCTCGCTGGCGTATCTGAATACGCTGAACAGCAACGTGAGCGAACTGGCCGACCACTATTTGATCAAGGGCTTCAAGAACGAATTCAAGCAACTGCTGGTAGAGAAGTACGGCTTCGAGATCGTTTCCATCTTCAAGGACTACGACGCGCAGGCTGAGCTTTCCGCTACCGTGGTGTTGTTGCAACGAGACGTGCGCGACTACCTCTGACCCCGACGTCAGGGCATAGGCCGCAAGTCCGTACAGGAAAGACCGTTGACTGGTGATGTGAACTCGCCCTGACAGGACGAGTGCTCGAGACCGTCAGCGCAGTGGGAGTCAAAGGCCTCCCGCTGTGCTGGCGGTTTTTTTGTGGTCGAGGTTGCGACCGGAATAGAGGAGAGAGCCGATGGCCAAGGTAGCGGATATCGTCAATGCGATGAGCGTGATCACGGGCGGCAGGACGGTGTCGTCCATGGAGGAGGTGAAGCGGGGGGATCATCCCTTCGTGATTTTGAAGTCCTCCGGCATCTACGGCAAGGAAGTGCTGGAAATCCCGGGGCTGATCTACGGTGACCCGAACAAGGAAGTGAAGAAGATCGCCGTATGCATGACCATGACCGAGCTGGTGATCGAACTGGCGGGCGCCACCGGCGTGGATGCCGTCGTGGCGCATCACCCCATCGCCGATGCCGCCAGCTGCGGTGGGGTGACGCTGAAGAACTATCTCGACCTCTACGACGTGGCGGGGCTGGAGTGCCACGAGGCCTTTCATGGCCTGCACCCCGGCATTCCCTACCTGCACGGTCACAAGGTGCTGAAAGGCAGCATTTCTTACGGCGGCGTGCATGGCAATATCATGTTCGTGGGTCGCGCGCTGCCGGGTATAGCCACCCTTGGCGACATTCTCGACCGTCTGGACGGCTTCATGGCCCTGGACCAGGATCACGCCCTGCTGGCCGAAGAGCGCCTAGTGCGCGGCATCGAGGAGATTCGCGAAACCAGCGTGGAGACCCGCGGCTTCATCCACCTCGGCGAGCGCGACAGCCGGGTCGAGAACGTGCTGCACATCTTCCCGCATACCGGCTTCTCGCCGGAGAACCTGCGCCAGGCCGTGGACGAGAACCCCGATGTTGATACCGTGCTGGCTTCGATCAGCCGCGTCTACGCCGGGCATGAGCTGATCGAGACGGCCCGTGAGCTGGGGCTCAACTTCCTGGTTGGCAACTGCCACGTGATGGAGATTCTGGAGAACGGGCTGCCCCTGGCCCACGCTCTCGACGAGCTGCTGGAGGGGGTCGAGGTGGTGCTGTTCCGCGACCGGGTCACCTCCACGCCGGTGCGCCGGGTAGGCAATGAGGCAATGCAGGCTTATGCCCGGGAGATGGCGTCAAGCCACCTGTTGGGCAAGCATGCATTGAGCGAAACCTAGACAGTTAATGACAGAATGGACACAAGTTATCCACAAGCGTCCGATCAAAAACAAGGCCCACTAAAAACAACAGAGGCACCGACATGAAGACCTCAATCACTACCCCTGAAGCGAAACCCGCCCTGCCTGCGAGCAAGCGGGCATGGAAGCGCATCGAAGTGGTTGGCATCGTACTGCTGTGCATCTGTCTGCTGATGCTGCTGCTCTCTCCGACCAGCCTTTCTGGCCTGTTCAACTCGATTCTCGATACTGTGCGACCCGTGGTGGTCGACGTCTTCCTCACCGGTGTGGTTGGCACGGCGATCATTGTCAGCGTGATCATTGGCCGGCTACTGGAGCGGCTGGGCTTCACCGACGCGCTGGTTCGCATCTTCGTGCCGGCCATGAAGCTGTTAGGCGTCAACCCGGCGGTAATCATCCCTAGTGTCTACAACATCTTCGGCGACATCAACGCGGCGGGTAAGATCTCCGGGCCGATCCTGAAGAAGGCGGGTGCCACCAAGGACGAGCAGAAGCTGGCCGTGGCCACCATGGTGCAGTCGCAGCAGTCGTTCTCCACCTTCATGCTGGGGTTGATGGCGCTGACCTTTGCCGGTGTAAATGTCTTTGCCGTGGTGCTGCTGGCGGTGTTCCTGCCCCTGGTGATCGTGCCGCTGATCCTGTCGAAGGTGCTCTATAGAGACGTCAAGCGGGTCGAGATCGGTCACCTGCCGACCTTCACTCCCGATCGCGACTTCATGCCCACGCTGTTCAGCGCGGCGCGGGAGGGCGTCGAGCTGCTGTTGCTGATCCTGATTCCCGCCGTGGCACTGGTCTTCGCCGTGATCGGCGTACTCGATTACATCGGCATCTGGGCGCCGATCGAGGCGGGGCTCGGCAAGGTCATGCTGCTGTTCAACATCCACCCGGAAACCGGGGTGTTGTCAGTGCTGGTGAGCCCGACCCTGGCCATGGGCCAGCTGCAGAGCATTGCCGCCGAACTCGATCCTTCGCTGGTGGTAGGCTCCTTCGTGCTGGCTTCCTCGGGCCTGCCGCTCTCCGCCGTATTCGGCCAGGTGCCGGTAGTGTGGGCGGAAAGCTCCGACCTATCCGAGCGCGAGGCCATGGGTGCCGCCGTGCTGGGCATCGTCATGCGCCTGGCGACGGCGTTCCTGATCGCCTTCTTCATCACCCCGCTGGTGGTGTAGGAGCGATGCTGCCGGCCGGAGGGGACTCCGGCCGGTCATGCCTGGGACAAGCAGAGCTCTGACAATAGGTATTCCAGTAGCGCTTGCGCAGCTCGTTCTTATGCGCCTCATTCATGACGATGCGTGGCAGGGTGTCAAGGCCTGCCGTGCAGTGCGCGGTATCGTCATTGCCATGAATGCAGAATGAAACCCCGCCCAGAGGGCGGGGAAGGGGTAACGCAGTATCACGTGGATAACGCGTCTTGCCGGAGCTTAGAAGCTATACATCACCATCGCCTGCACGCGAGAGGCATCGCCCTCACGGCCGTCCACCGTCTCGCGCTTGTTCCAGTTGGCTTCGATGCCGTACGTGATGCTCTCGCTCTGTGTCGGCGACCAGATATAGTTGATCCAGGCGGCTTCATAGGTATCGTCGTTGGTTGCGAAGGCGGGATTGCTGTCGAGGTCGGCTGTGATCCGGCTGTAGGCGGCGTTGAGGGAACCTGGGCCTACGGCAAGGCTTGCGCCCAAAGTGCCTCCGGTGGCCTCGATGGTTTCCAGCTCACCTTCTGCCGTGGCAAAGGCGGGCGCAATCTGCGGGTTGCCCTGATTATAGCCTCCGATGCCATCACCATGGGTCAGGGCGCCGCGAAGTGTCAGAGCGTCGCCCACCAGCAGGGCGGCTTCCAAGCCCAAGCCCCAACCCAGCGCGCTGTCCTGGTTGGCAGGTATTTCAAGGCCGGCACTATCGAATTCCAGATAGCGGGCGACCCCCGAGAAGGAATAGTGAAAGGTGCCTGCAGTTTCGGTATAGCGAAGCGTGACGTCGGGCAGTTGACTCTTGGCGCCGGGAGCCGACACCTGACCGCCTTCATCGGCTGGATTCTCCAGCGCCATGGAGAGCTTGCCTGAGGTATAGCGGAGCTGAGGCTGGCGCTCCACAGCGGGCCGGCCGGTCGGACCGGTAAAGGAGATCAGGGGCGTGCTGGAGACGAAACCCGCGAAGTTGGTCCAGGTCTGGCCGGCCAGCAGGTGGTTCCATTCGCCATAAGCATGACGTAGCCGAAAGGCGGAACCATCATCGTAGAAATCCCCTTCGATGGTGGTTTCAAGATCACTGCCTGCGACTGGGGTGGATGTGCCAAAGCCGATGCGGCTTTCGCGCGCATGCGTGGTGAAATGGCCATCGGACCCCTCCTCCCCCTCCAGGCGCGGGGCGGAGCGATCGACCGTATCGCCCAGTTCGTTATCGAAATCGTAGATCACATCCAGCTTGACGTAGCCATAAATGGACGCAGTCGTATCTCCCGCTTCGAGCTCGTAAGCGAGCGTGCCTGCGGAGACGGCCAGCGTCATGGTGCCGAAGGTGAAAATAGCAATCTGCTTGACGTTGTTGTGTTTTTTCACTGTCTGGTCCTTTGCGGTCTGCTTGGTTGTCCTGCCCGAGCGTTTCGAAACATGGCTTCGATGCGCCCGGGAGGGTTCGAGTAATTACGGCGCTCTCTCGGGGCTCCTTTTGTTGGCAAAAACATCCCCTTCCTCGATGTTGGGCATCGACGAAAACTTGGCTGCGTTTCGCAGCGGTTGCCTGTTGGCTTGTGTCGTTATCCAGGTCGACCCGGCTCCAATGGCATGGCGATGTTGCGGAACCAGCGGGCCGACCTGGGTGTTGGCGGACTGACAGGTAAGTCAGTGAGAGGTGAACAGCGCTGCTCTTATAAGCCAGTAGATGCTAATGGCATATGGTGTACCAAGATGCTCATGGCTTGACCCATCTTTAGCACGCTGATAGCTCTCGGCGTGTGTACACGGTAGGTCGCCAGTTACATCAGCAGGATGGCAAGGAACGCAGCCACGACGATGCCGGAAATCACCGGCACGAAGTTGCGTCGCACCAGTGCCGCTGGGCTGACGCCTGCGATACCAGCATCTGCTGCCACGCCGAAGGCCCAGGCAGCCAGCGTGCCACCACCGGCGAAAATGGCCGCCACCTGGCCCAGGGCCGCCAGCACATGCACATCGACCCCGGCACCGGTGCCCAGCGCACCGGACAGCGAGCCCACCAATGGCAGGCCGGAGAAACCCGAGCCATCCATGCCTGAGAGCAGGCCGATGAAGGCCATGCCGAAGGCCAGCAGGAAGACGTTGCCATCGATGTAATGGCCGATATTGTGGCCGATATCGAATAGGTAGCCGGCGGCATTGGCACCGATGACCTGGGCGGAGTGCTCGGGGTGGCCGAGGAAGAAGAAGCCGGCGATGGGGATGATTGGGGCGAAGATCTTGATGGCGAAGAAGAAGCCTTCACGGGTATAGGTGCTGATGCCATCCAGGGCATGGTGGCCGTGGGAAGCGAGCGAGGAGAGCACAAGCAGCAAAGTGGCCGTGCCGCCCAGCAGCGCCGTGGCTCCGCCGCCGCGAATCGCCTGGTCGGGCAGAAACAGGGCGCGGTAGATCATCAGTCCCGCAATGCCAAGCAGGATCGCCGGCACGGCGATGGCAAAGAGGCGCGCATAGGGACCGGCAGCCGGTTCGTTCTCTTCATTGATCGTATCGGCCTGGACGGCGGCGGCTCCTGCCGAGCGAGGTGCGAAGACTGCATCGCTCTTGGGGGTTTCCAGGGCGCCGGAGCGCATGTCACGACGTAGATGCAGGCAGGCGAGAGTAATTGCCACGGCGCCTACCACCAATGAGAACAGCAAGGTGTAGGGGATTAGCGCCGAGGTCTCGATACCCGCGGCACCGGCGGTCAGGCGGCTGGCGCCCTGGATCACCGGATCAGCGGAAAGCGCCATGCCATGACCGAACAGATTGACCGCCATGGCCGCGCCGATGGCCGGCAGGCCCACCTGCATGGCGACAGGGATCAGGACGGTGCCGACCAGGGCCACGGCCGGTGTGGGCCAGAAGAAGGCAGCGGCGAGATACATGGTAACGCCAAGGGCGAAAAACGCAGTCCAGGGACCGACCATTAGTTTCTTCATCGGTGCCACCATCAAGCGATCGGCGCCCTGGTGCTGCAGAGACTTGAGCATGGCCACCATCAGCGCAATGACCAGCATGATGTCGAAGAGTTCGTTGCCGGCATTGAGCAGGGCACGGAAGACTACCTGAACGGCGAAGATCAGTTGGTTGAGCCCGCCATCGTGGGGCGCTTCGGCCAACAGGCCCAGCATGAAGATACCGGCAATGGAAGGAATGATGACACCCTTGCGGAAGCCGATGGAAATGAAGATCGCCAGGATCACCAGAAGGAAGACCCAGTGCGACGCGGTGAGTTGTACCTGTTCGATTTGTTCCATGTTGCACCTTGTCGTGTCGTCAGGCTTGGCGATGGCGGAGCCGAGGGTATCGGGAGGACCATCGGGAGCTTGTAGTTGTCGATTGCTGTATTGCCACGGATGCGTTTGCCTTGCATGTCACGAAAGTGGTGCTGACGTCTTCCGTGCATAGAGAGTGGCCAGTTTTATTGTCGTCGCATGTCATCTCCTGTCGTTTAGTAAAGGCACGTGGAAAGCAGCCTGCATGGGGTTAGCCCAGCAGCAAGCCGCCATAAGCCAGCGAAGCGGCGATCACAAGGGCAGGATGCAGCCTGAAGCGAAGCAGGGTGATCGCTGCCATTGCCGCAATCAGCAGCGTGTGGAGCAGCCCCGCCCCATCCAGGCTCTCGAAGAAGAAGCTCACCACCAGGCCGGCCATCATCATGGCGATGACCGGACGTACCCACTGGCTCATGCGCTTCACGCGTGGCGAGTCGCGATAGCGATAAAGCAGTCCCAGGGCGCCCAGCATGATCAGCAGCGTGGGCACGACGGTGGCGAAGACGGCGATCGTCGCGCCGCCGATACCCGCCACCTCATAGCCGACATAGCCGGCCATCTTGGTGGCGATCGGGCTGGGTAGCGCATTGCCCAGACCCAGCACCTCGGCGAACTCCTGACCGCTCATCCAGCCATAGCGGCCCACTACCTCCGCCTCGATCAGCGGGATAATGGCCGGGCCCCCGCCGTAGCCGACTATATTGGGGATGAAAAAGGCGAGAAAAAGCTCGAGGTAAATCATCGCGTCACCTCTTTGACGGCCTTGCCTTGCGTCAAAGGCGGGAGCAGGGCAGCTGCCAGAAGCGCGCCAATGACCAGACCTGGGTGAATACCCAGCCAGTAGATCAGCCCGCCCGCCACGCCGGCCATGATCAGGCTGGCCGCCCAGCCCAGCGCCATTCGTGACTTGTTTAGGAAGTCCCAGGTGAGCTGGCCCATCATCACCATGACTACTGGCACCACTCCCTGCCCCATGCCGTGAATCCAGCTCACATCCCGATAGCGGCTGAAGAGACCCAGCATCAGGATCATGGCGATGATCATTGGCAATATCACGGCTAGCACGGCGTTGATGCAGCCGAGCGTGCCACCGACCCGAAAACCGATATAGCCTGGCATCTTGGTGGCGATGGGGCCCGGCAGGGTGTTGGCAATGGCCAATACATCGGCGAACTCTTCATCCCGCATCCAGGCATGCCGCTTGACGACCTCTTGGTGTACCAGAGGAATCATCGAGGGGCCTCCGCCGAACCCGAGCAGGCCGATTCTGAGAAAGGAAAAGAACAACTTGCCCTGTTGTGATGTTGTCATGTCAGCCGAGTCCTAGTCTGTACGTCTCGTCCGGTGTTTAAAAAACAACCGCTTAAACATAAGAGAAAGCTATTTTTCTAGTAAAAATCGATTATTTGGCCTAGATTATGACTCACGGCATCAAGCGTCAAGTTCGGTATACCAAATTCCATAAAGAGAATGGGGTCACGCCATGAATGAAGTGCTCAAGCAGGGCAGTGCCACGACGGCAAGCAGGATCTACGAAATGCTCCGCCAGGATCTGCTCGATGGCCGCTACGCTGCCGGCGAGCGGCTGACGATCGCACTACTACGAGAAACCTATCAGGTGGGTCTGAGTCCGCTGCGCGAGGCACTGAACCGTCTGGCGGCCTATGGTCTGCTGCGCCAGGAGAACCAGCGCGGCTTTCGCGTGCTGGAGTTGAGTCGCGACGAGCTTGCCGATATCACCGAGATGCGCCGGCAGCTTGAGGGCAAGGCGTTGGAGCTGGCCGTCAAGCATGGCGATGAAGAGTGGGAATCCCAGCTTTTGGCGGCTAATCATCGGCTATCGAAGGCCTGCTCCCATACGCCGGTCGTGGAGTGGGAGCAACTGCACTCGCGCTTTCACAATGCCCTCGTCGCCCCTTGTGGTTCGGTCTGGTTATTGCGCTTCATCTCGCAGCTGCACGACCAGTTTGATCGCTATCGGCGCGTGGCGCCTCGCGCCCAGGAGCTGCGACATCAGCTCGACGCCCAGCATCAAGAGCTGGTGGACCTGGCCCTGGCTCGTAATGCCCGCCGTGCCCGGGAATTGCTGGAGGAACACATCACCCTTTCCAGCGAGGTGGCCCAGAAGAGCTGCCGCTAGGCGGCCCTGGCGCGGCGTACTGAAAACCTTTGCCGTACGTAGCCCCCTTTACAGGGGCGGCTAGCTTCGGCTAGTGTTGGTTTATGGTATACCATTTGTTGGTCTTATCATGCCATAGATCACAGCGCGCGACATGTCGTTGAGGTTCGCTGCGCAGGTGCCGAAGGAGAGCGGGATGGAAGGTCAGATGAAAAGCCAGAAGGGCCAGGCGGATAGCTATGTGCTAACAGAGATGACCTGGCCAGAGGTCGAGGATGCGCTTAAGACCGTCAAGATGGCCATCGTGCCGGTCGGAGCGCACGAGCAACATGGGCCGCACATGAACGAGAGCTGCGATGCGGTACTGGCCACCGAAATGGCCAGGCGCCTCGCCGCTGCGCTGCATCCGCAGGTGCTGGTGACGCCCACGGTCAACATGGGAGTCTCTCCGCATCACCTGAACTTTCCCGGCACCATCAGCCTGCGCCCCGAAACCCTGCTGGCCGTGCTGCGCGACATGGTCGTCTCGCTGCAGCGTCACGGGATCGACAAGGTGCTGTTCCTCAACAGTCACGGTGGGAATCAAGCCACGCTTGGCCTGGCCTGCGCCAGCTTTATGCAGGAATTAGGCGTGGCATGCTACTACGCCAAAACCACGGCTTCCGCCAAGAAGGCCATGAAGGAGCACATTTCCTCAACCCTGTTCGGCCACAGCTGCGAGCGCGAGGTCTCCGAGGCGTACTATCTAGCCCCCCACCTGGTGCGCTCGGAACGGCTCGAAAAGGGGGACATCGTACACGGAGGATGTTGGGAGGGACTGCGCCCGGGCAAATCTCTCCAGGGCTTTTACTATTACGAGGAAATGACCCGCAACGGCTGCATCGGCGACGCCACCCAGGCAAGCCACGCCATCGGCAAGGCGATCGTCGAGGAAGCGCTTGAGGAACTGTCAAAGGCGCTGCGGCCGCTGCTTTCCGAATCTGCCCAGGCCCAGGCTGAGCAGGATGAGAGAGAGCTTGCCACCTGAAGGGCCATCGACGAGAAACGAGCTGTTGGTCAAATCACAACGAGAGAGCGCTGACATGTACATCATATTGACAAGCAAGCTGGGCGAATACGATGCCAGGCCGGGACAGGGTGTTGCCCCTGTAGAATCTTACGAATACTTTTTCTACGGTAGGAAGAAGGCCGATTTCACCATTGCCGAGGTCAGCGGTGACCAGGGCCGGGTAAGCATTGTCGAGACCGGGGAGGACGGCAAGACCAATAGCGTGCCGCTGAAATTCTTCGAACGCTTCGACTCAGTCGAAGCGGCGCGAGCCGAACTCGAGCAACTGGTGACTTTCGGCAGCATAGAAGCACGCTTGGAAAAGGCACCGCTGCACTGAGCCGATTACCTACCTGCCATACACGCCCCCGTGCCCATCGGTGCGTGGGCTCTGCTTTTTCTGGGTCTTTGTGTACCAGATGCCAACGTTTTGTCGCGATGTGATAAAATACTGTTTTATCGTATCCTAGCTTCGAGACAACTGATGGTAGCCCGAATGGCAGAGTCCTGGACTCAGGAAGACCTCTCACCGATCCGCGACAAGGTATATGCCTATCTCAAGGACGCTATACTGCGCGGCGAGTACAAGGCGGGTGACCGTCTGGTCGAAAGGGTGCTGGCCGAGAAGCTCAATATCAGCCGCACGCCCATCCGCGAGGCGCTTTTTCGCCTCGAGACCCAGCGCTTCGTGCGTACCGTGCCGCGCAAGGGAGTGGTAGTCAACGAGATTACCCAGGCTGAGATTCTCGAAGTGTTCATGATCCTGGCCTCATTGGAGTCGCTGGCGGCGCGCCTGGCTGCACAGAAGGTCAATGAAGAGATCGCTGCCGAGATCGATCAGCTCATGGCCGAGATAGACGAGGCGCTGCAGGACGATGGTGGCGATGAGGTGGATCTCAACGTCAAGTACAACGACCTGATCGGCCGGGCCTCAGGCAATCCCAAGCTGCACGAGATGCTGGTCGACCTGAAGGACTATGTGCGTGCCTTCTCCAATCTCAGCGCCGCCCTGCCGGGGCGTACCAAGGAGGCGCTGCGCGAACACCAGGATATTCTCGGCGCTATCCGCGGGGGCGAGGAGGACCTGGCCGAGAGCTTTACCCGTATCCACCTCGAGAAATCGCGCAAGGCCTACATGAGTCGCTCGCAAGTCTGATCGGCAATGGTAGGTAGAGAACAGCCAAGAGCCGGACGCCCGCATTGCAAGCGCCCGGCTTTCCTTTACGCCTGCCACTGGCCGGCGGTAACTGGCTAGCCGATCACCAGGGGCGAGGATAGATTCCTCAGCGCCCGAGCCACGCTCATGGCGACGATATAGCCGGTCTTGGGATTGTTCGGCGACGGCGTGTTCTGTACCTCGATGCGCACCTCGCCGAACAGGCCCTTGGCGGAAACCTCGTGCACGTTCTTGTCGATGGTGGGGTCGACGAAGACTCGCACCTCGGTGGCCTCGAAGCCTACGCCGGCCAGGCTCAGCGCTGCCGAGACGTTGACGCTCTCAGGGAAGACGCGGGACGACTCGCGGGCGTTGCCCTCGAAGATCACCGTCGGCTGCGTCACCGTGTCGAGGTCGACCACCTCCTCGGCAAAGGTTCCGCGCCAGGCCTTGACCGGCTTGCGCGTGGTCAGCGTCACCCGCTCCAGAGGCCCGTGGGCGGCGGCTGCGACGCGGTCGAGGCCAGCAATCGCTGCCGAGGGTACCAGTACGCGCCTGCCGTGTTGGCTGGCGCTGGTCATGACGCGGTCGTAGAGCGCCTGATCGCAGAAGGCACCGACCGATACCACCATGAAGTCGCTGCCGTTGGTCAGTGATCTCTCAGCGTAGCGGAACACCGCCTCGTGCCCTGCCGTCTCGACCACCATGTCGGGGCGAGAGGCAAAGAAGGTCTCTTCGTTGTCGGTGATCGTGCAGCTATCCAGTGAAGCATCGGCATACTTGCCCGCATCGCGTACCAATACGCTGGTAAGCCGGGTGTCGCCAGCCTGGCCGCTGAGGATGGCCTCGGCGACGTCTTTGCCCGCCGTACCGTAGCCGATGAGTCCAACTCGAATCGCGTTCTCTGTCATCGCTTGCCTCACGCCTCTGCCTTGGGTCTGACCTGACGCGTACCGGTAGCACCGCCCTTGGATGTCTCTTCCCAGGAAACCTTGATGTCGCCCTTGAGGAAGGTCTGGCAGGCGAGGCGATAGCCCTGTTCCAGCTCTTCGGCCGAGAGCAGTTTCTCTTCCTTTTTCTTTACGGCGTCGGTATTTTCGCGGCCTTCTTCGAGCAAGCACTTGCACGTGCCGCACAGGCCACCGCCGCACTTGAACGGAATGCCACCCTTCTCGCGCAGCGACACGCGCAGCAGGTTGGAATCCTTGGGCGCGCTGACCACCTTGCCGTCGTTGGTGATGAAAGTAATGTCCGGCATATCGATTACCTCGCTGGATCCGGTGATGCGTCAGGCCACGCTGCCTTCTAGCTCATGGGTGAAATTGAAGCTGTCGGCATGGATGCGCTCGACGTCGAGGCCGCGCTGGGAAAAGCTCGTCTTGGCGGCGGCGATCATCGGCGGCGGGCCGCACAGGTAGGCATCGAAAGCGCTCAGGTCATCGAAGTCCTGGCACACGGCCTCGTGAACGTAACCGCGACGGCCGCCCCATTCGGGGTCGGGCTCTGAAAGCACGGCCACGTAGCGAAAGTTGGGCAGCGTACGTCCCCACAGGCGTAGCTGTTCGTCGAGATAGAGATCTTCCGCGCGGCGCACGCCCCAATAGAGCACGATGCTGGGACGCTCGGGTTCGTCCAGCAGCGACTCGATGATGCTCTTGAGCGGCGCCAGGCCGGTGCCGCCGCCAACCATCAGCAGGTCGCGGGGACTCTCGGTGTCATGGCGGAAGTTGCCCAGCGGCAGCTCCACGTCGAGGGTGTCGCCGGGCCGGTAGTGGGTCTCGAGTCGGCCGGTGAAGTGGCCGCCGGGGACGCGGCGGATATGGAAATCGAACAGCTCGCCGCGGTGGGGCGAGGCCATCGAAAAGCTGCGAGGGCTGCCGTCATCCAGCATCACGTTGAGGTATTGGCCAGGGTGAAAGACCACTTCGCTAGCGGTGGGGATGCGCAGCACCAGGTGGGTGACGTCGTGGCTGAGTTTCTCCATCCGTTCGATGGTGGCGATATGGAAATCGGCTGGTATGTAGCCTGACGGCAGCATCTTGGCACTGATGGTCAGATCGCTCTGGGCACGTGCCTGGCAAGCCAGTGCGTAGCCCGCCTCGGCTTCCTCTTCTGTCAGGCCGAAGGGGAACTCCTCGTAGTCGACCGTGCCTTCCAGCAGCTTGATGCGGCAGGCGCCGCAACCACCGAAGCGGCAGTCGTGAGCGAGTGGAAAGCCGGCACGCTCGGCAGCCTCGAGCAGTGGCTCACCCGTCTGGGCGTCGAAGCTTTCTGAGGTCTCGGAGAGAGTAATACGGTAGCTCATGGCAGCCTCCTGGAGTGCACCCGTTTCAAGGCAAGGTCTTGTCGTTGTTGCCGGGTGCTGGTGCTTGGCCGGTCATCAGGGGAGTCGGCAAGGGGACTTGCCGACGTTGCTTGCTTATTTCTTGATGTCGGCTTCGACCACGATCTCGTGGCCGGCGTCGCGCAGGTGATCCTGCAGCGCTTGCAAGGCTGCCAGTCCAGCCTGGGTGTCCTGCTCGCCGTTGCCGCCGCTCAGGCCCACCCCGCCGATCACTTCGCCATCGACGACGATGGGAAAGCCGCCGACGAAGACTGCGAACTTGCCCTCGAAGCTCCACTGGATGCCGAAGGCTTCGTTGCCGGGCAGGGCGGGGCCGTTGGGGGCGGTGTTGAACAGATGGGTCGAGCGCTTGTGACCGGCAGCGGTGAAGGCCTTGTTCCAGGCGATCTGCGGGCCGGTGACGCGGGCGCCGTTCATGCGCTCCAGCGCCAGGGGATAGCCGCCGTCATCGACCACGCAGATGGTTTCCAGCACGCCGATCTCCTCGGAGCGCTGCTTGGCGGCTTCCACCATCAGCTTGGCTTCTTCCAGTTCCAGTCGAAAAATCTGTTTCATGAGTGTCACCTTGTCGTCAGGGTTGTCGTTGTATCTGCCGCGCTCAGCGGCCGAGGTAGACGGTCTTGGTCTGGGTAAAGAAGTCCAGCCCGGCGCGCCCCGATTCGCGGAACGTGGAGGTGCTCGACTGTTTCAGCCCGCCGAAGGGGGCGTTGACCAGGTTGCCCGTGGTGGTGCGGTTGACCTTTACCGTGCCGGCCTGGATATCGAGCGGGAAGCGCTGGATGTAGCCGATGTCGTTGGTCACCAGCGCAGCGGCGAGACCGTAGGACGTATCGTTGGCCTTGGCGATGGCATCCTCGTAGCCATTGATCTCGATCACCGCGATTACCGGGCCGAAGATCTCTTCGCGAGCGATGCGCATCTGCTGAGTCACGTCGCTGAAGATCGCCGGCGCCACGTAGAAGCCCTTGGCATAGCCGCCTTCGGTGAGGTGTTCGCCGCCGTATACATGGGTCGCTTCCTTCTTTCCCGCCTCGACGTAGCCGAGCACGGTGTCGAGCTGCTGGCGGGTGGCTAGCGGGCCAATCTGGGTGCCCTCGGTCATGCCGTTGCCGATCTTCAGCGTCTTGACCTTTGACACCAGTCGCGTGAGGTACTCCTCCTTGCGGCTACTGGCGATCAGCACGCGGCTGGTGCCGGTGCAGGCCTGACCAGTCAGCGAAAAGCCGCCTTTCACGGTGAGGTCCACCGCGGTATCGACGTCGGCGTCCTCGAGCACGATCAGGGGGTTTTTGCCGCCAAGCTCCATCTGGGTGCGAGTGGCCATGGCCGCGGCGCGGTGGATGCGCTCGCCAGCGGCGGTGGAGCCGGTGAAGGAGATCGCCTTCACCACGGGGTTGGCGGTGATCTCCTCGCCTATCGCCGAGGCGGCACCGGTGATGAAGTTGAATACGCCTGCCGGGACGCCGGCATGATGCAGGGCCTCGGCCAGGCGATAGCCGATCAGCGGCGCATCCGACGAAGGCTTGAACACCACTGTATTGCCGGTAATCAGGGCCGGGGCGATCTTGCGCGCCGGGATCGAGATCGGGAAATTCCACGGCGTGATGATGGTGGCCACGCCGAGCGGCTCGCGCTGGGAGTAGACCATCATCTTGGCATCGTCCTGGGGGAAGGTCTCGCCGGTGATGGTCTGGCCTTCGATCGCGTAGAAGCGCAGGGTCTGGGCGGAACGCGCGATCTCGTCGCGGCTGTTGGCCAGCAGTTTGCCTTCCTCGCGGGTCAGTTCCTCGGCGAACTGCTCGACATTCTCCATCAGGTAGTCGGCGGCACGGTTGAGAACCTTGGCGCGCTGCGAGATGGGTGTCTCGCGCCAGGCGGCGAAGGCGCTGTCGGCCGCACTGATGGCCTGGCGGGCGTCTTCCACCGTCGAGGCCTGGAAGCGCCCGATCAGGTCGTCCTGGTCGGCGGGGTTGCGGTTCTCGAAGGTTTCCCCCGAAGTGGCCGCGACCCATTGGCCGTCGATGTAGTTGAGAAATTGGGTTGCGTTATCCAAGACGCTTACCTCTTTGTCGTTGCTGGCTACCGATGCTGGACCGGGTGCGTTCGTGCTCGCGCCGGGTCATCTGCCAGGTGGCGCCGGCAGATGACCTGACGGGACCGGGCCTGGATCAGGCGGCCATGTCGAGCTCGGTGATAGGCAGGTCGCCGGCAACGTAGTCGTAGTACAGCGCGGTGGTGTAGAGCAGGCGCATCTGGGCGCCGATCTCGCAGATCTTCAGGCAGCGCTGCTGTAGCTCGACGGTATCGGCATGCTCCAGCACGATCTGGTAGCCACGCTCACCGTGGATTTCGTCGGAGACGATGTGCAGATCGAAGAACTCGACTTCCTCGTCGGTGAAGCCGTACTTCTCGCGCAGGGTCGGCGTCTGCTTGCGATAGATCGACGGCACCTGGGACTCCAGGCCAACGACCAGGGCAGCCACGGCGACCACCGGATGCTCACGCATGGCCACGGCATAGCACCAGCTCTGCAGGCCACGAGTGGTGGGCGACATGTTATCGGGGTTCTCGACGCGCTCGCGGGTGGTACCGCAGGCCTCGGCGAAGCGGATCAGCAGGTCGGTATGGCGGTCACCGCCCAGCTCTTCCTCGTACATGTTCTGCAGCAGGAAGTCCTTGGCCTCGGTGTAGTTTTCCGGCGTGTTGGCATAGATATAAGCCAGGTAGTCGGCAAATGGGCCTACATAGTGATAGTGATTCTCGGCCCAGCGGGCGAGGTGGTCGCGGGACAGCTTGCCGCTGGCCCAGGCTACGCTGAACGGTGCCTTGTTCGCGCTCTTGCCCTTGATGGCTTCTTCCAGAGCGGTACGGAATTCGTCGCGATTCATCAACTGTGCCATGGGAGGACTCCTGGTTGCTGTACGCCGCCTGGTTCGGCAGGCCGCGCTGTTGTTGTTTGCCGTGGGTAGTTAACCGACATTGTCCGGCAATCACCGGGTTTCTTGTAAATGGCTCTTGGTATACCAAAAGCCATGAAGTGAGCGTAATTTCACCGTGATTGTCCTGTCAAGGGAATTTCTGACTTGGGTCAGTTTTCCCCTGGGCGATGCCAGTCAGCGCTCTGTGAAAACGTGAGCCATACCCTGGTAACCGAAGCAGTGCCGCTGCTCGCAGGCTTGCTAACATGCACGAGATTGGCTCAGGAGCGTCATGGCAAGGCTAATCAAGCCGGATAGAACCGAGATGATTTGTGGTATACCATGGACATGGCCCGGGCAGATTGATTGTCCCGGAAGGTGTGACTTGTTGAGGCAGCAAAATGGGCAAGTGTTGCCATACCGGATCGGTGTGTGGGGAAGCGGTATGGGCAGGGTGGTGCTTGCATGGAGAGGGTTTGCCATGCTGAAGCAGCTCTTCGATGAGCGGCCCGGAGATGCGGGGCTGGACGGGAGGCAACGGCTTGTAGCCACCCTGGTAGTGGTATTGGCTACCTTGATGGCCGTGCTCGACCTTGGCATCGTCAATATCGCTCTACCGACACTGGCACAAGGCCTGGGCGTTCCCGAATCTCGGGCGGTATGGGTTGCTACCGCCTACCAACTGGCATGTGCTGCCTCGCTACTCTCCTTTGCGGCTTTCAGTCGTCTGGCAGGGCAGTGGCGTGTCTTCTGGTGCGGTCTGGTGCTCTACACTCTGGGCGCGTTAGGTGCGGCGCTCTCCACCAACTTGGAGTCGCTGCTAGCGTGTCGTGTTGTGCAGGGGTTGGGCGGGGCGGCGATCCTCAGCTTGGGCCCATCGCTCTATCGGAACATTTTTCCGCACCGACTGCTGGGGAGATCGATCGGCCTCAATGCCATGGTCGTCGCCTTCGGCTTGGCCTCGGGGCCTACTCTGGGGGGGGTGGTGCTCTCACTGGCTAACTGGCCCTGGGTCTTTGCCGTCAATGTTCCGGTGGGTCTGCTGGCCATCGGGTTAGCCTGGCGGTCGCTGTCGTTCGAGCCCTGGCAGCGAGGCGGCTTCGACTGGCCGGGGGCGCTTCTCTCCGCGTTGATGATGGGAGGGCTCGTGCTGACCATGGAGCGACTGGGCCATTCGGGGCACTACGTTCTGGTTGGCGGGCTTGCCGCGCTCAGCCTGCTTTCCCTCGCCATCTTCGTCTGGCGGCAAGGACGCACGCCCTCTCCGTTGGTGCCGCTGTCGTTGTTCGCGGAACCCCGCTTTGCGACTGCATCCCTGGTGACGGTACTGGCCTTCACAGCCCAGGGAGCGGCTTTCGTCGCGCTGCCCTTTCTCTACCAGAGCGTGATGGGCGTCTCGCCACTGCAGGCGGCCCTGCTCTTCACCCCGTGGCCGCTGGCGCTATTGATCTCTGGGCCCATGGCCGGTCGCCTGGCCGACAAGCGCGACCCAGCGCTGCTTGCGGCAGGGGGGCTGGCCTTGTTTATGGGAGGGATGGTAGGACTGGGCTGGCTGAGTGCAGCTGGCTCGGCGATCTATATAATATTGCCTTCGCTGCTCTGCGGGCTGGGCTACGGTTTTTTCCAGGCACCGAACAATCGCGAAATCATTGGCAGCGCTCCCTTGGCGTTGAGCGCAAACGCTTCCGGGGTGCTGGCGACGCTGCGCACCTTCGGCCAGTGCCTGGGCTCTGCCATGGTTGCGCTGGTGATGACACTGCCCTTCGGCGATGTATCTTTAGCGCTGTGGTTGGCGGCTCTGCTGGCGCTGGTAGCCTTGTTGGTCAGTCTCTTTCGCCTTACTCAGCCGGTGCGGGTAGTCGCCTCCTGACATAATCCCCTAGCGGTCGATCGACTACCAGGCCAGTACGGCGCCGTCGGTGCGCGGCTCGGTGCCGCCGCATAGCACGCCGCTGTCGCTGTCGCGCAGGATCACCTGGCTACGGCCGAAGCTCAGCGAGTCGGCTCGCTTGACGATGCGGTGGCCGCGCCGCGCCAGCGCCTGGGCGAGGTGATCGGGGAAGTGCGGCTCGACCTCGACGGTCCTGTCCCGGGTCCACTTCCAGCGCGGCAGGTCGAGCGCCGCCTGGGGGTTGAGGCGATCGTCGAGCATGGCGGAGACCACCTGAACGTGCCCCTGCGGCTGCATGAAGCCGCCCATCACGCCGAACGGCCCCACCGCCGCGCCATTGCGGGTGATGAAGCCCGGGATGATGGTGTGGTAGGTACGCTTGCCCGGTGCCAGCGCATTGGCATGGCCGGGGTCGAGGGAGAACGAGCAGCCGCGATTCTGCAGGCTGATGCCGGTGCCCGGCACCACGACGCCCGAACCGAAGCCCATGTAATTGCTCTGGATGAACGACACCATGTTGCCGTCGCCATCGGCGGTGGCCAGGTACACGGTACCGCCCCTGATCGGGTTGCCATGTTTCGGTTCCAGCGCCTGCTGGCCGATCAGGTTGGCGCGCACCTGAAGGTAATCGTCGGCCAGCAACTGCTCCACGCTAGGACCCATGGCATCACGCTCGGTGACATAGCGCAGCCCGTCGACGTAGCCCAGTTTGGTCGCCTCGATGCGTCGATGCAGGGTCTCCACCGGGTCGCGCCCTTCCTCACCCAGGCGTTCGAGCATGCCCAGCGCCTGCAGCGCGATCAGCCCGCTGCCGTTGGGCGGGATCTCCCAGATGTCATGGCCGCGATAGCGGGTGCCGATCGGCTCGACCCACTCGGGTTCGAAGGCGGCCAGGTCCTCGCGGCGTAGCAGGCCGCCGTGTTTGCGAAAGAAGGTGTCGATGCGTTCGGCCAGTTCGCCGCGATAGAACGCTTTACCGTGGGTTGCGGCGATGGCGCGCAGCGAGTAGGCGTGGTCGGGTGCCGCCCAGCGCTCGCCGGCCCGAGGAGCGCGACCGTCGGGGGCGAAGACGTCGAACCAGGGACGCAGGGCGGAATCGTTGCTGCCGCGATAGGCCTCGAAGGCGTCTTCCCACATGCGGCTGACGGTCGGCGAGACGGGGAAGCCTTGTTCCGCCAAGGCGATGGCCGGGGCCAGAAGGTCGGCGAAGGCCAGCTTGCCGAAACGCTCGGACAGCGCCGCCCAGGCTGCCGGGGCGCCGGGCACGGTGACCGGCAAGACACCCTGCTCGGGCATGCGCTCATGGCCCAGCGCCTTGACCGCCTCGATGGTTGCCGCCCGGGGTGCCGGGCCGCTGGCATTCAGGCCATGCAGCTTGCCGTCGATCCAGACGATGGCGAAAGCGTCACTGCCCAGGCCGTTCGAGGTCGGCTCCACCACCGTCAGCGCCGCGGCGGTGGCGATCGCCGCGTCCACGGCGTTGCCGCCCTGCTGCAGGATCTGCATCCCGGCCTGGGCACCCAGGGACTGCGAGGTAGCGACCATGCCGCGGTTACCGTAGGTGGCCATGCGCCGCGATGGACTGGGGTAGTAGTGCGCGTCATGCTGCATGGAGACTCCTTGACGTTAGATTGCGCCACTTCGCGGCGAATGGGCCGCCTGGCCGCGGGTTAGCCGAGAAAGAGGCCCCCGTAGACCAATGCAGCCAGGATCACGAAAGCCGGGTGGGTGCGAAAACGCAGCAGGGCGATGGCGGCAACCGCAGCGATCAGCAGCATATGCAGCGGGCCGGCGCCTTCCAGTCCTGCGCTGAGAAAGCTCCACGTCAGCCAGGCCATCATCACGGCGATCACCGGGCGTACCCACTGGCTCATGCGCTTGACGCGCGGCGAGTCGCGATGGCGATAGAGCAGCCCGAGCGCCCCCAGCATCAGCAGCAGCGATGGCACCACGGTGGCCAGCACGGCGATCAGGGCGCCACCGATGCCGGCCACATCATAGCCCACATAGCCGGCCATCTTGGTGGCAATGGGACTCGGCAGGGCGTTTCCCAAGGCCAGGGTCTCGGCAAACTCCTGGGCGTTCATCCAGCCGTAGCGGCCCACCACTTCCGCTTCGATCAGCGGGATGATCGCCGGGCCGCCACCATAGCCGACGACGTTGGGAATGAAGAAGGCGAGGAACAGCTGCCAGTAGATCAAGGATTCGTCTCCTCGTGCTTCGCCCGTCCCTTGGGCAACGGGCACAGCAGGGCAACCGCCAGCAGCGCGCCGATGATCAGCCCGGGATGCACTCCTGCCAGATAGATCAGGCCGCCGGCAGCCGCGGCCATGACCAGGCTGATGATCCAGCCCAGGGCGAGCCGCGACTTGTTCCAGAAGTCCAGCGTCAGCTGGCCCATCATGACCATCACCACCGGTACTACGGCCTGGCCCATGCCCCGGATCCAGGCCATGTCGCGATAGCGGTTCAAGGTGGTGAGCAGCACGATCATCGCCACGATCATGGGCAGTATCACGGCACCGACGGCAACCGCACAGCCGAGCGTGCCGGCCAGCCGAAAGCCGATATAGCCGGGCATCTTGGTGGCGATGGGGCCGGGCAGGGTGTTGGCGATGGCCAGGATGTCGGCGAACTCCTCGTCGCTGAGCCAGGCGTGATGCTTGACCACTTCCTGCTGCACCAGGGGGATCATCGACGGGCCGCCGCCGAAACCGAACAGGCCGATACGGGTAAAGGCCCAGAACAGGGCGCCGAGTGGCGCCTTGGCATGCGGCGTCATGGAGACTCCTCATTCACGGGGACGAAGTGCATGGTCGTTGCTTCGGAAGGTTTACCCTATTGCCTCGTCGCCGCGCAAATGGGAGGGCCGGCTCGGGGCGCGGCTAGTCTTCGACCAAGGCAAGCCTGCCGCGCAATCGGGCCTCCAACGGCGCCAGGTCGACCTCGATGTCGCTCGGCCAGCCTACGGTGAGCAGCACCCCATCGCTTGCGTAGCTGGCCGCTTCGACCGGCACGTCATGGCTCTCCAGCCACGCGCGTGCCTCGGCCTCGCCGGCGAAATCCACCTTGAGCTTGAGTGCGATGCGCTCGACCACTTCCCGTCGCGGCAGGTCATCGAGCCCGCGGGCCACGGCCTGGGCGTAAGCACGGGCCAGGCCGCCGGTGCCGAGCTTGGTGCCGCCGAAATAGCGCGTCACCACGCAGCCCACCTGACCCAGTCCGGCGCCTTCCAGCACTTGGAACATGGGGCGCCCCGCGGTGCCGCCTGGCTCACCGTCGTCGGAGAAGCCGATGGCGTTCTGCTCCCCGGGCGGTCCGGCGATGAAGGCGCTGCAGTGATGGCTGGCATTGGGGTGGGCACGCCGGGCCTCGGCCAGGACCGCCTCGAAGGCGGCTGCATCCGGGACGTGGCAGAGCCAGGCGATGAAGCGGCTCTTCTCCACTTCGGTGACGCTTTCCCGCCAGTGGCCGGGTGGCAGGTCGGGCACCGGATAGCGCATCAGTGGGTCAGCTCGTGCCGATCCTGCTGGCGCACCACGCCCATCACCATGCCGAGTACCTGGATGTCGCTGTTCTTGAGATAGATAGGCGCCATGTTCTCATTGGCCGGCTGCAGGCGGACGCCGCTCTTCTCGATATAGAGCTTCTTCAGCGTGACCTCCTGCTGGTTGATCAGCACCACGGCGGTTTCGCCGTTCTCCGCACTCTCCTGGCGCTCGATGATGATCACGTCGCCATCGAAGATGTTGCAGTCGATCATCGAGTCGCCGCGCACCCGCAGGGCATAGGTATTACGCCGCACCATGCAGGCGGGGGCATAGACGGTGCCGCCGCTGGGGCAGGCTTCGATCGGCAGGCCCGCCGAGACGTCCCCCAGTAAAGGAATCTCGGTGAGATCGGTGGCATCCACGCTGGCCCAGGAGGTGGCGATGGGCAGGTTGGGGCGTCGGTACAGGTACTGCATGGA
>NZ_JAAQTO010000014.1 GCF_011742165.1 Billgrantia bachuensis | reverse complement strand
CTTGCATCATACCAAGCGAACGGCGAGTGGCAAGTTTTGCTGATGTATCTTCGTCTTGGCCTGTGGCAAGGGTGGCGCCGTGACGCACCCGGATCGCTAGCGGCTACAAGCCTTTCCGTGTAGCATTTCCGTCGAATTCAGCCTTACTGGAGAGTGCCGTTGAGCCTGCGTCTGCAAGCGCAAAGCCTGGCCTGCGAACGTGACGACCGCTGGCTGTTCCGGGGGTTGGATCTGGATATTCGTGCGGGCGAGATCGTGCGTGTGGAAGGCCCCAACGGCAGTGGCAAGACCACTCTGCTGAAGATCCTCTCCGGCCAGCTGGCCGATTACGAGGGCGAATTGTTCTGGGATGAGCGGCCGATGCGCAAGGCGCGCGATTCCTTTCTCGCGAGCCTGCTCTATATGGGCCATGCGCCCGGGGTCAAGGCCGCCCTCACGCCACTGGAGAACCTGGCCTGGTACCAGGCGCTGGCCGGTCAGTCGGGTGGCGAGGCGGCACGCTTCAGTGCGTTGGAAGAGGTCGGCCTGGTCGGCTTCGAAGACGTGCCGGCAGGACAACTCTCCGCCGGGCAGCAGCGTCGCGTGGCGTTGGCCAGGCTGGTGCTCACGCCGCGTCCGCTGTGGGTGCTCGACGAGCCCTTCACCGCCATCGACCGCGACGGTGTCGCGGCGCTGGAGCGGCGCCTGGTCGAGCATGCACGCGATGGCGGCTGTGTGCTGGTCACCACCCATCACGAGCTGACGCCGTGTGCCGAACTGCGCCGCGTTCGCCTCGGCGGGGGAGAGGGTGATGCCGGCATCTGAAGGCTCGCTGAGCGAGGAGGTCGAGGTGGCTCGCGAGGAACCTCGCGGCGGTCTCGCTGTCGCAGTGTGGGCAACGTTGAAGCGGGACCTGGTATTGTTGCTGCGCCGCCGCAGCGAAGTGCTGAACCCCCTGGTGTTCTTCGCCATCGTCATTACCCTGTTTCCGATCGGTATTTCCCCCGATCCCGCGTTACTGGCGGCCATCGCCCCCGGTCTGCTGTGGGTGGCGGCCCTGCTGGCGGCCCTGCTATCGCTGGATAGCCTGTTCCGAGCCGATTACGACGATGGCTCGCTGGAGCAATTACTGCTGACACCGCAGCCACTGGCGCTGCTGGCCCTGGCCAAGGTGGCGGTGCACTGGCTGCTCACCGGCCTGCCCCTGGCGCTGATGGCCCCCGTGCTGGGGATCATGCTGGCGTTGCCGGCGGGTAGCTATGTGATATTGGGCGTCTCACTGGCACTGGGCAGTGCCAGTCTCAGCCTGATTGGTGCCATCGGAGCGGCGCTGACGGTGGGGCTCTCGCGTGGCGGCGTGCTGCTGTCGCTGCTGGTGCTTCCCCTTTACATCCCGGTGCTGATCTTCGGCGCCGGGGCCGTCCAGGCGGCCATCTACGGCGATGGCGTACTGGCGCATCTGGCGATTCTCGGCGCGCTGCTGGCGCTGGCCCTGATCCTGGCGCCGCTGGCAATCGCGGCATCGCTGCGCATCAGCATCAATGGTTGAGAGGTTGACGAGGCATGTGGGCCTTCATTAACAAGCTGCGTTCCCCCAAGTGGTTCTACGCCATCAGTGCACGCCTGCAGCCCTGGTTCTGGGCGGCGGCGCTGATCCTGATCGTGACCGGCACCATCTGGGGGCTGGCCTTTGCCCCGGCCGACTACCAGCAGGGCAACAGCTTTCGCATCATCTACGTGCACGTGCCGGCCGCCTTCCTGGCCCAGTCGATCTTCGTCTCGCTGGCGGTAACGGGCCTGGTGTTCATGGTATGGAAGATCAAGATCGCCGACATGGCGGCCACCGTGATGGCACCGCTTGGCGCTGCCATGACCTTCGTCGCGCTGTTTTCCGGTGCGGTCTGGGGTGTGCCTACCTGGGGCACCTGGTGGATGTGGGACGCACGCCTGACTTCGATGCTGATCCTGCTGTTCCTCTACCTCGGCGTCATCGCCCTGCGCGGCGCCTTCGCCAGCCGCGACAGCGCCTCGCGCGCCGCCTCGGTGCTGGCCATGGTCGGGGTCATCAACATTCCCATCATCAAGTATTCAGTGGACTGGTGGTACACCCTGCACCAGCCCGCCACCTTCACCGTCACCGGGCGTGCCGCCATGCCGATGGAGATGTGGCTGCCGCTGCTGATCATGGTGCTGGGCTTCTACAGCTTCTTCATCGCCCTGACCCTGATGCGTACGCGCAGCGAGATCCTGCGCCGCGAATCCAGCAAGCGCTGGGTGCGTGAGCTGGCCGAGGAGGCGAACTGATGGCATTCGATACCTTCCGGGAATTTCTCGCCATGGGCGGGCACGCCACTTACGTCTGGTCGGCCTGGGGCCTGACCGCCGTGCTGCTGCTGGGTGCCGTGCTCCACGCTCGCTTCGAGCGCCGCCAGGTGCTGCGCCAGCTGCGTCGTCGCGTGCGCCGCGAAGCCCATCAGGCCGGTCGCAACGCCGGGGCGCAACCGATTCAAACTAGCAGGGGTAGAAGCACCAATGAGGCCTAAACGTAAACAGAAGCTGTTCATGGCCCTGGGCCTGGTATCCCTCGCGGCGATCGCCGTGGGGCTGACGCTCTATGCGCTGCGGGCCAACATCAATCTGTTCTTCAGCCCGATTCAGATCGTTGCCGGAGACGCACCGTTCGAACGTCAATTGCGTGCCGGCGGCATGGTCAAGGAGGGCAGCGTACGGCGTAACCCCGACAGCCTCGATGTCGAGTTCACCGTGACCGACTATGTCGAGGACGTGCGCGTGCATTACAGTGGCATCCTTCCCGATCTGTTCCGTGAAGGGCAGGGCGTGGTGGTGGTCGGTCAACTGCAGCGCGACGGCTACATCAAGGCCGACCAGGTACTGGCGCGCCACGACGAGAACTACATGCCCCCCGAGGTGTCCGAGGCGCTCGAAGCGGCCGGCTACTCTCCCGCCGACTACCAGGCCAAGGCCGCCGAGGTAGCCGAGCGAATCGAGGCGCGGGACGGCGCGAGCCAGAATTGATCCGGAGACGTCATGTTCATTCGCTTGATCCCTGAAATCGGCCATTTCGCCCTGGTCGTCGCCATGCTGATGGCGGCGGTGCAGGGCGTCATGCCGCTGGCCGGCGCCGCGCTGCGCCGGCCGCTGTGGATGGCCTATGCCCGTCCCATGGCCGCCGGTCAGTTCCTGTTCGTGGTCATCGCCTACCTG
>NZ_JAAQTO010000013.1 GCF_011742165.1 Billgrantia bachuensis | reverse complement strand
CGGCGAGCTACCTGTTCGACGACTTCAGCGTGGCCAACGTGGCCAACAACTCCAACTCGATGCTGCCTTGGTACTACAAGCTCAGTGCCGTGTGGGGCAACCACGAGGGTTCGGTGCTGCTGTGGAGCCTGATGCTGGCCGGCTGGGGTTTCATGGCGGCACGTTTCTCTCGCGAGCTGCCGCGTGACATGGTGGCACGCGTGGTCGGCGTGCTGGGCCTGGTCGGTGTGGGCTTCCTGGCCTTCGTGCTGGTTACCTCCAACCCCTTCGAGCGGCTACTGCCGGGTGTGCCGAGCGACGGCGCCGATCTCAATCCGCTGCTGCAGGACATCGGCCTGATCCTGCACCCGCCGATGCTCTACATGGGCTACGTGGGCTTCTCGGTGGTGTTCGCCTTCGCCATTGCCGCCCTGCTCGGCGGCCGTCTCGACGCGGCCTGGACCCGCTGGGCACGACCCTGGACCAACCTGGCCTGGGCCTTTCTTACCGTGGGCATCGCGCTGGGTAGCTGGTGGGCCTACTACGAGCTGGGCTGGGGCGGCTGGTGGTTCTGGGATCCGGTCGAGAACGCCTCGCTGCTGCCGTGGCTGACCGGTACTGCGCTGATGCACTCGCTGGCCGTCACCGAGAAGCGCGGCGCGTTCAAGAGCTGGACCGTGCTGCTGGCGATCTTCACCTTCTCGCTGTCGCTGCTGGGCACCTTCCTGGTCCGCTCCGGCGTGCTGACGTCGGTGCATGCCTTCGCCAACGACCCCTCGCGCGGCTTATTCATCCTGATTCTGCTGGGCATCACCGTGGGACTGTCGCTGTTGATCTTCGCCCTGCGTGCCCCGCGGGTCAGCCATCGCACCGGCTTCAACTGGCTGTCGCGCGATGCCCTGCTGCTGATCAACAACATCATGCTGGTGATCATGACCGTCACCGTGCTGATGGGCACCGTCTATCCGCTGCTGCTCGACGCCCTCGACCTGGGCAAGATCAGCGTGGGCCCGCCGTACTTCAACGCCCTGTTCGTACCGCTCACGGTGATCATGTGCGTGTTCATGGGCCTGGGGCCGACGGCGCGCTGGAAGCAGACCGACCCGAGGTTGCTGATCAAGCGGCTGTGGCTCGCCGGTGTCGTGGCCTTGGTCATCGCGGCCGTCATGCCCTTCGTCATCGGCGGCGAGTGGAACGCCTGGGTCGCCCTCGGCCTGGTGGCGGCGATGTGGATCGTGCTGCCGACGCTGCGCGATCTCTACGACAAGACCCGCCGCGCCGAGTCGTTCGGCGCAGGGCTGCGCAAGCTGTCGCTGGCCTACTGGGGCATGCAGCTCGGACACCTGGGCGTGGCGGTCACCATCATCGGCGTGGCGGTGGTATCCAATTTCGAGATCGAGCGCAACGTGCGCATGGCACCCGGCGACAGCGTCGAAGTCGCCGGTTACACCTTTACCATGAACGAGCTGACCAGCCGCCGCGGGCCCAACTACATCGCCGACGGCGCCGAGCTCGAGGTGCGCCGCGGCGACAGCCGACGCAGCTTCACGATGAACCCGGAGAAGCGCTTGTACATCGCGCGCGGCATGCCGATGAGTCAGGTGGCGCTGCGCCCCGGCCTGTTCCGCGACCTCTACGTCGCCATGGGCGAAGACCTGGGCGACAACAGCTGGGCCATGCGCGTGCAGTACAAGCCGTTCGTGCGCTGGTTGTGGCTCGGCGCTCTGCTGATGGCGATCGGCGGCGTACTCGCCGTACTCGACCGACGCTACCGGCGTCTGGCCACGTCGCGCGACCCCGAGGACAGCGCCCGCGAAGGCGCGACACGGGAGGTCACGGCATGACGCGTCGCCTGCTGTTGATGCTGCCGCTGCTCGGCTTTCTGCTGCTGATGCTGTTCCTCTACCTGGGGTTGGGGCTCAATCCGTTCCATCGCGAATCGAGACTGGTCGCAGAGGCGCGGGCCTTCCCGGCCTTCGAGCTCACTACGCTGGAAGACCCCGAGCGGCGCGTCGACGAGTCGCTGATACCCGGCGAGGTCACCCTGGTCAACGTCTGGGGCGAGTGGTGCCCCGAATGCAAACGCGAGATGCCGCAGCTGCTCGACCTGGCCGACCGCGGCGTGCGCCTCGTTGGCATCAACTGGAAGGATACCCGCGACAAGGCACGAGGCTTCCTCGAAGAGTTCGGCGACCCGTTCGAGGTCAACATCTTCGATCCCGAAGGCGAGCTCGCCTTCGAACTGGGTGTCTACGGGGCCCCGGAATCCTTCCTGGTCGACAGAGACGGCATCATCCGTTACCACCATACCGGGTACATCTCGCCGTCCGACCTACGTGAACACATCCTGCCGGAGGTGCAGAAATGGCAATAATCCGCTGGATGCTCGTCGGCTTCACGCTGCTGCTGGTGACCGGCCTGGTGCAGGGTGCCGCCATCGAGGTGCGCGAATTCGACGATCCGGTGCTGGAGAAGCGCTATGACAGCCTGACGGCCTCCATGCGCTGCCCCACCTGTCAGAACCAGGCGATCAACGACTCCGACGCACCGGTCTCGGGTGACATGCGCGACCGCGTCTACCTGCTGCTGCAGGAGGGGCGCTCGGACATCGAGATTCGCGATCATATGGTGCAGCGTTTCGGTGACTACATCCTCTACAATCCTCGGCTCGAGGGGCGTACCTACCTGCTGTGGGGGCTGCCCGCGGTGCTGGTCGTGGCTGGCGGTATCCTGGTAATGCTGCTGGTACGTGCGCGGCGCAACGCTTCGGTACGCGCCCTGGACGACGACGAGCGCCGGCGCCTGGAATCGCTGATCAACCGGGGGAATGGCCAATGATCGCCTTGTGGTTAGCCTTCGGCCTGCTGCTGCTGCCGGCGCTATGGTTGCTGGTGGCGCCGCTGCGGCGTGCGCGCCTGGTGCACGACGCCCAGGCCAGCTTCGAGGCCAACGACCGCGCGGCCGAGCAGAACGTGGCGATCTATCGGCGTCGCCTGGCCTCGCTGGAAGCGGCGTTGGAGCGTGGCGACATAGACCGCGCGCAGTTCGACGAAGATCGTCTCGAACTCGACCGCAGCCTGCTCGAGGATACCGAGAATCTGGCTCGCCCCCCGCTGCACTCACCCACTGCCGGGCGCTTCGCAGTGCCTGTTGTGGCGTTGGCGTTGGTGATCTCGGCCATGCTGTGGTACCAGCACGAAGGCGCCGAGGGCGACCTGCGCCTGTACGATGCCTTTCAGCAGAGCGACTCGCTGCCGACCCTGCTCGAGCGCCTCGAGCAGGAGGCCCGGCGCCAGCCGGACAACGCCAACGTGTGGGCCTCGCTCTACCCGCTCTATCGCGACTCGGGCCAGGGCGAAGCCGCCATCGAGGCGCTGGACCGCTTGATCGAACTCGAGGGGCGGGCACCTTCGCTGCTGGCACAGAAGGCCCAGCTGATGTTCTTCCTGGCCGACCGTACCCTCACCGACGAGGTCCAGGAACTGGTCGACGAAGTCGTCGAACGCGACTCCCGCGAGCCGACCATCTTCGGCATGCTGGGCGTTCATGCCTTCGACAGGGGCGACTACGAGCAGGCCATCGATCACTGGCGGCGGGCCATCGCCGGCATGTCCGACTCCGATTCCGCGCAGGCGCTGCGCCAAGGTATCCAGGTCGCTCAGCAGCGCCTCGGCGTGTCTCCCGACGAGCAGGAAGCGGCTGCCCAAGGGCCCGGTGTGCGAGTGCGCGTCCGCCTCGATGAAAGCCTCGAGGGCTTGCTCGACGACGACACTCGGGTGTTCGTCGTGGCCCGCGACATGGCGGGCGAGTTGCCGCCGCTGGCGGTCGCCCGGGTGACACTCGGCGACCTGCCGACCACGCTGGTGCTCGACGACCGCCACGCCATGTCCGACGCCGCCAGCCTGTCCCAGGCCAGCGAGGTGCGTTTGATCGTGCGCGTGACCAAGAGCGGCGGAGCCACGCCCGAGTCCGGCGACATGTACGGCGACAAGGAAGGCGTGCCGGTGGGCGGCGTTGAAGGAGAACCCGTGGAGGTCGTGATCGACCGTGTCATAGAATAGCGCGATGCGACTCACCTCAATCCGCCTGAGCGGTTTCAAATCCTTCGTCGACCCGGTCACGGTGCCCTTCGATGGCAACATGACCGCGATCGTCGGTCCCAACGGCTGCGGCAAGTCGAACATCATCGACGCCGTGCGCTGGGTCATGGGCGAATCGTCGGCCAAGACCCTGCGCGGTGAGTCGATGACCGACGTCATCTTCAATGGCTCCACCGCGCGCAAGCCGGTGGGGCAGGCCGCCATCGAGCTGCGCTTCGACAACAGCGACGGCACCATGGGCGGTATCTACGCCCAGTACGCCGAGATCGCGGTCAAGCGCCAGGTCAGCCGCGACGGCCAGTCCAGCTACTTCTTCAACGGCCAGAAATGCCGCCGCCGCGACATCGCCGATCTCTTCCTCGGCACCGGCCTTGGCCCGCGCTCCTACGCCATCATCGGCCAGGGCATGATCTCGCGGCTGATCGAGGCGCGTCCGGAGGAACTGCGTGCCACCCTCGAAGAGGCCGCCGGCATCTCCAAGTACAAGGAGCGCCGCCGCGAGACCGAAAACCGCATGCGCCGCACCCGCGAGAACCTCGAGCGCCTGGATGACATTCGCGAGGAACTCGACAAGCAGCTCGAACGCCTCCGTCGCCAGGCCGAGGCCGCGCGGCGCTACCAGACCCTCAAGGAGGAGGAGCACCGGCTCAAGGGCGAGCTGGCCCTGTTGCGCGGCCGGGCCCTACGTGCCCGCCAGCATGAGGAGGAGCATCGCGTTCGCGAGCTGGAAACCGCCGTCGAGCGCGAGATCCTTGGCCTGCGCCAGTGCGAGACCCGCCTCGAGGAGGCACGCGCCGATCACGACAAGCTGGCCGAGACCCTGGAGGCGCGCCAGGCGCGCTTCTTCGAGACCTCGGGCGCCATCGCCCGGCTAGAGCAGAGCCTGGAGCACGCGCGGAGTCGCGAGGGGCAACTGGCCCGCGACCTGGAGAGCGCCCAGCGCGAACTGGCCGAGCTCGACCGTCTGGGCGAGGACGACCGTGAACGCCTGGTGCGGCTCGACGAACGGCTCGAGACCCTGGCGCCGGAACAGGAAGAGCTGGCAGAACAGCTCGCCGAGCTGGAGGCGATGCTGGAAGAGGCCGAGCCTGCCGCCGAAGAGGCCGAACAGGCCTTCGAGACCTTCAGCGAAGGCTGGCGCGAGGCCAGCCGCGACGCAGAGCGCAGTCAGGACCGCCTGCGCGAACTCGAGAACCGCCTGGCCCGGCTCGAGGCCGATGCCCAGCGTCGCCGCCAGCAGCAGCAAGAGCTGCCGGACCTGGGCGAGCTGACCGCCCGGCGCAACGAACTCAAGGAGCGTCTGGCCGAGTTCGCCCTCGAACAGGAGAGCGTCGAAGCCCGCCGTGAGCAGCTCCAGAGCAGTCGCGATAGTGCCCGCGAGACGGCGGCCACGCTGGAGCGTGAACGCGAATCCGAGCGCGCCCGGCGCAGTACGCTGCAGGGCGAATTGGCCTCGCTCGAGGCCCTGATCCAGGCTGCACTCACCGATCCCGACGAAGCGCTGGCGGAGCATCTGCAGACCCATGGCCTGGGCGAGGCGCCGCGGCTGGGCGAGGCACTCGACGTCGATCCCGGCTGGGAAGCGAGCGTCTCCTGGGTGCTGGCACCCTGGCTCAAGGCGCGGCTCGCCGACCCCGAGCGCGCCCGCGAGGCCAGCGCCACGCCGCCCGCCGAGCTGGGCGCGCTGTCGCCCGATGCCACTGTCGAATTTCAGCCATACAGCCTGGCCGCCCGGGTGCGCGGCGCCGGCGCCGCCGCGGCCTGGCTGGCACCGATCCGCTGCGTGGACGAGGACCGGCAGGCCTGGGCCGAGCGTGAAAGCCTGGCAGCGGGCGAGAGCCTGATCACGCCGCAGGGCCTGTGGCTGGGGCGCGATTGGGTACGCCATCGCGGCGAGGGGGCCGGGCCCGATGCGCTGCTGGTCAGTCGTCGTCGCTTCGAAGAGGCGGCGCTCGAACTCGACGAGATCGAGACTCGCCTGGCGGCACGCGACCAAGCGATCGAGGTGGAACGCGAACGCGCCGAGCAAGCCGAGCGCGATCTCGATGCCATTCGTCAGGAGGAGCGGCACCTGGCCGGCGAACAGCAGCAACTGGCGGTGCAGGACAGCGGCCTGGCCAGCCGCCTGGAGCATCTGCAGGGCCGTGCCGGAGAGCTGGCCGAGGAGCTGGCGGGGTTGGACGAAGCCCGCGAGGAGGCGCGGCTGACCATCGAAGAGGCGCGCGAGCAGTGGCAGCAGGCCATGGCGCGGCTGGAGGAGGGCGCCGAGCAGCGCGAGCGGCTGGAGCGGGCGCGCAGTGAAGCTCGCGAACGCTTGGCCGCCCTGCGCGCGCGGCAGCGTCCGCTGAACGAGCGGGTGCAGCAGCTGGCGCTGGAGCACCAGCGGCTCTCCACCGAGCGTGCCGGCCTGGCCGAGCAGCAGGGGCGCAGCTTTGAAGCCCGCGAGCGCCTGTTGGCGCGTTGCGAGGAGCTGACCGAGACCCTCGAGCAACTGCGCGAGCCCGACGAGGAGCAGCGCGAGAAGCTTGACGAGCTGTTGCACCGGCGCGAAGGCGACGAACGCTCGCTCAACGAGGCCAAGGCGCGTGCCGCCGAACTGGTGGAGCGGCTGCGCGAGGACGAGCTGGCGCGGCAGAACCACGAGCGCAACCTCGAGGGTATCCGCGAGCGCCTGCAGGAGGCGCGCATGCAGGTGCAGGCGCTGGCGCTGAAGGCCGAGACTCAGGACGAACAGCTCGCCGAACTGGGCCACCAGGCCGCGGCGCTGGAAGAGAACCTGGACCCCAACGCCACCGAATCGGCCTGGCAGACCCGCCTGGAGGAGGTCGGCGAGCGCATCCGCCGTCTCGGCGCCATCAACCTCGCGGCCATCGAGGAGTACGACCAGCAGGCCGAGCGACGCAACTATCTCGAGGCGCAGCAGTCGGAACTCAACGAGGCGCTGGATACGCTGGAGCGGGCAATACGTCGCATCGACCAGGAGACCCGCACCCGTTTCCGTGACACGTTCGAGCGAGTCAACCAAGGCCTGCAGTCGCTTTTTCCGCGAGTCTTCGGTGGTGGAACCGCATGGTTGACGCTGACTGGCGAGGATTTGCTCGACACCGGGGTGGCCATCATGGCGCGCCCTCCCGGAAAGAAGAACAGCACCATTCATCTTCTCTCCGGTGGGGAAAAGGCATTGACGGCCCTGTCGCTGGTCTTCGCTATCTTCCAGCTCAATCCGGCGCCTTTCTGCATGCTCGACGAAGTCGATGCGCCGCTCGATGATGCCAATGTCGGACGCTATGCCAAACTGGTGAAGGACATGTCCGAGTCGGTGCAGTTCATCTATATCACCCATAACAAGATCGCCATGGAGGCCGCCGAAAGATTAATGGGGGTCACCATGCAAGAACCCGGTGTCTCGCGGCTGGTAGCTGTCGGGGTAGAAGAGGCGGCGGCTCTGGCCGAGGCTTGAAAGGACTTGCAAGCGGGCGACAAACGCGATATCAGAAGACACATCACGGTCATACCGCAGATTAAAAAAGCGAATTGACAGGGAAAGGCGCAGGGTCGATTTGACTCTCAGGCGATAATGCCGGGGCTTGACAAACAAAAAAAGTGGCCCTTTTTCTGCCAATCGCGCTATGCTGTTCACGAACATCCATCCGGCATGGCGCCCTAGTGATAGGCAAGACGACCCATGGAACTTAGAGAATGGCTGATCATTCTGGGGCTGGCCCTGGTAACGCTCATCGTGATAGATGGTGTGCGTCGCCTCAAGCGTCAGCGCCGAGTGCCCCGCCTGGACCAGGTAGGGGATAACAACAATCCAGGCAATGGCCAGGCAGCGGCCGATGCTGAAGGCAACGACAATCCGGAGTTGCCCAATGGCGGCGCCCGTATCGTCAGGCCTGCCAGCTATACCCAGGTGCAAGCGAAACCCAAGCTCGAACGCCAGGAACATCCCGGGCCTTCGCGGGTGCTCGCTGGCCTGAAGGGTGGCAGTATCGACTCCAGACCCATGCCGAACCCCGACTCCGGTGCCACTGCGACGACGCGTCCGGTGGCTTCAGCCATGCCGGAAGAGTCGCCCTCGGCCGAGCCCGTCACGGCTCAGGCGAGTGGAAGGGATAAAGGAAGGGATAAAGGAAGGGATGTAGAGGAAGCGCCCGCAGCGGCTTCGCCGGCACGGGACGAACCACAGGCGCGCCAAGAGCCGACCCTTTCCGCTCTGGAAGAAGAGGCACCGGTCGCAGAGAGCGAGCCGTTGGCTGCCGATCCCGCCGACCACGATCCCCACCATGACGACGACGAGCGTTATCGGTTGGTCGACCTCGAAGGCATGGGCGATTCGTTCAAGAGCGGTTCTCGCCGCATGGGCGAGTCGGTCCAGCGCTTTGGGCTCTCCATGCAGCAGCGCATGGCCAAACGCCGCGAACAGAAGCGTGAAGAGAAGGCGCGCCGCGAGCAGGCACGTGCCGAGAAGGCCGCACGCGAAGCTCAGCAACGCCGCGAGGCCGCCGAGGCCCAGGCCGCCAAGGAGGCCGAGCGCCAGCGCCTGGAAGCCGAGGCCATCGAGCAGGCCGACGACGATGACCCGCTGTTCGCGCCGCCGCGCTCACGAGCGGCAGAACGCGACCGTTCGGCCTATGCCGAGCCGGCGGCGTCCGACCATGGCGAACCGACGACCGCGGCGGCCGAAGCGGTCAACGACGATGACGACGTCGTACGCGCCCACCCCACACTGGCCCGGGCGCTGCGTCACAATGTCAGTGCCGAGCGTGCCCGCGACACCCTGAGCCAGGCCGACGAGATCATCGTCATCAGTGTGCTGTCGCGCGACGAGGAGGGCTTCTCCGGAGAAGCACTGCTCAACCTGATGCTGGCCTGTGGCCTGCGCTACAGCAGCGACATGGGCATCTTCCACCGCTTCGAGACCGAGGACCCCGACAGCGAGCTGCAATTCTCGATGCTCAACGTGGTCAAGCCGGGGACCTTCCCGATCGAGGCGATGGACGAGTTCCGCACGCCGGGCATCACCCTGCTGATGCCGCTTCCCGGAGCGCTGGATACCGCGGCGGCCTTCGAGGCGATGGTCGAGACCGCCATGGTCATCGTGCGCAATCTGGGCGGCGAGCTGAAGGACGAAAACCGCAGCGTCATGACCGCGCAAACCGTGGAGTTCGCCCGCCAGCGCGTGCAGGAGTTCGAGCGCCGCAACCGCCTCAACCGTTACCAGGTGAACTAACTAAAGCCGTAAGTTGTAAGCCGTAAGCTGGAAGCTGAATGACAACCCCCGTGAGGCAGCCCCACGGGGGTTGTTGCTTTGGTAAGCTAGGCGCTCATGCCAGCTTCGAGCTTCGAGCTTCGAGGCCTTCGCCATGGACGAGACCCCTGACGCAATGAGCCAGCCCGATCAGAACATCCTCGATGAAATCGCCAAGCTGCGTGCCGAGCTCGACGATGCCAACTATCGCTACTACGTGCTCGACGAGCCGCAGCTCACCGATGCCGAATACGACCGCAAGCTGCGCCGTCTGCAGGAGCTGGAGCAGGCTCACCCCGAACTGGTGACGCCCGACTCTCCGACCCAGCGGGTCGGGGCACCACCCGACGCCGGCTTTCCCGAGGTCGAACATGCGGTGCCCATGCTGTCGCTCGACAACGCCTTGAACGAGGGGGAGGTCGAAGCCTTCGTCAAGCGCGTGGCCGAGCGGCTGGAAACCGACGGCGAGACGATCCGCTTCTGCTGCGAGCCCAAGCTCGACGGCGCCGCCGTGTCGCTGGTCTACGAGCAGGGCGTGCTGATCAGCGGCGCGACCCGTGGCGATGGCCGCACCGGCGAGGGCATTACCTCCAACCTGCGCACGCTGCGTTCGATCCCGCTCAAGCTGCGCGGCGACGTGCCCGAACTGCTCGAGGTGCGCGGTGAGGTCATCATGAGCCATGCCGGCTTCGAGCGGTTGAATGACCGCGCCCGCGAGGAGGGCGGCAAGGTGTTCGCCAACCCGCGCAACGCCGCGGCGGGCAGCCTGCGCCAGCTCGACCCCAGCATCACCGCCACACGCCCGCTCGAATTCAGCGCCTACCAGGTGGCGCGCATCGAGCCGGCTCCGGGCGATGCCAGCCACAGCGAGCTGATGGCACATCTCAAGACCTTCGGTTTTCGCAGCAGCGCCGAACTCCAGGTAGTCACGGGCAGTCAGGGGGTCATCGCCTACTGCCGTCGCTTGGGCGAGCGGCGCGACGACCTCGGCTACGATATCGACGGCGTGGTGATCAAGGTCGACGACCTGCGCCTGCAGCGCGAGCTGGGCTTCGTCGCTCGCGCGCCGCGCTGGGCCATCGCCTTCAAGTTCCCCGCCCAGGAGGAGACCACGCGGCTCAAGGACGTCGAGTTCCAGGTCGGCCGCACCGGGGCGATAACCCCGGTGGCGAGGTTAGAGCCGGTCTCGGTGGCCGGAGTCACCGTCTCCAACGCCAGCCTGCACAACGCCGACGAGATCGCGCGTCTCGGGGTGAAGATCGGCGATACCGTGGCGATTCGCCGGGCCGGCGACGTCATCCCTCAGGTGGTGCGGGTGCTGGAGCAGCAGCGCCCCGAGGATGCTCGCGAGATCATCTTCCCCAGCCGCTGTCCGGTGTGCGACTCCGAGATCGAGCGTCTCGAGGGCGAAGTGGTGGCGCGCTGCTCCGGCGGGCTCTACTGCCCCGCCCAGCGCAAGGAGGCGCTCAAGTACTTCGCCTCGCGCCGGGCCATGGACATCGACGGCCTGGGTGAGAAGCTGATCGACCAGCTCGTCGAGCTCGACTGGGTCAAGACCCCGGCCGACCTGTTCCGGCTTGATGCCGAGCGCCTGGCGGAGCTTCCGCGCATGGCCCGGAAATCTTCCGAGAAACTGGTGGCCGCGCTGGAGAAGGCCAAGAGCACCACGCTGCCGCGCTTCATCTTCGCGCTGGGCATCCGCGAGGTGGGCGAGGCCACGGCGGCCAACCTGGCGCGCCACTTCGGCACCCTGGATGCGCTGATGGCCGCCGAGCTGGCCGAACTCGAGGCGGTGGAAGACGTCGGCCCGGTGGTGGCCGCCCACGTGCACACCTTCTTCCGTCAGGAACACAACCGCGAGACCATCGAGGCGCTGCGCGAGCAGGGCGTGACCTGGGCCGAGGAGAGCGTCGGCGAGCGCCCCCAGCCGCTGGCCGGCCAGACCTGGGTGCTTACCGGCTCCCTGGAGGGCATGACCCGCGACGAGGGTAAGGCGCGCCTGCAGGCGCTGGGCGCCAAGGTGGCCGGCAGCGTATCGAAGAAGACCGCCGCGGTGGTCGCCGGCGAGGCCGCCGGCAGCAAGCTGGCCAAGGCCCAGGAACTCGGCGTGGAAGTGCTCGACGAAGCTGCCTTCCTCGAGCGTCTGGCTGCCTGGGAGCGCGGTGAAGGCAGTGAAGCGAACAGTGAGGAGGGGCAATGAACGACGGCCGCTTTATCGAGGTGCCCTACCGCATGCTGCCGGGCGAGACCCTGGACGGCCTGCTCGAGGCCTTCGTCACCCGCCAGGGCTACGACACCACCGACACCGGCGAGGGCATGCGTGGCTGGGTCGGCCAGCTCAAGCAGCAGCTCGAGCGTGGCGAGCTGCTCATCGCCCACGATCTGCAGACCGAGACCACCGAAGTGATGACGCTGGCCCAGTGGCGCGCCTTCGGGCGCGACCTGGCCGACGACGAGGAAGAGGGCTGACCTCTACTGCCTACGAACCAGCTCACGAATGACCCGCCGGCCCGGATGCAGGTGATCCACCAGCGGCCACTCCAGCGGCAGCGGTTCGTCGCAAATGCGTGAGGCGATCAGCTCGGCGCACAGCGGCGCGCTGGCCATGCCGCGCGAGCCGTGGGCGGCGCTGATCCATAGGCCGGAATGGTGGCGCCCGGCAATGTTCGGCACCCGAGTGGCGTCCTTGGCCAGCACGGCGTAATCCTCGCGCCAGGCGGCGACGTCGGGCACTGGCCCGGCATAGGGCGACTTGTCGGGGCTTGCCGCGCGAACGCCGACGCGTCCCGTGAGCCGTTGGGGCGACAAGTCGGCACCGGCCTCGCGCAGCGCCGCCGCGAAGTGGGGCAGCCCCCGCTCGAGTTCGGCCAGGTTGGCGGCGTGGTCGGCCTCGCGCTCCGCCGTGTCGGTGTCGCCCGGGCCGAAGGTGGCGCCGAAGTTGAGCACGCCGTCCGCCGGCGGCGGCACGTAGCCGCCGGCACATACCACGCGACCCAGCGCCGGGGCTCCTTTCGGTAACGCGAGCTGGCTGACCTGGCCGCGCACCGGCTGCAGGGGCAGCGCCGCGGTCTGGGCGAACCTGGCCGCTTCGCTGGCGGCGGCGATCACTACCTGGTCGGCCTCGACGCATGCTCCGTCGGCCAGGGCCAGGGTCCAGCCCGCCTCATGGCGTTGCAGCGCCGTCACCTCGCCAAGGCGAAAGCTGACGCCCGGTGTCCGGGCCAGACGCACGCACAGCGCCAGCGGCCTGATCCAGGCGGCATCGGGATAGTCGAGCGCAGAGGCGTCGATACGAATGCCGGCGGCGGCGCTGGCCGCCTCGGCATCGAGACCGCGCACCACGCTTTTCGGCAGGCAATGGTTGGCCAAGAAACGCGCCTGGCGCACCTGCTCCTTCTCGCTCAGGGCCAGCTGCAGCACACCGCTGGGTTGCCACAGCGACCGATCGGGATCGAGGTGCTCCAGCCAGCGCCGGCTGTGTAGCAAGCCGGCGAGATAAGCGCGACTCTGCAGGTTGGTCTCGACCGCCAGCTTGACGTAGAGCGCGCCCTGCAGGTGCGTGGTACCCAACTCGGCCCGGTCGAAGCGGTCGATCAGCGTCACCGCGATGCCGCGCCGGGCCAGGGCGGCGGCGGTACTGGCACCGGCGATGCCGGCGCCGATCACTGCCACGTGGTGCGGCGGCCGTGCCGGCGGCGGGCTGAACCAGGGGGCCTGCTCACGGCGCGTGTCATCGGGCGGCGAGGCGATTTCGCCCGCCAGCATCTCGCGCTTGCGCCCGAACCCCGGCACCTTGCGCCAGGCGAAACCGGCCCCGGCCAGCCCGCGCTTGACCACCCCGGCGCAGGTGAAGGTGGCGAAGGTGGCTCCCGGCCGCGAGCGGGCCGCCATGGCGGCAAACAGCTCGGCGCGCCACATCTCCGGGTTCTTGGCCGGGGCGAAGCCGTCCAGGAACCAGGCGTCGACTTGGCCTTCGAGCAGCGCCAGGCGCTCGGCGGCATCGCCGAAGTGCAGGTCCAGCGTGACCCTTTCATCGAGCCAAAGCCGATGCACCCCCGCTACTGGTTGGGGCCACTGACGAACCAGCCGCTCGGCGCGGGGGGCCAGGTCCGGCCAGGCGGCCAGAGCGCGAATCTGGTCGTCGCGGCGCAGCGGATAGCGTTCGGTGGAAACCAGATGCAGCCGTGCCCCGGGCGGGGCGTGCGCGTCGAAGCAGGCCCAGGCGCAGAGCATGTTGAGCCCGGTGCCGAAACCGGTCTCGCCGATCACGAAGGGGCGCCTGGCCGTCCAGGCGGCAAGGCGTCGGGGCAGGGCATTGCCCTGCACGAAGACATGCTCGGTTTCCGCCCGGCCGTCGTGGCGCGAGAAGTAGACGTCATCGAACTGCGTCGAGAGCGGGGCACTCTCGCCGGTATCGTCGCCGCGCCAGTCGAGTCGAGCGGACTCGAGACCGGCCAATGGCGGAAGGGCACTAACGGTCACGAACTTCTCCAGAGCCTGGCACGGCTGCTCAAATATTGATCGAAGACCCCACGGCGGCGTGGCATGGCGCATCGAGCAAGCCATCCGCGGCGTTTCAACAGCGTTATCCACAGAAGCTGTGAGCAAGTCTCCTGTGGATAATCGGGGCTCGTCGGGAGGGGCTGTCAGGGCAGCACTTTCTTGAACGGCTTCACGGTCGCCTTGGCATAGACTCCCGCGATCATGTAGGGGTCGGCGTCGGCCCAGGCCTGAGCGGTCTCGAGGTTGTCGAACTCGGCAATCACCAGGCTGCCGCTGAAGCCGGCATCGCCGGGGTTCTCGGCATCCACCGCGGGATGCGGGCCGGCCAGCACCAGGCGGCCCTCGTCGCGCAGCTTCTCCAGGCGGGCCAGATGGTCGGGGCGGGCGGCCAGGCGGCGCTCCAGGCTGTTCTTCACGTCTTCACTGATGATGGCATACAGCATCGCAACGTTTCCTCTGGCAAGCGCGGTATCACCGCGGGCTCCAGGTGCGTTGACCGACCGTCGTCGGGCGCGCACCATTGGGCCATCATTTTGACAAAGTTGCCTGCCTGCGTCATGCCAAAGCCCTGTCTGCCCGAGCGTTTCGTCGGTGACCCCATCCCCCTGGGGGTCGACCTGCACATGCATTCCACCGCTTCGGACGGTGCCCTGGCGCCCGCCGAGGTCGTTGCCCTGTGTGCCGAGCGCGGCGTGACGCTGATGGCACTGACCGATCACGACACCGTAGCCGGCGTGGCCGAGGCCAGCGAGGCGGCGAGGCGCCTGGGCGTGGGCCTGTTGCCGGCGGCGGAACTCTCGACCCGCTGGCAAGGCATCGGCATCCATGTGGTCGGGCTGTTGCCGCAAGGGGCTCGCGGTGCGCTTGGCGAAGGCCTCGAGGCGCAGGCTCGCGCGCGCGATGCGCGCGCCGAAGTGATCGCGAGGCGCATGGAAAAGGTCGGGCTCGACGATGCCCTGGCCAAGGCTCGCGAGCAGGCCGGGCCCTATCGCCCGCTAGGGCGGCCCGACTTCGCCCGGGCATTGGTGGCGGCGGGGCTGGTACCCGACATGGCCACGGCGTTTCGCAAACATCTCGGCAGCGGCAAGGCGGGCGACGTCAAGGCGCACTGGCCTGTCCTGGCCGAAGTGGTGGGCTGGGTGGTCGAGGCGGGCGGTGTGGCAGTGCTGGCGCATCCCCTGCGCTACGGCCTGACCCGGCGCAAGCGGGGGCAGTTGCTGGACGACTTCGCCGCCGCCGGTGGCCAGGCCGCCGAGCTGGTCAGCGGCTTCCAGAATGGCGACGTCACCCGCGACCTGGCCCGCCAGCTCGCCGAGCGAGAGCTGTATGCTTCGCTCGGCAGCGACTTCCATTTTCCCGGCGGCCACCTGGCCCCGGGTAGCATGAGCCCACCGCCACGCACCACGGTGCCCCCGGTATGGACCCACCCGCGATTGGCCGGCTTCGTCGCGGCGGGCTGCGACGCGGCCGCCTCCGGCGCGCTATAGTGGGCAGCGAAAAACGAAACGTCAGGAAATCTCACCATGAGTCAGTTCTTCCAGATCCACCCGGAAAACCCGCAGAAGCGCCTGATCGACCAGGCGGTGCAGATCGTCCGCCAGGGTGGCGTGATCGCCTATCCCACCGATTCCGGCTATGCCCTGGGCTGCCATCTGGGGGACAAGAAAGCGATCGAGAAGATCAAGTGGCTGCGTTCGCTGGACGACAAGCACAATTTCACCCTGGTGTGCTCCGATCTCTCCGACATCGGTACCTATGCCAAGGTCGACAACAGCGTGTTCCGCCTGCTCAAGGCCAACACGCCGGGTGCCTACACCTTCATCCTCAACGCCACCTCCGAGGTGCCGCGCCTGCTGCTGCACCCCAAGCGGCGCTCCATCGGCGTGCGCGTGCCCGACCACCGTATCACCCTGGCCCTGCTCGAGGCCTTGGGTGAACCGCTGATGAGCGTGACGCTGATCCCGGTGGGCGAGGAGCTGCCGATGACCGATCCGGAAGAGATCCGCGATCGCTACGTCGCCCACCTGGACCTGATCATCGACGGTGGCGCCTGTCACCTGGAGCCCACCAGCGTGATCGACCTGCGCGAGCTGCCGCCGACCATCGTCCGCGAAGGGCGCGGCGACCTCACCCCGTTCCGGGAGTGAGCATGGCGCAGTCGCTCAATCCTTCGGCGTGCCGCTTGCCCGTTCGGCGAGGTGGGGATCGGGAGTTTCCTCGTCCAACCAGGTGCCGCATTTGAGACAGTAAAGCGCGCGCTTCTCGTGACGGTCGTGGCCGCAGCCGGGGCAGGCCTGTTCGGAGTAACGATCGGCGCGGATCGAGCGGATCACCTCGGCAGAGAATACCCCGGTGGGCACGGCGATGATCGAGTAGCCGATCAGCATGACCAGATTCGAGATTGCCTGGCCCAGTGGCGTGATGGGGACGATATCGCCATAGCCGACCGTGGTCAGGGTGACGATGGCCCAGTAGATCGCCTTGGGAATGCTGGTGAAACCGGCTTCGATCGGCTCGATCATGTACACCAGGCTGGCGAAAAGGGTCACCAGCAGGAATACGGTGAACAGGAACAAAAAGATCTGGTGCCAGCTGCGTAGTAGCGCTTCCACCAGCAGGCGGCCCTCGCCGACGAATTGCATCAGGCGCAGCACGCGGAAGATGCGCAGCACGCGCAGCAGGCGCACGATGACAAGCGTCTGGGTGCCGGGCAGCAGCAGCATCAGCCAGGTGGGCAGGATCGCCACCACGTCGATTATCCCATAGAAGCTGCGCAAGTAGCGCAGCGGCTTGTCGAGAATGACCAGGCGGACCAACAGCTCGACGGTGAACGCGATGGTGAACCCCCACTCCAGCCAATAGAACCACTCGCCATACGCCGCGCTCAAGTGATTGACGGTATCGAGTATGACGACCAGTACGCTGGCCAGGATCACCAGGATCAGGGCGATATCGAAGCCCTTTGCCAGCGGTGTGTCGGATTCGAAGATGATCTGGAACAGGCGGGTTCGTATTCCATCGCCACCCGGCCGAAACGGCTCGCTCATCCTGATTGCTCCCTGGTGCAGTCTGTTCGCTAGCGTCTATGGCGTCAGGCGGTGCGCCAGCTTCAATGCCGTGCGGCCGAAATCAACGCTGAGCCAGTCGTCCTGATCCAGCATGGCGACGAGCCGGCCGGCCTCGTCGTGGCCGTCTTCGCCAAGCATCTGCAGAGCTTCTCTGGCCGCTGCCTTCCAGCCATCGTTGCCGGTATCGGTCAGCGCATCCAAGGCCAGTATGGCACGGTGCAGCCACTCGCTTTCACCGGACTCTTCCGGCAGTTTCCAGTGGCCGCTCAGCAGGGCGCTGCCGCGGGCGGCCTTGCTAGCATCGGCGGGGCGCAGGGGCACCGTCTCGGCGAAGGCCAGCGCCAGGCTCCACAGCGCCTGCGGGTCGCCGTCCTTGAGTTCCAGCTCCAGTTCGCAGATCGGCACGCGCCGGCCGGCGGCACGAATCTCGCCCTGGTCCAGCGCCACCTCGATGGTGGCTTCGGCCAGTTCCAGGCACCACAGCCGGCGCTCGAAATCAGTGGTGAAGCGCGGCTCCAGCTGCGCCAGGACGTCCGTGCCCAGCGCAGCCATGGGGGGCAGCTCGGCGAGCCCGGCGCGGTCGAGGCTGCCATCCGCTACCGGCCATTCCCATTCGCGGCGCCGGCTGTAGCCGCCGCTGCCTTCGCCGCTGGTCTTGAGAGTCTGCACCCAGCTGTCGTCGCGGCGACGCAGGCGCAGCGCCACGCGTGCGGTTTCCAGCTCGCCCCCGGGCGTATCGTAGTAGGTATTGGCCAAGCGCTGGGCGCCATCCACTCCCCCGCGCAGGAAAGGGTGCTGCAGCAGGCGTTCCGTCCCCATTTCGCCCAGTGCCAGTTTCATCTCGATCTCGTGGCTCATGTGTGTCTGCTCCTGGCCTGGATGGTTGCCATGCGCCTGGATATTCAAGGGAAGCGAATATTTCAATGACGTGACAGGGAGTCATTCTCTATACTGACGCCGCCATTTCACAAGCGCATCTTACGCCATGGTCAAATCAAATCCCTTTTCGGCAATGTTCGGCCGCTCGCCGTTCCAGCCACTGCTGGCACACATCGTCAAGTCCAACGAGTGCGCCGACCAGCTGTTGCCTTTCTTCGAGGCTACGCTTGCCGGTGACTGGGACGAGGCCGCCAAGGTCCGCGAGACTGTCACGCAGCTCGAACACGACGCCGACAGCCTCAAGACCGAGCTTCGCCTCAACCTGCCCAACACTCTGTTCCTGCCCGTTTCCCGTACCGATCTGCTCGACCTGATCAGCGTGCAGGACAAGATCGCCAACAAGGTACGCGACATCACCGGCATCATGCTCGGCCGCCGCATGCAGGTGCCCACAGAACTGGCCCAGCCCATGCGCGACTACATGCAGACCGCCGTGGCCTGCGTCGCCCAGGCGCGTCAGGCACTGGAGGAACTCCAGGATCTGCTCGAATCGGGCTTCGGACGGCATGTCTCGGACGTGATGCAGAACCTGATACGCGAGCTGCACATTCTCGAACAGAAGGCCGACCAGCAGCAGATCGACATTCGGCGCCGGTTGTTCGACCTGGAAGATCAGCTCAAGCCGGTAGACGTGGTCTTTCTCTACAAGATCATCGACTGGGTCGGCGAACTCTCCGATCGCGCCGAGCGCGTCGGCAGTCGTCTCCAGATTCTCACTGCCCGGTAGGACATCGCCTTCCGGCATGGCCGGGGAATGTTCTTTCAACCTGACAGCCACATAGGATCCAAGCCCCTATGTCGATCATTGCAGAGCACGCGAATACCTTCATCATCCTGGCCTGCCTCTTCGGTTTCTTCATGGCCTGGGGGGTCGGTGCCAACGACGTCGCCAACGCCATGGGCACCTCGGTCGGCTCCAAGGCGATCACCATCAAGCAGGCGATCATCATCGCGGTGATTTTCGAGTTTCTTGGTGCCTGGCTCGCCGGCGGCGAGGTCACCCAGACCATCCGCAAGGGCATCATCGACCCCGCCGCGTTGCAGAACGACCCCCAACTGCTGGTCTACGGCATGCTGGCGTCGCTGCTGGCTGCCGGTACCTGGCTGTTGATCGCCTCGATGAAGGGCTGGCCGGTATCGACTACCCACTCCATCGTCGGCGCCATCGTCGGCTTCGCCCTGGCGGGGCTCGGGATCGATGCCGTGGGCTGGCCCAAGGTCGGCCAGATCGCCGCCAGTTGGGTGGTGTCGCCGCTATTGGCCGGTACCATCGCCTTCACCCTGTTCAAGTCGGTCCAGCACCTGATCTTCGAGGCCGAGGACCCCTTTGCCGCGGCCAAGCGCTACGTGCCCTTCTATATCCTGCTGGTCGGTTTCGCCATCTGCATGGTGACCCTGACCAAGGGGCTCAAGCATCTGGGCCTGGACCTGAGCTTCGGCACCAACCTGCTGCTGTCGGCCCTGTTCGGCCTGGGCATGATGGCCTTGGGTGGCTGGATGGAGCGACGCGTGCAAGCCGGCAGTCGTCAGAGCGACCATTTCGGTTTCACCGGGGTGGAGCGCGTTTTCGGCGTGCTGATGATCTTCACCGCCTGCGCCATGGCTTTCGCCCATGGCTCCAACGACGTGGCCAACGCGGTGGGCCCGCTGGCGGCAGTGATCAGCGTGGTCGAGCAGGGCGGTACCATCGGTGCCTCGGCGCTGGTGCCGTGGTGGGTACTGGTACTGGGCGGCGGCGGCATCGTGGTCGGCCTGGTCACTTACGGCCACAAGGTCATCGCCACGGTGGGCACCGGCATCACCGAGCTGACCCCGAGTCGCGGCTTCGCCGCCACCCTGGCCGCGGCGCTGACCGTCGTGCTCGCTTCCGGCACCGGCCTGCCGATTTCCACGACGCATACGCTGGTCGGTGCGATTCTCGGTGTGGGCCTGGCGCGTGGCATGGCGGCGCTCAACCTGCGCGTGATCGGCACCATCGCCATGTCCTGGCTGATCACCCTGCCGGCCGGTGCGGGCCTGGCTATACTGTTCTTCTTCATGTTCAAGGGCATTTTCGGCTGATTTACTGCTGCGCTCGACATCCTGGCCGCCGACGGTGCTCAAAATCCTCATGTAGCAGGCTACACTCCGGTTTTTGCGCTCCGGCGGCGACCAGCCTGTCATCGCTCGCGACGTAAATCTGGCTGGGATTATGACCGGTACACGGCGGCACCTTGAAGGTGCCGCCGTTTTCGTCGCTCTGATATAGTCGAAACCGATACACCCTTCTTTTCATCTGCTGCCGGAGAGCGGCCTTGGATACTCGTTTCCCCTTCGTCGACTGGTTCCGCAATTCCTCCCCCTATATCAATGCGCATCGGGGCCGAACCTTCGTGATCCTGATCGAGGGCGAGGCCATGGCGCGAGGACGAGGCGAACAGCTGATCCAGGACCTGGCGCTGCTGCATACCCTTGGCGTGCGGCTGGTGGTGGTGTTCGGTATCCGCCCCCAGGTGGATCAGGCGCTGAGCGAAGCCGGCATCGTGCCGCAGCGCCATGAAGGACGCTGGGTGGCCGACGAAGCGATCATGGCCTGTGTCGAGCGGGTGGCCGCCGAGCAGCGCCTGTGGCTCGAGGCGCGGCTGTCGCTGGGCCTGCCCAACACACCGCTGCATGGGGTCGAGTTGACCGTGGTGTCCGGCAACCTGGTCATGGCCAAGCCGCTGGGCGTGCGCGATGGTGTCGACTACGACCACAGCGGCGAAGTGCGCCGGGTGCGGGTTTCGGCCGTGCAGGGGCTGCTCGATCGGGGCTCGCTGGTCTTGCTGCCGCCGCTGGGCTTTACCAGTACCGGCGAGGTATTCGACCTGGATGCCGCCGAAGTGGCTCAGCATGCGGCCATGGCGCTAGCCGCCGACAAGCTGATCCTGCTGGGCGAGGCGGCTGGACTCTACGATGAGAACGGCGCCATGCAGCGTCAGCTCACGCCCGCCGAGGCCGAACCGCTGCTGAGCCAGATCGAACCGGGCTGCGAGCAGGCGCGCCATATCGCAGCCGCTTGCGCCGCCGCGCGCCACGGCGTGGCCCGTACGCACCTGCTCTCATGGCAAGATCACGATGCCCTGCTGGGCGAACTGTTCACCCGCGACGGGGTGGGCACCATGATCACCCGGCATCGCTACGAACAGCTGCGTCCGGCCGAGCTCGGCGACATCGGCGGCCTGCTGGAACTGCTCGAGCCGCTGGAGCGGCGCGGCATGCTGGTGCCACGCTCGCGCGAGCGCCTGGAGCACGAGATCGACGACTACCTGGTGATCGAACGCGACGGCATGATCATCGGCTGCGCAGCGCTGCACCGCTTCGGCGAAGCAGAAATGGGCGAGCTGGCCTGTCTGGCAATTCACGTCGATTACCGCGGCGGGGCGCGTGGCACACTGCTGCTTTCCGGCATCGAGCGTCGTGCAAAGCGGCTTGGGCTCGGCGCGCTGTTCGTGCTGACTACCCACACCGCGCACTGGTTCGTCGAACACGGCTTTCGCGCATCCGACATCGAGTCCTTGCCGCCGCTCAAGCGCGATACCTATAACCACGCGCGCAAGTCGAAGATTCTCATCAAATCCCTCTCATGAGGGCCTGTTCCTAGACCCTTCGCAACCCACGGCCAGCCGCCGCCCTGATCGTCATCCGGGCGGCGGCTGTCGCTTTGGGGCAACGCTGACAAAAACCTTGTCTCTAAAAGGCAACAACACAACCTATTGTTTTTCAAGAAAATGACAAAAGTCGGTCAAAACGATGTCTCCGATCGGTGACGAAATATGCCCCGGCCTCTCGATTTTTATCACGGTTTATCCGCACGGTGACGGTGTGCCAAAAACTTGAAGTTCTTAAGTTCTTGTTTTATAGGATTTGAGAGGTTTCTTGGCACGCAACTCGCAATATACAAGTCGAGCAACGAAGAAGTGATTCAAACGGCTCGAATCACTTCGGATCGTCGAGAAGCTCGGGGAACACCACCCCCCATGCCCTGTGCGCCCCGGGCATCACGACGATCGGCGTTCGCTCCGCGATGTGTAACTTAGGTTGCGATGAGACGGGTGCCGCCGACAGGCAAGGAACGGTACCAGAAGGGCAAGGATGCCCCGGCATGGATGCCTCATCCCCCTCGGGGGATCGAATTCCGGGCCAGCGCTTGTGAACCTCACGTAGCGCTGGCGCCAAAGAACGAAGCAGGGCGGTTCGCCGCCTGCCCGTACCGACTGCACCTGGTGGCAAAAGGGTCGGCAAACGGGGCTTCGGGGCCCTCGGGTCCGCTGAAAGTATGGGACATGGCTCGACCAGGCGAACGATGCCCATATTTTCACCCCTTCAGTTCCCTGCGTATTGGGCCGGCTTCTGCCGGCCTCTTTTTTTTCAACAGGGTTAGTGACGGGCAGTAGCCGAGCGTGGAACTCTGTTATCCTTCAGGAATGTACCATGGTGGTTCCTTATCCTCTCCTGAATAGAACATTGGTCATGACCAAACGGGTCTCGCGCCGTTGGCGCCCGCGCTCATTGCTGCAGCTGGTGCTGCTGGCATTCCTGGTAGTGATGCTGCCGTTGGGAATATTGATGTACCAGGCCGGCCAGGCCTTGTCCGAACTGTCTCGTTTGGCGGATGTCAGTGCCCGCCAGGCGGTGGAAGAGAGCCGACGGGCCCGGGTGCTGAGCAACCTGGCCGTCGAGATGGAGCGCAGCGCGCGGCAGTATGCGGTGCTGGAGCAGGAGAGCCTGCTCGACCTCTATGCCGAGCGCCATGGCGAATTTAAGGAACTGCTGGCACGGCAGAGGCGCTTTCTGCCCGACAACCCCGATGTGCTGGCGCTGGAAGAGCAACTGGAGCTTCTCTCGCAATTACCGGAGCTGAATGACGAGGCGCTGAATGTCTGGCTGTCGTTGTTCGTGCCGTTCGCCGAGCATACCGAGGCGATGCGCCGGGCCACCAATCGTCAGATCGATGACAGCATCGAGATGATCAGTTCCCGAGCGGAAGCCGTGCAGTCGCGGCTGTGGCTGCAGACCACGGCGCTGGTTTCCGCCAGCCTGCTGCTCATGCTGTTGTTCAGTTGGCTGATCATTCGACCGGTGCGCCAACTCGAGCGCCGAATTCTCAGCATTGGCAGTGGTATCGAGACCAACGACCGCGACACCATCCAGGGCCCCGCCGAACTGGTGCAGCTCGGCGATCGGCTCGACTGGTTGTCGACCCGGCTCAGTGATCTGGAAGCGCAGAAGCAGCAGTTCCTGCGCCATATGTCGCACGAACTCAAGACCCCGTTGGCCAGCGTGCGCGAGGGCTCGGCACTGCTGGCCGATGGTGTGGCCGGGGAGCTGACCCATCACCAGCGCGAGATATTGACGCTGATCGATGCCAGTGGCCGAGAGCTGCAACGATTGATCGAACAGCTGCTCGACTACAACCTGCTGCAGCACAACCAGCGCATCACGCTCGAACAAGTGGACCTGGCCACGCTGGTCAAGAGCACGTTGGCCAAGCACCGGCTGGCGCTGGAGAACAAGGGCATGCAGGTCACCGCCTTCGATGGCCCGCTGGAGTGGGTAGTCGACCGTACCGCAGTGGGGCGCATTCTCGACAATTTGGTGTCTAACGCCATTGCCTACGGCGAAGACGGCGGCGAGCTGATGATTCGTGCGCATGCCGGGCGGGAGCACCTGATTCTCGATGTCGCCAACAGCGGCGAGCCCATCGACGATCACGACCGTGCACGCCTGTTCGAACCCTTCTATCAGGGCCGCTCGAGGCGCAAGGGGCCGCTCAAGGGGTCGGGTATCGGGCTTTCGGTAGCGGCCGACTGCGCACGCATCCAGAACGGAGGCCTGGCGCTGGTCGAAGATAGAGAATTCGAAGTGTGTTTCCGCCTGACGCTGCCGCGTCAGGCGCTTCCACTTACTAGGGAAAATAATAATATGGAGCCCTTCCAAGTGGGCATCAGCGCAAGGAGCGAGGAGCGATGAGGGTAAGAAGAATCCGCTGTGCAAGAACGATGTTCTTTACCGGGGGGCTGGTCCTGCTGCTGGGCGGCTGCCAGTACCTGCCCGAGCAGGGCATGCTCGGCTCGGAACCGGAAGCGTCACCCAGCGCGGCGGCTTGCCGTGAGGCGGAGCCGACCTTCGAGAACGAGGCCTGTCTGTTGCCTAGCTGGGTCACCTACGGTCTGGCTTCCCAGCGCGGTGATGCCGAGTGGCGCCGCCAGAAGCAGAATGAACTGGACGCAGATTACGAATTGAGCGAAGCCGAACGGGAGCTGGCACGTGCCGTGGCATTGTCCTGGGGCAGCGAGCGGGAATGGCGGCAGGCAGCGGAGCTCTACCAGGCGCATACGCATGCCGCCCCGGCCGACCTGCAGCCACTGCTGCTCTACTGGCGCAATGAACTGGAAGGGCGGCGCGCCCTGGCCAGGCAGAGTGCGGATGCACGCGTCCAAGCGGCCACCCTGCAGCGGCAGAACACCGAACTCTCCGAGAAGCTCGAAGCACTTACCGCCATCGAGCAGAACATGAACCTGCGACAACAATCGCCCTGAGGGGCGAACGAGTAACACGGGAGAAGACGTCATGGAAGCGGCTCGAGTGACCGACACGCGCAAGAATGAGGCTCGCAGGCCGGCGGCGGCACGCACGTCGGGTGCGAAGTCAGGCAGCGCCCACGTTCTGCTGGTCGACGACGATGCCAGCCTGTTGCGTCTGCTCGGCATGCGTCTGGAAAGCCGTGGTTACCGGGTGACGACGGCCGAGAGCGGCCCCGAGGCGCTGCGCAGGCTCGAGGCCGAGCGTCCCGATATCGTGCTCTCCGACCTGCGCATGGACGAGATGGATGGCATGGCCCTGTTCCAGGCGATCCAGCGCGAGGTGCCGGGGCTGCCGGTCATCATCCTGACCGCCCACGGCTCCATTCCCGACGCCGTGAACGCCACCCAGCAGGGGGTGTTCAGCTTCCTCACCAAGCCGGTGGACCGCGACGAGCTGTTCAAAGCCATCGACGAGGCGCTGGCCCACATGCCCACCGCCAGCGGCGAAGACAGCGATGCCTGGCGGGCCAGCATCATCACCCGTAGCCCCGAGTTGGAGCGGGTGCTGGAGCAGGCGCGCATGGTGGCTTCGTCGGATGTCAGCGTGCTGATCACCGGCCCCTCCGGTTCGGGCAAGGAGCTACTGGCACGGGCCATTCACGATGCCAGCCCGCGTGCCAACCACCCGTTCGTGGCGATCAACTGCGGCGCGCTGCCCGAACAACTGCTGGAAAGCGAGCTTTTCGGCCACGCCAAGGGCGCCTTCACCGGTGCCGTCAGCGACCACAAGGGCCTGTTCCAGGCCGCCGAAGGCGGCACCCTGTTCCTCGACGAGATCGGCGACATGCCGCTACCGCTGCAGGTCAAGCTGCTGCGCGCGCTGCAGGAGCGCCAGATTCGCCCGCTGGGCTCGACCCAGTCGATACCGGTCAACGTGCGCATTCTCTCCGCCACTCATCGCGACCTCAGCCAGGCGATGCATCAGGGCGAGTTCCGCGAGGATTTCTTCTATCGCCTCAACGTGGTCAACCTCAAGCTGCCGGCGCTGAAGGACCGCGCCGAGGACGTGCCGCTGCTGGCGCGCCATCTGGTGGCTCAGGCAGCGGCGCGCCACAAACCGTTCGTCAAGGGGTTCTCGCCGGAAGCGCTCAACCTGCTGGCCACCAGTGCCTGGCCCGGCAACGTGCGCCAACTGGTCAACGTGGTGGAGCAGTGCGTGGCGCTGACCCGCTCGCCAATGATTCCCGAGGCCCTGGTGGCCCAGGCCCTGGCGGCGGAGGACTGCGCGCTGCCGACCTTCAACGACGCCCGCGCCGGCTTCGAACGCAGCTACCTGGTCAAGGTGCTCAAGATCACCGAGGGCAACGTGACCCAGGCGGCGCGTATCGCGGGGCGCAACCGCACCGACTTCTACAAGCTGCTCAGCCGTCACGAGCTGGAGCCGAGCACCTTTAAGCCCGAGTGATGCGGGCCTGGCCCAACGGCCCGCATGCGAGAAGCGCCCAGTTCGGCTGTCAGCAGGCCGAACTGGGCGCTTTTCCGTTGAGGCCTGCGTCTACTTGAGGCGGCGCTTAACCTCGACGCTCAATCCACCCTCACCCAGGCGGGCGGTCAGCGCCTGGCCGGGCCGGGTATCGGCCGCGCGCCGTATCACCTTGCCTTCGTCGTCCTGCAGAATGGCATAGCCCCGCCCCAGCACCGCCAGCGGGCTAACCGCCTGAAGCTGGCGTGCCAGGCCGGCCAGGCTCTCGCGCCGGCGCGACATGTCGCGCAGCATGGCCTGCTCGAGCCGAGCCCGGGCGAGCGCCAGCCGTTCCCCGGCCTGCCCGACCCCGCGCTGCGGGTGGCAGGCGCTCATCCGTCGCTGCAGGTATCCCAGCTGCTGGCGCTCGGCGGCGAGCCGTGCACGTCCGGCGCGCTGCAGTCGGGCTTCCAGCTCGCCGAGGATCCTGCGTTCCTGGGCCAGTACTTCGCCAGGGTGACGCAGCCGGGCGCGCAGGTGATCGAGCCGCTGGGCGTCACGTTCGAGCCGGGCCTGGGTGCAGCGCACAAGCTGACGCTCCAGGCCGACCAAGCGGCGCTGCAGGTCGCGGCCATCCGGTACCAGCATCTCGGCCGCGGCGGAGGGCGTGGGCGCACGCCGGTCGGCGGCCAGATCCGACAGGGAGGTATCGACCTCGTGGCCTACCGCCGACATCACCGGCAGGCGCGAATGGAAGATTGCCCGCGCCAGGTGTTCGTCGTTGAACGCCCACAGGTCCTCCAGGCTGCCGCCGCCGCGGGTGATCAGGATCACGTCCTGCGCGGGATCGAGGGCCTGCTGCCGGTTGAGCAGCCCCAGCGCGGCGATCAGCGCCGGCGCGGCCTCGCGGCCCTGCACGGGCACGGCGATCAGCGTGACCCGGGCCAGCGGCCAGCGCGACTCGAGCACCGCCAGCACGTCGCGTATCGCCGCGCCGGTAGGCGAAGTCAGCACCAGCAAGTGGCGCGGCGGGCAGGGCAGGGGCCGCGCATTGGCGAATACCCCTTCGGCGGAGAGCCGCTGCTTGAGCCGCTCCAGCGCAACGAGCAGTTCGCCTTCGCCGGCCGGCTGCACCGCTTCGGCAATCAACTGGTAGTCGCCGCGCGGCTCGAACAGCGACACCCGCCCGCGAACCCGCACGCGGTCGCCGTCGCGCATGGGCGCCGCGACGAAGCGGGCGCGATTGCGAAACAGTGCGCCGCGCAGCTGCGCCGAGGCGTCCTTCAGAGTGAAATAGACATGCCCCGAGGCCGGCCGCGACACGCCGGAGAGTTCGCCCTCGACCCACACCTCACCGATGCCCGATTCAAGCAACTGACGAGCGCGACGATTCACTTCACTGACCGAGAGTGCAGTGTCGTTGGGTTGGAGCATGAATTGGCGATCCTTTGGCCGGAGGAAGCCAGCCGAACTGGCAAAAAGGCCACTCTAGCATGGTAGCGGCATTGCTGAGGCGCGCAGGCGAGATGAAAAAAGCGCCGGGCTAGGCCGGCGCAAGTTGCGTCATGGGGAGGGTGACTTATCGGTCAATCGGAATCATCCTGGTCGGTATCGCCTACGGCACCGGTACCGGCGGCGCCGGTGGTCCGCCAGACACCACCACGCATACCGGCGCCACGATCCTCAATGCGGCGGTTGCGCTCGTCGTTGAACCACTGCTCGTCGTAAGTTGGGAAGTTCTCGAGTTCCTCTTCGGTGGCATCGACCAGGATGCGGTGCCTGACCAACCCTTGGCCAAAGGCGGCGTTATCGTCACGCTCGGTCTCCAGGGTGAAGTGCTCGATGTCGACGACTACCTCGTCGCCACCGATACCCCACAGGCCACCGGTATTCAAGACCAGGGCGCTGACTTTGCCTTCATTGTCCAAAAGAATGTTCTCGACGTCACCGACGTCCTCATCCGGGTTGTCGGAGTGATAAACATCGGAATCGAGGATATCCTCAGCAGCATATAGACCCTGGCCCTGTGACTGCGCCTGCTGCTGATTCTGTTCCTGCTGTTGGCCGTTATCCTGGCCGTTCTCGTTTTCCTGCTGTTCGGCAAATGCCTGGCCGCTAAAAGCCAAGCCGCCGCTTACGGCTGCCACTGCGATGGTAAGTAGACGCTTCTGCATGATCGCTCTCCTCTCCTTGGTCGGATCTTGCTCGTAGATGCAGGCGCTCAATCTAGAGATTGCTAGAGATTGCGCGCCCATTCGTCGGCCTGGCGCTCGGCTTCTTCCCGCTCCAGGCCATAGCGTTGCTGGAGCTTGCCGATCAGTTGCTCACGTTTGCCGGCAATCTGATCGAGTTCTTCATCGCTGAACTCGCCCCAGCTGGCACGGGCCTTGCCCATGTACTCTTTCCATTTGCCTTCGATCTGGTCCCAGTTCATCTCGTCACTCCTTCCGTGAGTCGACCGTTCCCGTCATTGGACCCGTTGTGTACTTCACAAGCTAGATCACGAATCTGCCACTGTAAGTCAAAGTCGGTTTCAGACTGTTACGAAGGGTAGTTAGGGTTACGCCCAGCGACTAAAGAGCAGCCAAGGGTAAGGCTCGGGGCTAAGCCAGCAGGCTGCGGAAGGCACGCAGCATGAGCGGCATCAGGAGCATCAAAGCCGTGATGCGCAGCAGATGATGAGACGTCACGAAGGCAGGGTCGATGCCGAGCGAAAGGGCAACCAGACTCAGCTCCGGGGCACCACCGGGCATGTTGGCCAGAAGTGCCGCCGCCATGGAGTACCCGGTCACCACATGAATGCTCCAGGCCGCCGCGACGGCAATTAGCATCAGCACCGCTGCTTGCAGTGTCGCCATCCACAGGTTGAAGGCCACTGCGGCAAGCGACGTTCCGCCGAAGCGGATGCCCACCGATACCCCGATGATGACCTGAGCGAAAGCCAACACCGCAGGTGGGACGACCGCGTGAGTCAGGCCGGTCAGGTGAAGCGCCGCCGACACCAGCGCGGGACCGAACAGGAAGGCATTGGGCAAGCGCAGCAGGCGGCCCAGGCCGATGCCGACCACGCCTGAGCCCAGCAGCCAGGCAATATCGAAGAAGGAAGGAAGCCACAGCCAGGAGGCGGAATCGGCGGGGCGCATGCCGAGTTCGACGTGACCCAGCACGTCCAGCAGCGGGGGTATCGCAAGCAGCAGGATCAGGATGCGGGTGGCGTGGGTCAGGCCGACGATGCGCAGGTCCGCCCCCGATTCCATGGCCATGGCGGTCACCGCCGAAACGCCGCCGGGAATGCCGGCGTACAGGGAGGTCTCGACGGAGTATCCGGCCACCCGATGCGCGAACCAGAACGAGAAAGCCCACATGGCGGACGTGGCGAGCAGCATCATGCCGAGGCTGATCGTCCAAGACGAGACGTCGCCGGCCATATCGGGGGAGAAGGCCGAACCCAGCATGACGCCGATCACCGCCAGCACGGCCTTGCGTGCCGACCCCGGCCCGCGCAGCCGCATCCCGGCCAGGCTGGGCAGGGTCGTCGCCAACATGGCGCCCAGCAGCCAGGGCAGCGGCAGGCCGGCCCAGTAGGCGAGGCTGCCGCCGAGCAGGCCCAGCAGCAGGGTGGGGAGGAAAGCGCGCAGGGCGTCGAATCGGGTTCGCTTCGAGGGCAAGGTTGGTATCCGCATCAGGCCATCAGTAAATCCGGAAAGAGGGCATCGCCGGGGCTGGGCCCCGGCCGGGTTCAGGCGCGTCCCAGGCGCGCCTTCAACAGCTTGGGCAGCAGCCACGGCAACACCAGCAGCGCCGCGGCAGCGATCCACAAGCCGAGCGAGATGCCCGAGCGCCACAGAATCTCCAGGTCGCCTCCGCTGATCGACAGAGCGCGGCGAAGGTTCTGCTCCATCAGCCCGCCCAGCACGTAGCCGAGGATCACCGGTGCCAGCGAGAAACCCAGCTTGCGCAGCAGGTAGCCGAACACGCCGATGATCAGCATAAGGTAGATGGCGGTGAGGTCGGAATGGAGCTGGTAGACGCCGACGAAGGCCAGGATGGCGATACCCGGCACCAGCACCCAGCGCGGGATGGTCAGCACCCGGGCGAACACCCCGGCGAGCGGCAGGTTGAGTGCCAGCAGCACCAGGTTGCCGATGTACAGCGAAGCGATCAGGCCGCCGGCGACTTCCGGGCGTTCGCTGAACATCATCGGCCCGGGGGTGATGTTGTAGAGCATCAGCGCGCCGAGCAGCACGGCGGTGGTGCCGGAACCGGGAATGCCCAGGGTCAGCATCGGCACGAACGAGCCCGCCGCCGCCGCATTGTTGGCCGATTCCGGTGCCGCCAGGCCGCGCATGTCGCCGTTGCCGAAGGTACCTTCCTTGTCGGAAAGGCGCTTCTCGGTAGTGTAGGAGACCGCGCCGGCCACCGAGGCCCCGGTACCGGGCAGCACGCCGATGATGAAGCCGATCAGCCCCGAACGCAGCATGGCGCCCTTGCAGAAGAGCACCTCCTTGAGGGTGACGAACACCCGCCCCAGCGGGGGAATGTCGCCGCCGGAATCCTTGCGGTTGGCATGTTCGAGCATCAGCAGGATCTCGCTGATGGCGAACAAGCCGATGATCATCACCACGAAGTCGATGCCGTCGTAGAGTTCGGCCATGCCGAAGGTGTAGCGCAGCACCCCGGTACCCGAGTCGACGCCGACGGTACCGATCAGCACGCCCAGCACCGCGCCGATGGCGGTCTTGGTCGGGTCCTTGCCCATCATCACCGACATCGAGGCGAAGGCGAACACCATCAGGGCGAAGAACTCGGCGGGGCCGAACATCACCGCGACTTCCGCCAGCAGCGGGGCGAACAGGGTCAGGCCGAGGATGGCGATGGTCGCGCCGACGAAGGAACTGACCGCCGACAGGCCCAGTGCCGGGCCGGCGAGCCCCTGCTTGGCCAGCGGGTGGCCGTCGAGGGTGGTCATGACCGCGCCGGCGTCGCCGGGCACGTTGAGCAGGATGCTCGACATGCGTCCGCCGTATTCGGCCCCGGTGTAGATGCCGGCGAGCAGGATCAGCGCCGATTCGGCCGGTAGGCCCAGGGTGTAGGCCAGCGGCATCAGGATGGCAATGCCGTTGATCGGGCCGATGCCGGGCAGGGCGCCGAACAGCGTGCCGAGCAGGGCGCCGAGGAAGGCCAGCCCAAGATTCAGCGGGCTCAGCGCAACGCCGAAGCCCTGGATCAGGAAATCGAACATGAGGGCGTTCCTCTAGAGTAACGGGCGCAGCCAGTCACCGCTGGGCAGCGAGATCCCAAGCCCGGCGGTGAACACGTAATAGCTGCCCACGGCCATCAGCACGCCGGTCAGCAGCGCCTTGCCCCAGGGGGCGGCGAAGGCCCGGGCCAGGGCGACCGTCGTCAGCAGGGTGGTGGCGACGAAGCCCAGCCGCGTGAACAGCAGGGCATAGACCAGCAGTGCGGCGAGCACCGCCAGCAGCTTCACGGCCAGGGAGCGGTCGGGCCAGTGGCCGTTGCTCCCGGGCTTGAGCACCAGCACCAGCGACAGCGCGGCGAGCAGGATGGCGAGAATCAGCGGAAAGGCCTTGGGCCCCACGGGATCGTAGCTGAAGGGCACGTGAAGCCTGGCGGCCTGGACGGCGACGAACGCCGCCAGACCGATCAGGCACAGGCCCAGCACTCGGTCGGCGGCAAGCTTCATTGGCTCAGACCCACTTCTTCCGCCAGCGACTGGAACTGCGCGACCTGATCCTGGACGTAGCGGTCGAACTCGGGCCCGAAGCTAGACATCGGAAACAGCCCGCGTGCCTCCCGCAGCTCGGCGAACTGCGGGGACTCGGACAGTTCGGTGAGCCGGTTGACCCAGGAGAAGTAGGCGTCGTCGTCGACCTCGGGGCCCATGTAATAGCCGCGCCAGATAGGCCAGTGCACGTCGTAGCCCTGCTCGGCGGCGGTGGGAATGTCGGCATAGGGGCCGTCCATGCGCTCCTCGGAGAGCGCCGCCAGCACGCGGATCTTGCCGCTCCCGAGCTGCGACTTGAGCTCGGAGAGGTCGCCGGTGAAGACCTGGATATGGTCGCCGAGCAGCGCCGCCAGCGCTTCGCCGCCCCCTTCGAAGGCGACATAGCGCAGATCCCGCGGCGAAATGTCGGCGGACTTGGCGGTCAGCGCCGCCTTCATCCAGTCCTGGCTGCCGATCGTGCCGCCGGCGCCGAAGGCGATCTCGCCGGGGCTGTCGCGCAGATCGTCCATCAGCTCGTCGAGGTTCTGCCAGGGCGCATCGGCACTGACCACGATGGCGCCATAATCGACGCCCAGGGCGCCCAGCCAGCGAACTTCGGTGGCGTCGTACTGGCCGAACTTGCCCAGCGCCAGGTTGACCGCCGCGCCGGTGCTGGCCGCCACGATCAGGTTGGGGTCGTCCTTGCGCACGCCGTTGACATGGTTGTAGGCCACGGCGCCGATGCCGCCCGGCATGTAGGTGACGACCATCGGCTGGTCGATCAGCCCGGTCTCCTGCAGGCCGTTGGCCGCCAGGCGGCAGGTCAGGTCGTAGCCGCCGCCCGGCTTGGCCGGAGCGATGCACTCGGTGGAATCGGATTGGGCCTGGGCGCCGCCGGCAACCAGCATGCCGCCCAGCAGGGCCAGCCCGGAGCAGTGACGGAAAGCCTTGTTGATCTTCATGGCGAACTCCTGTTCTCTTGTTCTGGGAATGCGGAGAGGGATTTCCCCGCCTGCCATCGCCGTGGATGCCAGAACGGCCATGCTAGGCGCGCAACCTTTCATCAACCTGTCATCTCGCCACCGCCTCATGGGACTTTGGTCGTATGCGCCTGCTCGTCGTCGAGGACGATCCTCTCATCGCCCGTTCGCTGCACCAGGCCCTGACGCCGCTGGGCAATACCGTCGAAGGCTTCGCAAGCCATGCCGAGGCCGGCGCGGCGCTGCGACACGACAGCTTCGACCTGATCCTGCTCGACCTGGGGCTGCCCGACGGCGACGGCCTGACGCTGCTCGGTGAACTGCGCGAGCGTGGCGACACCACCCCGGTGCTGATCCTCACCGCCCGCGACGGCATCGACGACCGCGTGCGCGGGCTCGACCTGGGCGCCGACGACTATCTGGCCAAGCCGTTCTCGCTTGCCGAGCTCGAGGCGCGGGTGCGCGCCCTGCTGCGGCGCAGCCAGCAGCGCAGCGACAACCGCCTACGCCTGGGCGCGCTGTGCTTCGACCCGGCCCTGGGTGTGGCCTCGCTGAATGACGAGGCCCTCGAGCTGCCGCGTCGCGAGCTGTGCCTGCTGGAAGACCTGCTGCTGCATGCCGGCAGCATCACCCCGCGCGAGATGCTCGAGAACCGACTGTTCGGCTTCGGCGTGGTGGGCTCCAATGCCCTGGAGGTCTACATCAGCCGCCTGCGCAAGCGGTTGAAGGACAGCGGGCTGCGCATCCGTACCTTTCGCGGCCTGGGCTATCGGCTCGAGGAAGAGCGCGAGTGATCGAGGTCGACGGCACCCTCAAGTCGCGCCTTGCGGTATGGCTGTCGGTCACTGTCACTGCACTGGGCGCGCTGCTGCTGGTCGAGGCCTATTTCAGCTCGCAGCGCGCCGCCGAGCGCGCCTACGACAGCCAGCTCGAATCGGCGGCGCTGACCATTGCCGAGGCCGTGCAGTGGCAGGAAGGGCAGCCGGTGGTGGAAATTCCCGCCGCAGCGCTGCAGATCATCGCCACCCGTCATCAGGAACGGGTCTTCTACGCCGTGCTCGACGCCGAGGGGCGGCGGGTCTCGGCCAATCTGGATATCCCCATTCCGGCCGAGTGGCGCACCCAGGTGGCCGAACGTCCGGTGTGGACGAACACCGAGCACAGCGGCGCCGAATGGCGCCTGCATGGCTGGGAGTTCGACTCCGCGGGTTGGGAAACCCAGGACCCGGTGCAGATCTGGGTCGGCCATACCCTGGCCGGGCGCCAGGCCTTGACCGGTGAGCTGTTCGAGGGCGCGGTGAGCCGCTTCCTGGTCATGGTGCTGGTGGCGGGATTGTTGATGCTGCTGGCGATGCGGGTGGCATTGAAGCCCATGCGCCGGCTGCGCCAACTGCTGCGCCAGCGCGAGGCCGACGACATGCGCCCGCTCGATGCGCGGGTGCCGGAAGAGCTGCGCGAGCTGGCCGAAACGCTCGACACCCTGTTCGCCCGCCAGCGCGAGAGCCGCGATGCGCTGCTGCGTTTCACCGCCGATGCCAGCCACCAGCTCAAGACACCCCTGTCGGGGCTGCAGAGCACCAGCGAGCTGGCCTTGAAGAGCACCCGGCCCGAAGAGTGGCATCGGGCACTGACGGCGGTCCACCAGGGGGCCGAACGCACCAGTCGTCTGGCGAGCCAGCTACTCAGCCTGGCGCGGTTGCGTCACGTCGCCGATGGCAGCGGGATGAACCGGCTCGACCTGGCGGCGCTGCTGCGCGAGACCGTGTTCGACTGGGCCGGGCGCGACGTCGCCCAGGGCCACGACCTGGGCCTGGCCGAACTTCCCGATACACCGCTGTACATAAACGGCGAGCCGTGGGCACTGCGGGAACTGCTCGGTAACCTGATCGACAATGCCCTGCGCTACACGCCGCCGGATAGCGTGATCACCCTGGGCTTAGTGAAGCGCGGTGGAGAAGTGGAGCTCTACATCGAGGACGACGGCCCCGGCGTGGCCCCCGAGGTGATGGAGCGCCTGCATCAGCCCTTCGAGCGTGGTGGACGCCAGGACACCGAAGGCTCGGGGCTGGGGCTGGCGATCGTCGACTCCATTGCCCGGCGCCACGACGCCCGCCTGAAGGTGGCGCCGCACACGCCATGCGGGCTGCGAATCAGCGTTTCTTTCCCCTTGGAGAACAGGCCATGATGCCCCGCTATTTCCACGCCTTCGCGTTCGTCGCTCTCCTGCTGGCGGCGGCACCGGGCCGGGCGGCGAATCCGCTCGTGGTCGAGGCGGCGCTCGACAGGGAAGTGGTCGCACCGCTGCTGGCAGCCTTCGAGCTGGCGCATCCCGACATCGACCTGGACTTCCTCGACCGCTCCACGCTGGAAGTCGATGAGCGCGTCACCGGCGCCGCCCCGGCGCCGGACGTGGTGATCAGCTCGGCCATGCCGTGGCAGATGGCACGCGTCAACGAAGGCTACGCCAGCCGCCTGGATTCGGCCGAAGCGCGGGCCTGGCCGGAATGGGCCAAGTGGCGCGACGAAGTGTTCGGCTTCACCTTCGAGCCGATCGTCATGGCCTACCGTCTCGACCTGTCGCGTCATATGATGCCGCCGGCCACCCATGCCGACCTGCACACGCTGCTGACCGAGCAGTGGGATCTGCTGCGCGGTCGGGTGACCACCTACTCGCCGTCCCAAAGCGGCGTGGGCTACACGCTGTTCCAGCAGGATGCCCGCTATACCACCCGCTTCTGGGACCTGGTCGCCGCCATGGGCAACGCCGAGGCCGTGCTCGAAGCCAACACGCGCGACATGCTCGAAGGCATCAGCGAAGGCCGCTACTGGCTGGGCTACAACCTGCTGGGCTCCTACGCCATGGTGTGGGCCCAGGAGCATCCCGAAGTGATCGTCCAGGTGCCCCAGGACTACTCGCTGGTGATGATGCGCATGGCGTTCATTCATCGCGATGCGCCGCACCCCGCCGCGGCCCGGCAATTCCTCGACTTCCTGCTCAGCCGCGAAGGCCAGCGGGTAATCGCCGGCGAGACGCCGCTGTTCAGCGTGCGCCCCGACGTGATCGGCCCCTATACCGCGCAGCGCCTGCGCGACCAGGTCGGCGATCGGCTCTATCCCATCCCGATCGATGCCTCGCTGCTGGCGTTCGTCGACCCGCAGCGCCGCGATGCCTTCATGCAGCGTTGGCGACGCGAATTCATGCGCCGTTGACAAATCGACCCGGCCGGCCTTCGCATTGCCCGTGCCTTGGCCCGGACGCTATAATGGTCGATTACTTTCCCCACTCCCCCCACCAGCACTGGGTGTTGCCGATTATGTTACGTATGGCCCAAGAAGCTCTTACGTTCGACGACGTATTACTCGTACCCGGCTACTCGGAGGTCCTGCCCAAGGACGTCAGCCTGCGGACCCGCCTGTCCCGCGACCTCTACCTCAACATCCCCCTCGTCTCCGCCGCCATGGATACCGTGACCGAAGCGCGCCTGGCCATCGCCATGGCCCAGGAAGGCGGCATCGGCATCATCCACAAGAACATGAGCATCACCGCCCAGGCGGCCGAGGTGCGCAAGGTCAAGAAGCACGAGAGCGTGATCGTCAAGGACCCGGTAACGGTGGGGCCCAAGGCCAAGCTCGAGGACCTGCTGACGATGGCCCAGGAGTACGGCTTCTCCGGCTTCCCGGTGGTGGAGGGCGAGACCCTGGTGGGGATCGTGACCGAGCGCGACATGCGCTTCCAGCCCAACCAGGGCGACCGCGTGGCAGACATCATGACCCCGCGTGACCGCCTGGTGACCGTGGCCGAGGGCACCGAACTCGACGTGATCAAGTCCAGGATGCAGGAGCACCGGGTCGAGAAGATGCTGGTGGTCAACGACGCCTTCCACCTGCGCGGCCTGGTCACCTTCAAGGACATCGAGAAGGCACGCACCTTCCCCAACGCCGCCAAGGATGCCGACGGCCGCCTGCTGGTCGGCGCCGCCGTGGGCACCGGGCCGGAAACGCCGGACCGCGTGGCCGCCCTGGCCGAAGCCGGCGTCGACGTGATCATCGTCGACACCGCCCACGGCCACTCCAAGGGCGTGATCGACCGCGTGGCCTGGGTCAAGGAGCACTTCCCGCAGATCCAGGTGATCGGCGGCAACATCGCCACCGCCGCCGCCGCCCGCGCACTGGCCGAAGCCGGCGCCGATGGTGTCAAGGTGGGCATCGGCCCCGGCTCCATCTGCACCACCCGCGTGGTGGCAGGCGTCGGCGTGCCGCAGATCACGGCCGTTTCCAACGTCGCCGAGGCGCTCAAGGAGTACGACATCCCGCTGATCGCCGACGGCGGCGTGCGCTTCTCCGGCGACCTGGCTAAGGCCATCGCCGCCGGCGCCAGCTCGGTAATGGTGGGCGGCCTGCTGGCCGGCACCGAGGAAGCCCCGGGCGAGGTCGAGCTGTTCCAGGGCCGTACCTACAAGGCCTACCGCGGCATGGGCTCGATGGGCGCCATGGCCCAGAGCCAGGGCAGCGCCGATCGCTACTTCCAGGACAAGGACGCCGGCGCCGAGAAGCTGGTGCCGGAAGGCATCGAAGGCCGCGTACCCTACAAGGGCGTGATGAGCGCCATCGTCCATCAGCTGATGGGCGGCCTGCGCGCCTCCATGGGCTACACCGGCTGCACCAACATCTTGGAGATGCGCACCAAGCCGGAGTTCGTGCAGATCACCGGCGCCGGCTTCGCCGAATCGCACGTGCATGACGTGCAGATCACGAAAGAAGCGCCCAACTATCGCGCGGGCTAAGACCCGCTCGAGAGGGTAGAGATAGGAAGTAAGACGGAAGATAGAAGATAAGAGAAGGAAGGGAGAAGATGTTTCTTCTTTCTTCCCTCTTATCTCTTCCTACTTTCTACTTCCCTCTCATTCTAAGAGACATTGACCCAAGCCGCGGCGCTTGAGTCCACAACGGCGGTGGCCTTTTCAATGCAAGACATTCACGCCCACAAGATCCTCATCCTCGACTTCGGCTCCCAGTACACCCAGCTGATCGCCCGCCGCGTGCGCGAGATCGGCGTGTACTCCGAAGTGCGCGCCTTCGACATCACCGAGGAGGAGATCCGCGAGTATCAGCCCAACGGCATCATCCTCTCCGGCGGCCCGGAATCCACCGTGGCGGCCGGCTCGCCCCGCGCGCCCCAGTGCGTGTTCGAGATGGGCCTGCCGGTACTGGGCATCTGCTACGGCATGCAGACCATGGCGGTGCAGCTCGGCGGCGAAGTGGAAGGCTCCAACAAGCAGGAGTTTGGCTACGCCCAGGTCAAGGTCGACGGCAGCGACGAGCTGTTCCGCGACATCAAGGATCACGTCGACCATGACGGCAAGGCGCTGCTCGACGTGTGGATGAGCCACGGCGACAAGGTGGCCCGCGCGCCCGAGCCCTTCACCGTCACCGCCTCCACCCCGAGCTGCCCCGTGGCCGCCATGACCTGGCCGGAGAAGCGCTTCTACGCCGTGCAGTTCCACCCCGAGGTGACCCACACCCTGCAAGGCATGCGCATCCTCGAGCACTTCGTCGTCGGCATCTGTGGCGCCGAGAAGCTGTGGACCCCGGCGCGCATCATCGAGGACCAGATCGCCCGCGTGCGCGACCAGGTCGGCGACCGCCACGTGCTGCTCGGCCTCTCCGGCGGTGTGGATTCCTCGGTAGTCGCGGCGCTGCTGCACAAGGCCATCGGAGACCAGCTCACCTGCGTGTTCGTCGACAACGGCCTGTTGCGCAAGAACGAAGGCGACCAGGTGATGGAAACCTTCGCCCGCCACATGGGCGTGAAGGTGATCCGTGTGGACGCCGAAGAACTGTTCCTCGGCAAGCTGGAAGGCGAGAACGACCCGGAAGCCAAGCGCAAGATCATCGGCAACACCTTCATCGACGTGTTCGACGAAGAGGCCAGCAAGATCGAAGGCGTCGACTTCCTGGCCCAGGGCACCATCTACCCCGACGTGATCGAATCCGCCGCCAGCAAGACCGGCAAGGCCCATGTGATCAAGTCGCACCACAACGTCGGCGGCCTGCCCGAAACCATGAAGCTGCAGCTCGTGGAACCGCTGCGCGAACTGTTCAAGGACGAAGTGCGCAAGCTCGGCCTGGAACTCGGCCTGCCCTACGACATGGTGTACCGCCACCCCTTCCCGGGGCCGGGCCTGGGCGTGCGCATTCTCGGCGAAGTGAAGAAGGAGTACGCCGACATCCTGCGCGAAGCCGACGCCATCTTCATCGAGGAACTGCACAACGCCGACTGGTACCACAAGACCAGCCAAGCCTTCGCCGTGTTCCTGCCGGTCAAGTCCGTCGGCGTGGTCGGCGACGGCCGCCGCTACGAATGGGTCATCGCCCTGCGCGCCGTGGAAACCATCGACTTCATGACCGCACGCTGGGCACATCTCCCGTACGAGCTGCTGGAGAAAGTCTCCAACCGCATCATCAACGAGATTCGCGGCGTATCACGCGTGACGTATGACGTCAGCAGCAAGCCACCCGCAACGATTGAGTGGGAGTGAAGCACGCGTAAGGGGTTAGCTGGCAATGGAAACGTTTAAGCCCATATTTTATGGGCTTTTTTCTTTTTTTAGTGCTGTCTTGAAATTTTTTGTCAGCTCCAAGGACCGCTTGAGCGTGGCATCTGAGGTGGTATGATCAAGTCATGATGCATGGGTAATAGCTGATACCGTGCGTACCGACCAAAGACCAACGTTTAGATCAGTAGTGTGATGCGCTCATTCGAGCTGGGGCGTAGGATGTACTTCTGAAGAGCCGTTAGCGGTAAGAGAGAGGTCAGCTCGGAAGTTGGAGCAAAACCGAAGGACGCTGCAGATGGTACGTACTTTTTTCTGAAGGCCATTGTCCATAATCCGAACAGTCTAAGCGAAATCATGGGCGGTAAAGTGGGGAGCATGAAGATCTACAGCGCATCGCAACTGTCTGCTCTGACCCGGCTGTTCTCTGCCGCCGTTTTCCGTGAAATGGCGAAGAAAGGCCGATCCGGCATATACCGTCGGCTTTTAGAGCAGACGGATCTGACCAAGCATGCCGGCCCGAATGCGACTGTCGGTGACACCTTCGACTCCGCATTCGACATTTTGAAGGTCGCGGGGCAGCGTGACGAATATATCTATCGAGCGGCAATCAGCCAGAAAGTATTGATGGGAACGCATTCGCTCCGCACAGCCTCGATGCTCAATGAGTTTCGTGCTGGTAGTAGTAAGGCTGATCTTGTTATCTTGAATGGCACTGCTACCGTATATGAAATCAAGTCGGAGCGGGATTCGCTTGCGCGGCTCGCCAACCAGGTCGAGGACTACAAGCGCGTTTTCGCCAAGGTGAATGTGATCGCGAGCGAGGGCCATATCGAAGGCGTGATGAAAACGGTCCCGGAAGATGTTGGGGTAATGTGCCTTTCAAAGCGCTATCGGATCACAACTGTGCGCGAAGCATTAGAGTGCTCGGCGCGAATTTGTTCGGTGACCGTCTTTGATTCGTTGCGCATGGCCGAAGGCATCGCAATCTTGCAGGCAATGGGCGTGATAGTGCCGGAGGTTCCCAACACGCAAAGACATGCGGTGATGCGTGACCTTTTCGCTACGCTAGACCCGGTGGCGCTACATGTAGAAATGGTGCGGACGCTCAAGCGGACGCGCAATCTTGCGCCGCTTGGTGACTTCGTCAATCGTTTGCCCAAGTCTTTGCAAGCTGCGGCGCTTTCAATATCGGTGCGCCGTTCTGATCATCAGAAATTGATCGACGCCATTGAGACTCCGCTGCACACAGCCATGACTTGGAGCTGACCGACGCATGTATTATCCCTATTTCCGCGGAAAACAATTCGAGCTCATCACTATCCGAGAGATGTCAATATTGCTTGCAGAAAAGGGCTTTGTGCCTGTGATTGAGCCAGTACGTGAGTCACTTGGTAGCCTCAAAAAAACTTTGAGCGCAGTATGCGACGCCGGTGGGCGCGCTATTGTTATCGTAAATCCTTATCACGGTGACCATAAGGAAGACGGGGCGAGCATTACTGGTCTACTCCAAGAAGAATTTAGCAACGTTAGTAATATCGCTGCCGGAATTTTGTTGCGCAACGACATGAGTTCCGATGAAGTAATTTCCTGCTATGGCCAACATATCAATCATCATCCTATTTTAGTCCATGCGGGCTTTACTGCGCCCAAGGAGCTGGCGGCCGCGCTGGAGAATGACATGCCCGGCCTCACTAATATCTTTATCGAAGATCATGCAAAGCTGCTTTACCGGAAGCACTTCGAACATAGCAGGCGCATTCTCGTGCGCGACGGCTTCAAGCGACAGCGCAATGCCGATTATCCGCCGATAGAGGAGTTTTCCGAACTTCATGTCACTTATGATGATCTCGGAATGAGAGGCTTTGGCGACTTTCTTATTGCAGGCGATGTCTACAGCGAGAGCGGAGGTCCGGCTTATGCCGTCGCGATCCATCTGACCTTCATTGATCCTGACAAAGACAATGTAATGTACATCTATCATTTCGTCTAGAATACAAATGACACTCCAACCGACCCTGCCGGAAAGTTTGCTCAGGCGTTGGAGAAGCTGGTCATTAAACTGAATAGCGGTACCTCTCATATTCTCGAAACCAAGGCGATAGAGGAGTTTCGCGCCCTTCATGCTAAGGGCCATTTTCCGGGCCTTGGCTACGTTAAAAAGCTCTCGATGAAGCATCACATCGAGACGCTTGCCCACTATCTGGGTTGAGCCCCATGGCACAGCGATTCTGTTGCCCCGAGTGTTTCGATGATCGCAGCTTGCGCGATCAGCTCTTCCCATCTCTCGGTCCTAGCCACGGGACGTGTGATTTCTGCGGGACCGCTAATACTCATCTCGTTGAACCGGGTAATCTCGCCAATTATTTCGAGCTCCTAGTTAATATTTATGAGCCGAGTGAGGACGGAAAGTCTCTAGTCGAATGGATGAAGGATGATTGGCAGCTCTTTAGTCACAGGCGCATGGACATTGCCCACGCTAAGGAATTGCTCGGCGAGATTTTGGATGACGGTGACATCGTCCGAAGAAGCTTTGCACCGTCTCCAAGCTATATCAGCGAGGGTCTCGCACAGTGGGACAAGCTGCGCGACGAAATGATGTATGCCAACCGTTGGTTTCTCGACGTTGCCATTGATCTAGACCGACTTGACGAGCTATTCGGTATGCTGTTGTCGTTGCATTTACCCCGGCAATGGTATCGTGCGCGCCTCCGCGCTGAAGACGAGGTCTTCCCGATAGAGAAGATGGGTGCACCGCCGAAACGACGCTCATCACATGGCCGAGCCAACCCGGCTGGAATCCCATACCTTTATCTGGGGTCGCTTCCTGAAACTGCTGTGGCAGAGATCAGACCTCATACCGGCGAGGTCGCTTGCGTCGCCGAGTTCACGATCCCTGATATTAAGGCCGTGGACTTGCGCAATCCGCGCAAGCTCGTTTCGCCCTTCATCCTGTCAGAGTCGAGCGCAATTGGTCAGCTGCGCGCCGACTTGCCGTTCCTCGAACGCTTAGGTGAAGAATTGACTCGACCAGTTCAGCCGTCGGGGGCGGCGATTGACTATATTCCGAGCCAGTATTTGTGTGAGTTCATTAAGAAGAGCGGGTTCGACGGAGTGGTCTATCGTAGTTCAGTCAGCGACGGTATCAATCTCGCTCTGTTCAATCCCGAACAGGCGGTCGGTGGGAATGTTACGCCCTACAATGTTACCAAGGTGTCGGTCGCAGTGGGTGCTGCCTAAGTAACCACATATATAACTGCGGACCAGCCTTCAGGTCCGGCGATCGCTATCTACGGCGGCGTAGACGAGCCGCAAGACGTGGCTCATTGGTTCCGCATCACGCTGGAGAAGTTCGGCCGTATCAATGTGGCGATAATACAGCACTGGCATTATGCACATAGCGGCCATAGATAGTGGCCATCTGCATCATTGCCACCACAGTATGATAGCCAAATCTTTTTTCCACACATTGCCAGCAAAACCGGCAAGGCCCACGTGATCAAGTCGCACCACAACGTCGGCGGCCTGCCCGAGACCATGAAGCTGCAGCTGGTCGAACCGCTGCGCGAACTGTTCAAGGACGAAGTGCGCAAGCTCGGCCTTGAACTCGGCCTGCCCTACGACATGGTGTACCGCCACCCCTTCCCGGGGCCGGGCCTGGGTGTGCGCATCCTTGGCGAAGTGAAGAAGGAGTACGCCGACATCCTGCGCGAAGCCGATGCCATCTTCATCGAGGAGCTGCACAACGCCGACTGGTACCACAAGACCAGCCAGGCCTTCGCCGTGTTCCTGCCGGTCAAGTCCGTCGGCGTGGTCGGCGACGGCCGCCGCTACGAATGGGTCATCGCCCTGCGCGCCGTGGAAACCATCGACTTCATGACCGCAAGGTGGGCGCATCTCCCATACGACTTGCTTGAAAAGATCTCCAACCGCATCATCAACGAGATCCGTGGCGTCTCCCGCGTGACGTACGACGTCAGCAGCAAGCCGCCCGCGACGATTGAATGGGAGTGAGGCGCGCCTAGGCAGAACGCCTGACACAGCTAGGCTGACCGAGATCAAGGGCTTACCATTTGGTAAGCCCTTTTTCTTTGCAATTTGTTACAGAGATGGGTTAACTCGGTCTAAGGTCGCTGAGACGACTGCCGATAGAACAGGTAGGTACAACGCAGACAGGACTGTCGCAGGGAAAGGATGTCATCCCCGGGCGGTAGCGTGTTTGATCCCTTTAACCAAAGCAGCCATTCATCTGTGGAAGGGTTGGGTCTTAGTTCCGACTATTCTGTGCGATTGGTGCCTGGAAAATCATCGAAAATCTTGGGGTCAAGGCGGAGCCGGGCACTTGTTCATAAAGGCCTTTCGTTTAGGGCGACCGCAAGTCTCACGAATGTCTTGGGAATGCGGAAGGGCTGGATACCCCCTCAAACCAACTAGCTTTTTAGCGAGGAATTGGAAAAGATTGTTCTTCATTTCCACCAACAGGTAGGCCATGCGGCTGCGGAATGGCCTTTGCGCTGAGAGTAGCTTTTAGAACATAGGATTGGTAATGTTGGGAACGATATTATTTGATAATGCAGTCAAGCTGGCCACTCCGATTGCCCAGCGTTTGGTTAGAGATAAGCTGCTGCCTTTAACTGAAGGTAAGATAGCTTCGCTTTTCGAAAACAAAGCTGCCATCAAGAAGTTTGAAAAAAAATCGGTTAAGTATATAGCCAAGCTTGCTGGTCAGTGCTCCACATTAAACACAATTGCATTTCAGAATGAGCCAAAGAGCTTAAATGAATTGTATATACCTTTAACTTTGACTGATGGGAGTGAGGGAGGGGAGTTAGTAGTTGACGAAGATTTGGATATTTGTGATTGCCATGACCACGTGCTGATTAATGATACCGCAGGAATGGGAAAATCAACTATATCGAAAAGGTTGGTTTTGAATATAATTAATAAAGGAGAGTATATTCCAGTATTTATAGAGATGAGAAAGCTAGAGAATAGGCCTATCGAAGAACAGGTGGCTGAATATCTTGGAGTGATTGCAAAAGACAAAGTTGAGCTGCTCAGAGAATTGCCATTATTGTATGTGTTTGATGGGATGGATGAGATTTCCCACGACATAAAAAAAGAATTAGTTGGGTACTTAAAAGGGTTTGTAGAGAAAGTTAGCGAGTCTAAGATATTAATTACATCTAGGCAAGAGACTTTTTTGGCGGAATTTTACGGATTTAAGCATTACTCTATTCGTCCGCTTGTAGTCGAAGAAGCATATTCTTTGATAGAAAGATATGATCCATCTGGAGAGGTGTCTAATAAGTTGATTGAAGGGGTTAAGAGAAGCCAAGGCTCCGGGATTAGGGAATTTCTTTCTACTCCGCTCTACGTTTCCCTTCTTTTTTGCTCCTATCGACATAAAACCGTTATTCCACAAAAAAGACATTTGTTCTATTCTCAAGTCTATGATGCGCTTTTTGAGTCGCATGATTTAAGTAAGGAGGTCGGATATGTGAGGCAAAAGCACTCTAAGCTAGACTCAGCTGAGTTCCATGCAATTTTGAGGCGGCTAGGTTTTTGGTGTTTAAAAAATAATGGGAAGATTGAGTTTCAAAGAGATGAGCTTGAAATTGTTGTTGGTGATTTGCTTAGTAAAGTAAGTGGTGTTAGTGCCAGCGCACCAAGCTTCGTGAAAGATTTAACCTCAACAGTTCCTCTTTTTGTTAAGGAGGGGACTAGCATAAGATGGTCTCATAAATCTCTCATGGAGTACTTTGCATCAATGTTTATATGTAATGATGCAAAGCTGCAGCAGCAAAAAATTCTGATGTCTTTTTATAAAGGGAGTCGGTGGACAAGCTATGCAAATATTTTCGAGTTATGTGCCGATATAGATTATAGTTCTTTCAGATCTTCTGTTGTTAAAAATATGCTTGAGGCTTATATAGAATATCATGGTGCTTGCTATAATAACATAACCAATTCTCGAATAAAAAAGTCAGAGATCGAGGAAAGAATATCGCTCACATTTTCTTTTAATATGGCGTTTCGCATATTGGAGAAGGACGGGGCGCGGTTCGGTTGGCTTGGTGATGAAGTTGTCTCCAAAGATGCAAAGGCTTTGATTGAAAAGAAGGGGAATAAGTTTTCAGAGATCATGCTTCATATTACTTCACGGCCTATCCACTGCTGCGTTGCGTCAGGCCGGGAGAAACTGATTATGGAAATTGTGCATAAAAAGGCACCTGAGATTTTTGTTAAAGGAAGTAAAAAGCATTTTGAGAAGGTGAAGGATGCTGATAATTCATCTTTGAAGACTGGTAGGGCTTACTTGGTAAATGATGATCCCAAAAATGCTATAAATAATTCTGCAAATTTCTCTTTGGTTAATTCGATTTTGTGGTTTGTGTCAGAAGCTGCGCTTGATAAATCATCTGTTGAAAAAGAAATTGAATTAATTAAGGAAGATGAAAGTGATGGAATAGATAGTCTTCTGGAAGGTTTGGTCTGACTGTACAGTGATGTTATTCAACTGAAACATGCCCCCGTGGGCTCTCTATATGTACAGTGACAGTATTCACCTGACACATGCCCCCGTGGGCTCCTTATAGTTAAGCAGTGTTTTCTGCCGTTTTCCCAGATTCCTTCTTCGTCGCTTTGGGGAGTCCTTTCTTGAAGTCGGCATAGGGCGACGCCCCTTTCTATGTTGCGGCCCTGCTGTGCCATTTCGTGTTGTAGGTGGCCAGTAGTCATCAAGGTTCAGCTGTGCTCAGAACGACTTGGGTGCCCCCTAGATACGGCTGATTAGCCTAAATGGTGATTCTTGATGAGTGCGGCTACGCTGAATGTGAGAGGAGCGTTGTCACACTAAGAGCTTAGCTGACCGAGTGTTTGGTATGACAGCAGCTCCTAGAGAGGTGCTGTGCCGCAGCGGCTCCGAAAAAACAATGACAATACGCAGGAGATAGATCATGGAGCGTCCCGATTTCGTCAAGCGGGCTGATGTGGCCCGGCTCATACCTGTTGTTGCCGATACCAGTCGTGAGCAGCGAGCTGCTTCTGTCTTGCTGGCCGCCCTGAGGGGCGTGCACGAGTTTCGTCAGCAGATGCTGGCATCGCTGGGTGTGCGTGTGGGCAGTCGCGCGGCATTGGGGGCTTGGACGGAGATCGTTCTGGAGGCCGAGCTAGATGCGATCAAGAGTGATCGACCGGATGGCTTGCTTGTGCTGAAATCGGGCCGCAAGACATGGACGGCTCTGATCGAGGCCAAGATCGGTAACGCCGAGGTGGGAGAAGAGCAGTTGAAGCAGTACCTGCTGCAGGCCAAGAGACACAAGGTTGATGCGGTCATCACTATCACCAACCAGTTCGTGGCCATGCCTTCCCATCACCCGGTGAAGGTGCCCAAGTCGATGCTGAAGGGCATCGAGCTGTACCACTGGTCCTGGATGTACGCAGTCACACAAGCCACGCTCTTGCTGGAGTCTGGCGAGATTGCCTCACCAGACCAACGCTTTCTGCTGGAGGAAGTGCTGCGTTACTTGAGCCACGATTCCAATGGGATTACGCGGTTCGATAGCATGAATCGGGAATGGAAAGAGGTCGTCGGCAAGGTAAAGAGTGGGGCTGTGCTGGGCAAGAATACGGAGGAGGTGGAGAACACGGTGTCGAGCTGGCACCAGGAGCAGCGCGACCTGTGTCTGGTGATGAGCCGTCAGCTAGGCAGGCCCGTGAAGCTGAAGCTTCCGAGAGCGCATCGCACCGATCCGGTTGTACGTCTCAAGGAAGATTGTGACCTGCTGGCCAAGCAGAAGGTACTCAATTGCTGCCTTGAGGTGCCTGATGCTGCTGCGGATCTCAACGTCACCGCAGACCTCACCAAGCGAACCATCGTCTGCTCCATGCGCCTGGCCGCCCCTCAGGACAAGAAGCGGAGCTCAGCTAGGGTGAACTGGTTGGCGAAGCAGCTAACTCGTGCGGAAACGGAGAACATGTTCGTCAAGGCGCTGCGGCCAGGGCGCGCAGAAGAGACCCAAGAGACGTTAGCGCGAGTGCTGGAAGACGCAATTTCTTTGGAATCTGCCGCTACCGATGTTGTGCCCAGCGCTTTCGAAATCTTCTATATGGCAGACCTCGGGCACCGATTCGCCGGAAACAAGATATTTATTGAAGAGCTGGAGAAAGCCGTACCGCATTTCTATCAGCAAGTTGGCCAGCGGCTCAGGGCCTGGGTAGCACCACCGCCGAAGCTTCATCGGCGCGATCCCGCGGAGCAGGTAGAAGACGAAGCGGATGAGTCGGTTGAGCTTGCTGTCGCTGAGATGTCGCTATCCGCCTCTCACTTGACCAAAATCGGTACAGGCCAGGCCTGAGGAATGTGACATTGCTGACCTGGCTGTTTGTAGGGGCCCTTAAACGGGCCTCTTACTTTTCGGTGTGATAGCGCATCAACACTTGGTCCACATAGCTTCCATCCTGGAATCTCTCGATTGTCATCTCGGCAATCTCTGCTTCCATCTTGCCCTTGGCCTTTTCCTGCTCAAGATATGCTCCGGCCAGTTCTGGGGCGGCGCGGCTGTCGGCAAGGATAGCCGCGCTCACCCAGTTGGCAGGGATTTCTCCATCTGCATCGTGCCGCTCGGCGTAACTTTCCTCGACTGCTGAGTAGCACTCCCTCGCGCTTTCATTGCTCTCGACTTCTTCTATCAGCATGCAGCGAAAAAGGGGGAGAGAGTCGTTGCTCGGTGCGATATCATAAGCTTGCTCCACCGTGCTTAGAGCAAGCTCGTAATTTTCTTGATAGATGGCAATTTGGGCTCTATTTATCAGCGCGAAGTGATTCTCGGGATCGGCCTCGAGCGATTGCTCGATAAGGGCTTTTGCTCTTTCTAGTCTCTCATTGTTTCTTTCCGCTATGCCAAGAGAAGTTTGTTCGTTGGCTTGCCTCTGAAGTTCGATAGAATCGTTGGCGATATCATTGCCTCTACCTTCCTGGCAGGCCGTGAGAAGAAGGGTCAGCGCTAGGACAAAGATTTTTTTTCGCAGCATACTATTTCTCAATCACCTGAATGGAAATCGTCTTGCTTGTGCTGGGTGGTACCGGTGCTGCTGATCCAGCGCTGGTCTGGTACTGGAAGGTGCCTTGGAGGTAAAGAGAAAGCGCCTTGCCAGGCCGTGGTTCGGGCAAGGAAAAGGTGGCGTGGCCTACCGGTCTATACTGAGGTTCATCCGGCCAAGCATTGATTCCGTCATTCTGAAGCACTGCCGATTCCAGTAACTGGTCGCCATCCATGAGCTCCGCACGCATGCCTAGAATAGCTTTACCGCCCCCCGGGATCAGTGCTGCGACTGCTCCACCACGTGCCGATAGGTGAAGCGTGTGATCTCTAATCGTGACATTGACCCGGAAGATATAGCCGCCATTGCTGCCAACACCTTCGACGAAGAGGTAGGCTGGCTGATTCATGATCGCTTCAGTTTCGGTGGCTACATACTCGTATTCAGCTGCTGGGGAGTTTTCGGCAAACGAGGCCTTGAACGAGTCATCTTGATGACCGGTCATCCTAAGAGAAGTTGGATGAGCCATTGGGCCTGCTGCCGACATGCTCGCGCTGGTGGGTGAGCCGGTGACTGTGGTGGAAGCCGCTTCGACGTAACCACCACATGACGTGGCGCTGCCATGTATGGCTGCGGCAGAGCCCTCGATTGGATACCAGGCCACCCCAGCGGTGATGCTGGCTCCACAGGAACTCTTGTCACCGACTCTGGCAATGGGAATGCCATCTACCTTGGCCGTGCTTGCACCGGAAACGATGCGATGCGGCCCACCCTTGCAGGAACAGACTACTTTGTCGCCAACCTTCGCAAGATCCATTGGGTTCCTTCCTTGTGTCCCCATGCCATGGTGCGGTTATCGATTATCCTCCGCTTCGCTGCGTTGGCTACAGCTTGGCGGGACTTTAAGAAATCGCTTACGGCGATGTCAGCGATGTCTTACAGAGCTAACGGTAGGGGAAGGGGAGTGGTAGGTATCGCTACGCCGAGTCCTATTTTTATATAAAGCGGGCGCCTCAAGGGCGCCCGCTTTCGTTATGGTCTTGCATTCAGAAGCGATCGACGCGGAACGGTGCCATATCCACCGCGGGCGCTTCGCCATCCATCATCTGGGCGAGCAGTTCGCCGGTGGCGGGGCCCAGGGTGAAGCCCTGGTGGCCGTGGCCGAAGGCGAGCCACAGCCCTTCCTTGTCGGGGGCGGGGCCGATCACCGGCTTCATGTCGGGCAGGCAGGGGCGGGCGCCTTTCCAGGGCTGGCTGTCACGCCGCTTGCCCAGCGGGAACAGCTTGCGTGCCACCTTCTCGGCGGCGGCCAGCTGCTTGTACTGGGGCGGCGATTCCAGGTCGGCCAGCTCGGCGCCGGTGGTCAGGCGAATGCCGGCGCGCATGGGTTCGAGCAGGAAGCCCTTCTCGGCGTCCATCACCCAGTGGTTGAGCTTGGCTTCCCCTTCGGCGGAGTAGTGCATGTGGTAGCCGCGCTTCACGAACAGCGGCACTTTCATGCCTTGTCTCGCCAGCATTTCACCGGCCCAGGGGCCCAGGGCCACCACCACTTCCTCTGCCTCCAGGGTTCCCTCGCTGGTCTTGACCTGCCAACCGCCATCGACCTGGAGCACGTCCTCGACGCTGGCCTTCATCACATGGCCGCCCTGTTCGGCAAAGCTGCGGGCGTAGGCCTGCACCAGGCCGCCCGGGTCCGAGACCATCCAGGGCTGCGTCCAGTGGATCGCCCCGATCAGCCCCTTGCCCAGATGCGGCTCCTTGGCGTAGAGCGCCTCGGCGTCCAGCACCTCATACGTAACCCCGAAGCGCTCGTGGTTTTCCTGGGCTTCTTTCTGGCGCTCCTCCAACTCCTTTTGGGTGCGGTAAAGCTCCAGCCAGCCGCCCTGGCGCACCAGCGCCTCGGCGCCGGCGGCCTCGATCATCGGGGCGTGGGCATCCTGGCAGCGCATGATCAGCGACGCCCATTCGGTAACGATGCGCTCGTAGCGCTTACCGCTCGAGTTCAGCCAGTAGTCCAGCAGCGGGCCCGCCGCGCTCAGCATGCCGGTGGGGCGGTAGCGGATGTCCACCTGGCGGTTGGGCACCACCCGCAGCAGGGTGCCGATATCGCGGGGGAAGGCGTAGGGGCGCACTGCCTCGCGCTGGATGATGCCGGCATTGCCGAAGGAGGTCTCGAGACCCGGTTCGCGGCGGTCCACCAGCGTGACGTCATGGCCGCGACGCACCAGGTGCCAGGCCACGGATACGCCGACCATGCCGGCACCAAGAACGATGATTTTGCGGGCCATGAAGGTCTCCCTGCCGATGGAAAATGGAAAGCTCCGCCGCGGGGCAGAGCCTGTCATTGCGCGGAGTTTATCAGCACTTCCCAGAAAATCGGCTACCTGCTGAAAATTAAGATAAAGACACCATAACTGGATTTCGTGGCAGAATATTTGTCCGTGTTCGCGGGGATGAGTGGGGTTTTTGTTTGTAGCTGGCTGTTGGGCCTGCTTGCGCCATTACCGATAGTGTAGGTGCTGCACTGAGGGCCGCCATGGTCTGGACCTGGGCGTTGTGATGGGGGCTCAACGCGGTGGCGTTGATCTATTCGCAACAGCCATCCAACTGAACCGGATGAGAGGATCCAGAGTCGCTAGTCAAGGCGTCTTTGGCGCGTTGTGAGCTTGGTGATGGCGCGGCTGCGCTTCAGTCTGCGCACCGTGTTTGAGTAGCTCCTCCCCTTGGCGGGTAGCGGTGCGAACAAAAGTGGTAGGGGATTGACCAAGTACTTTGCGAAACATGCTGGAGAAGGCGCCCGGGCTGTCGTAGCCGAGTTCCATTGCGGTTCGAGTAACGGAACTTCCGGACAGCAGTCTGGGAAGGGCGGCCATCAAGCAGGCCTGTTGGCGCCATACCGCGAAGGACAGTCCGGTCTGCTGACGGAACAGACGATTGAAAGTGCGCTGGCTGCGATGCAGTTGTCGGGCCCAATTCTCGGGAAGGCTGTGGATGTGGGGCTGACCGAGAAAGCCTCGGCACAGGCTGGCCAACTGGGGATCCCGGGGCAGAGGAGCATAAAGCGGCAGCGCCGGAGCCAGTTGCAGTTCGTACAGCAGGAGCTGGGCAAGAGCACCATCGCGACCGTTCTCGTCATACAGCGCGGGTATATTGGCGGAGGCCAGCAGCAGGTGATGCAGGAGTGGCGTCACCACTAGCACCTCACAGCTGCGGGAAGGACGTGGAGCCACGAGAGGCTCGATATACAGGCTGCGGGTGCTGACGCCGTTCATGCGCACCCGGTGACGTTTGCCCGCTGGCAGCCAGACACCGCTGTAGGGAGGCACCATCCAGGTTCCGTCGTCGGTATCGACTTCCATCAAGCCCGTCATGCCATAGAGAAACTGAGCCCGGCGGTGGGTATGAAAATCGAGCAATGTACCGGGGCTGTAGTCGGTGCCGATGGCCACGATTGGGCGCGCCACATGATCCACATCTGACAGAGGGGTATTGAGCATTGTCGTCAGCCTGGCCGAAACACAACGATTATTGTCCAGCTGGCGAAAGTCGGCCAGGTCTTATCGGAATATCGTTCCTGTCGTCGAGTTCCCACAGGAGAGTTCCGGTGTATAGCGTATTGTTCCTCTGCGGCGGGGTGGCCGGAGTCACCACCGTGCTGTTCGGCTTCGGTGGCGGTTTCGTCGTTGTTCCCTTGATGTATACCTTGCTGATTTCCGTTCATGATTCGGATAGCGCGGCCGGTCTTGCGGCCATGCATATCGCGGTGGCCACCTCGACCGCGCTGATGATCTTTGCCGCTTCCCTATCGACATGGCGTCACCATCGGCTACGGACCGTGCAATGGCATTTGGTGCGGCCGCTGGTCGGCTATATCGCCATCGGTGCCGTGCTCGGCGCGGCGGCGGCAGTGTCATTGAATGGGGACTGGGTGCGCTGGGTGTTCATTGGCTATCTGGGGCTCACTATTGCGGATGCCATCCTGCGGCCCGGTTTCCTGCATCAGGCGAGTGGCGATGTGCGTCCCATGGGCCGCTTGCTGACGGCGATGACAGGCACGTTCATCGGCACAATTGCCGCCTTGCTGGGTGTTGGCGGGAGCGTGATGACCGTACCGCTGATGCGTCGCAGAGGGGCCAACATGACCGCGGCCACGGCGATGGCCAGTCCGTTGTCGTTGCCGATGGCGGTAAGTGGCACCGTGACTTATGTGTTGCTGTCGGCCAGCAATACTGCTCTGGGCGCCTGGCATGCGGGGTACGTGGATCTGCGCGCCTTGCTGACGCTGGCGGTAGGCTCATGGCTCGGTATCCGTCTGGCGTCGCTATGGATTGGGCGCATTCCCGATCGCATCCATGCCGGGGGGTATCTGGTATTGCTAATGGTGGTGCTGGCGGTGATGGTCGTCATACACTGAATCGATACGGGGCTTCACGCAGGATGGGCGCTCGCTGAGGCTGGTCAGTGGCAGCGTAATCAGTTCATAACCGAGGCCGCTGTAGGTGCTGGCCAGGGGCGGGGGGGCGTTGATCGCAATGAGAACTTGCGTGATTACCGCTCGGTAATTATCAAGGTAAGCAAGGCTCGACTTGCAGTAGGGGTTACCGCTCGGTAACTTTTTCAACGTCACACTGGCACGGTAACGGTGGGGCTCGGGCGGCTGCGTTGTTTATCGCGCCCCACCGCGTATCTTCGCCTCGCCTTCCATCAATACGCTCCATGCCTGGCGCCTCAGCGCCTCGTCTCCCGCTGTCATCACTTCCAGCAATTGGCGTTTCTCGGCCAGGTAGACCCGGGCGAAGCCGGGGGCCCGCGCGACGATGCTGCCGGTGTTGTCGATCAGGTCGGCGTACTTGATGGTCTGCGCCTCGGGGGAGACCTGAGCCAGCCTGTCGCGTTCCAGCGCCTTGCGGTGAGCGCGATTGCCGATTTCGGGATCGACGAATTGATCCGTCAGCTCCAGGACCAGGACGGCCACCCGCTCGCCGAAGCACGCCTCGATGTCCAGCGCCGTCACCGCGGTATCCTCGAGCACGTCGTGCAGGTGGGCGGCGGCGATCATTTCCGCTGTCGCCGCCTCCACGGCCGACACCATCTCTGCGACGGTCGCCGGGTGCTGCCAGTAGGGCTCGCCGCTGTACTTGCGCCGCTGCCCCACGGCTTGATGGGCGGCCCGGCTGAACAGCGCGGCCCGTTCGATCATGTCGTCCATCCTGGTCGCTCTCTCTGTAACTCTTTCCGTAACTCTCTCCGTAACGCTCTTCGCTTCACCTTCTTCCGCTCGACTTTCACCTGCCTCAATCCCGGGGGAGTTTCTTCAGGCGCTCATCGGCGCGCTTCACCGTTTTCATCTTTTCCGGCCGCTTCATCGCTTTCCAGTGGCGTATCTCTTCCATCGTGCGGCCGCAGCCGATGCAGAGATCGCCTTTCAGTTGGCATATCGAGACGCACGGGCTTTCGATCTTCTTCGCCATTCAATGCCTCGCTGCCTTGGTGCGCAGCCGGCGCTGCCAGTCGCCGCCGTGCTCCCGCTGGCACGCTTCTTCGCTGTCGAAATCGAGATGCCGCGAGATGTCGCCGACATCGAGGCCGGCCTCGGCCAGTGCCTCGGCGGTCAGCTCATTGATGCAGCGCCGGGCATCGCCCTTGAGGGCATTCGTCAGGTTGGGGTGGGTATCGAACACCCAGGTGACCACCAGGGTCTCGGGAAAGCGCTGGTAATCGACCTCGTGGGTCAGCCAGCTAAAGCCGGGCAGCAGGGGCTTGGCCTGCTCGCAGGCGTGGGTCAACGCAGCGCTCAGCCGGCGCTCCATCTTGCCGCGTACTTTCTTGGCAATCATTCACTCTCCAATAGGTTTGGCCTGCCACGGTAACGCTCGGCACTGCATATCGTGCAGCTTACGGCAAAAAAACCCGGATCAACGCTTCGCGCTCCATCTCCAGCATCTCTGCCAACATCGGGTTCTGCCCGGCTTCCTCACTAGCCTGCCATTCCAGCAGCAGCGCCTCGGCTTCGGGCGAGCCGGCCAGGCGCGCCGCCAGGATATGGTTGGCGTCCGGGTGGCCGACTGGCTCGCCGGCCATGACATAGGCAGCCTCCACCTTGGCATAGCACGCCAGGGCATCGTCCGTGGCTCCCTCCAGGCGCTCATGCACCATGCAGCGCAGCAGCATTCCCTCCTTGTGCAATCCCCCTTCGTGAAGTTCATCCAGGTCGCGCTTGGCTTCTTCGTAACGGCCCAGACTGGCAAGCAGGCTGGCGCGGTGACCGCGCAGTTCGGTGTTGTCGGGGTGGCGCTCCAGCCCCTCGTCATAGATCGCCAGCGCGTTTTCGAGCCGCTGCGTACCCCCACTGGCTTCCATCAGCGCAGCACCGGCGCGCTCCAGATAGTGCGCCGGCGGTTCGCCGCTGGCCGGTGAGCAAGCGGCAAGCAGCAGAGTGACAAATACATATCTTCCAGACTTCGGTGAGCTCATCCCAATCCCTCGGCCATTCTCCATGTTGAAATTCATTATTGTTCGCCTGAAGCGACAGGTCATGAATGAGCGAGGGGTTGAGATATGGCTTACAAGAGTTTCAGCGATTTCTTACGCCAGTCGTGGCTGTCATCGTTTTGTCAGGTCGGCATAAGGTTGTCATCTGACAACCTATAGTGATACACCTCCCAGGGAGGACGACAAACCATGACCCACTACGACTTCACTCTCAAATTCGCCGTCCCTGATGCGCTCGACATGGAGACGCTGGAAACCCGTCTCTTTGAGGAAGGCTGTGACGATGCGCTGGTCGGGCTGGGGCAGAAAGGCCGTCTGGCTCTGGAGTTTTCACGTGAAGCGGTCTCGGCTCATGAGGCGATCATCAGCGCCATGGCGGATGTGAAGCGTGCCGTACCAGAGGCGCGTCTGATCGAAGCCGGCCCCGACTTGGTAGGGGTGACGGATATCGCGGAGCTGTTTGCGTTCAGCCGCCAGAATATGCGCAAGCTGCTGCAGTCTCACCTGGCGACCTTTCCGCTGCCGCTGCACGAGGGGCGCGCCGCACTCTGGCACTTGGCCGAGGTGCTGGAGTGGTTCCGTACCCACCAGCACAAGGCCGTCGATGAGGCCCTGCGCGAGGTGGCCCGGGTCAGCATGCAGGCCAACGTCGCTCGTGAGACCCGTCGTTTGCCTGCGGAGGAGCTCCAGCGCTTCGAGGCGCTGGCCTGATGACCAGGCGCTATCACGCTGGCGAGCCGATGCCGACGGCAGCGCTATTGGAGGGAGCGGCGACCTTGGCGGGCTTGCGCGCACTCAGCGCGTCGCGCTTCGGCGGCGCCTGGAACAGGCGGCCATACTCGCGGGTGAACTGCGAGACGCTCTCGTAGCCCACCTCGAAGGCGGCGCTGGTCGCCGAGTAGCCTTCGTCGAGCGTCAGCCGGCGTGCTTCGACCAGGCGCAGCCGTTTCTGGTACTGCCCCGGCGTCAGCGAGGTCATGTGCTTGAAGTGCTTGTGGAACGAGCTGAGGCTCATGCCGGCTTCCGCCGCCAGTCGCTCCACGGATACGCGCGTCCGGTACTCGGCCCGGAGGATCGCAATGGCGGCGGCGAGGCGGCCTGCGTGGCTGTCTGGATCCGCGAGTGTACGCAAGACGGTGCTGTGAGGCCCCGACAGCAGCCAGTAGTGCAGCTCCCGCATGATGCCCGGGCTCAGCAGCGGCGCCGCTTCGGGGCGGTCCAGCAGTTGCATCAGTCGTGCTGCACAGTCGAGCAGTGCGGCTTCGGTGTCCACGGCGAATAGCGTCGGTAACTCGGAGGGGCGCTGCGGGCGGGGGCTACCGAGGTGGGCGGTGAGCTCACGGAGAATTGCCATGTCCAGTTCGACCGCGATCGCCAGATAGGGCTCAAAGCGACTCGCTTGCACGACCCGCCCGATCACCGGCATGTCGGCACTCACCAGGACGGACTGGCCGGCCGAGAAGACCCGCTCCTCCCTCCCCACGGTCAAGCGCTTCGCTCCCTGCAGCACCAGGCACACCAGCGGCTTGTAAACCGAATGCAGGTCGCCGGAGGGCGCTTCGAGACACATCATGCGCAGCCTCGGCACCGGCGTCAGCGCCATGCCGCGGCGGTTGGCGTGGCGGCGGGTATAAGCCCGCACGGCCTGTTTGAGCGATTCCATGGTTCCCTCCTGCGTTTCCGTTGGAACGTAGCATGGCGGCCGGGGTGCCGCGGATCAGAACTGCCAGTTGGCCGGGACCCACGCATAGCCGCTGTCCGTTTTGAGCATGTGGCCAATGCCCGGGAAGGGAAAATGAAAACCGAGCACGGGGAGCCGGTCTGCCGCCGCCATGTCGAAGATGCGGCGACGGGAGGCGAGTGCGGTCTCCTTGTCGCGATCCGGCCCGGGCAGCCAGACGTGATCAATATTAACGATAGGATGATAGGCAAGATCGGCCGTCAGCAGTAGCTGGTCGTTCCCCGAGTGGACCAGGAAGTTGGCCATGCCGGGGGTATGGCCGAGGGCCGGCAGCGTGGTCAGGCCGGGGACGATCTCCGTGCCGGCTTCGTACAGTTCGATGCCGCTTGCGACCGGCTCGAGGCTTTGCCGGATGGCGGCGGCGAAGTGACGGCGGAAATCCTCCGGCACCGGCATGTAGGAGAGGTCGGGGTCGCTGCCCATGAAGAAGTCCCAGTCGGCGCGGGGTGCGAAGACGGTTGCCCGCGGAAATGCCTTGCCACCGTCGGCCGTGCGCAGGTTGCCGACATGGTCCGGGTGCGTGTGCGAGACCACCACGACGTCGATCTCCTCGGGCCGTAAACCGATGGCGGCCAAGTTGTCGAAGATGCGACCGCCTTGCGGCCCCATGGTCTGCCCGGCGCCGGCTTCGAGGAGGATCCGCCTGCCATTCGTCTCGATGAGCAGCGTGTTGAGATTGAGCGTCAGGTGATCGGTTGGCAGGAAGGCTTGCCTCAGTACCTCCTCCAGTTCTGCCTCCGGTGCGTTGCTGGCGTAGATCCGCGGAGGCCCGCCTATCAGCCCATCGCTCAACACGGTGGCGGCGATGTCGCCGACGCGAAAGCGGTAGTAGCCGACATTTCCACCCGTATTGCCACCAGGGGCAGTGGATGACGCAGAGGAAGCCGCCTGCGCCAGGGCCATGCCGCCGGGCGGCAGGATCAGTCCCGCCGCTGCCGCCGCCGCTGTCAGCATGATCTTCCTGCGATTCAATGTAATTCCGCTCATGTCTGCCCCCGTCCGAGTCTCCGGCTGCTGGAGCCGTGGTGGTTGTTAGCGCCGGCCAGGGCCGCGGCTGTCTTGAACCGAAGCCTTGCGACGTCTTTCAAGGATGACGCAGAACGGACGTGCGGATAAGCTAACGAAAACGGATCACGTTATTAAGCAGGGCTTTGCAATGCGACCGCTACGCCTGGACAGCTTGGAAATCTTCGAGGACGTGGTGCGCTGCGGCGGCTTCAGGGCCGCCGCGCTCGGCAGGGGCGTGTCGTCGTCGGCCATCAGCCAGTCGATCAGCACGCTCGAGGAAGCGCTGGGCATCCGGCTGTTGAACCGCACGACACGCAGCGTCGCGCCTACTGAAGCGGGCGAGCGGCTTCTCGAGCGGCTTGGGCCCGCCCTTCACGACATCAGAACGGCGATCGACGATCTCAATCAGCTGCGCGAGCGCCCCTCCGGCACCGTGCGGATCAATGCGCCGGGGTCGGCCGCCGACCACGTGCTGTGCCCCCTGGCCTTCGCGTTCATGGAGCGTTATCCCGACGTCGAGGTCGAGATCATCAGCGATGCGGCGATCATCGATATCGTGGAGCAGGGGTTCGACGCCGGCGTGCGCTTCGGCAATCAACTCGCCCAGGACATGATCGCCATGCCCCTGGGCCCCGCCTTGCAATATGCCATCGTGGCCTCGCCCGAGTATCTCCGCCAGCGTGGCCGGCCCGGCTCGCCGCGCGATCTCCTGCAGCATGACTGCATTCGCCGCCGCTTTCCCGGCGGCACCATGGAGACCTGGACATTCGAGAAGGACGGCGAGGAGGTGGAGATCCGCCCGCAAGGCCGGTTGACGCTGAGTTCGGCGCATCACGAGCGTCAGGCCGCGATGGCGGGAGCGGGAATCGCACATCTGTTCGAGGCCTATGTTCGCGACGACCTCGAGCAGGGCAGGCTCGTCGAGTTGCTCGCCGATTGGAAGCAACAGCTGCCGAGCTGGTATCTCTATTACCCGAGCCGGCGGCATACCGGCGCGGCCATGCGGGCCTTCCTCGAGTTCATTCGCCAGCGTGAGTGGCTACCTGTAGGCAACTAATGCGCCGCCGCCTATCTCTCACTGCGCAAAGGCACAAGTCCAAAGCATTCTCGTGAGTGTTTCTAACGTAGATGGCGATGGTGAGATAACACCGACCTTGCAGAATCAGGCAAGTTTTGTGCCGGGTGTGGCAAGCCTCGTTTCCGTCCAGTTGTTAAAAAATGAATGCTTAACACAGCGGTCGTCGAATGCCTTCGGCGTCGAGATCGTCCGAGCGTATCGGTCGAAATCGTGTCGGGTCATAACAGCAAATGGAGATGAAACGATGAAAAGGTCAGGAAACGTCATTCTCATCACCGGGGGAGGCTCGGGGATTGGCCGGGAGCTTGCCCTACGCTTCAACGAACTTGGGAACACTGTGATTGTCGCTGGGCGGCGTCTGGAGACGCTGGAGGAAACCATTGCCGGTCGGAGCGACATGCACGCGATGGTCGTCGATATCGAGGATTCGGATGCCATTACTGCCTTTGCCGAGCGTGTCGTCGCCGAGCATCCGAGCCTCAATGTGCTGATCAACAATGCCGGCATCATGCGGCGCGAGGATTTGTCCCGCACTCGAGACCTGAGCGATGCCGAGCAGACGGTTGTTGCCAATTTGCTCGGGCCGATCCGGCTGACGAACGCACTGACCGACCATCTAGTCAATCAGCCAGACGCGGCGATCGTGAACGTTTCGTCCGGCCTCGCCTTCGTGCCGCTGAGCGGTACGCCGACCTACAACGCCACCAAGGCGGCGATTCACTCCTATACGGTCTCCCTGCGCGAACAGCTCAGGGGCAAGGTCGAGGTCATCGAGCTCGCGCCTCCCGCGGTGCAGACAGAACTCACGCCTGGCCAGTCGACCCGTGAAGGCTACATGCCTCTCGATGACTTCATCGACGAGACCATGGCACTGCTCCGTGAGCAGCCGACACCCAGGGAAATCCTGGTGGAGCGGGTTAACTACCTGCGCTGGGCGGAGCGCGACGGACACTTCGATCAAGCGGTCGAGGTGCTCAACGGGCACTGAGCGCAAGTGGGCCGGTCGCCTTGGGAGCGCTGGGATCACGCTGTCGAAGCCGCCAGCTGCGCTGGCAGGCGTTCCGTCGGTCTTCGGGTGCGCAGCACGTCGCGCTTCGGCGGTGCCTGGAACAGGCGGCCATACTCGCGGGTGAACTGGGAAACGCTCTCGTAGCCCACCTCGAAGGCGGCATTGCTCGCCGAGTAGCCTTCGTCGAGCATCAGCCGGCGTGCTTCGACCAGGCGCAGCCGCTTCTGGTACTGCCCGGGTGTCAACGAGGTCATGTGCTTGAAGTGCTTGTGAAACGAGGAGAGGCTCATGCCGGCTTCCGCCGCCAGTCGCTCCACGGATACGCGCGTCCGGTACTCGGCCCGGAGGATCGCAATGGCGGCGGCGAGGCGGCTGGCGTGGCTGTCAGGGTCCGCCAGTGTTCGCAAGGCACTGCGGTGGGGCCCCGACAATAGCCAGTAGTGCAGCTCCCGCATGATGCCCGGGCTCAGCAGCGGCGCCGCTTCGGGGCGGTCCAGCAGGTGCATCAGCCGCGATGCACAATCGAGCAGTGCGGCTTCGGTGTCCACGGTGAATAGCGTAGGCATCCCGGAAGGGGGCTGTGGGCGTGGGCTGCCGAGGTGGGCGGTGAGTTCACGCAAGGTTGCCATCTCCAGTTCGACCGCGATCGCCAGATAGGGCTCGTAGCGGCTCGCTTGCACGATCCGTCCGATTACCGGCATGTCGGCACTCACGAGGATGGACTGGCCGGTAGAGAAAACCCGCGCCTCACTCCCCACGATCAAGCGCTTCGCCCCCTGCAGCACCAGACATATCAGCGGCTTGTAAACCGAGTGCAGTTCACCGGACGGCGCCTCGAGGCACATCATGCGCAACCCCGGTACCGGGGTTAGCGCCATACCGCAGCTGTTGGCGTGGCGGCTGGTATAAGCCAGGACAGCCTGCTTGAGCGAATCCATATGCATCCTCCGCATTTCGACTTGAACGTAGCATGAGGGGCGGGTGCGACCGCGGTTTCACCCCATCTGGCTTTTTGGCTCTTGCAACGCGTCCACGCTCCAAAGGCCTGGGCCGGCGGCGCTGATATAAAGGAAAAGGAAGCAATACAGCATTGCCGCCTCACCGTGGTTGAGAACAGGGAAGAAGCCGTTCGGGCTATGCGCGATAAAATAGGCGAATGCCATCAAGCCGGAAAGAATGAAGGCTGTCGGGCGAGAGAAGAGACCAATGAGCAGGAAGAAGCCTCCAATCACTTCTAGGAAGCCGGCGGTATAAAGCATGGGGTTAAGGGGGTACTCGAAAGCGGCGGGCCAGCCAAAAAGCTTCATCGTTCCATGGGTCATGAAAGAGCCGGCCGCAAAGATTCGCAGTACGCTGAGAAGGTGCGGGGAAAGGACATCGAGGCGCTGAAAGCGCTGCATTTGTAGTGTTAGCATGTTTTCCTCGTGTCTTTGCTGGAGTTTATGGAACCGGGCGATCGAAACGCTACGGCGACAACGAGGAGAGTAGGACGTGGTTGTCTCCACGGTATGCCAGAGACTCAATATTTTGTCGCAAAATGTCCCGATAACGCTAAGTCGAAGTAAACAATGTCGGATGAAGCCCTGGCAGTGGAATTCGCCAGGCCTGGGCGGGCAGAACAGAACATGGTGGCGAGCTATTTCGGTAAGTGAGCGCTCTGCGCGGGGCTTGAGGTTTTCCTGAGCCTCCAGATGCTCGCCTTTCGCGCTGGCGCTGCGTCAACACGGCCTTCCATCGGGAGTGAGATGACGGCCTGCATGCCGGCTTCGCCGTTGGAAAACGAAATATCTCCCCCATGCTGCCGCGCGACCGAACGCACGATCGAGAGACCGAGGCCGATGCCTCCGGTCTGCCTGTTTCGCGACGTCTCCAGCCGGACGAAGGGCGCGAAAACTTTTTCCCTCATGTCGTCCGGAATCCCGGGGCCGCGATCTTCAACGACGATATCGACAGTCGATGCGGTGCACCTTAGCGCCACTTTCGCCTCTCCCCCATAACGTACTGCATTCTCCACCAGGTTTCTTATCGCGCGGCGGAGGCTATCGGGTCGGCAGCGGTACTTCACCTTCACACCCTCGATATGCGTGACAGGGTGCCCCAGATCGGATTGGTCGTCACAGATGCTTCCGACCAGCGCCTCGAGGTCGATGGCGCGAGTCTCCTCCCTGATGGATTCTCCGCGTGCGAATGAAATGGCGGCTTCCGTCATCGATTGGAGCTCGTCGATCGTTTCTATCATCTTGCGCTGGATATCCTCGTCGTTGACGAATTCTGCCCTCAGGCGAAGCGAGGTTAGCGGCGTCCGTAGGTCATGGCTGATCGCTGCCAGCATTTTCGTCCGGTCCTCGACGAAGCGATGCAGGCGGCTTTGCATCTTGTTGAAAGATTGAGCCGTCCGCTTGATCTCTTCCGGCCCTTCTTCCATCAAAGGCGGCAGGTTTTGTCCTCGTCCCAAGGCTTCAGCGGAGGTTGCCAGGTTTCGTAGTGGCCGCGCGATCCGGCTTGCGATGAAAGCGCCGATCAAAGCCAGCATGAGAGCGGTAAACCCAAGCGACATCAGTGGTCCCGACGTCCATAAGCTGCCCTTGTCATGCTGGTAAAAGGCAGCGTTCAGCCAGCGTCCGTCGTCGAGCTGTGTCTTGAACCCAAACCCCAGGCTGCCTGAAAAGCGGAGCGTCTTTGCGGGCTGCGACAGCATCCATAAATAGTCCGCTGGGGTCCACCATGGGTCATCTGCGTTTGCGGAGGCCACTTCGTCGGCGCTCGGCAATTTCGGATGAGGAGAGCCGGCCCACCCCAACGCTCCACTGCGGTCGACGGAGCTGTCCAGCGGCCGGGAAAGATGGGCGAGGGCCTGCAGTCTCCAGGCATTCGGATCCGTGGTTTCGCTGTCGGTCAACCAGTATCGCAAATAGCTGCCTTCACTGGCATGCAGGGCCTGCTCCCTCAAGGAAGGCGGTAGCGATTCCATCAAGCGGGTTACCGATGACGCCCGGCTGATGAATTCAGCTTTCGCCCCAGCGTCGAATTTCTTGGTGAACTCATCCGAGGAAATAAAGAAGGAAATTGCCTGTGAAACGATCAACGCCGCGAGCATCAGCCCGATGAATTGTATGGCCAGGCTCCTGCGCCAGATACGAGTCATTCGAACGCGACCTCGGTACACAGGCTGTAGCCGCCACCCCAGTGAGTCTTGATGATCGTCGGATTCTTGGGGTTATCCTCGATTTTCTTCCGCAGGCGGCTGACCTGGTTGTCAATGCTGCGGTCGAAGATGTCGGCTGTCCTTCCAACCGTCAGATCCAGGAGCTGTTCCCGGCTGAGTATCAACCCAGGCCGCTCGATGAAGACCTTGAGAAGGCGAAATTCCGCTGTGCTGAGCGGAATGCCAACGCCATCGTCGCCGAAGATCTCCTGGCGACCCAGATCGACCTTCCAATGTCCGATGCGGACTATCCTGCGCTCGAGAATCGTGCGTGCAGGAACGGCGCTCGTGGCGCGACGAAGCACGGCTCTAATCCGGGCAAGAAGCTCGCGCGGATTGAATGGCTTCACCAGGTAATCGTCCGCGCCGAGCTCGAGACCGACGATACGATCCGTGTCTTCGGCCATCGCTGTCAGAAATATGATGGGAATATTACCGGTAGCCCGAATGTGTCTGCACAGGGAGATGCCGTCTTCGCCGGGCATCATGATATCGAGGATGATCAGGTCGACAGTCTGCCGTTCGAGGACGCGTCGCAGGGTCGCACCGCCCTCCGCGACGCTGACCTTGTAACCATGGTGCTCGAGATACTCCCGAACCAGGTCCCGAATATCGTTATGGTCGTCTACGACGACGACATGTGTGGCGTCTTGCATTACCTAACCTCCGCCGTAAAGCTGAAACTCTCTTCAGTCGATACTCTGGCCTGTGCTCTTGGCTAGCTCATCGTAGAGTTGCGAAGCCACATCGGGAGTGATTCACGTAGAGTGTTCCTGGCTAACCCCGGACGTCAACTCGCTCGTTGACAAGACCGTAGACTCTCAGCGGCTGCATCAGCGATTAATACAACAGATTTGTCGCTCAAATATGACGTTCTGGTATCAAACTGTCGCAAGTCTCCCCAGCGGCCGTTGAATCTTTTCTGCCCAGAAACAAGTCTGCCCCGCTTTTAATTAGAACCCTCGTCAGTCCGGCAGGATCGGGCAAGTTTTACGTAGAGAGTGGCAAGACCTCCCACTGCCGAATAATTGACAGTGAAATACCCAAAGCGCATCCCGTCACGCAATCGTGGCCAGCCGAGGAGAAGCACTCATGACTGCATTCACGCTCAACGGGCGCGAGGTCGAGGTCACCGCCGAGCCGGCTACGCCGCTGCTCTGGGTGATCCGCGAGCAACTGAAACTCACCGGCACCAAGTACGGCTGCGGCATCGCACAGTGCGGTGCCTGCACGCTGCATGTCGATGACGAGCCGGTACGTGCCTGTGTCTTCCCGCTATCCGCTGCCGAAGGCAGGTCCGTCACGACCATCGAGGGGCTGTCCGAGGATGGCTCGCATCCCGTCCAGCAGGCCTGGGTGGAGCTGGACGTACCGCAGTGCGGTTACTGCCAGTCGGGGCAGATCATGAGCGCGGCCGCTCTGCTGGCGCGAAATCCGAGCCCCTCCGATACGGAGATCGACGAGGCGATGGCCGGCAACCTGTGCCGTTGCGGCACTTACGTGCGCATCCGGGCGGCCATTCATCGCGCCGCCGAGGCCTGAGGCGACTCGCTTCCATCCAAGCTCATTCAAGGCGCAGGTGGCAAAATGGAACCACTAAATCTCTCTCTTACTCGCCGTTCGTTTCTCGCCGGCGCTGCTGCGGCCGGCGTTGCTTTGGTCGTTCCTCTTCGCTTGCCCGCATGGGCGCGGCAGGGGGAGGCGTCAGGCTTCTCGCAGGCCTTCATCCGTATCGATACGAGTGGCCAGGTGACCTTCCTGCTGCCCACCAGCGAAATGGGCCAGGGCACCCACACCGGCCAGGCCCAGATCCTTGCCGATGAGCTGGGTGCCGACTGGTCGAGCATCGTGGTGGGCATGCCGAACCAGCCGACCTCCGATTACCGGATTCCGTTCATCGGCCAGATGCGCTCCGTGGGTTCGTTCGGCATCCGTTTCTGGCACGACCCGCTGCGCCTCGCCGCCGCCCAGGCGCGGGAGATGCTGACGCAGGCGGCGGCCGAGCGCCTCGATGTAGCGCCTGCGGCCTTGCATGCCGAGAACGGCTTCATCGTCCATTCCGAGAGCGGCCGGAGGATTCCCTTCGGTGAACTGGTGGAAGACGCCTCGTCGCTGCCGGTGCCGGAGGAGCCGACCCTGCGCCCCGACGACCAGCGAACGCTGAGCGGAAGCAGGGTGCCGCGCCTCGATACACCAGAGAAGGTGACGGGAAAGGCGGTGTACGCGGTGGACGTCGAGCGCGAAGGCATGCTGTATGGCGCCGTCCGGCTCGCCCCGGTCTATTCCGCCGAGGTCGAGTCGATCGACGAGAGTAGCGTCTCCGGAATGCCGGGCGTGGTCGCGGTGGTTCGCGTGCCGCGCGGCGCGGTGGTGGTCGCCGACTCCTGGTGGCAGGCCAAGCAGGCGGCCGACGCCCTGGACATCACCTTCACCCCGACAGCGGCGGACACGCTCTCCACCGATGAGATAGACGGAATGTTTCGCGAGGCGCTGGAGCGGTCCGACGTTCCCGTCTCCACCTTGCGCGGCGACGCCGAGGCGACCTTGTCGAACGACGGACAGGTCGTCGAGGCCGAGTACTCGGTGCCGCTTCTCACCCATATGAGCATGGAGCCGATCAACTGCACTGCCGAGTCCACCGAGGAGCGGACGGAGCTGTGGATCGGTACCCAGGGCCAGGACATCGTCCGCATGACGCTCGAGAACGCGCTGCAGGTGCAGGCCGAGCAGTTCTTCATCAATACCACCTATCTGGGTGGAGGCTTCGGCCGCAAGACCCACGGCGAGATCGCCCTGCAGGCCGCGCTCGCCAGCCGCGCCGTCGAGGGCCGGCCAGTAAAGGTGCTGTGGGCGCGCGAGGACGATGTTCGGCAGGGCCAGTACCGCCAGACGATGAGGTGCCGCTTCCGGGCGGTGCTGGACGAAGCCGGCAACATCACCGGCATGCGCATTCGCGTCGCCGGGCCGCAGATGGGCCGCGAATACGGTATCGATCCGGAGCAGCGGGCGCAGGCAACGGGCAACCTGGCGAACTTCGATCCTTTCTCGCTCGGCGGGCTGTCGGACATGCACTACGTCATCCCGAACTTCGTCGTGGAGCACGCGGTGGTCGATCTGCCGATCCCGCTCTGCCCCTGGCGTTCGATCGCCCACTCCTTCAACGGCTTCTTCTTCGAGAGCTTCATGGACGAATGCGCTGTAGCGGCGGGCCGCGATCCGCTGGAGTTTCGCCGCAGCCACAGCGAAGGGCAGGAGAGGATGCTCGCCGTCCTCGACCGGGTCGCCGAGATGTCGCGCTGGAACGAGCCGGCGCCGGAGAGAATCGCTCGCGGCCTGGCCGTGGTCGAGAGCTATGGCTCCTACGTCGCCCAGGTAGTCGAGGCTCGCGTCGGCGATGAGGGTATCGATGTGCAGCGCGTCCATGCGGCCATCGACTGCGGGCGTGCGATCAATCCGGGCCAGGTGGAGGCGCAGATCGAGGGTTCCGTCATCGATGCACTCGGTGCGGCGCTGCGGCAGAAGGTCACCATCCGGGAAGGCCGCGCCGAACAGTCGAACTTCCACGACTACCCGCTGCTGCGCATCGGGGAGGCGCCGTCTGTGTCGGTGGGCATCGTCGAGATCGGCTCTCCGCTGGGCGGGGTCGGTGAGCCGGGCGTTCCACCGCTCGCGCCGGCGCTGGCCAACGCGCTGTTCGCCGCCACGCAGCAGCGGATCCGCCACTTGCCGCTGGCCGACCACGTCCAGGTCTAGCGCCGGCAAGACAGACCGCCGAGGCTCGCTATGGATCTTCAACATCTGTATCTGGAACATGCCCAAGACGTCCTTGGACAATGGCTTGCCTGGCGCCGGGCGGGCGAGGTCGCACTCGTCGTCGTGACGGCGACGCAGGGCGGTGCGGTGCGAGCGCCGGGCGCGCTGATGGCTGTGTCCGCGGCTGGCGAGAGTTGCGGCTATCTCTCGGGCGGATGCATCGACGCGGATGTGGTGAATCATGCTCGGCAAGCGCTGCGCTCGGGTCAGGTCGCGCGCCTGAGATACGGCAATGGCTCGCCCTTCATCGACATGCCGCTCCCCTGCGGCGGTGCCATCGAGGTTTGTGTACTGCCCGATGCAGACGCCGGTGTACTGAGGGTATGCCGTGATCGGCTCGCCGCGCGTCAGCCGGTGACGCTCACTCTTGCGCATTCTGGCGCTCTCGGGGTGGGGCATCCACCAGTACCAGGCGCGGTGTCCTTCCGGTACACGCCCAAGCTCCGCCTGCGCATCGCCGGGCGCGGAGCCGACAGCCTGGCCCTTGCCCGCCTTGCCATGGCGAGCGATGTCGAAACCGAGCTGCAACTGCGCGACGGCGCCGACGTTCAGGCCGCCCGGCGGCTGGGGGTCGACCGGGTTACGGCGCTGACGCTTCCCGCCACGCTTCCGGTACTGGACGACGACCCCTGGACCGCCTTCCTCCTCGCCTTCCATGACGTCGATTGGGAGGAATCACTCCTTGCCCAGGCACTGGAAGGCCCGGCCTTCTATATCGGCGCGGTTGGCAGCCAAACGACGCACGCTCGGCGCTGCGAGAGGCTGCGTGCGGCCGGCATCGCCGAGGGCCGGATCGGGCGCATCCGCGGCCCCGTCGGCTTGATCCCCTCGATGCGTGAGGCCTCGATGCTGGCCGTCTCCATACTCGCCGAGATCGTCGAGGCCTATCAGCGCAAGGCATTCGCCGGTTCGGCGCTCGATATTGATACACGTGCAGATCTGGCGCATGCACAGGCGGGTTGCATCTCACCCTTTCTCGTTGATGTTTGATGGGCCCAGGCGCCTGCCTCCGGCACATCTGACGGCCCACTGCGCTATCCATTGCACGCCATCGTCCACTCCGCTGTACACCTGGGCACGGCCCAGGGCACTGCCTGGGGCGATTCAGTCCGGTAATGCGTCTTTCAGAAGTCCTACGGGGGGATCGGAACGATCGAGAAGTATTGCGTAAGTTCTCAGTAAGTGTGCGGCTGCGACATTGGGCACTCTTCCACCCAATGTCGACTGAAGGGCCTCTGGTCTTTCGAGAATCCGCGCATGTTCCATCGACTCCTGCACCGGTGGCGCTGGCTTGGCGCCTGGACCCTGGCCAACCTGCTGCTTGCCTGGATGATCTCGCTGCGCTATGTCGCCTATATCCAGCCCGAGGGGGCCGAGCAGTGGAGCTACCTGCTAATGGTTTTCCTCGGCCATCTCTCGCTGCTGGTATGGATGGGAGCTTTGCCAATGTTCCTGCTGGCCACGCTCTTGCGCGGCATCGGGCTATGGCTGGTGACCACCCTATGGGCGAGTGGCCTGCAGCTGCTGCTGCTGCTTGATACCTTCGTCTACGCTCAGTATCGCTTCCATTTGAGCGGCTTCATCCTCGACCTGCTGCTCAACGCCAGGGGAGACGTGTTCAGCTTCTCATGGGTTGCCTGGGCACTGGCCGTCGGTGGCGTGCTGGGCATGTTGGCGGTGCAGGGTGGTCTCGGGCTGCTGTTCAAGCGACATCCACCTTCACGGCCTGTGGGTGCAATGCTGGTAGTGAGCTTGTTGGCCCTGCTAGGGGTGCACGGTTGGCATGCCTGGGCGGATGCCCACTACGACCGCGACATCACCGGCATGACGCGTCATGTGCCGGTCTTCTATCCGGCCACTGCCAAGCGCTTCTTCGTCAAGCAGGGGTGGGTCGACCCCCAGGCGGTGCGCGATCGGGTGGATCTCGAGGCGACGGCGGGCGAGGCGAAGGACCTGATCTACCCCTCCGCGCCGCTGAGCTGCTCGCCGTCGGTGTCTTCCGACAACCTGCTGCTGGTGGTGCTGGATACCCTGCGTCACGACATGCTCACTCCTGAGGTGATGCCGAATCTTTACCGATACGCCAATCAACCCGGTTGGTTCAGGGCGCGTGAGCATATCAGTGGTGGCAACTCCACCAAGGCCGGCGTCTTCAGCCTCTTCTATGGCCTGCCAGTCACCTATTGGGATGCATTTACTGCCAGTCAGACGCCCCCGGTGCTGATGGAGCGATTCGAGGCTGCCGATTACCGCTTTCAGGTTCTCTCTTCGGCGACGCTGGTGAGCCCTGCCTTTGACCGTAACGTTTTTGCCGGCCTCAAGGATGTCTCGCTGGAGCCAGCACAGGGCGAGCCCTGGGAGCGCGACCAGCAGATCACTGATGACTGGCTAGCCTGGATGGACAATGAAGATGCAAGGTCAGATGAGCGGCCGTTCTTTGGTTTCCTTTTCTATGACGCCGTGCACGGCTACAGCCATCCGCCAGACTTCCCGCGGTTCACGCCCTATTGGGAGCATATCAACCACATGCGCCTTGGGCCTGACTTTGATCCCGAACCTTACTGGAATCGCTATCGCACGGCGGTGCGCTATGTGGACCAGCAATTGGGACGCGTACTCGATGACCTGGAGCGCCGAGGGCGGCTTGAGGATACTGCGGTAGTGATTACTTCCGACCACGGTGAGTCCTTCAACGAACATGGCAAGAATTACTGGGGACATGGTAGCAACTACACGCCGGAGCAGGTCCAGGTCCCGCTGGTGATGCATTTGCCGGGACGGTCCGGTGGTGCGCTGGAGAGACGAACGCACCACGCCGATATCGCACCGACGCTGCTCGAGGAACTGCTCGACTGTGAATCGGCTCCTCAACATTACACCTTGGGGCAAAGCCTGTTGAACGTCGAACCCCATCGCGACTGGATGCTTTCAGGCAGCTACATGGGTTATGGCATCCTGATGCCCGACTATCAGGTGGCCGTGCACCCCACAGGGGCCTTCGAAGTCTATGACTACCGCATGAACGAGCTCGACGATATCGAGCTCCAGGCCCGGGTGGCGAACGAGGTACTCAGGGCGCTGTCGAGGTTCTATCGCTAAGACGCCGCCTTTCCTAATCCGTTGCTGGAGGCGCAGGCGTATGAGTCAATCGCCCTAAGCGCTTGGTGGCCCACCTCACTGCATCGTCCAGGCAGGTGTACACCACCGGTATGACGAGCAGGCTCAGCAGCGTCGAGGTCATCAGCCCACCGATCACGACGAAGGCCATGGGGGCCCGGAAGCTGGGGTCTCCGGCCCAACCCAGGGCGACCGGCATCATGCCTGCCCCCATGGCGATCGTTGTCATCACGATGGGACGGACGCGCTTGCGGCAGGCATCGATGATCGCGTCCCAGCGATTCAGGTCGTGATCTCGGCGCGCGATGATGATGTAGTCCACCAGGAGAATCGAGTTCTTCGTGGCAATTCCCATCAGCATGATCAATCCGATCATCGCCGGAAGCGACAGGGAGGAACCGGTGACATACAGCGCCAGGAAAGCCCCCGGGACGGAGAGCACCAGTGCCACGAGAATCGTGACCGGCTGCATGAAACTCTTGAACAGCATGAACAGCACCAGGTAGATGCATAGAACACCGGTGAGCATCGCGATGCCGAACCCCGTGGCGACCTCGGCCATTTCCTCCGCATCGCCTGTCGCTGCCTGGTGAATGCCAGGCGGCAGCTGGCGCAAGCTGGGCAGCGCCTGCACGATCTGCTCGATCTCTCCCAGGGGCTGCCCCAGCAGGGCGACCTCGAAATTCACGTTGCGCAGCCTATCGTGTCGGGTGATTTCCGCAGGACCGCTGCCCCATTCGAAAGACGCCACGTTTTCGAGCGGCACCATCCCCCTCGCACCGGGAACGGGTAGCCGTCTGAGGGTCGCGATGTCTTCTCGCGCGGCATCCGCCAGGCGCACCATCACCGGTACCTGGCGCTCACTGAGGTTCAGCTTCGGCAGGTCCTCGGCATTGTCCCCCACCGTGGCGATGCGCAGCGTGTCGGCAATGGCAAGCGACGAGACGCCAAGGTCGGCGGCGCGGCCGAAATCAGGGCGTACGATGAGTTCGGGTCTGACCAGGCTGACCGTCGAACTCACGGCCCCGATGCCGGGAATGGCGCGAAGATCCTGCTCTATTTGCCGGGCATGCTGCTCGAGAAGCCGACTATCCTCTCCGGCCAGTACCAGCTCGTAGATGTCGTCGTCGCCCACGCTGGTTCGTACGCCGGGAAGGGGGGCGAGCGCATCGCGCAGCTGCTGCTCGATCGCCTGCCTCGTTATGCCGGCACGGTTCGTGCGATCCACCAGACCTACGGTCAGCATCACGCTGGTCACATCGGCATCGTTACCAGCCGATGCGTCCCCGATGGCGGAAAAGACGCGGGTGACCATTTCATTCTCCTCCAACCTTGCGCGTGCCTGCTCGGCAAGCTCTGTCGCTTCCGCCAAGGTGCTCCCGGGCGGCAAGGTCAGCGTCGCTTGCGTCTGGGAATTGTCGTCGGGGGGGAGGAATGCGCCCGGCAGGATCGATGCCAGCCATAGGCCACCGGCAAAGCATGCTGCCGCAGCGATGAGCGTTGCCTTGCGGTGGCGCAGGCACCAGCTGGCGCCGACCAGGTAGTGCGACACCCACGTCGGTTCGCCATGGCCCTGGCGGGGTTTGCGCAGCAGGTAGGCGGCCATCGTTGGGGTGAGAAGACGGGCTACCACGAGCGAGAACAGCACCGCCACGGAGGCGGTCCAACCGAACTGGACGAAGAATCTCCCCACCGTGCCGCTCATGAATGCCGTGGGCAGGAAAACGGCAATCAAGGTGAAGGTGGTGGCGACCACGGCCAGGCCGATTTCCGCCGCCGCATCCATCGCTGCCCGGCGTGATGGCTTGCCCATCAGAAGATGGCGCTCGATATTCTCGATCTCGACGATGGCGTCGTCGACCAGCACCCCGATCACCAGCGAGAGCGCCAGCAAGGTCACGGTGTTGAGCGAAAAGCCCATCAGGTTCATGAGGGCAAAGGTGGGAACGATCGACAGCGGTAGCGTCACCGCGGCAATCAGCGTCGCACGCCAGTCGCGCAGGAAGAGGAACACGACCAGCACGGCGAGCAGCATGCCCTCGAACAGCAGACGCATGGAGCCTGCGTAGTTTTCCCGCACGGGCTCGACGAAGTCGAAGGCTTGCTGGATCTCGACATGAGGATGTTGCGCCTGCAGGGCGGCAAGGGCGGACTTCACGCCCTCGGCCACGTCGACTTCACCGTAGCCTCGTGCCCGGGTCATCTCGAAACCGACGACGGGCTCCCCATCGAGAAACGCCGCCGAACGCCGCTCGGCCACGCTATCGATGACGGTGGCGACCCGATCGAGACGAATGCGGCGGCCGTCGCTGAGCGCCAGCTCCATCGCTGCCAGTTCAGTCGCCGATTCGGCGTTGGCAAGGATGCGCACGGCCTGTTCGGCACCCCCGGCATTTGCGCGCCCACCGGGCGCTTCCATCTGCGTCTGGCGCAGCTGACGCGAGATATCGAACGCCGTGGTGTTCAATGCCAGCAGACGATCCGGATGCAGCTCCACGCGGACTGCGCGATCGACACCGCCGATCCGCCGTACCTCTCCCACACCCGGCACGGCCAGTACGGCCTTGGCGATTTTGTCGTCCACGAACCAGGAGAGTGCCTCCTCGTCCAGTTGGGATGAGGCCACGGTGTGGATCAAAAGCGGATCGTCGGAGAACCCCCGACTCTGGATCACCGGGTCACTCAGCTCGGCAGGCAGGTCCGAGCGTATGCGAGAGACGGCATCGCGTACGTCATCGACCGCCTCCTGAATGGTTTTTTCCAGCCGGAACTCAACGCCGATTTCGGCGTTTCCGTCGGTCAGTGTCGTGGTGATGTGCTTGACGCCGGGCACCGTGGCGATGGTGTTCTCGATCTTGCGGGCGACTTCGTTCTCCATCAGGGTGGGGGCGGCCCCCGGCAACGAGGTGGTGACGACCACGAAGGGTATGTCCACATCCGGCAGGTCCTGGATGGACATTCCCCTGAAGGACACCAACCCCCACAGGGTCAACAGGAGGAATAGCAGTACGATAGGGGCGGGGTTTCGAATCGCCCAGGAGGAGGTATTGAACATCATGGCTGCCTCCCTGACAGCGATAGCGCCCGTTCGACACGTACCCGATCGCCGTCGCCCAGGAAGGCACCACCCGAAGCGACCACGCGGGCCTCAGGATCGAGCCCGGAAATTATTTCGATCCGATCGCCCTCGGTTTGACCGAGGGCTACCTTCGCCTCCGTTATCACGCCGTCCTCGCTGACACGATGCACGTAGCCGAAGCCATCGCGGAGCTGCACCGCGGAGCGCGGCAGGGTCAGGGCCCGGCGCGTTCCCAACTCGAATTCCCCACGCGCAAACATTCCCGCCCGTGCGCCGTCGCTTGCCGGGAGATCGACATAGACCAGGCCATTGCGGGTGGAAACGTCCACCAGCGGAGCGATCGTGCGCACACGACCTTCCAGCTCGCCTCCTCCCGGCAGGGTGACCCTGGCGACCTGATCGGGCTGCAGCTTCTCCAGATCGGAAGCGGCGACCTCGGCCCGCCATTCCAGCCGACCGCGCCGAATCAGGCGGAACAGTTCCTGGCCCGCGGGAAGCACCGCGCCGATGGTGGCACTGCGCGCTGAGATCACCCCATCGTCGGGGGCGAGCACCTGGGCCTGGGCCAGGCGGAGTTGCTGAGTGTTTTCGGTGGCTCGCGCCGCTTCCAGCCGGGCCCGCGCGGTACGTTCCGCCGTGATGTACTGAAATATCTGCTGTGTGGCCATCGCGCCTGTCGTTTGCAGCTCGCGGGCGCGCTGGGCGTTGTCTTCGGCTTCGGCGAGTGCCGCCTCGGCCTCGGCGACGGCGGCGCGGCTTTGTGCGAGTTCGGCGCTCACCGTATCGGACGCGAACGTGGCGAGGACCTGGCCGCGCTGGACCACGTCGCCAACGTTGACCTCGACGCTGGCCAGGCGCAGTCCGTTTGCCTCGGTGCCGACGCTAGCTTCCTGCCAAGCCATGATGTTCCCGTTCGCGGCTATTCTGATGGGCAGCATGGCGGATCGAGGCGTGGTAATGGCTACGGTCAGTGCGGGTTGAGCAGCCGCTGTGGTGCCACTTTCCGAGGCGCTGCTGGGGGCTTGCATGACCCAGCCGATCGCTGCGGCCATGCCCAGCGCCATGACCGCCGCGGCAGCGAACGAACGAGGCTTATTCATCTTCGTGTTCCTTGTGTTCGGTAGCGGGCCAGCCGCCGCCTAGCGGGCAGTGCAGCCGGAGCCAGGCGGAGATTCGCTCACGCTGCGGTTCGATCACGACGCTGTGCGTGGCCACCATGCTGCGGTGCGCATCCGCGATCTCGACTCATGGGACGAGACTTTCCAACAATGCGTCTTTCAGAAGACTTACCGGTGGATCGGGGCGAACAAAAGATTTTCGGTAAGTTTCAGTAAAAAGGCTGGTGCTGGGCGCACGGCCCAGGGGCATTATCTTCGATGTATGCAGATACACCTTCGGAGCGTCACCGGAGCCATCGACAAAGCGGATCGCGTCTCGATTATTTCCGGCGGGGCACACTGGACACTGAAGGCGTATTGCGCTCGGGCGGCTCGATAGCCATAAGATAGTAACGACGGTTTTCCATGACCCTTCGGGCCGACGGAAACATTCCGGTCAACCTTTCCATTGGCCAGTCGTCTGGAACTGCCAGGAATAGACGTTGGAACCGCTGACTCTGGTGTAGATCGGCCAGTTGCTCCGGTGTCACTTCCCGGACCGTTCCACGGGAATAGAATCTGGCTGAAAATTGTAGGTCATCCAGATAGAGCAGCAAGCTGTCACCATCTTCCCGCACGTTCTGATAATAGTTGACTAGTTCCTTCTCGGTTTTGAGTGGTTTCAGACCCAGTGCAGCTGCTCCCACAAATGCAGTTAGCAGTATTGGAACCAGGCCAGTCATAACTGCCCGAGCCCTCGATGACCAGCCAGCCTCAAGTTCTGCTGCCCAGCGCCCGATCAGAATCGCCGTAAATGGCAATGATGGCAATATATAGGTCCAAATCGTGTTACTGGCGAGGGAGAAAAACAGCATCGGTGACAGCGCGCAGGCTAACAGGAAAACCAGGGCCGGGTCTGTTCCCGCGCGACGAAGAGGACTAGTGTCCCGTTTCTTGATACACGTAGCAACCAGGGTTACCACTGCAGCTATTCCCCAGGGGAATGAGGCCCAGGTCCAGAATACCCATATCATGCCTTTAGGTTCGTTATGGGCACTGCCATAAAGATCCCCCGCCCAACCCGGGTCCAGAAAGCGGCGCAGGTGCTCACCTACGATGAAATAATCCAGAAAGCCGGGAGTCTTGATTTCCGCCAGAAGGTACCAGGGGCCAGCCAGCAGTGTCATTAACAGGGCCCCGCGCACCCAGGGAAAGCGTGTCAGCTTGATGGCTTCTTGTCGGTTAAACAACAACCACAACGTAATCGGAATTACAGTCAGCACAAGAGCCACAGGCCCCTTGGCCAGTAGTCCAATGGCTGCGCCAATAAAGAATAGCCACCGCCAAGCACCAGACTGTCCAGCGATCACCTGCAGGAAGCTGACCAGTGACAGGGTGGTACCTAATGTCAGGAAGGCGTCGGTAATTACAGCGCCAGCGCTGATGTAGGTAAGGGCCATGGTAGCGAATACCAGGCTGGACCACTGGGCGACCTTGGATCCCATAAGTGGCTTGGCGGAACGCCAGACAAGCCAGACCATCGCTAGTGTTGCCAGCCACGACGGGAAGCGTAGAGCGAATTCCGACAGACCAAACACTTTTATGGACAGAGCTTGTGTCCAGAAGGACAAGGGTGGTTTGCCCCAGAAGGGCACGCCAGGCTCGAACCACGGTGTAATCCAGTCTCCGGTTTCCGCCATTAGGCGAGCAATCTCGGCATACCGCGGCTCGGTGGTATCCACGAGTGGGTACAACGCCATGCCAATCAAACGACTGGCAAGTACCGCCGCCAGGACCAGCAGAAATACGTTGAACTGCTTTAACATGACGTTCCCCCGCTTTGCGAGCTCGTGTTCTGGCGACGCAGGCGCTGCGGGCTTTCCACCACCTCCTCGGTCACATAGAGCGGTCGTTGCTTCGATTCCATATAGGCCTTGCCGACATACTCACCAACGATGCCAATACTCAACAGCTGTATACCACCCAGGAAACTTATAATTGCTACCAGAGATGGGTAACCGCTGGTGGCAACCCCCAGCGTCATAGCCTTGATGACGATCCACAGACCGAACAGTGCACCGACGCTCGCCGCTACCAGGCCAATGATCGTTGCCCATCGCAAAGGTGATATCGAAAAGGAGGTCAGACCTTCAATAGCCAATCCAACCAGTGCTGGATAATCCCATTTGGTGTCACCCGCAGCCCGAGGATCGCGATCATACTGGATCACTTGGGTCGGTAGTCCAATCCAGGCAAATAGTCCCTTCATGTAACGATTGCGTTCCTCTAATTGCAGCAATACGTTGACGGCCTTGCGGCTCATAAGCCGGAAATCGCCGGTATCAACAGGGATATCTGTTCGGCTTGTCCTGCTGAGCAGGCGATAGAACAGATGCGCACTCCAGCGCTTTAAAAACGTTTCTCCGGACCTGGACCGACGCTGCATCAGGACCACATCGACGCCGGTACGCCAACACTCGACCATGGCGGGTATATGTTCGGGGGGATCCTGTAGGTCCACATCCATCACGATCACGGCATCGCCCCTGGCGTTCTCCAGACCCGCCGTCAGCGCAGCCTCTTTGCCGAAGTTACGGCTGAGCTTGACGAGCCGGATGCCAGGGGTACGGGTTATGAGCTCCTTGATGTAATCAGCACTTCCATCCTCGCTGCCATCATCAACCATCACCAGTTCCCAATGGATGTTCATTGCCTCCAGAGTGGGAATCACTCGGGCAATGAATAGCGGAAGCATTACCCGTTCATTGAACACGGGAACAACGATTGACAGCAAAGACTTCTCTGTAGCATTGGTCGGCAACTCAAACTGTTGGCTCATGGAACACCAGCCTCTTATAAATTAAGTAGTTCAGTGCAGCGACCACGCCTGTAGTGACAACCTGTGAAAACAGTACGGGAGAGGCCAGGATGGTGTGGAGCAGGTAAAACAAGGCGAGGTTGCAAAACCAGGCAAAAAGGCAGGAAGCGGTGTAGCGCCATATCGTGAACCCGTGAGGGCCAGCCCTCCTGAATGCCAGCCTGCGCTGGAGCCTATAGTTCATCAGGGCGCCAGCCAGACTGCCCGTTGCAGTAGAGAGCGTTGGCCCCAGCCCTATGCTCACCAGACCTGCCAGCACCAGCCAGTGAAACAGTGTGGCAAGGCCTCCGGCGGCACTAAATCCCTGAACTTGAGCGGGAACTTTTCGACTGCTAAAGAAAATGGACACGTTGCTATCCAGTGATATCTGCCTAATTACTGAGGCTTGCATACCCATGTGATCGCTGCGGCAAAGCCCAGCGCCATGACCGCTGCGGCAGTGAACGAACGAGGCTTATTCATCTTCGTGTTCCTTGTGTCCGGTAGTGGGCCAGTCGCCGCCTAGCGCGCGGTACAGTCGGATCCAGGCGGCGATTCGCTCACGCTGCAGTCCGATCACCGCACTCTGGGCGGCAACCATGCTGCGGCGTGCATCCTCGAGCTCGAACAGGCTGGCGGTACCGGCGTGGTAGCTGGCTTCGATGGCTTGGTAGGAGCGTTCGAATCCCTCGGCGGCGATGGCCGCGTCCTCGCTGCGTTTCGCCGTGCTGTCCAGTGTGACGAGGGCTTCCTCGACATCGCGGATCGCTTCACGCAGGCGGGCGGCATAAACGGTGGTGGCGGCCTCGTAGCGGGCGCGGGCCGCTTCCGCATTGGCACGTCGCGTCCCGCCGTCGAACAGCGGTAGCGTTACCGTCACTGGCCCGATGCTCCACACGCTGCCATTGGTGCTGATGCCCCCGCTGGCGATGCGTGTCGTGCCGATGCTTCCGGCCAGCGTAATTCGGGGCCAGCGCTGCGCACGCGCCTGATCCGAATCGGCGCTCGCGGCCAGCACGTCATTCGCCGCCGCGATGATATCGGGGCGCTGCGCCAGCACCTCGGCCGGCATTGCCGTGACGGTGAGTTTGGCCGGCTGTGGCAGCCGGCCGGTTGTGGTGGCGAGTTCGCGCCGCAGCGGTGCCTCGTCCTGCGACGCAAGGGCAGTCAGGGCCTTGATAAGAAGTTCGCATTGCGTTCGCTGCTGAATCAGCGTTACGTTGCCTTGGGCTGCGCTGGCATTCGCCAGTTCCGCCTCTGCCGGGGGGCGGAAGCCCTTGTCCGCAGCCAGGCGAGTGACCTGCGCCGTCTGCACTCGCGATTGGGTATCGATTTCGGCCTGTCGGACCAAGGCCTCACAGGCACGCAGCTCGACGTATGTCGTAGCAATTTCGGCAGCGACCGAAACTCGGGCGTCATGCCAACCGGCCTGGCTGGATTCGAGCCGGGCACGTGCGGCGTCAGCGGCGGCACGGCCTGCGCCGAACAGGTCCAGCTCCCAGCCGAGCTGCAAGCTTGCCGAGGTTTCGGTGCCGACCGGCGTGTCCAGGTCCGGTCGTCCCCGGCTCGCGCTCACGCTGGCGTCCAGCGAGGGCAGCAGAGCGGCGCTCTGCGCCACGCGTGCGGCCTGGGCATCGGCGATGCGGGCGGCTGCCTGCGCCACTGTCGGGCTGACCTGCTGACCGGCCTCGATGAGGCGCAGCATCAAGGGATCGTCGAATTGCGCCCACCAGCGGCTCAGGTCCCCCAACTGACCGCCATGGGGCAACGGAGCGTGCCATTGCGCGGCAACGGGCGCTGCGGCGCTGCCGGGCATGGTTGCGGGTTGAGTCGATGCACAGCCGGCGAGCAGCGCGGCGGTGGCAATGACGAGCCAGGTCGCAAGCAACCGCGGCTTGTGGCCGGGGAGCGTCCTGATGTCTGCCACACCTCGTTGGCAGGGCATGGAGTCAACGGGAATGACATCGGTGGCTGGGAACATGCGGTGTCCTCGTCTCATGGGACGAGACTTTCCCGTAATGCGTCTTTCAGAAGACTTACTGGCTGCTTTGGATCGATTGGGTGTTTCGGTAAGTTTTCCGTAAGTAGGCGGCTGCGAAAGTGGGCTTCTTTTAACAACTCACGAGAAAACGCTCATGTCTCTAATATCCCCGCTTGACTCGATCTCCTCCGCCTCTGTCTCACGTATGGCGGCCGTCTCCGTGCTCGCCGTTGGTCTCTGCACCTCGGCGACGGCCCTGGCCCAAGAGCCGAACGACCCCGAGTCGTCCACCACGACCTGGGGGCTGGGGCTCGGCGTAATGAGCGAGCAGGAGCCCTACGCCGATATCGGTCGGGACAACCAGCCCCTGCCGCTGCTTGAGGTTGAGAACCGGTACATTCATCTCTTTGGCCCGGAGATCGAATTCAAGCTGCCGAGCCTCGATATCAGCGATTCTCAAGAGCTCGACTTTGGTATCGTCGTCCAGTATGACGGCAGCGGCTATGAAGAAGGCGACGCTGATATCCTCGATGGCATGAGCGAGCGCAAAGGTGGCTTCTGGGCGGGTGCCAAGATGGAGTGGAGCAGCGATTTCGTTGATGTCGGCGCCGAATGGCTTGCTGACGTGTCGGGCAACAGCAAGGGCCAACTCATCAATGTCGTCCTGGAGAGAACCTGGGACTTCGGAGAGCATTTCCTGCTTACGCCGCACGTGGGCGCGAGCTGGCAGGACGCTAAGACAATCGATTACTATTTCGGCGTTCGCGACGATGAGGTTCGCTTCGATCGGCCTGCCTATGCCGGGGAGTCCGCTACTAACATCGAGGCAGGAGTACGTGGCGTCTACATGTTCGATAAGCACCACTCGGTGCTCATGGGCGTCGAAGTGACGCGCCTGGCGGATGAGATCAAGGACAGTCCGCTGGTGGATCGCTCGACCACTAATAGCGTGTACCTTGGCTATCTCTACCGCTTCTGATGAGTCGAATACTCCTGGTCGAGGACCATGATCGGCTGGCCCGGCTAATGTGCAAGGGGCTGGAAACCGCTGGCATCGCCGTCGATGTGGCCGAGCGCATCGATGCCGCATGGGCCGCCGTCCAGCAGATGCCCTACCAGGCATTGGTTCTCGACCGGGGGTTGCCGGACGGGGATGGCCTCATCCTGCTGCAGAAGATGCGCCGCGTCGGCCTCGGCGTGCCTTGCCTGGTGTTGACGGCGCGCGATGCGCTGCATGATCGGGTACAGGGTCTCGAAGCCGGGGCCGATGACTACCTGCCCAAGCCGTTTGCCATGGACGAGATGGTGGCACGCGTCCGCGCGCTGCTGCGCCGCCCAGTGGAGTTTCACCCGATCGATCCCAGCCACGGCGACCTGACGCTGCGCCCCGAAGCCGGTGTTCTATGCAGGGGAGACGAAAGCATCACCCTCGCCCCCGCGGAGCTGCATATCATGCAGCTGCTCTTACACAAGCACGAGGAGGTGGTGCGTCGCAGCGCGCTGGAGGCGGCGGCCTGGGGGCTGAGCGACGCGGTCACGCCGAACGCCCTGGATGTGGCCCTGCACCGTCTACGTCGCAAGCTGCTCGCCATCGGTTCACGGCAGCGCATCGTCAACATCAGGGGGCTGGGGTATGCGCTGCGTGAAAATGCTCCCGCTGAATAGCATTAGCCTGAAGGTGCTGCTGGCCTACGTGGCGGGGATGGTGCTCAGCATCGTGCTGCTGGTGATCGCTGCAGTAGTGGTGATCCAGAGCAACATGCTGGCCCGGATGGATCTGGCCGACGCCGCGGAGGGGATGGCGGACAATATCGAATTCGACAGCAGTGGCAGACCCGTCGGGTTCGACTCGAGCATGGACGACCGCGCTTGGCTATACGAGGGCCCTCAGCGCGAGACGGCCTATCGGATCCTGGATGAAGCTGGAAACACGGTCGTCTTCTCGAGTGCCGGAGAGGCATTTTGGCCTTCCGATGGCGATCTGCTTCGCTTGGCGCGCGGAAACTTCACTTTCGAGCATGGGGGAAACACTTTCTACGGCGCCACCGAGCCCCTCGTTTACGATGGGCGAAGGTGGTATCTGCAATTCGCCGTCAGTGCGAGGTTCATGGATGTCGTCTATACCGTTGCCTGGCCGCAGGTGGTCGCCGGCGTCACGGTATTCGGCGCTGTCCTGTTCGTCGCCTTCGGCTTGTGTGCCTATATCACCTTGCGCTATACCCTCAAGCCGCTGCGAGACTTATCGGAATCCGCCGCGACCATCTCGCCGCGCTCCATTGATGCCCGGCTGAAGACGGAAGCGGTGCCCACGGAGATCGCCCCTCTCGTCGACAGCTTCAATCGGGCGTTGGAGCGCCTCGAACGAGGCTACCGTGTGCAGCAGGAGTTTCTCGGCAACGCAGCACACGAGTTGAAGACACCGCTGGCGTTGATCCGCGCTCAGATCGAGTTGAAAGCAGAGGGCAGGAACGACCGCGACTCGCTATTGAGCGACGTCGAATACATGACCCGCCAGGTGCAGCAGCTACTGCTCCTGGCGGAAGCCAGCGAGGCGCATAACTACCATTTCACCACCGTCGGGATGCAGGAAATCGCCCACGATGCCGCTTCCTACTTGCATCGCATGGCGGAAACCGCCGACGTTCACTTGGCGGTGCGTGCCGTCGGCGACGTGGAGTGGAAAGCGGACCGTGCAGCCTGCTTCACCTTGCTCAAGAACCTGTTGGAGAACGCCATCCAGCATGCCCCCGCCCAGAGCTGCGTCAGTGTGGAGATCCAGGGCGATACGGTGACCGTGCGGGACAGAGGCCCCGGCGTCGAGGCAGAGCAGCTGCCCCTGCTGTTCGAACGCTTCTGGCGCGCTGCGCATCGGCGAGACCTCGGAGCGGGGCTGGGCCTGGCTATCTGCCAGGAGATTGCACTGGCGCATGGCTGGCGCCTCACGGCCGAGCAGGCCGAACCGGGGCTAAGGTTCCGGCTGTCGAATGGGGAGGGAAGTGAGGTTGCCAATGATCCCTAGTTACCTCTGAGGGTCGAGTTGACCGCTATAGGTGGAGGTTCCCGCCAAGGGGCCGAACCATTCGGCGGTTGGATTCACGCAGGCCTGACCAGGCATTGAGGAAGAGCGTCAACAGGATCACAAAACCGCCGAGCAGGGTCGCCTGAGGCGGTTGCTCACCCAACCACCACCAAACCCACAGGGTGCCAAACACAGGGCAACTTCTGCCGACGGCAGATGACGGGTCGCATTATTGATCAGTGCGGTGGCCAATGGCATCTGCAGTAGGCCCATCAGGGCCAATATGCCATAGCTTTGTGTCGTGAGGGCCAGCGGCGTTGCCATCGGCCAGGCAATGAATGCCGATAACCCACCTCCAATGGCGATGAGGGGTATTCTGTCCAAGTTGGGGTGACGGCGCAGGAGCGTGAGGTTACCACCGACGGCGGCCGCTGCGATCACCGCGTAGACATCGCCGACAAGGCCGTCGCTGGTCAGCGAGGCAGAGAAGACGATCAGCATGCCGGCCATGGCCGAAATTATCGCCACCCAGGTTCGCACGGCCACGGGATCATGCAAAAAGAAATGCGTAAACAGGGCAGCAAACAGGGGAGCGGCACTTAGGATGACCACCACATTCGCTACCTTGGTGTTCATGACAGCCAGGACAAACAGACTGGAGGTGATGCCCAACAGTAGCGCGGAGAACAGTGATACGCCAAGATGGCCGCGCAGCGTCGCCAACCGGCGCCCGTCGAGGCATAGCAGACTAAGCGATAGTCCCATCAAGGCACCCCGCCAGAAGATGATGTTCCAACCATCCGTTGCCGCCAGGCGGACCAGCAAGCTGTCGAAGCTCAGAACAGTGACACCGGCAGCCGCCATCACCAGGCCCCGTCCGTGGCCATGTAAAGAGAAAGACATCCGAAGTGCTCCTGCCGGGATACGTAGTGGTCAGGCGTTCAGCCGTGGGAGATCAAGAAGGTACTGACAGTTTGTCTGCAAGGATACGGCCCCGGTGGGAGCGGGCTATTCTCTCCACGTCACGCGGAAAGGCTTGTGCGACACATGCACGCCTCTTGAACCGTCATTAACAACACCCGCCGCAGCCGCGTTGCGCCTGGCCGCGTCGATCGAGGCCGCGTGGGCATCGAAGCCGTGAAGGAGCGATCGGGAAAGGCCTGGCTCGCTCAACCTCCCAACGCAACAAGGCCCGCCTAGGCGGGCCTTGCTGTCGAACCCGGGAGGTTCGAAAACTCGTGACCGTTAGGTCAGGCGAGTTGGATGTTCGAAGCCTGAAGGCCTTTCTTGCCCTGGGTCACGTCGAAGGAGACGTTTTGACCTTCCTGCAGGGACTTGAAGCCTTCTGCCTGAATTTCGGAGAAGTGGGCAAAGACATCGTCACCGCCATCGGCGGGGGTGATGAAGCCGAAGCCTTTGGAATCGTTGAACCACTTGACTGTTCCAGTCGTCATAATAAATCCTTTCGCGCATTTAGCGCCTTGCAATGTTCCTGGTTTTACCCAGATGTGCCGCGGGTAAAACAAGGTTCAATTACAGGCTGCCGAAAGAATTCGAATGCTACTGAAACCGTACTGCTTGCTACCAGCTGAACCCACGGTGTCATGCTTGGGCACCGTGGGTCAAAGGGTTTATTTTTTTGTTTTGCTGAAACTAATCCCGCCAAGCTGTTTGCATGACCGGGCGGACTCGTCGCGTAAAGTTAACGCCTCGCTTCGAGGATCAGGTTGAACGGCGTTTCCGCCGCGCGCCGGAAGTGGGTGAAGCCCGCCTGGCGGAACACGTCGGCCAGGCGATCTTCGCCGGCCTGGGCGCCGAGCACGAGGTGGCCTCCTTCCGAGATGGCGTGGGCGCAGCAGATGGTGGTGGAGGCGGCATAATACAGGCGCGAGACGACCGAGAGGTTGTTCTCGACCTTGTCCTGGGCGTAGGGCTCGACCAGCAGCACTGTGCCATTGGGCGCCAGCACCTGTTCGGCGTGGCGGGCGGCGGCGATGGGGTCGCCCATGTCGTGCAGGCAGTCGAAGAAGCAGATGAGCCCATACTGCCTGTCGGGGTAGGTCACCGCCTGGGTGAGTTCGAAGCTCACGCGATCGGCAACGCCAGCCGCGGCGGCGTTCTGCCTGGCGGCCTCGATCGAGGCTGGGTGAACATCGAAGCCGTGGAAGCGCGAGTTGGGGAACGCCTTGGCCATCAGTACGGTCGAGTGGCCGTGGCCACAACCCACGTCGGCCACGGTAATGCCGGCTTCGAGCTGTTCGACCACGCCCTCCAGGGCGGGCAGCCACTCCGGTACCAGGCTGGCACGATAACCGTTGCGGTAGAACGCCGCCACACCGCACTGCAGGCGACTGTCGTGGTCGCCCCAGGCCACGCCCTTGCCGGTGCGAAACGCTTCCAGAGTGCGCTCCTCGTCGAACCACATCGAGGCCGGCACCTGCCAGGCATGGGGGATGAAGACGGGACTCTCTTCATCGGCAAGCACCATGGCCTGCTCGGGGGATAGCTCGTAGGTGCCGCTGGCGGCGTGGTAGCCCACGTAGCCGCCGGCGGCCTGGGCGTTCAGCCACTCGGAGACGTAGCGCTCGGCACAGCCGGTGCGGCTGGCGAGTTCCTTGGCGCCGATCGGCCCGGCGCCCGCCATGGCCTTGTACAGGCCGAGTTTGCTGCCTAGGCTGACCATCACGCCGCCATAGGCCGAGGAGAGGTCGCCAACGGCCTGGGCGACGAAGGATTCAAGCTTGGTCTGATCGATTGCGGGGGCGTTCATCCAGTGCGGTTCCTGTCTTGTTGTGTGGGGGTCCAGCGTCCCGCTCATCATCGCCGCGCGGCACTACTCGCTGAAGAGCCTAATTCGCCCGCAATCGGTCCGTTTGTGCCACACTGAATCCTCCCTACCTGAGAGGCGCATGGCGCCATGACCGGATCAGCCATCCCTGCTGGGGCGAGCCCCCGGCACGTCAGCCTCGTGGCGCTGCCCGATGCCGTGGTCTCAACGCTTGCCGGTCTCTTCGACGTGATGAACGGCGTGGCGCTCATGGGCTTGGTGGCACCAAATGCCCCTGCCCCGTTTCATATCGAGATCGTGGGGGAGGCCGTGGGACCGCTGAAGCTGGCCAGCGGCGTGCCGATCGATGTCCAGCGCTCCATCGACAGCATCGAGAGTAGCGACATCGTCATCGTTCCCTCGGTATTGCTCCCGGCTCAGGGCTGGGAGAAGGGCCGCTATCCCCACCTGGTCGAATGGCTGCGCACCGTGCATGAACGCGGCGCCGTGCTCTGCTCGGCGTGCTCGGGTGTGTTTCTGCTGGCCGAGACGGGGCTGTTCGACGGCAAGGAGGCGACGGTTCACTTCGGCTATGCGGAAGCGTTCATGACCAGCTACCCGGCCGTTTCGACGCACCCGGAGCGCGTGCTGGTGATTGCCGGCCAGCAAGAGGAACTGGTGAGCTCGGGCGCTTCGATGAGCTGGCACGACCTGGCGCTCTATCTCATCGCGCGCTATGCCGGCGCGACCACGGCGCAGGAGGTGGCGCGACTGTTCGCCTTGCAGTGGCATCAGGATGGGCTTACGCCTTACCTGGTGTTCGCCGCCAAGACGGACCATGGCGATGGCGAGATCCAGCGCGGGCAGCAGTGGCTGGATGAGCATTTCGCACTCGCCCACCCGGTGGAGGCAATGATCGAGCGTTCGACGCTGGCCGAGCGTACCTTCAAGCGGCGTTTCGCCGCCGCCACCGGCCTGACGCCGATCGCCTACGTGCAGCGCCTGCGTATCGAGGATGCCAAGCGTCGGCTGGAGCGCTCCGAAGCTTCGGTGGAGGAGATCAGCTGGCGGGTCGGTTACGAGGATTCGGCGTTCTTCCGGCGTCTGTTCAAGCGCACCACAGGCCTCGCTCCGAGTGCCTATCGCCGTCGCTTCCGCATTCCCGATTTCGCTCGCCGGCCCCAGAACGCAACAAGGCCCGCCTAAGCGGGCCCTGATTTCGAACCGGAGAGGTCCGACAACTCGTGACCGTTAGGTCAGGCGAGTTTGATGTTCGAAGCCTGAAGGCCTTTCTTGCCCTGGGTCACGTCGAAAGAGACGGTTTGACCTTCCTGCAGGGACTTGAAGCCTTCCGACTGAATCTCGGAGAAGTGGGCAAAGAGATCATCGCCACCATCGGCCGGAGTAATGAAGCCGAAACCTTTGGAGTCGTTGAACCACTTTACGGTGCCAGTTGCCATGTTCTGAATCCTTTCGCGCAATCGCGCCTTGCAATGTTCCTGGTGTTACCCAGATGTGTAGCGGGTAGGACAGGGGTAAATTACAGGCTGCCGAAAGAATCGAACGCTACTGAAACTATGCCACTTGCTTACCAGCTGAACCCACGGTGCCATGGTTTGGCACCGTGGGTCAAAGGCTTTATTTTTTATTTTCAGGGGTGGCGCACGGCCCTTACCTTGCCGCTGCCGCCACCGCCGCAGAAGAAACGGCCGTTGCCATCGGCTTCGAGTCCCGACACCCCCATCCCCGGCGGCATCTCGAGGCTCTCAAGCACCTCGCCCGTGTCGGGATCGATTCGCCGCAGGTCGCTCGCATCGTCTTCCCAGGTGCCGTGCCACAATTCGCCATCCACCCAGGTGACCCCGGTAACGAAGCGGTTGGTCTCGATGGTGCGCAGGACCGCCCCGGTGTCCGGGTCGAGCTGACGGATCTTCCGCTCCCGATATTGCCCCACCCAGAGCGCGCCTTCGGCCCAGGCAAGCCCGGAATGACCGCCGCCGGGAGGCGCCGGGATCGTGGCCAGTACGCGACCGCTGTCGGGGTCGATTCGCTGGATTCGATCATCGGCGATCTGGAACAAGTGTCGGCCATCGAAGGCCGTGCCCGCCTGGGCAGCGATTTCCAGCTTGCGCGGTGTCTCGCCGCTTGCCGGGTCGAGAGCGTTCAGCGTATCGCCGGTGGCGAACCAGACGTGCTGGCCGTCGAACGTGACACCATGCACGTTCTCGACGCCGGGGAACGGGCCATATTCACGCAGAATTTCAGCGGTGGAACGGGTCATTGCGTAGTCCTCATCACTCGGTAGGTGTTGTCAGACTAATCACCCGGCAGAAAAGCGGGGAGTAACAAGGTTGTCGTGAATCCCGGCAAGGGTGGGGTCAGCCAGCGGCGTGACCGCCCGCGCCCGTACGCCTGCACCTTGCCTTCTTCGGCCAGCGAGTCGAGCGCGCGCTGGACGGTGCGCTGGCTGGTGTCGAGTGCCAGCGCCAGGGCCGAACTCGACCACGGCTCGCCGTCCGCCAACAGGGCGAGCACCGCAGCGTGCTTCTCTTCGAACGGCCGCGCCAGCACCACGACCTCGGGGGCGTGTCGTGGTACCAGCGCATAGCCACGTTTCGTCGCACGCACGTCGGCGAGGGGAGTAAGCGCCGAGCGGAGCCGCCCGATTTCGACGCGCAGCCGTGCGCGATGCGACTCGTCGGCGTACACCGTGCGAAATGCCTGAGCGATGAGCTCCTCCCTCGGCACGTCGTCCGGCCAGGCTTCGCCCAGCAGGCGGGCGAGGGCGAACAGAACCGGGCGACCGGACAGCGAGACCGACCGGTCTGCGCTACGTACGCTGTGGCGGCAGGCATCCACGACGAGGGTCTCCGACGCCAGCAGGGCTTCGACCTCGTCGAGCAACAGGAACCGTTCCTCGCCATGTGCCACCAGACGTGCGGCGGGTGTGTCCAGCACCCGACGGGCACTCTCGACTTCCGCCGTCAGTGCGGGGATGTCGGCACTCCGTGCGGCATGTTCGGCCCGGGCGAGTGCAGCGCGCGCCGCCTGGGTGCGCAGGCGGCGCGTCGCGATCCCCATCACCACGAGTTCGTAGGCGATCTTCAACGCGGGCGGAAAGGGGGCTGGGTCGAGTTCGCCGATCGCGAGCTCCGCCTCGTCGAAGCGCCCCATGAGCAGCAGGCGGCGGGCTTCGAGATGGCGTGCATGCGCGGCGTTGATCCGGTCGCCGTGCGCTTCGAGCGTCGCCCGTGCCGCATCGAGGGCCCTGGCGGAGCCGCTCAGGTCGCGCGAGACGAGAGCGATCTCGGCTTCGGCGACAATGCACCTCGCCCGGGCCATGGCGTCCTTCGGGCCGAAGGCGCGCGCCGCCCGGCGCAGGAGCCGCTTGGCGCTGGCGAAGTCGCCGAGCTGCGCCATCGAAATCCCGCGAAGCGCGAGCGCAGGCGCGTCGTCACACAGGGCGACAAGGTTCAAGGCGCCGAGGGGATCCCCCGCCGCAAGGGCACGTGCCGCGGCCGTGATCAGTGAGTCCATCGGAATCCCGCCACACTTGTTACTCCCACCGTTCGGTTTCTGGCACTAAAGGTATCTCATGACCGCGAAGGAGCGCGTCTTATTGGGATGAAACGAACAGTAGCACTGGCGAAGGGAGGGCAAGACGATGACGACACACATGACCGGAACACGTGACGAGTGGCTGGCAGCGCGGCTCGAACTGCTTCAGGCGGAGAAGGAGTTGACACGGCGTAGCGACGAGCTGGCGCGGCGACGGCAGACACTGCCATGGGTACGGATCGACAAGGAATATCGTTTCGAGACCGACGAAGGCAGTGCTTCGTTGGCGGATCTCTTTCGAGGGCGCTCGCAGCTTCTTATTTACCACTTCATGTTCGGGCCCGATTACGCAGCCGGCTGTCCGTCCTGCTCATCGATCGCCGATGGCTTCAACGGCATTGCCGTCCACCTGGCCAACCATGACGTGATGCTGTGGGCGGTGTCGCGGGCGCCGCTCGAGAAATTACAGGCCTATAAACAGCGACTGGGCTGGACCTTTCCCTGGGCGTCCTCGCATGGCAGCGACTTCAACGCCGACTTCAATGTGTGGTTCCCCGAGCAGCAGCAGCGTGAGGGGGGCATCGAATACAACTATCAGCACGAACCGGTAGTGATTGAGTGGCGCGCGGGCCAGGAAGGCAGCGAAGGAGCGGAGGACAAGATCGCCGCCATGTGTGGAACCGATGCGGCCACGTTCCAGCGTGACAGACCGGGCATGAGCGCATTCGTGCTCGAGGACGGCGTCATCTACCATACCTATTCCACTTATGCGCGTGGTCTGGACGGACTATGGGGCATGTACCAGTGGCTCGATCGCGCGCCCAAGGGGCGCAACGAGACGGCGGGCGTCTGGTGGCGCCGCCATGATGAGTACGAGGTGAGGTGAGTCAGGTGGTGGGTGTCTCGACCAGCAGCGCATGACAACGCCGCCCCTGGCGAGCCAGGGGCGGCGTTTTTCGTCGTTGCGAATCGCTCGGTCAGCGGATCACGAAGCCTCGGCCGACCGGGTCACGTGCGTCGATCAGCCACTTGGCGTAGCCGATCAGTTCGGCGGTGCCCTGCACGCTGGGGCGGATGGCCCGGTAGCCGCCGATTTCCGTCTCGCCAAGGATCTCCCCGGTGAAGCGGCCGCTGCCGAGCAGGCCCTCGGAGTGGATGGGGCGGCCCACTTCCAGTTCGTTGCGGGCATGGAACATGGCCATCATCGCACTGGTGCCGGTGCCGCCGGGCGAGCGGTCGAGCTTGCCGTCGGAGAACACATGCACGTTGCGGTAGAGCGAATCCGGCTGTGAGCCCTCGTGCCAGAAGGTGACGAAGTTCAAACCGTTGATGTGCGGATGGGTCGGGTGACGAATCTCCATTCGGGCATTGAGCTCGGCCTTCACGGCCTGGCCGGCGTGGGAGAAGTAGCTCCCGTTTTCCGGACAGATGGGCTGCTTGTCGGCGGGCACCCGGATGATGGCGAAGAAGTTGCCGCCGAAGACCAGATCAGCCTTGAGGATGCCGAGGCCGGGTACGTTGACGGGGATGTCCTGCTCCATGACGAAGGCGGGCACGTTCTCGAAACGGGTCCAGTGCACCTTGTCGGCGTCGGCCTTCACCTCGGAGACCACGGTGCCGGCGGTGGTTTCGAAGCGGATGCGGGTGAGGCCGTTCTCCTGTGGGGGTGGCGCCAGGCGATGGGCGACCATGGCCATGGAGAGTGCGATGGTGCCGTGGCCGCACATGTCGACGAACTGCTCGCCGTCGATCCACAGCATGCCGGCGTCGTGATCGGCATCGGAGGGCGGAGTGAGAAACACGCCGAACATGTGCTGGTGGCCGCGCGGTTCGCGCATCAGGCTGGTCCGCACATGGTCGTGGTGCTGCTGGAGATAACGACGCTTGTCGAGGATGTCGCCGCCGAAGGGATAGGGGATGCCGCCATGGACGATGCAGGTCGGCTCGCCTTCGGTATGGGTGTAGATCACGTCGAGAAACTGCTGGTTGTTCATTGGAACTTCCTGTGGCTATGGCGTTGGGGGTTGGGTACGCAGTGCACGGCTAGAGGCCGAACCAGCGGGGTACGCTCATGACGATGCCTTCCGGCCAGACGATCACGGCGAGCAGCACGAGCAGCATCACGGCGATGAAGGGCAAGTTGGCGTAGGTGATGCGAATCACATCGACCTTGGAGATCACGCTGGTGATGAATAGCGCGGCGCCGACGGGCGGTGTCTGCTGGCCGATGCCCCAGCACAGGATCACCACCATGGCGAACTGCAGCGGATCGATGCCGAGCAGCTGCACGCTGGGCAGGAAAAGCGGTACCACGATGAACATCATGGCGATGCCATCGAGGAAGGTGCCGGCAATGATCAGTACCAGGCTCAGGATCAGCAGGAAGCCGATCGGACCCATGTCGAGGGCCGCGATGGGGCCGAGAATCAACTGGCCCAGGCTCTGGTAGGTGAAGGTATAGCCCAGGGTATGCGCCGCGGCGGTCACGAACATCACCGCCCCGGTGAGCACGGCGCTCTCCACCAGCGCGAGATAGAGGGCGCGAAGCGAAAGCGAGCGGTAGAGCAGCATGCCGGCCAGCACGCCGTAGGCGACCGCTACCGCGGAGGCTTCGGTGGGCGTGAAGATGCCGCCCAGGATGCCGCCCAGGATGATGATCGGCATCATCAGGGCCGGCAGGGCGCCGACGAAGGTACGGCCCAGCTCGCTCAGCGAGAAGGCGGACTCGATGGGATATTCCCGCTTCACCGAGATCCACCAGGCCACCAGGATCAGGCCGAGGGCGGTGAGCGCACCGGCGATCAGACCGGCGGCGAACAGCGCACCGGTCGAGAGGCCCATGTAGGCGCTGAGCAGGACCATGGGCACGCTGGGCGGAATGATGATGCCGATGGTGGAGGATGAGGCCGTGACCGCAGCGGTAAACGAGGCCGAATAGCCGCGCTTGACCATCTGCGGGATCATCACGCCGCCTACCGCCGCGGTATCGGACATCGAAGTACCGCTCATGCCGGCAAAGAACATCGAGGTCAGGATGTTCACCGCGGCCAGGCCGCCGCGAATGGCGCCGACCAGGGCGCGGGCCAGATCGATCAGGCGTCCCGAAATACCGCTGTGGTTCATGATCTGGCCGGCCAGGATGAACAGCGGGACCGCCAGCAATGGAAATGACTCAGTGCCACGGTAGAGGCGCTGCACCAGGACCAGCATGTCGACACCGGAGAAGGCCAGGACGGCGATCGAGACCAGGGTCAGCGCAAAGGCAATGGGCATGGCCAGGCCGATCAGGGCCAGCAGGGCAAGAAGGATGGCAAGCAGGATCATGAGGCACTCTCCTCCAGCGCGGCTTGCCGGGCGGCTTCATAGGGAGGTGCCTCGGCCTTGACGGCGGCAATGCACTGGCGAATCAGTTCCAGCAGCATGCCCACGCCGGAGATGGGCACGGCGGCGTAGAACAGCCACTGGGGGGCGCCCAGCATCAGGGTGGTACGGTGGGAGAAGGTCAGGGTCTGTTCCAGCCCCCACACCACCATGACCACGCAGACCACGCCGATGAGCGCCTGGTTGAGGAAGAACAGAGTCCATTGGCCGCGGGCGGGCAGACAGGCGGCCACCACGTCGATACGCAGATGTGCCCCTTTGCGCAGCGCCAGGTAACCGCAAAAGAAGGTCACGTAGACCAGCAGGCCTATCAGCACTTCGGCGCTCCAGGACAGCGAGGCGTTGAGTATGTAGCGCGCAGCCACGGCCGCCAGGGCGAGCAGGGTGATGGCAGACAACAGCAGTGCCGCGACCGCTTCGAAAAAACGATCAAGCATGGGAGGCTCCTGCAGGGAAGTGGCGGGCCGGGGCGGCCCGCCGGGCTGACACGGTGAGGCTCAGGGATGCTCGGCGATGCGCTGTACCAGCTCGCGCGCTTCGTCCGACATGTCCTGGGTGAAGCGTTCCCACAGCGGCTGGGACGCTTCGATGAAGGCATCGCGATCGACTTCATTGACTTGCATGCCGTTCTGCTCGACCAGCTCGATGACGCTCTGGTCGGCGCGCTCGCCGAAATCGGCGGTGGCGTCGAAGGCCTTCTGTCCGCCTTCCAGCAACGCTTGCTGCACTTCGTCGGGAAGGTCCTGGAAGCGCGCTTCGTTCATCAGCAGAAAGCCCACGGTATAGACGTGACCCGAAAGCGAGAGGTAATCCTGCACTTCGTAGAAGCGGCTGGCCTCGACCTCGACCAGCGGGTTCTCCTGGCCGTCGAAGACGCCGGTCTGCAGCGCCGAGTAAAGTTCCGGGTAGGGCAGCGGCGAAGCGTTGGCGCCGTAGGCGTTGAACATCTCCACACGCTGGCGGCTGCCCGGGGTGCGGATGCGCAGGCCGCTCAGGTCGTCCGGCGTTTCGATGGCGCGGCGGTTGTTGGTGATGTGCCGGAAGCCGCCCTCGTAGAAGCCGATGACCCGGTAACCCTGCTCCTGCAGCCGCTCCTTCAGCGCATCGCCGATCTCGCCACCGAGCACGCTGGCGACATGGTCGCGATCGCGGAACAGGTAGGGCAGCGAGAGAATGCCCATGTCCTCGTCAATGGTGGTGATCGGCGTTTCGATGGTGGCGATATCGAGCGTGCGGGTGTCCAGGGATTCGATGTTGCTGACCTGGTCGCCCAGGGCGCCGGAGTGGAACAGCCGGACTTCGACGCCTTCTGCGGTGGCTTCGGCCACGTGACTGGCGAGCGCGTTGAGGCCGGCCATCTGGATGCCCTGCTGGCTGCCGATCGTGGCGGCGCGCAGCTCAAGCTCGGCGGCCGTCGCGGAACCGGCAATGCCGAGGCCTACTGCCACGGCGGTCAGGAGACGCGGGAGTTTGCACTTCATGGTGACGCTCCATGGGTTGTTGTTTAGAGGGGAGTCGTGTCACTGGGTGAACGAACACGTGCCTCTAAGGTTAGGGCCGTGCAGTGGCCACTTATAGAAGAAAACGGACAAGAAAGGGGAGATATCGGACATGCGACGCTCGGGCCGCCGTGCTCAGGAGGCCTCGGCGCTCGCTTGGCCTGTCTGGCTAAGCAGCCCCTTGCGGCGCGACTGCCTGGGGCTGTAGCGGTAGTGGGCCTGAAAATCACGTGCCAGGTGGGAGGCATCGGAAAAGCCACACTCGGCGGCGATCTCTGCGATCGAGCCGTCGGTATGTTGCAGCAACCATTCGGCGTAGCGCAGGCGCATGGTCTTGAAGTAACGCATGGGCGTGGTGCCCATTTCCTGATGGAACAACCTGTCGAGCTGGCGCGGACTGAGGTTGATGCGCTCGGCCAGGGCCTGGCTGTCCAGGCGTGTATTGAGTGATTGTTCCATCGTCAACACGGCGACCCTGACCCGCTCGTCGCGTATGTCCTGGATAGCCTCGAAGAAGTGGGTCTGCGGCGAGTTGGAGGTGCGCATTCCGTTGAGAATCATGTGGCGAATGGCCTGCTGGGCCTTGTCCGGCCCGCATTCTCGACGAATCAGGTGTAGCGCCATGTCGGTGGCCCCCGATGAGCCGGCGCAGGTGATGACGCGTACCGATTCGAGAAACAGCCGGTCGGGCGTGGCGTCGGTCTGGGGAAATTGACGGCGGAAGTCGTTTATCACGTTCCAGTGAACGCACACCCGCTGGCCCTTGAGCAGTCCGGCACGGGCTATGGCGAAGGTGCCGGTGCAGACCCCGACCAGCTTGACGCCCTGCTTGCAGGCCTCCCTCAGATACTCGCTGAGCGCCTTGTCCTCATGCGGATCGAGGTAGTTGTTGCCACCGCACACGGCGATATGAGTGAAGTGGCTCGGATCGCGATAGGAGGTCTGCGGCGTCGCCTCCAGGCCGCAACTGGACGTCACCGGCCCGGGCCCCATGATCTGCCAACTGCAGTGAATCTGCCGGCTGCGTCCGCCCTTGTCGGCAGCCAGGCGTAGCGAATCGATGAAGCCGGCGAAGGCATTCAGCGTGAACAGGGGCAGCAGGATGAAGCCGACACGCAGCGGCGGTTGTTGGGACTGGGACATTCAGGCCTCGTCTCGATGGAGCGACGATTCGTGCCCACCAGTATGCTCCGCTGCCCGGCGATCTTCGAGCCTCTCGGTGCCGTTCGGCCATGATTCATCCTTCAACTCCTTGACTTGATTTGTTATGTTATAACATTCGCATTCGGGCAATGTGACGCAATCCCATGCAGGCCGGTCTCATTGGTCCGATCCCACCCCGTTACGGTGTTCAACATGAGTTCAGATACCCACGACCAGATACCCGTTACCGTACTGACCGGCTTTCTCGGTAGCGGCAAGACCACGCTGCTCAATCGCCTGGTGCGCCAGCCCGCCATGAAGGATGCGCTGGTGGTGATCAACGAGTTCGGCGATATCGGTCTGGACCACCGGTTGGTCGCCGAGGGCGACGAACAAACGGTGGTGGAAATGAGCAGTGGTTGCCTGTGCTGCACCATTCGCGGCGACTTGAGCCGCACCGTGCAGAAGACCTTCGATGCAATCGAGCGGGCGGGTGGCGAACCCTTCTCCCGAGTGATCATCGAGACGACCGGGCTTGCCGACCCGGCTCCCATCCTACAGACCTTGATGACCGATTACTGGCTGGCCCATCGCCTGCAACTGGATGGAGTGATCTGCCTGGTGGATGCCGCCAGCGGCGTCTCGACGCTGAACGCCCACCGTGAGTCGCAGCGCCAGGCCGCCATCGCCGATCGGCTGCTGATCACCAAGACGGATCTGGTGGACGAGGCACGACTGTCGCGACTGGCCGAGCATCTGAACAGGATCAACCCGGCCGCCGAACAGTTGCAGGTGCGACACGGTGAGGTATCGGCCGAGCAGTTGACCGGCGGGGCCCAACAGCGCCGTGCCGAGCAATGGCTGAGCGCGGCATCCTATGCTCAGGTTTCGACCGCGGTGGGCATGGCGCCCCCCGCTGCGGGTTCCCTGATCTCGATATTGGCGCCGACGTCCGGCCCGTCGCTTACTCGGCATGGCGAACAGATCCGCTCGTTCTGTTTCACCGTAGAGGAGCCTATCGCGCCGGAGGTGCTGGAGGATTGGCTGGACTTGCTGATGTCGCTGATGGGCGAAAAGATCCTGCGGGTGAAGGCCATCGTGAAGATTGCCGGGCGGGAAGAGCCGCTGGCGCTGCATGGCGTGCAGCACATCTTCCACCCGCCGGAGCCGCTGCCGGCCGAGGCCTGCAGCGACGGTATCTCGCGCTTCGTATTCATCACCAACGGGGTGGCGCCCGCAGCGGTCACGCAGCTATTCGACTATTTCCAGCCGGAGCGGGCGATCTGACCGGGCGGCAACGGGTCTAGTGGCATGCCGGATCTGCATCAACACGGCAACTTAGCCATGTCGTACTACTAAACATCATGCACACAGAAAGAGTCCCTTGCGATGAACAGGTTACCGCTGGAAGACATTGCCCTGGCGCCAGCCTCGTGCCTCGGCACCTTGAGCTGGGTCGGCATGGAGCATATCGCCTTGCCGCTGCAAGTGGCCGGTCAGGGAGTGATCGGCTACGCTTCGGCGGGCGTCAGCCTGGACGACCCCACCGCGCGCGGTATCCACATGTCGCGCCTCTACCTGGCCCTGGCCGAACTCGAGGAGCGTGAGCTCTCGCTCTCCCTCGTGGCAGGGGTGCTGAAGAACTTTCTCGACAGCCATGCGGAGCTTTCCAGCAACGCTTTTCTCGATCTCGGTGGCGAGGTGCTGCTCAAGCGCCCGGCGCTGATCAGCCCGTTGGCGGGCTGGAAGGGCTATCCCTTCACCCTTCATTGCCGCCGCGACGACCAGGGCTTCGAGGCCATTCTCGACCTGACGGTGGGCTACTCCTCCACCTGCCCGTGTTCGGCGGCACTGTCACGCCAACTGATCCAACAGGCCTTTGACGAGGATTTCACTGACATGCCGGTCAGCCGTGAGGCAGTGCGGGCCTGGCTGGGCAGCGAGCAGGGCATCCTGGCCACGCCCCATAGCCAGCGCAGCCAGGCTCACCTCTCGGTGCGGTTGGCTGAAGGGCAGGACGAGTTGCCGCTGCTGAGCCTGGTGGATCGCACCGAGCGAGCACTGGGCACTGCGCTGCAAACGGCGGTAAAGCGGATCGACGAGCAGGCCTTCGCCCTGGCCAACGGCCAGAACCTGATGTTCTGCGAGGATGCCGCACGCCGCCTGCACCAAGCCCTGCGTGAGCAGCCCGGCACCGATGGCTTTCGGCTGCGCGTGGTGCATGCCGAAAGCCTGCATGCTCACGACGCCGTGGCACGCAGCGAGTGGAACTGGGGCGAGGGGCGGCCGTGAACAGCTGGCAGCAGCTGGCGAAAGCCAGCCGTTATCACTCTCCTGCCCGATAACGCCTTCGCGACTCGGCAATGGTGCGGTGATTGGCGTCGGCCCAGGCCACCAGGGCCTGCATCGGTTCGAGGAAGGAGTGGCCGAGTTCGGTGAGGTCGTACTCCACGCGGGGCGGCACTTCCGGATAGACCGTACGGGTGATGAATCCATCCTGCTCCAGATGCTTGAGGGTACGCGAGAGCATCTGCTTGGAGATGTCGCCAATCTCGCGCATCAGCTCGTTGAAGCGCCTGGTGCCGGGCTGCAGGGTCAGCAGGACGAGAACGCTCCATTGATCGCCGATGCGGTCGAGTACGTCGCGGATGGGGCAGGGGTGGTCGAATTCGACAATCTTGGATGGTTGTTGAGTCATGGCGGCTCCCTGGGGGCTCATGAGTCATCCCGGTATGACCGGGTCGCACCGCGGTGACTTCTTGCGGATGGATGAGAAGTACCATAGTTTGCCGTATAGGTCTATTTAGTAGACCTAGTCCTGATTTCAAACCAAGGAGAACTTGATCATGGCAAACGTCGCTCTCATCGGTGCTTCCGGCAACGCCGGCTCTCGTATTCTTGCGGAACTCTCCGAGCGCAGTCATATGGTGACCGCCATCGCCCGTCATCCCGAAAGAATCGCCAAGCTGCCTGGGGTCATGACCCGCCAAGGTGATGTCTACGACCGGGCGGGGCTGGCCGAAATGCTGCGCGGCCATGACGCGGTGATCAGCGCGGTGCATTTTACCGCTAGCGATGCCGATACGCTGATCGGCGCGGTGCGCGACTCGGGAGTGAAGCGCTACCTGGTGGTGGGTGGCGCCGGCAGCCTGCAGGTCGCCCCTGGCCAGCGCCTGATCGACCAGCCGGACTTTCCGGCCGAGTACAAGGATGAAGCGAGCTCAGGCGTGGCCTTTCTGGAGCGTCTGAGAACCGTCGAGGATCTCGACTGGACCTTCCTTTCCCCCTCGGCGATGTTCGTGCCCGGCGAGCGTACCGGCGATTTCCGCCTCGGCAAGGATGCGCTGCTGAGCAACGAGCAGGGCTCCAGCATCTCGTTCGAGGACTACGCTATCGCCCTGGTCGACGAACTCGAACGCCCCGCCCATGTACGCCAGCGCTTCACCGTGGGCTACTGATTCCGTCCCCGGCCTGCTGCGAATAACGCGATGTAAGATGTCATCGACCGCTTCGCCATGAAGACCGAGCGCCTGACCGGACTGGACGAAGCGGTAGCCGGTAAGCTGTACTTCGACCAGCCCCTGATCCGGGTAGCCTGGTACCTGGCTTTGATTTGCCAGGTCCGAACGGCGCTGTCAGAAGGAACCGACAGCGGCTTTGCATCGATAGGAACGAGGTATATGAAAGCAAACGGCTCGTGGCTGCTACCGCTAACGTTGGCGGTGGCGCTGCTCTTTTCCGGCCTGTGCATGGCGCAATCGCAGCAGGAAGATAGCGAGGAGAATCAATGGTTCAGCGTCGATTCGTTGAACGAAGGGCTTGGCGAGGTACCCGAAGAGGTCAAGCGGCAGACGCCGCGAGAGGCGGTCCGGAGCTTTCTCGAGCTCGCCGAACAGGGAGAGTTTGCCGCGGCGGCACATGTGCTCAACCTTTCCGATCTGGATCGTTCGGAGCGGCAGGAGAGGGGAGCCCGGTTGGCCAGCCAGTTGGAGACGGTATTCCGGCGCGGCGAGCAGGTCGATGCTTCCAACCTATCGGGCCGTGAAGACGCCGCTATCGAGGACCCCACCGGACAGCACCCACTGACCGGAGAACCGCGCCGGAATCTCGAGCTGGCATCGCTCAAGGTCGATGGCCAGACCTACGAGATTCGTCTGGCCCGGTACCGCGTGGGGGACGAGGAGCCGGTCTGGCTGATCACGCCGGATAGCGTTTCGTATATTCCTCTCCTTTACGAGGAGTACGGCCCTTCGCTGCTGGAAGAGTACATTCCGGATCGCTTCAAGTCCTCGTTAGGAGTGCTTCAGATCTGGGAGTGGATCGCCATTCCGGCCTTCCTGCTACTGATCGGCCTGGTGGGGTGGGGAGTCTACAGTCTAGTCGGCTTGCTGGCACATTGGTTCCCCTCCGGCTGGCCGAGCATCTTCGCCGGCAGGATCGGTATCCCCATGGCGCTGCTCGTCATGGCATTCGTGGCCCAGATACTGCTGGATTATGTGGTTTCCTTCACCGCCATGGCCACCACGTTCATTCGTGTGCTGCTGATCATCATCGTGGCCTGGGGGGTCGGTACGATCGCGCTTCGCTTGGTCGACACCATCCTGCTCAAGGTGACGCGGCGCATCGTGGGGGAGATCGACGACACCAAGCCCAAGGACGAGCGCAAGCTGCTCACCACGCTCTACGCGCTGCGCCGGGTCATCATCCTGATTATGGTGACGGCGGTTTCCGTCTACGTACTGAGCCAGATCCAGCTGTTCGAGACCCTGGGCATGTCGCTGCTGGCCTCGGCCAGCGTGCTGGCGGTGCTGGTGGGTATCGCGGGCCAGGCGGTGCTGGGCAATATCCTCTCCTCGTTCCAGGTGTCGTTGGCCAAGCCCATACGTATCGGCGACCTGGTGATGTTCGAGGGGCAGTGGTGCTATGTGGAAGGCATCTTCTACACCTTCATTCGGCTGAGAAGCTGGGACGAGCGGCGCCTGATCGTGCCGGTGACCTACTTCGTCTCCAAGCCCTTCGAGAACCTCTCGGTCAAGAGCGCCAAGATGTATCGCTACTTCGAGATGAAGCTGCACGTGAGCGCTGATATCGAGGTCATCCGTGAGAAGTTCCTGGAGTTCGCCAAGGAGGAGGATAGTGTCGTCGAGCATCACAAGCTGTGCTGCTACGTGACCGGACAGACCGAGACGGCACAGACGGTCACCTGCTATCTCATGACTACCGACCCTTTCGCCGGCTGGGTCGCGGAAAAGAGCGTGCTCGAGCGGCTGATGGGCTTCGTTCGCGACGAACATCCCAATTGGTGGCCGCGCGAGGTGGTGGTGCTCAGCCAGTACGACATCGCCAAGGGCGAGCGGCAGGGGGCTCGCCCACCCCATCATGAGGCCGCTTCGGGGGGCGACGGGGAAGGCTGACGCCTACGGGGCTGGTTCAGCGGCCGTGTGTGGCTCTCGTCGATACCATTGATGACAGATATGACAGGGCCCGGCATTGCCGGGCCCCTGGAACTGCTGTGCTGATTCCTTCCTATCAGGTTTCATCCTCTTCTACGTCCTGGGTGCTGTCGGTATCGCTCGGGTCGGGTTCCTCGCCTCCCTGCGTGCCTTCACCACCCTCTACGCCAGGGGCACCCGGGTCACTGCTCACTTCGTCGGAGCGGTCACCGGTGCCTTCCGGCGCCATCTCGCCGTCTTTTTCCTCTTCCCACTGAGGCTTTTTCTCGGCATCGGTTCCAGCGGACCCGGAAGCGTCCATCGTGCCGGAGGCGTCATCCGTCATGGTGGAGGTACCGCTTTGCCCGCCGGCGGCGTCCGCTTCCTTGTCACTACCGGCCGACCAGGCGAAGGGGCTGGCAACCAGGCCCATCGTCACTCCTAGCACACCGATTCGCTTGAGAATGTCACGAGACAACATGGTATGACTCCTTGGACATCGTGTCTCTATGCAAGCGGCCCCTGTCGGGCGGCCGCTCCGCTCCTTGTTATGCCGTGGGCTCTGTATAGCAGCGCCACGGCCACTGCCGTCCCGTTCCTGAACTCACCTCGCTTGCTCACAACTGGCAGCCATCGTCAGGGGCGACGGCATTGGAGCGGACGAGGAAGTGGACGGTCCCTTAAGCATAGTTCGCCGACGGAAGTTTTGTGGGATGACACCTTCAATCTCAACGTCTCTGTGCACGGAGTTGCTCATGGCGGAACTCACCCTGGCGCTCCAGCATCCAGCCCGGGTATTCGGGCGGTAACTGGCTGACGCGATCGAGCACGGCGAGTTCTTCATCGCTGAGCGTTACCTGCGCGGCGGCGATGTTGTCGTCGAGCTGGTCGATGCGCTTGGCCCCGACGATAACGCTGGTGACCGCCGGCTGGTGAAGCAGCCAGGCGAGCGCAATCTGGGCGACGCTGACGCCCTTGGCTTCGGCGATGCCGCGCATCGCGTCGACGCAGTCATGGGCGCGATCTTTTTCCACCGGTGGAAAGTCGAAGTTGGCGCGGCGGCCTTCGCCAATGGCCTGGCCGTCGCGCGCGTACTTGCCGCTGAGCAGGCCGCCGGCGAGCGGGCTCCACACCATCAGGCCGAGGCCCTCGCTCTCCAGCATGGGGACGATTTCACGTTCCAGGTCGCGACCGGCAAGGGTGTAGTAGGCCTGCAGCGACTGGAAGCGGTTCAGCCCCTTGCGTTCGGCGATGCCGAGCGCCTTGACGATCTGCCAGGCCGCCCAGTTGGAGACGCCGACATAGCGTACGTGGCCATGCTGGACCAGGGTGTCCAGCGCGCTCAGGGTCTCCTCGATGGGCGTAGCAGGGTCGAAGCCATGTACCTGGTAGAGGTCGATGTGGTCGAGCTGCAGGCGTTGCAGGCTCGCCTTCACGCCTTCCATGATGTGATAGCGAGACAGCCCCCTGGCGTTGACGCCCCGGCCGGTTTCGCCGAAGACCTTGGTGGCGACGACCACCTCGTCGCGCGGCACGCCAAGATTCTTCAGGGCCTGGCCGGTCATGCGCTCCGAGAGCCCCTCGGAATAGACGTCGGCGGTGTCGATGAAGTTGATACCGGCCTCCAGCGCACGGGCGATCAGCCCCTCGGCGTCGCTCTGCTGCAGGTTGCCGATCTTGCTCCAGAGTTCGCCTTCGCCGCCGAAGGTCATGGTGCCCAGGCAGAACTGGGAGACGAAGAGGCCGGTATTGCCGAGTTTGCGATATTGCATGCGGTGCTCCTTCTTTTCTTGCAGGGGTATAGTGTGGCAGTTATCCAGCGCAATAATGGATCGGTTCATCTCCTGTCGAGGATGGTCGATATCGCTGCCGCTCGCGGCTGGCGGCGGTGTACGATGAGACGATACGTGGGCCATGAGACACCATTCAGGAACGCGCTATTCTGGTATTCGTACTTCCCCCCAAGGAAACGTCGTGCTCAGCAATATTCGTCGCAGCGAAATCGCTACCTTCCTCAGAATTCGGCGGGCTCGGTTGCAGCCCGAGCAGGTTGGCCTGCCGCGCGGCACGCGGCGGCGCACGCCCGGCCTGCGTCGTGAAGAGGTGGCCGAATTGGCCGGGATCAGCACCGAGTGGTATGCCTGGCTGGAGCAGGTGCGCGACGTGCACCCGTCGATGGAGACCCTGCAGCGCATTGCCGGCGCGCTGAAGCTGGAGCCTGCCGAGCAGCAGCACTTGCTCACCCTGGGTGGCTATGGCTTGGAGAACGGTGGTGCCGGGCTGGCACGCGAGGCGGTGGTGGGCGCGCAGCTTCAGCGGCTGATGGATCAGCTGCTGTGCTGCCCGGCCTGGATCATGGGAGCCCGCTCGGACATCCTGGCCTGGAACCGGGCGGCAACCGTCATTCATGGTGACCTTCACGGCATGCGCGGGATCGAGCGGAACGGCGTGCATCAACTCTTCCTGAACCCGCGGATGCGCCGCATGCTGGTTGACTGGGAGAAACATGCCCGGGACTGTGTCGCCAAGTTGCGTCTGACCCAGGCCAACTACCTCGATGACCCCTGGTTCAACGAACTCGTCGAACTGTTGCTGTCACGCAGCCCCATATTTTCCGAGTGGTGGAGCGAACATGACGTCTGCCTGCCCCATGACGGCGTGAAGGTCTACGAGCATCCCGACGCGGGCCGGCTCTCCTTCGACTACGCCATCCTGCAGGTGGCCGGTAGTAATGGCGTGCCGCTGCACTTGATCACCTATGTGCCGACCGGCGATACGGATACCGAGGAAAAAATGAAGGGCCTGGTGGAGCGCCCGGAGGAAGCGCTTCACGCTTGAGCCGCGGCCGGACGAGTGGAGCAACGAGGCGACATGGGGTCGCTTGACAGGGAGAAGTGCAGGATGTCGTGTCGCAAAACTGCCGTGCTGGCCGCGGTGCTGATGGTGCTGGCCGGGTGCCAGGCCGAGGAAATACCGCTTCAGGCGAGCGAGATCGCTTACGAGCCCTTCGAGGCGAGTTTCGTGGAAACCGATTGCCCGGAGGAACGCTGCGCGAAGGTGGAAGTGAGTGCGCTGCACTTCCCCGATTCGCCGGAATTGAGTGACCATGTGCGCACGCGGCTGCTCCTCATGGGGCAGGGCATTACCGGTGGCGAGACCGAGTGGCCGACCGATTCCTGGGAGGCCTTCGCCGAGGCCTTCTTCAAAGAGGCCAAGGAAACACGCCAGTATGCCACGCACTCCTCCAGCCGTGTTGGGCTCGAGGCGAAGGCCTTGGCCCGGCATGACGAGCTGTTGATCATCGAGCTGGATGGCTACGTCTACTACGCGGGGCAGGCCCATGGCATGCCGTTGACCGAGTTCATGGTCATCGATGAGCGTATTGGGCAGGTGGTCACCCTCGAGGACATGCTTCTTGAGGATCAGGAAGCTGCATTCCGGGTGGCTCTGGCCCGCGCTCATGAGCGCTGGCTTCAGGAGCTGGGGCAGGATGATACCTTCGCCGCCAACTGGCCACTGAGCGAGAATCGCAACGTGGCGCCGCTGGAGTCGGCCTGGGCGGTCAGGTACAACGTCTACGAGATCGCCCCCTACGCCGTCGGCCAGCCGGAGCTCCACATTCCCCTCGCTGAACTCGAGGGTATCGCCAAGCCGCGCTATCGCGGTCGAGAATGAGGGCTCGGTTGGAAGAGGAAGGGCATGGAGAAGGTACTGGTCAGCGCTTGCCTGCTGGGCAAGCGGGTTCGCTACGATGGCGGCGCCAAGACGCTGTCATCGGAGATACTTGAAAAGTGGCAAGCCGAGGGCCGAGTGGTGTCGGTGTGCCCCGAGGTCGACGCCGGCCTGCCCACACCGCGCGCGCCGGCCGAGATCATCGCCGGCGACGGAGCCGGCGTTCTGGCCGGTTCGGCGCAGATCGTCGATCGTTGCGGTGAGAATCTCACCGAGGCTTTCCTGAAGGGGGCCTCGCTGGCGCTCCAGCTATGCCGACGGCATGGAATCAAGGTGGCGGTCCTGACCGAACACAGCCCCTCCTGCGGCAGTACGCAGATATACGATGGCAGCTTCTCGGGCACCAAGAGACCCGGTGCCGGTGTTACCGCGACGTTGCTTCGCCGACACGACGTGCGGGTGTACGGTCAGCACGAAATCGCCGAGGCGCAGCGGGTCCTGGAGGGATTGTGATGCGTAATGGGAACCGAAGTATCGCGTTACGAGCCACCACATTAGGGAAACGACATGGCCTCCATTCGCCGTGAGCTGGCGGCATTGATCGAGCGCGGGGCAATTCCGCGAGAGCAGGTGGCGCGGGCGGTCGCGCTTTCCGGGCTCCACCCTTCGCGGCGGGCCTGGGCGGTGTTCCTGGATCGGCTGCTGCTGTGGCTGGGCACGCTGGCGCTGGCCGGCGCGTTGATGTTCCTGATCGCCTTCAACTGGACCGAGATGGGGCGCTGGCTGCGCTTCGGACTGGTGCAGGCGGCGCTGGTGGTGGCCATCGGCGTCTACTGGTGGGCGGCAGGGCGCGGCACAGCGAATGACAGCGTAGTGGAGAACATCGTGGCGCGGGCGGCACTCATGGCGGCCTCGCTGCTGCTGGGCGTGCTGCTGGCGCTGTTCGGCCAGGTGTACCAGACCGGCGCCGATCCGTGGCAGCTGTTCTTCTTCTGGGCGCTGTTGATGCTTCCCTGGGTGGTGGTGGCGCGCTTCGATGCGCTCTGGATCCTGTGGCTGGGGCTGCTCAATCTTGCGCTGGCGCTCTACTTCCGCACCTGGGGCGGGGCGTTCGATCTCTTTTTCGATAGCGACACCGCCGCCCTGTGGGGGATGTTCGCACTCAATACCGTGGCGTTGGCACTGTGGGAGCTGGGCGCGCAGCGCTGGCGCTGGCTGGCGGCCGGATGGGCCACGCGCCTGCTGGCGCTGGGCAGCGGCATTCCCCTGACCCTGCTGTTGATTGTCTTGATCTTCGATGAGCGGGCCGATGTCTCGCCTGCCATGCTGATCTATCCGTTCTGGCTGACGGCGCTCTACGCCATCTACCGTCACTGGCGAGCCGACCTGTTCATGCTGGCGGGCGGCTGCCTGTCGGTCATCACGGTCGTTACGCTATTCCTGGCCCGCCACTTGCTGTGGCAGGCCGAGGCGGGTGGTTTCCTGCTGCTGGCCGTGGTGGTGCTGGGGCTGGGGGCCGCGGCGGCGTTCTGGCTCAAGCGGCTGCATGTCGAGATGTCGTCATGAGCCGCTGCGTGACACCTTGGTGAGATGGCTCCGCCAAGCCGACGGCTGGCCGAGATACCCCATGATGTCCACGACCTCGTGGCGGCCTTCGCGCTCGAGTACCAGTGTCGGAAACCCCGCCCCATTCACGCAGGCCAGCAGCTCCCGGCTGGCGCGAATATGCGCCTGGGTCGGCTCGCCCTGCTGTGCGGCATAGGCTGCGTCGAAGGTGGGCCCGTCGAGTCCGATATCACGTGCCAAGATGCGTAGCACCGCTGGGTCGGCGATGCGCCGGCCCTCGACGTAGTGGGCTGTCTGAATGCGCGCCAACAGATCCAGCCCACGGCCGGCGAGCTCATCGGCCGCCAGAATGGCGGTAATCGGCGGCTCGGAGTCGAAGACGGCGCTTTGGTCGCAGAGCAGGCCGTCGCGATAGGCTTCTCCAAACGGCTGGCCGCTGAGCTGGGCAATCCGCCGGTCGTGCGGTTCTACCATCTGGCGCAGCTGTGGCGTCACGGGACGACGGTTGGGGCCGGCCATCATTCCGCCGGCGTGTAGCTGTATCGGCAGCACTTGATGGGCCGCCTGGACCAGCGGTGCAACGGCGTAGCACCAGCCGCACAGCGGGTCGAGAATGTAGTGCAGGGTTACCGCCCCGGAGGTGCCGGGGCGGGAAGAGGTTGTCTGTTCGCTCATGGGAATTACCACTCCATCTCACCCGTGTTGACCTTGGCACCGATCTCCAGCGCGATGCCCAGGCCCGCTTGCGGATAGGCGTCCTGCATCGCCTCGATCAGTGCTGCGCTGTCCTCGGATTGGGCCAATTCCGCCTCGAAGCGCTGCAAGTAGTCCTTGGTGTAAGCCAACTGCGAAGCATCCTGCGGCAGGCCGGGAAGCGAGTGGCCCGGTATCACGATGGCCGGATTCAGCTCGGCGATGTCATCCAGTTTCCCTACCCAGGCTGCGCGCTCCGCCGCTGTTTGGGCATCGGCGGTCCATGCATGCAGACCGGCGTATACGTTCACGCCACCGGCCACCGCTTCGATCGACGGGATCCACACATAGCTCCGGTGCGGCAGGCTGTCGTCCAGGCCGCGGATTTCCAGTACCTGGTCCTCAAGCATGATCGTGTTGCCGGGCAGCACCTCGGGTAGTGGCACCTGCTGCGGTGCGTTGGCACCCATCCGCGGGCCCCACACCTGCAACTTGGTCGACAGGGTGGCCTCGATCTTCTCCACCGTCGGCTCAGTGGCTATCACCTCCGCGTCGGGGAAAAACTGCTTGAGGACGTCGATGCCGAAGTAATAATCCGGGTCGGCCTGGCTGATGTAGATCGTTTGCAGGTTTTTCCCGCTGTCCAACACCATGGCCGCAATGCGCAGTGCGTCGGCACGGGTAAAGCCGGTATCCAGCAGCACGGCGTCGCTCTCGCCGGACACCAGTACGGCATTGACGTGGAAGCTGCCGGCATCGGCGTTATAGACCTGCAGCGTCAGCGGTGCCGTGGTGGTCTCGTCGGTCTGCGCGGCGGCGTTGGCGGACACGAAGCCCAGCGATGTAATGGCGAGGATGAACCAGCGGCTCGGAGAGAGGGAGTTTTTCATCGCATTATCCTGCAAGGTGAGTAAAACGAGTGGTTGGGTCGGCACAGGATATTGGTTCGTAATGGTGGGATATACGCTATTCTTGACGACAGTTTGTCAACCAGATCGAGCAAATAGATGGATCGTTTCACTGCCATGCAGGTGTTCGTTGCGGTGACCGAGCGCGGCAGCGTGACCGCGGCCGCCGAGGCACTGGATATGTCGCGGGCAATGGCCAGCCGCTATCTCGAGAGCCTGGAGCGCTGGCTGGGCGTGCGGCTGCTGCACCGCACGACGCGCCGCATTGCGCTGACCGACGCCGGCCACGAGGCACTGTCACGCTGTCGCCAGATGCTGGATCTGGCGGATGAAGCGCAGGTCGCCGCCGGTGTGCGCAGCATCGAGCCCCGTGGCCGGCTGCGCATCGCCACCAGCCAGTCGTTCGCCCAGGCCTGGCTCGCGGAGGCAGTGGCGGAATTTCTTGACGGTCACCCGCAAGCGCAGGTCGAACTGCTGGTGCTGGAGCGGGCCGTCAACCTGGTAGAGGAACGGGTGGACCTGGCGGTACGCATTACCAATCAGCTTGACGAGTCGTTGGTGGCGAGAAAGCTGTGTTCCTGCCGCTCGGTACTGTGCGCGTCGCCCGACTATGCGAAGCGGCACGGCATGCCGACAACACCCGAGCAACTGGCCGAACACGCCAATGTGGAACACGCCTATGTGAGCCGCAGCAAGATTACCCTGCGCCGGGAAGGCCGCAGCGTGACCGTACCGGTGGCGGGAAGGCTGTCCAGCAATGAGGCTGGCGTGGTGCGCGTGGCTGCGCTGGCCGGCGCCGGCATCGCGCTGCTGCCGACCTATTTCGTCGCCGACGACTTGCGCCAGAGCCGCCTGGTGCCCGTATTGCCGGCCTGGGAGCCCGAGTTGCTGGGGATTCATGCCGTGTACCTGTCGCGCCACTATCAGCCATTGCTGCTGCGGGCGATGATAGACTTTCTGGCCGAACGGCTCGGCGGCGATGTGGCACCCTGGGATCGCGATATCGATACGACTCGGGCCACTCATAGGGAGACATCTTCATGAGCCGTTCCATCACGCCTCTCAAAGAGCGACTTGGCCGGGCCGGCATTCCGGTAACGGAGGGCGATGGCGAGCCGGCACTCGAGACACCCTGGTTTGTGCGTGCGTTGCAGGCGTTCTCGGGCTGGCTGGCGGCCCTGTTCTTGCTGGGCTTCGTTGCCCTGGGGCTATTCACCGTGATCGAGGACAGCATCGCCGCGGGAGGATTTGGGCTGCTGCTGATCGGAGCCGCCTACGGCCTGCTGCAGACGACGCCCGGCGATTTCCGGGAGCACCTGGCGCTGGCCGCTAGCCTGGCGGGGCAGATGCTGGTGGCCTGGGCGGCGGGTAATGCCCTGGGCGACATGAGCGCCAGCTTCTGGTGGTCGTTGCTGTTGCTCCAGGTCATCCTGGCCCTGGCCATGCCGAGCCTGACCCACCGTGGTTTCTCAGCCTTCGCGGCGAGCCTGGCACTCTATCTGGCATTGGCCGAAGGCGTGTCAGCGCCATCCTTGGCCGGCGGCCTGGTGCTGCTGGCGCTGACTGCCCTCTGGCTCAACGAGTTTCGCTGGCCGGCCCGTCTGCGGGCGGTGCAGGCGCTGGGCTATGGCCTCTTGCTGGGATTGCTGGCCATCCAGGCCATGGAGTACTTCGGCCAATCACTGTTGCTTGGGCGCTACTACATGGGAACCGGGCTGGACTGGCTGGAGCCCTGGGCCGGGGATGCCCTGGGCATGCTGGCGCTGTTGCTGCTGCTTCGGTACGTTTTTCAGCACCATGCCGGCGCAGTCGCGCCGTTCGTACGCTTGGCGGCCTATGGCGCCGTGGCAGTCCTGATGCTGCTCTCGCTCCAGGCCCATGGCCTGAGCCATGGCGCCGTGGTGGTCGTACTGGGCTTTGCCATCGGCAATCGCCTGGTCATGGGGTTTGGGGGACTGTTACTGCTGCTCTCGATTTCGAACTACTACTACTGGCTCGAGGCGACCTTGTTGACTAAAGCAATGACGCTGTTTGCCCTTGGTGTAATGATGCTGGCAATACGCTGGGCCATGCGGCACGGCTGGCGGGCCGGTGAGGCGGAGGGCGCGGACCAATGATGGCGACAGCCAAGCTGAACAGGATCGTAGTGGCGGCGACCCTGGTGCTGATCCTGGTGCTGGTCAACTGGAGCATCTGGGCCAAGGAGCGCCACCTGGCCGAAGGCGATGTGGTGTATCTGGAGCTGGCGCCGGTGGACCCGCGCTCGCTGATGCAGGGCGACTACATGGCGCTGAATTTCGATATCGGCAACCGCATTCAGGATGCGCTGCACGAAAGCCGCTTGGAGAACGGCGAGATAGATGCCACCGATGGGCACGTGGTCGTTCGCCTGGACGCGCAGCGCGTGGCGCATTTCCTGCGTCTGGGCACAGGGGAGGAGGCACTGGGCTCCGACGAAATGCGCCTGCGCTACCGGATGCGTAACGGCCGCGTGCGCTTCGCTACCGACGCCTTCTTCTTCCAGGAAGGCCATGCCGAGCGCTACGAGCCCGCTCGTTTTGGCCAGTTCCGTGTCAACGACCGCGGCGAGCCTCTGCTGGTTTCGCTGCATGATGCCGAGCTGGAGTTACTTGGAGAGATGGAGCGGTAAATCGCTGCTTTCAGATTTTTTCTAACGACAGGGAGTCATCATGGACTCCGGCGATCCCGGCTGGCAGGCCTGGGATGGCAATAAGCGTGCTTGGTCGTGGAAAGGCTCCCAAGAAGGGCTCTTGCCGACGACGCTAATAGAGGTGGAGCGCTACCCGGGGCCGCTATTTCTTTCCCATGGGACGAAGGATCGTATCTGGTCGGTGGAGATGACGAGGCGCCTGGAGCAACGACTCCAGGCGCATGGACACCAACCCGAAGTGCACTACTACGAAGGGGAGGATCACATACCCGGTAGCGCCGGCGAGAACCTTCACCATGAGTATCTAATCGATTTCTTTGCGCGACATCTTTGTGATTGAGTTCGGCACCGTATCCGCATGGCCTAAGAAGCAGGAAAGAACATGAACAGGCAGTTGTGCCACAAGATTTTGATCGTTGCCGAGATGCTCTTGCTGGCACTGCCGGTGAGCCTGTTCTGCCTGTTCTCCGGACTGGCCTTGCTGAGCACGGTAGGATTTCCCTGGGGGCCGGAAGAATTGGCGATCATGCTCTTCGTGCTGGTCGGCATGCTGGGTATCGTTGGGCTGTGGTGTGCCGCAATCACGTACCTGGCACGGCGAACGCAGTCCCTCTGGTGGTGGCGAGCCGCCTGCATGGGCGCCGGGTTGGTGAGCGTCTCCTTGATGCTCTTCTGCCTGATCGCCTTCGGCTGGGAGCTGCCGGAGTGGGGAGTCATCATTGCCTTGGGGGTATTTGCCAGCCCGCTGCTGGTGCCCTTCCTTCACCTTGCCTACCTGCTGCGAACGCCCCGGGAGTCCCTGTCGACTCAGGCGCAGCAATAGCCTTTGCGGTAAGCTCGAACTTTGCCGTTGGCCGTATGCAGCAGGCGACATAGTAATTTACAAGGAGATGGCCCGTGGAGTGGTGGACCTGGATAACCTACGTGGGCGTGATTACGGCCCTGATCATCTTTCCGGGGCCGGTGGCGCTGCTATGCACCACGCATGGACTGCGTTTCGGCCGGCACCGGGCCTTCGCCACGGTGCTGGGTGGCGGTATGGCTTCCCTGGTGTTGATGACGCTTTCCGCACTGGGGCTTGGTGCCGTCCTCGCCACGTCGGAAACGGCCTTCTTCGTGTTGAAGCTGCTGGGGGGCGCCTACCTGATCTATCTGGGCTTGCAGGCCTGGTTGGCCAAGCCCCAGTCGCCGCTGGCTGATGCTCCAGCGGCGGTGAAGGGCCAGTCCGTACCCGCCATGTTCCGCCAGGGGTTCCTGGTGGGTATCGGCAACCCGAAGGATTTGCTGTTCTTCGCTGCCCTGTTTCCCAACTTCATCGCCATCGGCGAACCGCAGTTGATTCAGTTCGTCATCCTGGCGCTGACCTGGCTGGTCATCGACACGACCTTGATGACGCTCTACGCCACCCTGGGGTCGGGGCTGGGCCGCTGGTTCGACAGCCCCGGCAGGATGCGGGCGTTTCATCGTACTACCGGTGGGCTTTTCCTGGGCGCGGGAGGCATCCTGATCGTCTCGAGTGCCAATAGGTGAGCCCACGCGCATGCAACCGCAAGCCATTTAAAGGCCGACTCGAAGCTCGAACGTTAACAGGCTATCTTTGTGGCATTGCATGCCTCCCGTTGCCCAGGATTGGGTCGGGACGCTTCGTCACCAGATATTGGAGCTTTCATGAGTCAAGACAATGAGTACGTTCCGCCGAAGGTCTGGAAGTGGGAAAAGGCGAGCGGTGGCCAGTTCGCCAGCATCAACCGGCCCATCGCCGGCCCCACCCACGACAAGCCGCTGCCGGTTGGCAAGCACCCGCTGCAGCTCTACTCGCTGGCCACGCCCAACGGGGTGAAGGCCACCGTCATGCTCGAGGAGTTGTTGGCGCGGGGCCATGCCGGCGCCGAATACGATGCCTGGCTGATTCGCATCGGCGAGGGGGAGCAGTTCGGCAGCGGCTTCGTCGAGGTCAACCCCAACTCGAAGATTCCGGCGCTGATGGACCACAGCACCACGCCGCCCACCCGGGTGTTCGAGTCGGGCTCGATCCTGCTTTACCTGGCCGAGAAATTCGGCGAGCTGTTGCCCCGCGACCCGGCTGGGCGCACCGAGACGCTGAACTGGCTGTTCTGGCAGATGGGCAGCGCGCCCTATCTCGGCGGCGGCTTCGGCCACTTCTACGCCTACGCGCCGACCAAGATCGAGTATGCCATCGATCGCTTCGCCATGGAGGCCAAGCGTCAGCTCGACGTGCTGGACCGTCGCCTGGCCGAGAGCCGCTACCTCGGCGGCGGTGAATATACCGTCGCCGATATCGCCAACTGGTGCTGGTACGGGCAACTGGCGCTCGGCCGCGTCTACGATGCCGGCGAGTTCCTGCAGGTGCAGGAGTACCAGCACGTACAGCGCTGGGCCAGGGAGATCGACGCCCGCCCGGCGGTGCAGCGTGGGCGCATGGTCAACCGCACCTTCGGCCCGCTGGAGCAGCAGCTGCACGAGCGCCACGACGCCAGCGACTTCGAGACGCAGACGCAGGACAAGCGCTAAGCGCCGGCATGGACGAGCCAACCATGCCGACAAAGCGACTGGAGCAGCGTGACCTGGAAGCCTGCGCGGCACTGTTCGCGCAGGTATTCTCCGCGGAGCCCTGGAGCGAACCCTGGGGTGTCGATGGCGCCCTGGCGCGTCTCGAGCACTTTCACGCGTCGCCCGGCTTCGTGGGGATGCTGTCGACAAGCGACAAAGGTGACGTCACGGGCTTCGTGCTGGGCAACCTCGAGCCCTACCTGGATTGCCAGCTGTTCTACCTGAGGGAGATGTGCGTCGCCTCGCATCGGCAGGGCCAGGGCATCGGCTCGCGGCTCTATCAGGCCCTGGAGCGGGAGCTGGTTGAACGAGACGTTCGCGCGGTGTACCTGGCCACGGGGAGGGATATCCCGGCTGCCGGCTTCTACCAAGGGCTGGGTTTTCGCTGCAGCGAGAGCATGGCGTTCTATGCCAAGGGCTTGAAGGGCTAGGAACCTGGTTGGACACCCCCAGGGCGCTCTGGCATGCTTCGCGCTTCGCGAAATCCGCCCACGAGAAGCCCATGAGCGCCTTGCCGAACTGCCCCGCCTGCCAATCCGAGTACACCTACGAAGTTGCCGACATGTATGCCTGCCCCGAGTGTGGCCATGAGTGGTCGGGCCTGGCGGAAGCCGGCGAGGGTGGCGAGAAGGTGGTGCGCGATGCCAATGGCAACGTTCTCGAGGACGGCGACAGCGTCACCGTGATCAAGGACCTCAAGGTCAAGGGCACCTCATCGGTGGTCAAGGTGGGTACCAAGGTGAAGAGCATTCGCTTGGTGGAAGGCGACCATGACATCGACTGCAAGATCGATGGCTTCGGGCCGATGAAGCTGAAGTCGGAGTTCGTCAAGAAGGCATGAACGGCGGGGAAACCTACTGTCACGGAGCTGTAAGCCAATGGCAGTAATGTCGATGGGGCTCACTCATCGGAGGTTTTCCCTATGTCGAAGCACCCCGTATCAGCGGCCCTTTCCGCCGCCGTGGTTCTTGCCGGCCTGGCCCTCCCGGCTTTCGGCGACGAGAAGCTGGTCCTCTATACCAGCCAGCCCAACAGCGACGCCCAGCAGACCGTCGATGCCTTCCAGGCGGCTCATCCCGAGATCGAGGTGGAGTGGGTGCGTGATGGCACCACGCAGTTGATGACCCGGCTGCGCTCCGAACTCTCCGCCGGCGTCAGCAACCCCGACGTGCTGCTGATTGCCGACAGCATGACCCTGGAGTCGCTCAAGCAGGGAGGGCATCTGCAGCCCTACCTGAGTCCGGAACGCGAAGCCTATGCCGCCGAGCTCTATGACCCCGAAGGCTACTACTACGGCACCAAGCTGATCACTACCGGCATCGTCTACAACACCGGGGCCGAGCGTCAGCCGCAGAGTTGGCAGGAGCTCACCCAGCCCGAATATGCCGGGCAAGTGACCATGCCGAGCCCGCTCTACTCCGGTGCCGCGTTGATCCACATGGCGTCGATCGAGGCGAATCCCGAGCTGGGCGAGGGCTATTACGAGGCACTGCACGCCAACCGTGTCGAGGCCCAGGGCGGCAATGGCGGCGTGTTCAACGCCGTGGCGGCAGGCACCAAGCCCTACGGCATCGTGGTCGACTTCCTGCCGATCCGCGAGGCGGCCAAGGGTTCGCCGGTGGAGTTCGTATTCCCCGAGGAGGGCGTGAGCGCCGTGACCGAGCCGGTGGCGATCATGCAGGGGGCCAGGAACCTCGACGCGGCGCAGAAGTTCGTCGACTTCGTTCTCTCGCGCGAAGGCCAGGAACTGGTCAGCGAACAGGGCTATCTCCCGGCGCATCCCGAGGTCGCCCCGCCGGCCGGCTTCCCCGCCCGCGACGGCATTGCCCTGATGCCGCTCGACGTTGAAGGCGCCCTGGCCAGGGAAGCCGAGCTCAAGCAGCGCTTCGGCGACCTGTTCGGAAGCTGACCATGGCACCGGGGCTCACCGACAGCAGCCAGCAACGCTGGCTGCTTACCCTGCTCATGCTGGTCATCTTGGCGCTGAGTCTCGCGCCCAGCCTGCGCCTGCTGATGGAGGCGCTGGGCGACCTGACCCAGGGCAGCGAGTCGCCGCTATGGCGGGTACTGCAGGCCGAGAGCACCTGGCGGGCGCTCACGCGCAGCCTGTACACCTCGGGGCTGGGCATGCTGATCGCGCTGATACTGGGCAGCCTGTTCGCCTTCGTGATCACCCTCACCGACATTCGCGGCAAGGCCTGTCTGGTGTTCTGCTTCATGTTGCCGATGATGATCCCGCCCCAGGTCACCGCGCTGAGCTGGCTGCAGCTGTTCGGCCCCGCCAGCCCGCTGCTGAAGAGCATCGGCATGGCACCGCCCCTGGGTAGCCCGCAGCCGCTCTATTCCGCCGAAGGCATTGCGCTGCTGCTGGGTATTCAGAGCGCGCCGCTGGTGTTCCTGGCGCTGCGCACTTCGCTGCTTTCTCTTCCTCGCGAGCTGATCGAGGCGGCGCGCATCAGCGGCGCCCGCCAAGTCGAGGTATGGGGGCAGATCATTCTGCCGGTGACCCGCAGCGGCCTGATCGCCGGCGCCGCCATGGCGTTCATCTCAAGCCTGGGTAACTTCGGCATTCCCGCCATGCTGGGCATTCCCGCCGGCTACTACGTATTACCGACCTTGATCTATCAGCGCATGGCCAGTTTCGGCACCGGCGTGCTGGCCGAGATGGCATCGCTGTCGCTGCTGATCGGCGTGCTGGCGCTGGCCGGGGTAGCGCTGCAGCAGGCGTGGATGAAGCGCAGTCGCTTCGGCCTGGTGGGCCACAGTGGTCGCGCCCACGACTTCTCGCTGGAGCGCTGGCGGGGCGGGGTGACCGCGCTGTTGGTGGCACTGTTGCTGGTCATTCTCGTTGCACCACTGGCGGCGCTGGTAGTCAGTTCGCTGGTGCCCGCCATGGGCGTGCCGCTGAGCTGGGAAACCGCCACCCTGAACGCCTATCACGAGGTGATAGGCCGCCAGGGGGCAACCTGGCGCGCAGTGAGTAACAGCCTGTGGCTGGCGGGCTGTGCCGCCGTGGTGCTGATGCTGTGCAGCCTGCCGCTGGCCTACCGCCTGCAGCGCCTGCCCCGGCGTTGGCAGAACCTGGCACTGAGTGCCATCGAGCTGCCCTATGCGCTGCCCGGCGTGGTGCTGGCGGTGGCCTGCATTCTGCTCTTCGTACGCCCCATTCCGCTGGTGAACGTGGCGCTCTACGGCACCTTGGGGTTGATCTTCGTCGCTTACCTGGCGCGTTTTCTGGTGGTGTGCCTCAAGCCGGTGGCCGCCGGCCTTGCCCAGCTCGACCCCTCGCTCGAGGAGGCGGCCCAACTGGCCGGCGCCGGCCCTTGGCGACGCCTGGGCGGAATCGTGCTGCCGCTGGTGGCCCCGGCGCTGTTCGCTGGCGGGCTGCTGGTGTTCCTGCTGGCGGTGAACGAGTTGACCGTCTCGGCGCTGCTGTGGAGTGCAGGCAACGAGACCCTGGGCGTGCTGATCTTCAACCTCGACGAAGGCGGCGAGAGCGTACTGGCCTCGGCGGTTGCCGTACTGGTGGTGCTGATGGTTGCCGCGCTGATGCTGTGCCTGAGCCTGCTGGCGCCGCGCCTGCCCAAGGGGGTCGTGCCATGGCAGGGTTGACGATCGAGCGCGTCACCAAGCGCTTCGGCGAGCAGAGTGCCGTCGACTCCCTCTCCCTGGACATCGCCCCGGGAGAGTTCGTCGCCCTGCTCGGCCCCAGTGGCTGCGGCAAGACCACCATGCTGCGCATGCTGGCCGGCTTCGAGTCGCTCAGCGAAGGGGAGATTCGCCTGGGCGGGCGCACCCTGGCCAGCCGCGAGCATCACATGCCGCCGGAGCAGCGCAACATGGCGATGGTGTTCCAGTCCTACGCCCTGTGGCCGCACATGAGCGTGGCCGACAACGTCGGCTACCCGCTCAAGCTGCGCCGCCTGGATGGCGAGACGTACCGGCGTCGGGTGGCCCAGGCGCTGGCGCTGGTGGGCCTCGCGACATACGCTGAGCGCCCGCCGCAGGAGCTCAGCGGTGGCCAGCGTCAGCGCGTGGCGCTGGCGCGCTGTCTGGTCACCGACCCCGACGTCGTGCTGCTCGACGAGCCGCTGGCCAACCTCGACCGCCACCTGCGCGCAGCCATGGAGGAGAGCTTCCGCGACTTCCACCGCCGCACCCAGGCCACCCTGGTCTACGTCACCCACGATCAGAGCGAGGCCATGGCGCTGGCAGACCGCATCGCGGTCATGCGCGAGGGCAGGCTGGCGCAGTGGGCCACTCCCGAAACGCTCTATCGCCAGCCACGAACTGCCTGGGTGGCCAGCTTCATCGGCCAGGGCAGCCTGTTGGACGTGGCGGCCGGGCGGCCGGGTCAACGGCTGGAGGAGGCCACGCTGATGCATGGGCTTGCCGCCGCTCCTGCCGAGCGTACCCAGCCAGTATTGGTGCGGCCGGAGCACGTAACGGTGCATCCCGATGCTCTTTCCCCGCAGAGCCTGCGTGGACGAGTGGAGAGCGTGACCTTCCGCGGCGAGCGCTACGAGCTGCACCTGCGCCTCGAAAGCGGCGAAGCGCTACTGGCCTACCACCACACGGCACTTGGCGAAGGGCAGCAGGTGGCGCTAATCCTGCGCGAGGGCTGGTGCCTGGAGCCCGAGACATGAGCCTGCGCATCGAGGTGCTCAGCGGTCTGGGGGAGAAGGCGCCCGCCGCCATCCTGGTCGAGGCCGGGGGCAGGCGCCTGCTGCTCGACGCCGGCGGCGCCCTGCATCCGGGCCAGTCGATGGCATGGGCCGAAGGGCTGGACGTCGACGCCGTGCTGATCAGCCACGATCATTTCGATCACATCGGCGGGGTTTCGGCGCTGCCCGCCGAGCTGCCGCTCTACTGCACGCCTTCGGTGGCGGCGGCGCTGCCCAGCGGCCGCGAGTGGCGAGCGCTGCCCGAGCGTGGCCAGTGCCGGATTGCAGGCATCCCGGTCACCACCGGTCAGGCGGGGCACTCGCTGGGTGGCGTATGGCTGCATCTCGGCGTCGATGGCGGCGTGTTCTACAGCGGCGACGCCTGCTTCGAGTCGCTGCTCTTCCCCTTCGACGAGCCGCCGCCGGCGCGTGCCGTGCTGCTGGACGCCTCCTATGGCCGCTACGACACGCCCCAGACGCAGTGTCGCGAGGCCATTGCGCAGCGGCTGAGCGAGCCCCGGGTGCTACCGGTGTCCGTGTCGGGCCGCGCCCTGGAAATGGCGCTGTGGCTCGACGCCGAGGCCGGGCGGCTGGGGGTGAGCTGGAACCTGGATCACGCTTGCCGCGCTGGGCTCGAGGCGCTGCTGCGTTTGCCGCGTACGCTGCGCCGGGAGGGGCATGACGCTGCCATCCGCCGGCTGCTCGACGCTTCCCGTACGGATTCGCCCCTGCTATGGCTGGTGGAGGACCGCGACGACGACCCGCAGGAGTGGCCGGAGCACCGGCTGCTGCATACGGGCTATCTCACGCCCCGGCGGCAGCGCCAGAGGGCCGCCGGTGAGGTCGACTGGTGGCGCTGGAACGTCCATCTGCGGCTTGCCCATATGCGGGCGCTGATGCGGCAACTGGGGGCCGGGCAGGTGATTCCTTTGTTCACCACCGAGGCACGTGAAGTGAGCGAGTCACTGATGGTGGCCACACTGCCAGCCCTGTCGGAGGTGGGCAGCGATGCTGCTGGCTAGGCCTTTCGTCTTCATTCGCCACGGTGAAACGTGGCTCAACCGCGAGCATCGCATCGGTGGGCGCAGCGACGTGCCGCTGACGGCGCTGGGCGAGGCCCAGGCGCGGCAGGCCGCTGCGTGGCTCGATCGGCCATGGAGCCTGGTCGTGACCAGCTCGCTGCAGCGCGCCTGGCGCACCGCGGAGCTGGCGGCTCCCGGTCATGAGGCGAGGCGCCTGAACGGGCTCGATGAGCGCGACTGGGGGCGGTTGGACCAGCTGTCGCTCGTGCAGCAGCCGTGCTATGAGGACACCCCGCCCGGCGGCGAGAGCTGGGCGAGCTTTCAGGCCCGCGTGCTGGCGGCGCTGAACGGCGTGCTGGAAAGCGCGGAGATGCCGCTGGTGGTGGCTCACTCCGGCATCTTTCGTGTCATTCGCACTCAGCTGATCGGCACACCCAACGGTCCCCGGCTGGCCAATGCCACGCCGTACCTGGTTCGCCCCGGGCTGCTGGGCTGGCAGGTGCGGCGCTACGAGGGGTGAACTTGCGGAAGCGGGATGAAACCGATGCATCGCGGTTCCGCGAGGCATCGGTCTTCGTTCAGGCGACCTGCCGCGGTTTGTCGCCAAGGGCAGTCGCTCGGTTCAGGAAGGAGCGGCTCAAGGGGCTGAACGGCTTGGTGGCCAGGCGTTCATGCGCCAAGCCCTCGGCCACGTCGCGATAACCGCCGCGCAGGGCAGCTTCGGTCAGCGTCCAGTCGATGATGTCGCGCTGGGCGTGGCTGCCGCCGAAGCCGTTGGCGATGAAGCGCGCCGGATGCAGGCGCTCGACGGCAGTGCCGTAGTCGCCCCGCCAGAACGCGATGAATCCTTCCACCAGTGGCAGGCCAATCCGCCTGGCCCAGACGCTCGCCTCCCGGCTTGTGTCGTTGTCTCGAAGCGCCGACAGCAGCCGGTCGATACGATCGCTACGGCCGGCGCCCAGATAGGCCATTACGGCATGCCAGTCGTTGAACGGGTAGAGCTTGCCATCGGCATGACTGTCCCAGGCGTGTGCCAGTTCCTGCCAGCGGTCGCCGACGTCGTGGCCGGTGAGGTGTAGCCGCCAGAGCAGGGCGGAGGCATCGACCATGTCGAGTACCACGGGACTGCGCTCCTGGCGGATCGGGCCGTCATACAGCGCCAGTGCCCGCTCGGTCTGGCCCAGGTCGAGGTGGCAGAGGGCCAGGTGCCACCAGTTGTGCACCTTGAACAGGTTGTCCTCGCCCGCCCAGTGGGGTTCACGCACCGTCATCCAGCCGATGCCATCCTCGGCGCGGCCCTGCATCTCCATCACGTGGGCAACGGCATGGTGCGCCCAGCAGTCGAGCGGCTGCCTGTCCAGGGCGTCTCGGCCGGTCGCCTCGGCCCGGGCGTAGGCACCGGTCTCCTCCAGCCCGAAGGCGTAAAGGCCGAGTACGATCGAGTAGCCCGGAATGTCGGGTGTCCACTTGGGCAGCACTCGGGCGATGCGGTCTCTCAAGTCGCGGGCATTGGCGCGGTAGAAGTCGGTCAGGTGACCGGCCTGCAGTGCCAGCAGGTCGTGCGGGTAGCGCATGTTGTGCCGGTCCAGAGCGCAGGCGCCCGCGCTCCACTCCCCGGCCAGCAGATGCTCGAGGGCGACGACGTGGGAGGCTTCGCGGTCATTCAGGCGGTACGTTTTCACGACCGCCACGTCGGCTCTGGCCGCCTCGGCGGCGTCGGGCTCGGTGGCCAGCGCGAACAGATAGGCGCGGAGGATTCGTGCCATGGCGAAGTCGGGGGCGGCCTCGATAGCCTGGTCCAGCGGCGTCACGGGGTCGCCGAGATAGAGGTTGAAGGCCTCGGCAGAGCGAGAATAGAGGTCCAGAGCTTCTGCGGTGGCACCGGACAGGATGTTTCCTTGAAGGTCGGTCAGCATTGTCGTTGTTGCTCCACATTCCATCGTTTCGTCGGGGAAAATGGCGTCGGCCTCGCCTGGCGCCATGCTGCTAAACTACTCGCAGGCGCGGCGGGCAATAATGGGTAAGACGCCGGACTTCTTGTCCGAGCCGCCGCCATCAAGGAGCGATGCTCGATGGAGGCTTCTCTCGATGTGCTGCGCACCATCCGCCTGACCGGAGGCATCTTCCTCGATGCGGAATTTACGGCACCCTGGTGCGTGGCCGCACAGGTCGCTCCGGAGGACTGCCACCCGTTCACCCCACTGCCCAAGGGCATCATTGCCTATCATTACGTCAGCGTGGGTCGGCTGCTGTTGCGCGTAGGCGAGGGTGAGCCGATGGTGGTCCCGGCAGGACACCTCGTGGTACTGCCGCGCAACGATCCACACGTGCTCGGCAGCGATCTGGATTGTCCGCCCGTGAGTGCCGAAGGGCTCATGCAGGCCACCGTCGAGAGCGGTATCGCACGGATCGCTCATGGCGGCAGTGGAGAGGCGACACGGATCTGGTGTGGCTTTCTGCTCAGCGATACGACGACCGATCCGCTGGTTGGCATGCTACCGAGCGTGATGATGCTGGACGTGACACAGGGCGTCGCGGGGCCATGGATCGAAAGCTCCTTTCGTTTGGCAGCCAGCGAGTTCGCGACGGGAGAGGTGCGCTCGCCGGTGCTGCTCTCGCGGCTGGCGGAGCTGCTCTTCATCGAAGCCGTGCAGTACTACTTTGCAGGACTGCCGCCGGAGCAGCGCAACTGGCTGGGCGGACTGCGCAATCCCTTCGTCAGCCGTGCCCTGGCCCTGTTGCATGACCGACCGTCCCGCCACTGGACGACCGAAGCACTGGCGCGGGAAGTAGGGCTCTCACGCTCCGCTTTCGCCGAACGCTTTACCGAGCTGGTGGGTGCACCGCCAATGCGTTACCTCGCGGGGCTGCGCATGCAGGTGGCGGCACGCCGGCTGAGGGAGTCGCGGGCCTCCATTGCACTGATTGCCGAGGAGGTCGGATACGAGTCGGAAGTCTCCTTTACCAAGGCGTTCAAGCGCGCCTTCGGAACGCCCCCGGCAACGTGGCGACGAGAGCAGGAGGCAGCAATGGGCAATACCGATGCAGCTCGGGTAGCAAGCGGCGCTACAAAAGCGGAATGAGTGCAGAACAACTGCCACACTGAAAGGACACTCATCCGCGCCGCATGGAGGGATCCATGAGCGAGGCTACACAGCGCAAGCGCCAGGGACGGCTGCGCATCGGTACGTCCGGTTACCAGTATCGTCACTGGAAGGGACGCTTCTATCCGGACGAGCTGACCCAGAATGAGTGGTTCGGCCATTACGCCGAGCAGTTCGACACGGTGGAGATCAACAACACCTTCTATAGCCTGCCCCAGGCCGATACCTTCGAAAAATGGAAGAAGGCGGCCCCAGCCGGCTTCGAGTACGCATTGAAATTCAGTCGCTACGGCAGCCACATGAAGCGTCTCAAGGATCCCGAACAGAGCCTTGGCGCCTTCCTCGAGGTGGCGCAGCGGCTCGGCGATTGCCTGGGCCCGATCCTGGTGCAGCTGCCCCCAAACTGGAAGGCACGGCCGGAGCGGCTGGATGCCTTTCTCGCCGAGGCACCGAAGCAGTATCGCTGGACCGTCGAGCTGCGCGACCCCGACTGGCTGAACGACGAGGTGTATGACGTGCTGCGCCGCCACGGTGCGGCGCTATGCCTGCATGACATGCTGGAGCGTCACCCTCGAGTGTTTACCGCCGACTGGACCTACCTGCGTTTTCATGGCAAGCAGTATGCCGGTAGCTATTCACGTCAATATCTCGTGGCCGAGGCAAAGCGTATCGCCGAACTGTTGCACGAGGGTCGTGACGTCTATGCCTATTTCAACAACGACCAAAAAGCTCATGCGCCACACAATGCACTCGACTTGAGACGCTTCGTGAACGACAAGCAGTGAGGGGGGCTCCAGCGTGCTGCTGAAGCCTTGCCATCGAGAGGCCACAGGGTGGAGCAAGGCCGGGAGGGGTGCCGCCCGGCCCTGCGTCTCTCTATGGGCTATGGGGTCAGCTGAAGCTACATGCTTCCGAGGCTTCCTGGGCGATCAAGGCATCGGCCAGTGACCGCGAGGCAAGGGCGAATTCTATGCGTGCCGCGCTGAGGGCGCTCAAATCCTTGCAGGAATCGTCACGCTCCAGGCGATCGAGCTGTATCTTGGCCATGACCAGACGCTTGCACAGCGCCTCGTTGGCGCTTGGTGCTTTCACCTCGTCGGGGGAGTCCCCCGGCATACTCAGCATGTTCATCGTCCCGCCCCCCTAGCGTCGTTCGAACCGAAAAAGCGTCGCGATGTCCCTCGCTGAACGCTTAATAGCATTATCGGTCAAGGCGGGAGAAACTGTAGCCCCTGACGCAGGCGAAATGCGTGACCTGTAGCTCGCCACGTCACGAGGCGATGCAAGACGAGCGGCTTAGCGCACGGTGACCATGACCGGTGCCGTGCCACGCCTCAGCATGCCGAGCTCGCGTGCCGCACGCTTGGAGAGATCGATGATGCGACCCTCGACGAAAGGGCCGCGGTCATTGATCAGCACTTCCACTTCCTGACCCGTGTCTGCCCGTGTAACGAGCACCTTGGTGCCGAGGGGAAGGCTGGGATGGGCGGCCGTCAGAGCCTGCTGATCGAAGGAGTCGCCGCTGGCGGTGGTGGCGCCCTGGAATCGGTCGCTGTAGAAGGAGGCGATGCCTTCTTCCTGGTTGGCCTCATGGGCCAGAGCATTGGCGGCGGATACCGCGAACAATCCTGCCAGGCAACAAGCGAGCAATTTTCTGGGTAGAGCTCCCATGGTATTACCTCAGGTTATCGTTTGGCGGTTATCGCTTTCATCGATGAGGTGCCGGTGAGCGTTATGGATAGTACCCGGCATGGCCGCATTGGGCAACCCAGGGCCGATGATTCGAATCGTATTCGCGGAAGAAGCCGGCGCGTTGGGCGCCGTTGGGCGCTGATCATGAAGGAGAGACTACGGCCATGCCATGGGGGCTCAATCCGGTTTCGCGGATTCCAAATTAATGTGGGAATGGCCGAAACGGGGGAATATCGCTGCTACGCTTGGGCGCGATGGGAGCCGAGGCTCGGCTCCTCTTCAGGCGCGATGAGTCGCAGGTTCGGCATGGTCGCCGTACGGTTGCGTCCACTCTCCTTTGCCGTATAGAGGCCTTCGTCGGCTTGTTGTACCAGGACCGAGCGGTTGGCGTTGCGTACCGGCAGCATCGAGGATACGCCAATGCTGACGGTGACGTGCTGCGCCACGGGGGAGGCGGAGAAAGAGAGGGCTCGCTCCGCCAGCATGGCATGGATACGCTCGGCCATGCGCATGGCACCTTCCACGCTGGTATGCGGCATCAGTACTACCATTTCCTCACCGCCATAGCGGGCCACCATGTCGCCCGGACGCGCGGCGGCGGTACGCAGCACGTCGGCCACGCCACGCAGGCAGGTGTCGCCGGCTTGGTGGCCGTAGGTGTCGTTGAAGAGCTTGAAGCAGTCGATGTCGATCATCAGGAGGCTGAGTGGCTGGCGCTCGCGTGCCGCCCGGCGCCACTCCAGTTTCAGCACGCGTTCGAATTCGCGGCGGTTGGCGATGCCCAGCAGGCCGTCGCTGGCGGCTTGGTGAACGAGTCTTGCATTCTGGGCTGCGAGACGCTCGCGCTCTTGCAGCAGCCGAGCTTCGCGGGAGCGATAGACATGATGCATGGGTAGCATGATCACGGTGAGAGCGAGAGCGATCCCACTAACGAAGCCGGCTAGAGCAATACCCGGGGGCAGCACGTCCGATGCCCGGGACTCCAGGGCAGCTACTGCGTTGGGAAAGAGAGCGGCTTGCTCTGGTACCAGGCCGTTGAGGGAGAGTGCGGCGTCGAGCAGCAGAGTAACGGCCAGTACGCAACCGGTAAGAGAGGTCCAACTGCTCAGCGGAGACTTGGGCTTCGTATGCATGGCGTTCGTCTCGTTCCTGGGCCGTTCGACAGTGGCCGTGACAGGGTGCGACTCTGGCCAGCTAGCGCTCGCGGCATCCTTGCGCTTCGCTGTGAAACTTTTGGCTAAAAAAAGGGCCGCAGAGCGGCCCAAGTACGCAGGGAACTAAAGGATAGTGCTAACTCATCGCATGTGCGTGCCTTTGGCCGGTGGAAGCAGCTAAGGCTTGCTTTCCGGGCTACAGCCCGCATTGCGCCAGCCCGTGACGCTACAAGCGCCTGTGACGAGCGGTGGCCTTTCGCAATGCTGGCTCGTCGTACTTTGCCATTGCCTTGGTTAAGCGAGAATGGTGCCATGTTTGCATGATTCATTTAAAAAACAGCGTTTTGGAAGATCTCTCATGCGATGAGCAGTACATAATCCATGCCGACAGCTTAGTTTGACGTGGGAAAGTGTTGCCAAATGGAGACGCTAATCGGGCTGTTTTCATAAAATCTTAAAAAAACAATAAGTTAAATGTCGCCTGGTGGAGACGGATGAGGGCTGGATCACTAGCTTTGGTGCCTGAGCCAGACAGAATCCCTGGGGAGCCCCCCAAGTGAAGCCCCTTGGCAGGAAGGAGAGTGGACCGAAGGCGTCTCTCAGGCGAGACTGCCCCCGTAACCCATCGATAGCCTGACAGGGAGAAGCGAAATGGCGAGTATCTTCAGCCGTATCATCCACGGCGAGCTACCCGGTGAATTCGTCTGGTCCGACGAGCAGTGCGTGGCCATCATGACCCTCAACCCCATGAAGCCCGGCCACCTGTTGGTGATTCCGCGGCAGGAGATCGACCATTGGGATGACATGCCGTTGGAGTTGAGCGCTCATCTCATGGCAGTGTCGCAAAGGCTGGCCAAGGCACTCAAGCAGGCCTTCCCCTGCGAGCGTGTGGGAATGATGATCGTTGGCCTCGAAGTTCCCCATGTGCACCTGCACCTGGTGCCGATCGATGCGATGCAGGACATTCGCCTCGAAGGGTTGCCCCAGGCTCGGCCGGAGGAGCTGGCCGAGAATGCCGATCGTATTCGCGGGGCGCTCTAAGCGGCGATCCGGGCTCTGGCACGACATTCGTCTGCTTTGATGTACGCCATGGCTTACACACTTTAGCGCTGATGTCTGATGGTACTTCCGTGGCGCTGGTCTAGTATGGGTATCTTCCTAAGCCTGCTGAGTTAACGGCGGGCGATACCTGTCCAAGAGCTGGGCTTTGGAGGACACCGGTGCACGAAAAACTGCTGGAGACACGGCGGCAGTGGTACGCCGCCTATATCGATGGAAACGTCGGCCGGTTGGATCATATCGAGTTGGATGAGTTCGTCCTTATCGATGAAACGGGGCTGCAGGGCAAGCTGGATCAGCTCGGCGGCATTGCCGACGCCGTAGCGGCGGACCAATGGTTTGCCCGGGGTAGCCAGGCTGAAGATCTCGTCCTGAAGCTAGTACCACTGGGCGATATCGTCTCGGTCTATGGCCAGGGGCGGATCGTCGATGACGATCGGACTCGTTACAGCCTTAATTTCAGCGAGCTGTGGCAGAAGGAGAGCGGGGAGTGGCGGGTGTTGTCGTTGCACTTCTCGAAGGCCACCACCCCGCCGGATCGACAGCGCAACTGACCGAAAGGCCAGCCGGCAGATTGAGCTGCCTGCTGGCCATGGCGTTCAGCCACGCTGGGCGATGCAATTGGCGTAGAAGCTCACGGTGGCTGGCCAGTCACTGAACACGCCGATGACGCCGACATCCTGCACCAGCGCGTCGAGGGTGATCAGCTTATCGCCTTCGCGTCGAATCACGTCCTCTGTCGTCTGGTGATACCATTGGCCACCTTCGGCCAATGGGCCGGAGCGCTCCAGGGTCCAGGTTATCAGCTCAAGCCCCGCCTCGCTGGCGCGCTTGGCGTACTCGGAAGGCACGATGCGGCTGTCGCCCTCACCGAATTCGGGGTTGGCAGCCAGCAGCATCCAGGTCGGTGGCGCGAGGATTTGCACCCCCCGTTCGGCCAGCTCTTCCATGCTTGGCGACCAGGTGTCGGGATTGGCATGGTCGAAGTTCTCGTCATCGTAGCGCCCATCCAGATAGACTGCCTGCGCGCCGAACTCGGGTTCGTTCTCGATCCAGTAGAGGACGTCATCGAGATTGAACGACTGGGCGAAGACATCGCCCGGCGGCACGTCGGCCTCCTTGTACTCATCGACGAGTTTCTGCGCGTAATCCTCCTGACTCATGCCGTTGAAAGGCATCTCTACCTCGGGCGCCTTGAGCTCGGGCGTCATTTTCACGCCCAGTTCCTTGAACAGGGCGACGGTTTCGGCATGGCTCATCAGGGTCCCGCGCGTGGCGTAGAGGTCGGTGCGCCAGCCGGGCGTTCCGGGCAGGTACTCCTCGATGCTGCGCGCTTCCAGATTGGCGCCTTCCATGGTGCCGCGCAGCGTGCGGAATTCGGCCAGTGAGATATCGCTGGTGCAGCAGCGAATCTCGGCGGCATTGCGCAGCTCGCCGCTCTCGGGGTCGATTTCCGGCGGTACGCTGCACTTCTGGGCCAGTTCGGTCTCCACGATGTTGGTGGTGTAGTGCAGGTCACACTGGGAATGGCGACACACCAGCTCGTTGTCACTGGTAAAGGTCACGTCGCATTCCAAGATCCCTGCGCCCCCCTGAACGCCGGCCAGGTAGGACTCCAGGGTATGTTCGGGGAACTGCAGTGCCGCGCCGCGATGGGCGATGGAGAGCTCCGTTGGCTGCCAGTCGGTATTCTGGGCGGCACATTCAAGTAGTTCGGCCTTCAACTCGCGCTCGCGCTCGGTTTCCTCACTCATGTCGTTGACGAGAAACAGTGGGCGTGGGCCGAGCGTGACCTGGCTTGCCGCTTTCAGCAGGGCATCGTTCCACGCGGGGGTGTTTTCGGTCGCCTCCTGAGCCAATGCCGAGCCGGCGGCCAGCAGGCCCAGGCAGGCCAGGGTGGGGAGTGTCTTGTTCATGGCGTGTCTCGCATTCTTCCTTGTTGGCGTGGGCCGCAGTTGTCGCCTGCGGCCAGACTTGAGCGTAGCCATGCGCAGCGGTACGGGCTAGCGCTCCGTTATTGCCAGGCGCGCCGCCAGGGCGAGGAAACCCGCCGCGAAGGAGCGTCGCAGCCAGGCGAGAACCTGCGGGCGTGCCAGGACTCGCTGGCGTGCGGCCGCCGCGCTGACGCCATACACGATAAACACCGCAAATGTCATCAGCATGAAGGCGAGACTCAATTCGAGCATGGGCATCAGCGGGGGCTCACTGGCATCGACGAACTGCGGCAGGAAGGCAAAAAAGAACAGGGTGAGCTTGGGATTGAGCAGATTGAGCAGCACACCGCTGCCTATCAGTTGCCTGGCCGGCAGGGGAGACTGGTCGGTAGTGGGGAGTGCGGTATCACGCGATCTCAGCACGCTCCAGGCAATGTAGAGCAGGTAGGCGACGCCCAGCAGCTTGAGCAGTTGGAACGCCGTGGCGCTGGCATGCAGGAGGGAGGCTAGCCCGGTGACGGCGGCGAGCATGTGCGGCACAATGCCGAGGGTACAGCCGAAGGCCGCTAGAACACCGGCGCGCATGCCCCGTGCTAGACCGGTGGCAAGCGTGTAGAGCACTCCGGTGCCGGGTGAGGCGACGACAACCAGCGAAGTCAGGAGATATTCGAGGGTCATGGGCAGGCTCCGATAACGAAACCACGCTAGCGTGGCGCTACCGGTCGGCGGAGTCTTGAAGGAAATTGCAGGCCTCAGGGGGGCAGAGCGCGCGGCGATAGCGTCCTGGGGAGAGCCCGAACTGACGGCTAAAGGCCCGGCTCATGTGGCTCTGGTCGGAGAATCCCGCCTCCAGAGCCGCGTGGCTCAGCGAATGACCGCTGGCGATCAGGTGCCTGACCATCAGTACCCGCCGCTGCAGCAGGTAGGCGTGTGGCGTAATGCCCAGCGCTCGCGAGAAGCTGCGCAGCAGCTGATAGCGGCTAAGGCCCGCCATGTCGGCAAGCTCGCCCAGGGTGACGGCCTGCTGCGGGGCGTCGTCGAGGCGCTGACGCACCCTGGCGATATTGCCCGGGAAGCAGGGCGTAAGATCGAGGCGCCTCGAGCCATGGCGAGAGAACGCCGCCCCGAGCAGTTGGCAGCAACGTTCCTCCAGATCGAGGTTATTCCCGGGCGCTGCTGCAAGGCGATGGAACAGTTGGCGCATGAGCCCGAGGAGCAGAGGGTCGTTGAGCGCAGGGCGGGCCATCTCGATAGGCGCATCGGGGCCGTCGATATACTGTCGAACCAGAACCGGGTCGAAGTAGAGCATGTGCCAGGCCCGCCGTGTTCCCCTAAGGGGGGCGCCATCGTGCACTTCACCCGGGTTCACCGTGATGATGTCGCCGGCCACGGCATCCACCTGGCCGATACCGCTCCAGGAGCGCTGCCCACCGGCGGCGATGAGCCCGATGCCGTACTGATCATGAGAGTGACGCGGAAAAGCCCGATCCGAAGCCAGACTCATAGCCACCACGCCACCGATGCCCGTGGTGTGTGTGGCTACCTGATGATGCTCTTCTTGCATGCGCTCATCCCGGATTTACACTGCCCCGCGAACCAGCCAAGGGCACGCCAGAGAAGAAGCCTCCTTGGCAAAGCTTGCGTCCCTGCAGTCGACAGGGTTGTTTTCGTACTTGGATAATCGACTTGAAGGGGGGCGAAGACAAGAAATCGTGATCAGTCCGGCTCGCGCTGACCCCATGGAGAGGAAGTGGAGATCGGATTTTCGAGATAGCTCCAAAGTGCCTCTTGAGCGGCCTGCAGTTGATTGGCTTGGAGTGCCCAGAAGCGGAGCACTTCATCGCTATGGTATGTGGAAGAGGGGTGGGTCTGAGTCATGGAGCGATCCTCCGGTAGGACTACAAACACCAGCGTAGACGCAATTTGCTGCGACGCAGCATGAAAATTGTAACCGAGCGCGCCTTGCCCCTGCTTCCCCTGACGCAAGACACCCCCACCCGGCGATGCCGAATGGGGGCGTTATGGCAGTAACGTAAATTTCAGCGCTGCGGATGCTGCTCGAACAGTTCGGCCTTGGCCTCGCGCATGACATCTTCGCAAGCGGCCTGATGCGCGAGCTGGGTCAGCAAGCTTTGGGTCACGGCGAAGCCCTTGCCGAGACAGGTATCTACATCCTCGCGACTCAAGTGTGGAATCACGTTGTAGTCGATCTTGATCGTTCTGCCACTACCGTCCAGCTTGTCGGCGAAACTACGGATGAACCAGGCGAGGCGCTCGCGCCAGCCGCTTGTCTCCTCCTTGCCTTCGTTCACGCTGAACGTGCATCGCCATTCAGGTTTGTAGACTCGCATGAGGACCTCCTGCACTGGCTAGAGTTATGAATGATCGATCGTGATGTTGGGCTCCGCTTCTTCGACAAAATTACACTTTCAACATAACAAACTTGTACCGAACTTTCACGGATTGTGCAGCTTCGCTACGCTTGCCAGATTGACAGTTTTCATGCCCGCCGCGCAAGAAGTATGAGAGACCTGGCTTGTTGGAAGGGCATTCACCTCTTGTATCGGCGCGAGCGGAGAGAACCTGAGTGGTGGCTCGGGAAAATTCGCCGAATTGTGGTCGAGGAGGGCGCTTGAAGGCTCGATGAGCCCTCGGCTTCTCCGGGCGCCGAGGGCCGTGTAGAGCGTGGGCTCTGCTTGCTGACTAGGCAGCCCAGAGTGAACGAGTCTCTCCCGACAGGGCCTGACGCAGCTTGTCGGTCAGGCCAGGATCGACCTGACGCGACACCACACGCAGCACAGCGGTAACCGCTTCGGCATTGACCTGCTCGGTCATGCCAGGTGTCGATTGTACTTGGTGGAGGAAGTCCTCCTGGCTGCGTAGTGGCAAGGGTTGCCGGGAGGGGTCGTACTGCTCGTAGAAGGCGCCGCGAAGCAACAGCGGCAATTGGGCCGCGAAGTGGGCCGCCAGGTCGGCCGGCAGCTTGTCGCGAAGCGTACGCAGGGTGGCGCTAAGCGTGTGCCAGGCTGCCTGCCTGCTGGTACCCGGGCGTTCCTCCATCAGCTCGTCGAGCCATATGTGAGTTTTTTGCAGCGTCTTGTCGAACACATCGAGGCCGGTATCACTCATCCTTCACCTCCCTATGCGTTGGCTGGTAAACCGGGGTCAGGCTTATGCAGCCTAGAAAGAAGGCAAAGGGAAAGCCAAGCGGGTAAAGGTAACCATTGGCCAGCTTTTGGTAACGGCAGGAGCGCAATGTCGCCGAGCTTTTCCGCCCGCTGCCGCCAACTTCATAGCCGTACCAACATCTTGCCCCGATTGGCTCCCTCGAAGAGCTTGAGGAAGGCGTCGGGAGTGCATTCCAGCCCCTCCTCGATGGTTTCCTCGTAGTCGATCTCACCCTGGGCGACGCGCGGCCCGACCTCTTCGAGAAAGTGAGGGTACTCGGTCCAGTGGTCGAAGATGATGAAGCCCTGCATGCGGGCGCGTTGAACCAACAGGTTCGCCAGGTTGCTCGGACCCTGCGCCGGCGCCTCTTCGTTGTAGCTCGAAATGAATCCACATATGGCGATGCGCGCGCCGACCTTGAGATTGTTCAACGCCGCTTCGAGGCAGTCGCCACCTACGTTCTCGTAGTACACATCGAAGCCTTCGGGGCAGGCCTCCTTGAGGTCGGCGCTCAACTGCCGGGCATCCTTGCCCTTGTAGCTCACGGCGCGAATATCGTGCTGCTCCAACCATTCGAGCTTGTCCGCCGCACCAGCGATGCCGACCACGGTACCGCCCCTGGCCTTGGCCAGTTGCACGGCAAGCGAGCCCACGGCGCCGCTGGCGGCGCTGACCAGCACGTTGTCGCCTTCACGCAGGTTGGCAATACGATTGAGCCCTGTCCAGGCGGTCATGCCCGGCATGCCGAGCACGCCCAGAAAAGCCTGTTCGGGGATCTGCATGTCGGGCAGAGGTTCCAACACATCGCCCTTGAGCTGGGCAATGTCCCGCCAACCCGCCATGTGGCGCACCTTGTCGCCGGCCTTGAAATGGGCATGGCGTGACTCGATCACCTCGCCGATGGCGGCGCCTTCCAGCGGGGCGTCCAGCTCGAACGGTGCGACATAGGTTTTGACCCCGCTCATGCGGCCCCGCATGTAGGGATCGACCGAGAGCCAGGTATTACGTATGCGTACCTCCCCATCGTCCAGCCCCGGCAACTCCAGGCTGCGCAGCTCGAACAGCTCTCTCGACGGCGTACCTTTCGGGTAGTCGCGAAGGGTGAAATAACGTGACTGCATGTCGGCTCCTTGACTTGCTTGCTGCCTGGTTTAAACGTCAGCGTGGCGGTCCCTGTTCGAACAGTTCGGCCTTGGCATCCCGCATTACGTCTTCGCAGGCCGCCTGTTGAGCCAACTGGTTGAGCAGGGAGTGGGTGACCTCGAATCCCTTGACCAGGCAGGTATCGATCTCTTCGGCTGTCACTGTGGGCTCGACGTTGCACTCGATCGTCACCGTGCGGCCCTTGCCATCGAGCCTGTCGGCCCAGTGACGAAGACGCCATGCAAGCCTCGTACGCCAGCTGGCCGCCGCTCCGGCAGCTTCATTCACTGTGAAAGTACAGTGCCATTCCGGCTTGTAGATTTTCATACGAACCTCCCGTTCCGGCTGGGAACATCCCGCTGCCTCTCCTTGTTTACCGTGGGTAACGGTCGAGACGTCCATAATTCCAGCATAGAAGCTTTATCGGCTTGGGGCAGGTTAGCGAATGTGAAGCCTTGCTAAGGAAACGCTGCGCAGATGCGCGGCGGGCCGAATCGTTGCCGCAAGCCCTCGAAGCGGATTCGCTGCCAGGCGGGGAGCACATACGTCGCAAGTGGAGGCGGTATTGGACCGATTCCACGTCTCTGTCCATGGTTAGGGTATTGGTCAATTCACAACCCATGGATGGCATGTTGAACAAGGTCGCTCGTCGAATCGCCATGACGCTGGGGGCTGTGCTGCTGGTACTGGTGGCGGCGGCGCTGTTCCTGGAATCCTCCTGGTTTCGTGGCTGGCTGGAAGATCAGGCCAGCGAACAGCTGGGGCGCGAAGTGGCGATCGCTGATCACGGTATCGATTGGGGTTTGCCGTTGACCCTGCGGCTCAACGAGGTGCGTGTCGCCAATGCGAGCTGGGCCGATGATCCCATGGCCCGTCTCGATGAGCTGTCGGTGACCCTGGACGTCGGCGCCCTGCTTCAGGGCAAGATCGAGCTGGAGCGGGTCGAGATTAACCGGCCGGAGATGCTCCTGCTGCGCCGGGAGGATGGCACCACCAATATCGATGACCTGCTGAAGGACGAGGAACCGACCGAGGAGCAGGATATTCCCCTCTGGCCCCAAGAGTTCAACATCGACCGCGGACGGCTGGTTGTTCGCGATGCGGGCCGGGATGTCGAACTCGACATGGCGTTCTCCACTCCCGGCGAGAGTGTCGAAGAGCTGAGCGTGGACATCCGCGGGGAAGGCCACGCTCAGGGCGATGCCGTGGCGTTCCAGGGCCTGCTGCATCTGGAGATCGAGGAGCGCCGTGGTGCCATCGAGGCGTTCCAGGGACGCCTCGGGGAGAGTCGTCTCTACGGCAGTCTCGCACTGGATCTCGGACGTGACGTAGCGCGAATTCAGGCCGACCTCGAAGCCGACGTGCTCGATCTGGACCGCTGGAGCGAACTCTTTGCGCAGGACGAACGCCAGACTTCCACGCAGGAGCGCCCCCTCATGGAGAGGCTGGAGGTGCTGCGCTCCTTCGAGGCCGAAGTCGACCTGTCCATCGGCCTGCTGCGTGCCGCCGAGCGGACCTTGCATGACGTCGTGGTGCAAGGAGCGCTGCGAGAAGGCGAGCTAGCGCTCGAGCGGCTGCAGGCCAGGGAACCGTTGGGCGAGGGCGAGGAGCGGTCGCTCCAGTTGCAGGGGCGGCTGGACGCGTCGCCTTCGGAGAGCGAGGCCGCCAGCGTCGAGCAGGGGCGCTTGAGCTACCGTGACACGGCCCGCAAGATCGAGATCGAGGCGAGCTTCGAGGCGCCCGGCGCCGGTGCCAACGGGGCCGCTGGGGGCCAGCGCCTGGCTGTGCAGGGCGAGGGCCGGCTACAGGATGACAGCGTGGCGTTCGAGGGGTTGTTGCGCCTCGACGTGAATGCGTGGCGAGGCGGTATCGATGGACTCGAGGCGAGCATCGGCGAAAGCCGCCTGGAAGGTAGCCTGGAATTCGACCTGGGGCGCGATTCCCCTTGGCTCGCCGCCGAACTCGAGGGAGATGTGCTCGATCTCGACCGCTGGGGGCTGTTCGAGGAAGAGCAGGCGCGCGCCGCGCCGCGGCAGGAAGAAGCGCAGCAGGAATGGGCGTGGGATCGGCACGTGGTCCAGGTGCTGCAGGGCTTGGAGGCGTTCGAAGGCGAGTTCGACCTGGCGCTCGGGCAGTTGCATTATGCCGGCCAGACCCTGCATGACCTGGCCCTCGAGGCGACCCTCGAAGAGGGGCGGCTCTCCATTGCCCGCTTGCAGACGCACCAGCAGCTCGACGAAGAGTCGCCACGCTCGTTGAGCCTTCAGGGCTGGCTCGAGGTCGACGAAGAGCGCCTGGTGGCCGACCTGCAGGCGCAACTTGACCGCATCGACCTGACCGCGGCGCTCTCACCGCTCGGGTTCGGTCCGTTGGGCACGCTTAACGGCAACCTCAACACTCGCGTGGTCGACGGTGGGCTGTTGTTCGAGAACACCGCGCTGGACTATCGCGCCCCGCACTGGGGCTTGGCGCTTTCGTTTACCGCCGACACCCGCACCGAGGGCGTGGAAGGGCAGCGGGTGCACCTGGTCGGTGAGGGTAGCTACGAGCAGGAACCGTTTGCCTTCGATCTGCTGGTAGGACCGTTGCTGGACCTCACCGCTCTTGATAAGCCCTATCCGGTCACCGGCGAACTGGCCAGTGGCGATACCCGGCTATGGATCGATGGTAGCGCTGTGCAGCCCTTCGCCCTCGAATCGCTGGAGGGTAGTGCCCGCCTCGAGGGGCCCAGCCCGGCCGAACTCACCGACCTGACCGGCATCGGCCTGCCCGAGCTGCCGCCTTATCGGGTCAGCGGCTACCTGCGCTACCGGAAGGACCAGCTCGAGATCGACGGCCTCGAAGGTAGTTTCGGCGACAGCGACGTGGCCGGCGACGTGCGCATTCGCTTCGGCGAGCGGCCGACGCTATGGGCGACTCTCAAATCGCAACAGCTCGAGGCGGACGATCTGCTGCCGATGCTGGGCATGTCGCCTGAGACGGGGGCGGGCGAGACGGCTTCGCCCGAGCAACAGCAGTGGGAAACGGAGGAACGGCGTGCAGAGGTATTGTTCCCCGATCGTGAATGGAACTTGGAAGCGCTGCGCAATACCGACATCGTGCTGGACTACGAGGCGGCCGACGTGCAGGCAAAGCACGTGCCGTTCGAGAGCCTGGCACTCTCGCTGGATCTGGAACAGGGCGTGATGACGGTCGATCCGCTGCAGGTGGGGCTCGGCGGCGGCGAGGTACGTGCCAGTTGGCGGCTGGATGCCCGGCAGGCGGCCATCGAAGGCGTCTTGCAGCTGGCCCTCAACCAGATCAATCTCAAGGCACTACTCGACGAGGCCGAGCTACCCGACGTAGCGCGGGATACACTGGGCGTATTCGGCGGCCACGGCGACTTCCGTTATCACGGGAGCTCCATGCACGAGGTCATGGCTGGGCTCGATGGGGAGTTGGAGCTGGCGATGTCCCAGGGTTGGCTGGACATCATCGCCGCCGAGTTGCTGCCGCTCAACGTGGCCAATGCGCTGGTGGCGGCACTCGCTGGGGAGGAACAGGTACAGCTGGAGTGCACCTATGTGCGCTTCGTGGCCGAGGATGGCCTGGCCGACCTGGAGAACTTCTTCATGGCCACCGAGATCGCCCACTTCGAAGGGGCCGGAGCCATCAATCTGGAAACAGAGAAGATGGATATGGCTTTTCAGGGTCACAACCTCGATCCCACCCTGTTCACCGGCAATTCGCCGGTGGAGCTGAAGGGCTCGCTGCGCGATCCGGAAGTGAACGTCGTCACCGAGGAATTGATCGCGCGTGGTGCCCTTTCGTTACTGGGCGCCATCGTGGCACCACCCTTGGCGATTCTGCCGTGGGTCGACCCGGGCGGTGGCGAGCAGGTCGGCATGGGCTGCGAGCGGGCGCTCTCGGCGTTCGAGGAGTGAGCCGGGGTTTCCCTGCTCATGCGATGCCTTGTCAGTCTCATGTTAATTAACCTGTAAACGCTTCATTACGTTACGCTGTGCCTGGCCTCGTCCGTTGGAGCGCAGGCCGGTATGGCAAAACGTGATGGGCGAGGTGTGAATGAACGAGCCAGAGCGGATCCTGGTGGAGAAGCATCTTTCCCCAGCCGATGACGGCCCGCCGAAGGGAGTAAGTGGGCTTCTCAAGCGCATCTGGCGCGACCTGATGACCTCGGGTGGGCGCACTGCCGAAAGCTGTCCCGATTACCTGCGCATCACCTTGCTCAACCTGGTGCAGAGCGCGAGCGTCCTGATCTGGTCGTTGTTTCTGATATTGATCATGCTGGGCGTGCTGGAGTCCTCACCTGGCCGCTTGATCATCGACATCACGGGGTTATTGATAGCGCTCGGCGTCATCGTCGGGCTGCGCATGGGGTTATCGGTCTCCCGGGCGGCGCACGTCACCCATGCATTTCTCTTCGCTTGCCTGATGGGACTCTCGATCGTCAGGGCCGAGAACCCACTAACGATGACGTTGCCCTTGATCTATCCTGCGCTGGCCTTTCTGCTGCTCGACGACATCCGCCGTGGGCTGGCCGGTACGCTCTTGATGACGGCAGGGCTGAACCTCCTGCTGTCCTCGGGCTTCGGTCCCGACCTGGGCGATAACGCCATGCTGCTCGACGGGGCCTTGACCATCACCGTAGTGATGCTGTTCCAGGCGGCGGTCATGGCGCTCTACGTGCACCATCGCAAGCAGGCGATCTCCATGCTGCGTGCCGTCAGCGTGCAGCTCAACGAACTGGCCAGTCACGATCCGCTGACGGGGCTGTACAACCGCCGTACCTTTATCGAGGTGCTCGAGCGCGAACTGTCCCGGCGCGATGACGATAATCGTCCGCTGGCCTTCCTGCTGTTCGACGTCGACCGCTTCAAGGCCTACAACGACCGCTACGGCCATCCCCAGGGGGACGAACTGCTGAAGCGTCTCGCCGACGTCACCATTCAGGTCTTTTCCCGCGGAGAGGATGTGGTGTTCCGTCTCGGAGGCGAGGAGTTCGGCGTGGTGTATCGCACCGATACTTTCGAGCAGGCTGCAGAAATGGCCGACCAATTGCTGGCTGCCATCGAAGCCATGGGCGAGCCGGCGCCCGCCGGGCCTCACGCAAACGTCTCCGTCTCTGCCGGTCTCTGCCTCGTGGACAAGCGGCGTGCAGCCAGCGCCAACCAGATCTACAGCCGCACGGATCAGGCGCTCTACCGTGCCAAGGAGGCAGGGCGAGCCCGCTGGATTTATGCTTCCGGGTGATCCGGAGCAAGAGAGGCGTTCATCCGCCGGGGCCGTATTCCAAGCACCGCTCGGTCATGGCCGGGCCCTGCAGCAGCGCGCTGTTGAGGTCGCGCAGGGCGCTGCGCAGGCCCTCCTCCAGCACCGGGTGGTAGAAAGGCATCTCCAGCATGCGCTCGACCCCCATCTTCTGCTCCAGCGACCAGGCCAGCAGGTGAGCGATATGCTCCACGCGAGGGCCGAACAGTTCGGCACCGAGGAATTGGCCGGAACCGTGCTCGGCATACAGGCGCATCAGGCCGCGGTTTTGACGCATCACCACGGCACGGCCCTGATCCTCGAAGGTGGCCTCCCCCTCGGCGACGCCATCGCAGCCGAAACGCTGTGCCGCTTCGTCGCGACTAAGCCCCACCGTGGCCATCTGCGGGTCGGTGAAGGCAATCGACAACCGCGTGCTGCGATGGCCAGCGCGGCGCTCGGGGTAGCGGCCGGCGTTGTGTCCGGCGATGCGGCCCTGCTGGTTCGCTTCGTGCAGCAGCGGCAACTCCTGGCTGGCGTCTCCGGCGATGAAGATATGGCTGCCTGCGCCTGCATCATCGGCCTGGCGGCACTGCATGGTGAAGCGGTTGTAGTCGGGAACGCCCTTGTCGTCCAGCCGCAGGCCGGCATTCTGTAGATCGAGATGGTCGAGGTTGGGACGGCGCCCGGTAGCAGCCAGCAGGTAGTCGAAGCGCTCGGTCAGGGGCCGGCCGCTGTCGCGCTCGAGGAAACGGACCGCCACCTGGTTTCCGTCGCGCTCGATGGCCTCGACCTGAGCCGCTGGGTCGAGGTAGAACTCGCCATTGAAGGTACGCTCGGCGTAGTCGCGCAGCGACGGGTCCTGGAAGGGGCCGAGTGAACCGCTCTTGCCGAACATGCGCAGGCGCACGCCCAGGCGGGCGAGTGCCTGGCCGAGTTCCAGGCCGACGATACCGGGGCCGAACACGGCCACCGATTCGGGCAGGTCTTCCCATTCGAAGAGGGCGTCGCTGTCGACCAGACGATCACCGGCCGGAGCGAAGGCTTTGGGGGAGTGGGGGCGTGAGCCGGTCGCGAGGACGATAGCCCGGGCGCGCAGGCGCAGATCGTCGCCGACGCGTAGCGTATGGGGATCCTCGAAGCGGGCGTGGCCCAGGATGCGATTGTCGGGCTCGATGCGCTGCATGGAGTCGAGCACGCTCGCGACGAAGGCATCCCGCTGACGCCTGACGCGGGCCATGACGTCCTGCCCGTTTACCTCGATGCTTCCGATCTCGATGCCGAAGCCAGCGGCCTCGTGGGCCTGATGGGCCGATTCGGCAGCAGCGATCAGCAGCTTGGAGGGCATGCAGCCTACCCGGGCACAGGTGGTTCCGGGCTCGCCGCCCTCGATGAGCACTACCTGATCATGGTACTGCCTGGCCGATTGCCAGGCACTCAGGCCGGCCGTGCCGGCCCCGATCACGGCAACATCCACGTCGCGTTCCTGCATCGCAAGTCTCCCTGGCACACTGGCATAGGCTGAATGGCCTGAAACAACTAAAGCCTAGACGCCATTTGCCGGGAGCGGTCAATACAGGCGACGGGCTCACGACTTGCGATTATGGGTAGGCTTGTCCTTCTGGCTGGTGGAAGCCATCTTCTCGAGTTCCTTTTCATCCATCGACTCGTACATCTGCTTCGACGCGCCTTCGAGTTCACTGACCTTTTTCTCTCCGCGCTTGGCGGCAAGGGCGGCTCCGGCTGCCATCTGCTGGGCTTCTGATTTGGCTGGCATGATCTGTCTCCTTCCTTAGACACTGAGCGGTTTCAGCAATATTCAAAACTCCTGTTATTGAAACTAGCCTGTGGAAAAGAAATTCGCCGTTTCAGTATGTTACAGGGCGGCATGGTTGAGTAATGAAGGGAACGCCGTTCTTGAATTACGAATGGCCGATGGCACTGCAGAAATAACTAAAATACGTTCTAAAGAACTTACAAAATCCCTTTTGACTGAAAGCGTTCCGCATGATATCTGGACAGAGCAAGATGATAACGACAACGACCTGGCGTGAGTTCAGAGAGTTAATCGGTATTAGTTGATTCAACCTTTACGAATAAAAGTGTTGCATCCGCGGGGAAGGGAGTCTCATGCGCCAGCTTGCCATCCAGAGCCGATCCCAGGATCCGGTCAGCCAGTCTTGTCATGATGAAGTCACCGGCCTGGCGACACGCCGCCACGCCGAGCAGCTACTGGCGTCTTTGCTCGCACGTGCTGCCGAGCAAGGCACCAAAGTCGCCGTTGTGCACATCGATATCGATCGCTTGAAGGAGATCAACCATTCGCTGGGCAGGTCCATGGGCGATGCTTGCCTGCGCCTGGTGGCGCAACGCGTCATCGGTGTCATCGACCATAAGGGCAGCGTCAGCCGGCTCGACAGCGATGAGGTAATGGCGGTACTGGCCGACGTGACGACCCTGGAGACAGTCATCCCCATCATCGAACGGCTGCTGGAGCGCACCCGCCAGCCCATCGAGCTTTCCGGGAGAACCCTCTTCGCCAGCTGTTGCATCGGGCTTGCGCTGTATCCCGACCATGGCGGCACGGTTACCGAGCTGATGCGTCACGCCAACCTGGCTCGGCGCCGGGCACAGGCCAGGGGGAGCATGCAGTATTGCGTCTTCTCGCAGGACCTGCTCGATGATGGCCCCGACCGCATCGCGCTGCGCTGTGAGCTGAGCGGTGCCCTGGCACGCGGTGAAATGGAGCTTCGCTATCGCCCCTTGCTATGCGCACGCAGTGGGCAGGTCGTGGCGGTGTCGGCCCAGCCCCGCTGGTGCTCGCCTCGCTTCGGTGTGCTGGAGGCAGCGCAGTGGCTGCCTGCTGCCCGCGAGAACGACCAGCTGTGTGAAATCTGCCCTTGGGTGCTGGCCAGCGCATGCCGGCATGCGCGGTCATGGTACGAGGCCGGTTCCGGATTGCGGGTGGTGGTCGGCGTGCCGGCGGAGGGGCTGGTGGGCAACGTGCTGGTCGAAAGTGTTCGCGCCGCGCTCGAGGAGAGCAGCCTGCCGGCGGGGCTGCTCGAGATCGAGCTGACCGAAGGCGGGCTGATGCAGGACCCCGATCACGCCTGTAAGGTGCTCGAACGGCTAAAGGCGATCGGCGTGCGGCTCTCCATCGACGGCTTCGGCAGAGGTCACTCCATCCTTGGCCACCTGAGTCTGTTCCCTATCGATACACTGAAGCTCGATGCGCTGTTCATCGACGATTGTCTCGATAACCCTCGCCGACAGGCCATCATCCGCTCTGTCATCAGCATGGCACACGAGCTGGGCGTGCATGTGGCGGCCAGCGGGGTCTGCTCGCGCCAGCAGGTCGACTTCCTGCGCGAACAAGGCTGCGACCTGCTGCAGGGCAGCCTGTGGTCGCGCATGGAGTACAGCGATCCGTCCACCTAGGTGTAGCGGTGCCGTCGGGCGTGCAGGCGGTCATGTGGTTGCGGGAAAGTCCCGTTGGGTCGACCATGGAGGCTTTCCATGACCCGCCATGACAGGAGCCGACATGCCCATCGTGACCATCCAGCAGTTCCCGCGTGAACTGGCGCAGAAGCGCGAGTTGGCACGCCGTATCACCGAAGCCTTCGTCGAGACCTACGGCGTCTCCGAGCAGAGCGTGCAGGTGTTCTTCAGCGAAGTGGACGGCGAGAGCTGGGCCAAGGCGGGCGTGATGGGCTGCGATCGCAGCGGTGCACAAGGCTGATCTCGAGGAGGCGATATGCGACTGCAGCACGCTACCTGGCAGGAGGTCGAGACCTACCTGCAGCGCGAAACCGGCATCATCGTGCCGATCGGCTCCACCGAGCAGCATGGCCCCAACGGCCTGGTGGGTACCGACGCCATCTGCCCCGAGACGGTCGCCTGGGAAATAGGCGAGCGTCACGGGGTGCTGGTGGCGCCGACCCAGAACCTGGGCATGGCCCAGCACCACCTGGCGTTTCCCGGCACCATCAGCCTGCGCCCCAGCACGCTGATTGCCGTGCTGCGGGATACCGTAACGTCGCTCGCTCGCCACGGTTTCACCCATGTGTTCTTCCTCAACGGTCATGGCGGTAACATCGGTAGCTTGAGCGCGGCTTTCGCCGAGATCTACACCGAGCGCAGCATGCGCTTCGGCCCCCAGCCTGCCGGTGAGCTGCACCTCACCACCAACAACTGGTTCGCTGGCCCAAGGGTGCGCGAGCTGGCCGAATCGCTCTACGGCGATGCCGAGGGTACTCATGCCACCGCCTCGGAGGTGGCGCTCTCCTGGTTCGCCCGCCCCGAGGCGATCAAGCAGGTCGCCATGTCGCCGCGTATCGCTCCTCGCGGCAGCGCCCGGTGCGACGCCGACGAGTTCCGCCGCCGCTTCCCCGACGGCCGCATGGGCTCGGACCCGAGCCTGGCCAGCGTGGAACACGGCGAGCGCCTCTTCGAGGCAAGCGTGGCCGACGTATGGGAGGCCTACCGGGCTTTCACCCGGCCCGACTAGCCCGTCCGCCTGCCCCTTCGGTCGTTTCTGCAGGGGCGACTTGCAGAGTCAGCTCTGGCTTACCATGGTGTGGCTATGACTTCTGACCCACAGAAACCATCGAAGGCCTCGACCGGGGGGCGTTCGCCGCTGGACATGCAGCCCAACCACTCCCCGTCTCACCGGCAACGGCCCCAGTGGCTGTTGTTCCTATGGTTCGCCATCGCCATTTTCCTGGTCTTCAACTATCTGGAGAATACTGAGCAGCGCGCCCAGGTCGAGCTGACCTACAGTGAATTTCTCGAAGCCGTGCAGGAGGGCCACGTCGAGGCGGTCACGCTGCGCGGCCAAGCGGTTGAGGGGCGCTTCAGCGAGGCTGGGCAAGAGGCGCGCGATGACGAGCCGGTCGAAAGCTTCGAGACCACCCGGCCCGACGTCGAGGACTCCCGGCTGCTCGAGCGATTGGAAGCCAACGGTGTACATGTTGCCGCCGAGCCTGTCGATCCGCCTTGGTGGCAGCGCGTGCTGCTGGGGGCGCTGCCGTGGATCCTCATTCTCGGCCTGCTGTTCTGGTTCTGGGGTCGCATGCAGCAGCGCGCCATGTCGGGAGGCGGCGGCCTGTTCAGCATGGGCAAGTCCGGTGCGCGCCAGATCCGCAGCGAGGAGAGCCGGGTACGGCTGACCGACGTGGCGGGCTCCGAAAATGCCAAGCAGGAGATCACCGAGGTGATCGACTTTCTCAAGGAGCCCGACCGCTTTCACGCCCTGGGCGCCCAAATCCCTCGAGGAATACTGATGATGGGCCCGCCGGGCACGGGCAAGACGCTGTTGGCGCGTGCCGTGGCAGGCGAGGCCGAGGTGCCGTTCTTCAGCATCAGCGGCTCCGAGTTCATCGAGATGTTCGTCGGCGTGGGGGCCTCGCGGGTACGCGACCTGTTCAGGCAGGCCAAGGAGCAGGCACCCTCGGTGGTTTTCATCGACGAGCTCGACTCCATCGGCCGTTCGCGCGGGGCCGGCATGGGCGGCGGACATGACGAGCGCGAGCAGACCCTCAACCAGATTCTCGCCGAGATGGACGGTTTCGAGAACGAGGAGTCGGTCGTTGTGCTGGCCGCTACCAATCGGCCCGATGTGCTCGACTCGGCGCTGCTGCGCCCCGGCCGCTTCGACCGCAAGATCACGTTGGAGAATCCGCATCGCGAGGCGCGTCGCCGCATTCTCGAGGTGCATACCCGCAAGATGCCGCTGGCCCACGACGTCGACCTGGCCCGGCTGGCCGAAATCACTATCGGTTTCTCCGGCGCCGATCTTGCCAACCTGGCCAACGAAGCGGCGCTGTTCGCCGGTCGGCGGGACCAGGACGAAGTCGATTGGGCCTGCTTTGCCGATGCGCGTGACCGGCTGCTGCTGGGCGAGACCAAGGACGTGGGGCTGGCCGAGCATGAACGTCACATGGTGGCCTATCACGAATCGGGACATGCCCTGCTGGCCTACTTGCTGCCCAGGGCCGACCCGCTGGAGAAGGTCACCGTGCTGCCTCGCGGCAGGGCGCTTGGAGTAACGGCACAGGTCCCCGATGAAGAGCGCTACAACCTGGGCGAGGCCTACCTGCGTGATCGCATCACAGTGATGTTCGGCGGCCGCCTGGCCGAGTCGATCGTGTTCGGCGAGGTCACTAGTGGCGCCGAGAACGACATCGAGCAGGCGACCCGTCTGGCGCGTCGCATGGTCGGTCGCTGGGGCATGAGCGAGCGGATCGGGCCGGCCATGTTCTCGGAAAGCCATGAGCACGTCTTCCTGGGCAAGGAGATGGCTCAGGCTCGTGAGCATAGCGAGGCCATGGCAGGCCTGGTCGATGAGGAAGTGCGGCGTCTGCTGATCGAGCAAGAAGCGCATGGGCGCAAGCTGCTTGAGACGCATCGCGAGGCGCTGGATACCCTGGCCAGGGCGCTCGAGGAGCGCGAGACCCTGGATGCCGACGAGATCCGTGAATTGCTCGATGGGCTGGTGCCCTCCGAGGGCGAGCAATGATGCCTGCATCACCCTTCGTATGTTGCCGCCTGCGGTAGAAAGGTAACATTTATTGACCGCTCATTGCGCCAGTGTGAAGCCTGGCGTGAGCCGCTCCGATACCAATTGACAGTCCTCCCACGAGTACTATTTTGCGAGTGTCAGCCAAGTTTCGAGTCTCGATTGGACTGGTTGCATGGTGCTCCCTTTCGGAGAAATGGTGACACAGCAATACATGGAGGTGGCGAATGAGCGATACCCAAAGCCGCGCGAGTTCGGAAGCAAGCGCTGGCAACAGCAATGACCGGCATGGCCTCGATCGCGACGAACTCCGCCAGCAGGCGGAGGAGACTCGCAACGAGTTGCGCGATGCCGCACGTCAGCAGGCCGAGAGTCTGCTCGATCGACAGAAGTCGGCAGCGGCCGATCAGGCCGAAAGGGTAACCACGGTGCTGCACAAGATGGCCGACGAGTTCGAGCGTCAGGAGCAGCCTTACTTTTCCGGTTGCGTCAATGAGTTGGCAAAGCGTTCCGATGCCTTTTCACGCAATCTGCGTGAACGCGACCTGGAGGCGCTGATGGAACAGACTCGTCACTACAGTCGCCAGCATCCGGCGCTGTTCATGGGCGGGGCGATTGCCGCTGGTTTCATGTTGTCTCGCTTCATGCGCAGTTCCGGTCAGAGTGACCTACCTAGCAGTCGCAGCATGTGAGACGAAGGCGTTGTCTTCGTTGAGTGATGCTTTGCCAAGAGTTGCAAAGGAGGCGACACCTCATGGAAGCGGAAAACAGAGTACGTACGGGAGAGTCTTCGATAGGTTCTCTCTTCTCCAACCTGGCACGTGAAGTCTCCTCGCTGGTGCGCAAGGAGACCGAGCTTGCCAAAGCCGAGATGGGCGAGAAGACCAGCCAGGCGATGGGTGCACTGGCATCGATCGCCATTGCCGGTGCCGTTCTCCTGAGCGGCTTTCTAGTATTGCTGGCCGCAGCGGTCTTCGGCCTCGATACCGTCCTTCCTCCCGAGACCACTCCCTGGCTCTCTGCCCTCATTGTCGGCGGAGTCGTGGTAGTGATCGGTCTGATCATGCTTCAGGCAGGGCGCAAGAAGCTCAAGCAGGAAAACCTGATGCCGACACGCACCATGGCCAGCCTGCGGCGCGACAAGGCATTGACCCAGGAGCATGAAGAGGTGGTCAAGGAGGAGTTGAGATGAGCCAGCATGGCCGGCGCACCTCGGACGAGATCGAACACGAGATTCATCAGACGCGAGCGCGTCTGGATGAGACCCTTCACGAAATCGAAGAGAGATTCTCTCCCCAAAAGCTTATGAATACTACCTACGATTACCTTCGTCATGGCGGTGCGGAAAATGCCGTGTCCGCGCTGGGCAGAACGATCCGAGAGAACCCGTTGCCTGTCATGGTGACTGGCATTGGCCTGGGCTGGCTGTTGCTGGCACAGCGCCGCTCCAGCCATGACTACGACGATCAGGAGTACCGCGCGGGAGGCTATCCCGGTGCCACGATGCCTGTCACGAGAATGCCTGACGGCGACGATATGCCGGGCAGTGGCAGTACCGTCAGCGGTGCCGGTACCACGACGCTGGGGCACGATCCCGCTGCACTGGGCGCCACGCCGCAGCATGGTTCGGATGAGCGCGGCCGTGGCGGTGGCATGACGCGGAAGGCGCAACAGATGGCCGGCAGCGTGAAGGATCGCGCCCAGCATGCCAGCGAGAAAGTGCGAGAGCGCGCTCAGCACATGGGGGGGCAGATGCGTGATCGCACCTCGCATCTGCGCGATCGCCAGCAGTCCGCCATGCAGTCCGTCACCCATCGCGCACGCGATGCCGGGGCCCAGACCAGCCACTTCGTCCAGGACCACCCGCTGGTGGCTGGCGCCCTCGGGGTAGCAATGGGCGCCGTGCTTGGCAGTCTGTTCTCGCCGACTCGCACCGAGAATCGTCACTTGGGCGAGATGCGTGATCGGGCCATGCAGCGTGCCGAGGAAGCGGGGCGGGAACAGCTCGAGCGAGCCGAGGAAAAGATCCATGAAACTGCGGAGCGGGTGAAGGAGGAGGCCCGTTCGGCACAGTCGTCGAACGCCTCAAGCTACGTGGAGAACCCTTCGAGCGAGGAGCGTTATGCCAAGGCCGGTTCGGCCTCCACCGGGACCGGCGCGAGTACCGGACGTGAATCGGCGGCAAGCAAGGGTGGAACTGGCGTCAGCGGTTCCACCGCCTCGGGCAGTGGCGCTGGAACGGGAACTTCGGGGTCCAGCACCTCACATGCACCGGGTTCCGGCTCGAAGCCTGGCGATAGCGGTTCCACACCGCCACGTGGTGCTTGAAACCCGCCTTGAAGAGACCTGACAGTTGCGCCGCGCCCAATCGGGCCGGCGCGCTGTCGTGTGCTAGGGGTCGATTTCGGCGTTGTGGAAGACGTTCTGCACGTCATCCAAGTCGTTGAGGGCGTCGATCAGCTTCTCGAACATGGCGATATCATCGCCCTCGACAGGGGCCGTGGTCTGAGGCACGAACTGAATCTCGTCGACCTCGAACTCTATCTCGCCGAAGGTATCGATCAGCGCCTGCTTGGTCTTGGCATACTCCGTATGCGGGGCGAAGACGGTGATGCGACCCTCTTCGTTCTCGATGTCGGTGACATCGACATCGGCCTCCATCAGCGTTTCCAGCACGGCTTCTTCATCACTGCCGGCAAAGGAGAGAATGGCGCAGTGATCGAACATGTGACTGACGCTACCCGGGGTGCCGAGCTTGCTCTTGGCCTTGTTGAAGCAGGCGCGAACGTCGCCGAAGGTACGATTGGGGTTGTCGGTCAGACAGTCGACGATAACCATGCAGTTGCCTGGGCCGAAACCTTCGTAGCGGGCCACTGAGTAGTCCTCGCCGCCCACGCCGCTGGCCTTGTCCAGCGCTTTTTCGATCACGTGGCTGGGCACCTGATCCTTCTTGGCACGCTCTATCAGGCCGCGCAGCGTCAGGTTGCCGTTGGGGTCGGTGCCGCCCTGCTTGGCGCAGACATAGATCTCGCGACCGTACTTGCTGTACACCTTGGTCTTGGCGGCGGCCGTCTTGGCCATGGATTCCTTGCGGTTCTGAAAGGCCCTGCCCATAACGTTGTCCTGTTGCATCGGATACGAGGCTGGATTCTACGAAACCGGCCTGTCCTGGAACAGCCCTATTTCGCTTCGATGGCGGCTGACGTGCTGCGAGTCATGACTACACTGCTCAGAGAATTCTCGCCATCGCCGGAGCCGCGCCATGGATCACCACCAGTACCGCCACGCCTTGGCGGCACAGCTCGAGGCCAGTGAGCTGGCCTTTCCCGCAAGCGAATTCGATGCCCGCCTGGCCCGCGTGCGCGGCGCCATGCAATCTGCCGGCCTGGATGCTCTGCTACTGACGGACCCCGCCGACATCTACTATCTGACCGGCTATAACACCTTCGAGGTGTCGGTACACACTTGCCTCGTCTGCTCGACCGAGCGGCTGATATTGCAGGTGCCTTCCATCGAGACCGGGCCAGCCGTGGTCACCGCGCGGGTCGATGAGCTGCTGGGATATCGCTGGGAGGGCATTGGCGAAGTGATCGAGCCCTTGGCCGAGACCCTGGCCCCATTTCGTGCCATCGGCCTGGATCTCTACGGTGCGGGTTTGCGCCACGGCGTGCTGCGCGAATTGCAGGTGCGCCTGGGAGTCGAGCGCTTTCGCGACGATGGCGGCGAGCTGCTCGACCGCATTCGCATCGTCAAGAGTGAGGCGGAGCTTGCCTGCCTGCGCGAGAGCGCCCGGATAGCTTCGCTGGGGCTCAAGGCGGCCACGCGGGTCATCGCCGCCGGTATGACCGACGGCGATGTGGCCGCGGAAGGCGCGCGCGCCATGCTGGCGGCCGGTAGCGAGTTCATGAGCATGCAGCCCATCGTGACGACTGGCCGACGTATCAGCGTCATCCACCTCAATCATCAGCGTTACCGCATTGCCCCGGGCGAGCCGGTATTCCTCGAGTTCGGTGCCGCCTACCGGCGCTATACCGCACCGATGATGAAGACCGTCGTGGCGGGCCGGGCCAGCCCCGAGATGCGGGTCCTGGGCAATGTGTGCCGCGACCTTTTCGATGCCATCGGCACCGCGATGCGGCCCGGCAACAGCTTCGACGAGGCTGCCCGGGCTGCCGAGGCCGTACTCGAGCCGCATGCCGAACGGGTGTTCTTCTCGGGCGTGTTCGGCTACGCCGTCGGCGCTCAGTTCCCGCCCAGTTGGGTCGAGGGCAGTGGCTACATCGCCCGCGGGCAGCAACGACAGTTCGAGGCCGACATGGTCTTTCACCTGCCGCTCTGCCTGCGTATCCCGGGTCAGTGGGGCATTGGGCTCAGCGATACCGTGCGGGTCACGCCCCAGGGTGCCGAGCCGCTTACCGACAATGATTGGGTGCTGGTCGAGACCGATCCCTCCTGAGCGGGAAAGAGCGTGAAAAGACCCCTTGCCGGCTGAAGCTGGACGACGAGAACCATTCACTATACTGAGGGAGGCAAAGGACATCCCGCACGGGGTGCCGTCGTGTTCAGCGAGACGATCAAAGGAAGGAGGACGTATGACCCTGACCGTAACGGCGACCTATCACGACCTCATGAAGGCGACCAATGCCTACGACGAGCTCATCTCGAAGAATTTTCCACGCGAGAAGCTCCACTTTGACAAGGAGGCCCATCAGGTCAAGGTGATCGTGCCGGACGAATCGAAGCCCGAGGCGGAGGAGATATTGAGCCGGCATCAGCCCGACGACTTGTGGGCTAAGCCCTACGAGCAGTGACTTGACCTGAAAGAGCGCGTGCCAGGCGCTGACGCGCCATGCCGAAAGCTAGAGCTGGGCCGCCTGGTCGTCCAGCGCAGTGGCACGCCGATAAGCCTCACGATCGCTGACCCGTGCCCAGTAATCGATAAAGGCGGGGCAGAATTCCAGGCTGCCGAACTGAAGCCCCCAGCCTATATGGGAACCGAGGTAGACGTCGGCTGCGGTAAAGTGGGGGCCGGCAATGAACTCGTGAGCGCTGACGGCGACTTCGAGAGTTTCCAGCACCGCCTCGATGCTACCGTAGCCCACTCTGCCCTGCTGCGTGATGTTGGGTTCCATGCCCAGGTCGCGATCCGTGATGGCAGCCTCTAGCGGACCGGCTGCGAAAAACAGCCATCGATAGTAGGCGCCGCGCTCGGCTGGTGGCGGGGCGAGGGCGGCTCTTGGAAAGGCATCGGCCAGGTAGGCGCAGATGGCGGCACACTCGGTCACGACAGTCTCGCCGTGGCGTATCGCCGGCACCTTGCCCATCGGGTTGATGGCCAGGTAATGGGGCGACTTCATGGTGGGGCCGAACTCGACGATTTCGGTGTGGTAGGGCGCGCCTACCTCCTCCAGTATCCAACGGGCGATGCGCCCGCGTGACATGGGGTTGGTGTAGAGGACGAGTGAATCGTGCATGGTAGCTCTCCTTGGGCTTCCCCCAAGATAGCAGCTCCCAATGAAAACGTATCTGAACGGTTAACGAGCGGTTAAACGGTGCCGAGCCGATGGAGCCGAATAGCGGCCAATCAATCGGGGTCGAGCAAGCGCGGCCCCGAACCCTCGGCGGCTAGTTCGTCTTCGGGATTGCGCAGCGGGCAATCCCCCATCGACAGGCAGCCGCAGCCGATACAGTGGTCCAACTGGTCGCGCAGCTGGACGAGGCGGGCGATCCGTTCGTCCAGGGTGTGCCGCCAGCTCGCCGAGAGACGCTGCCAGTCGGCGGCGGTAGGCGCCCGGAAATCCGGCAGGGTATCGAAGGCGGTACGAATCTCGGCCAGGCTGATGCCGGTACGCTGGGCGACCTTGATGATCGCCACGCGACGCAGTACGTCGCGAGTGAAGCGGCGTTGATTGCCGGCGTTGCGGCGGCTCTTGATCAGCCCCTTGGCTTCGTAGAAGTGAATGGCGGAAACCGCCAGGCCGCTGCGTTTCGCGACTTCGCCGACGCTGAGGTCGCGCTGGAGGTGGGCCGGCATCTTCCGTCTCCTCGACTTCGACTGGGGAGATGTTTTTAGCGCTTCATCAGCAATATGGCAAGGCATGACAAACATCCTTCTGAACCCGAACTTATTTATAAAAATTGCTGATGGTTGAAATCACCAAGTTTGATTTTGCATTCCTCGGGGAGGCTCGTATGGTTTTCAATTCGCTTTTGCCGAAATTTCCCAGCGTCCTTCTTGACCTCAATCTAAGTTTAGGTTTTAGCCTGCATCCTGTCAGTAAGTCTGGAGCAAGTACAAGAGCTCCAGAATACTTGCTTCCTAAGTTTTCTTGACGATGGAGTTGTCATGTTCCGCTACTTCGAGACGCTGGTGGACCCTTACCCCTCGGGGCAGACCGCGACACCGCCGCGCGGCCTCGCCGCTTTCATCCTGCACTTCTCGCGCCCGTTGTTGCCGCTGCTGGCGGCACTGGCCTTGTTCACGGCGCTGGTCTCGGCCGCCGAGGTGGTGTTCTTCAGCTACATGGGCGACCTGGTGGACTGGCTCTCGGATGCCGAGCGCGAGGGGTTCTTCGCCGAGTATGGCTGGCGTCTGGCCGGCATGGCGGCATTGGTGGCGGTCGGCCTGCCGTTGCTGACCCTGTTTCAGTCGTTGGTGATGCACCAGGGCATCTTCGGCAACTATCCCATGATCGGCCGCTGGCTGGCGCACCGCCACATGCTCAGCCAGAGCCTGGCCTTCTATCAGGACGAGTTCGCCGGGCGCGTCTCGCAGAAGGTGATGCAGACGGCCCTGGCGATCCGCGAGACGGTCACCAAGCTGCTCGACTTGATGGTCTACGTGGTGGTCTATTTCGCCGGCGCCATGCTGCTGATGGGCCAGGCCGAACCCTGGCTGATGCTGCCGCTGGTGATGTGGCTGGCCGGCTACGTGGCCATCCTGTGGTACTTCGTGCCGCGCTTGCGGCGGGTCTCCATGCAGCAGGCCGACGCCCGCGCGGTAATGACCGGACGCATCGTCGACAGCTACAGCAACATCCAGACCATCAAGCTGTTTGCCGACACCCGGCGCGAGCAGGCCTACGCCCGCGACGCCATGGAGCAGTTCATGGTCACCGTGCATCGCCAGATGCGCCTGGCCACGGGGCTCACCGTGAGCCTGACCCTGCTCAACTCGTTTCTGTTGGCCGGGGTGGCGGCGGTGGCCATCGGCGCCTGGTACCTGGAAGCCGTGTCGCTCGGCATCATCGCCGTGGCCATCGCCCTGGTGATGCGCATTCGCTTCATGTCCAACTGGATCCTGTGGGAGGTAGCGGGACTGTTCGAGAACATCGGTACGGTGCAGGACGGTATCAATACCATCGCCCGTGAACCGGCGGTCAAGGACATGCCCGGTGCCGGTGAGCTCACGGTACCTCGCGGTGAGATCCGCTTCGAGGCGCTGCGCTTCGGCTATGCCCGCCCCGACGGCGAGATGAAGCGGGTATTCGATGGCCTCACCTTGAACATCGCCCCGGGCGAGAAGGTGGGGCTAATCGGCCGCTCGGGGGCTGGCAAGTCGACCCTGGCCAACCTGCTGCTGCGTTTCTACGATCTCGAGGGCGGGCGCATCCTGATCGATGGCCAGGACATCTCCCGGGTCACCCAGGAGTCACTGCGACAGAAGATCGGCATGGTCACCCAAGACACCTCGCTGTTGCATCGCTCGCTGCGCGACAACATCCGCTATGGCAGCCCCGACGCCAGTGAAGAGGAGATCTGGGAGGCGGTGCGCCGCGCCCACGCCGACACATTCATCGACGAACTGGTGGACCTCGAGGGTCGCCGCGGCCTGGATGCGCATGTCGGCGAGCGTGGCGTCAAGCTCTCCGGCGGCCAGCGCCAGCGCATCGCCATCGCCCGTGTACTGCTCAAGAACGCGCCGATCCTGGTGCTCGACGAGGCCACCTCGGCGCTCGACTCCGAGGTGGAGGCGGCTATTCAGGAGCAACTCTACACCTTGATGGAGGGCAAGTCGGTGATCGCCATCGCCCACCGGCTGTCGACCATCGCCATGCTCGACCGCCTGGTGGTCATCGATGAAGGGGAAATCGTCGAGAGCGGTACCCACCGCGAACTGCTGGCGCAGGATGGCCTCTACGCCTCGCTGTGGCGTCGGCAGTCCGGCGGCTTCCTGGGGCTGGACCTCGACGAGGACGCCGAGCGCAGCGACAGCGCACTGGGCATGGAGTCGTGAGCAAGTACTACCCACAGCAAGAGGAGAGGGTATGAAAGGGGTGGAACGGGAAGTGATCAATCCGCGTGGACTGCCGAATACGCTGCAGTACGGTTTCAGCCAGGCCGTGATGGTGAAGGGGGGCTATCGCGTGCATCTCTCGGGACAGGTTGGCGTCGATGCCCACGAGTGCCTGGTCGGCCCCGACCTCGAGGGCCAGACCTTCGCCGCGCTGGACAACATCGAAGCGATCCTCACCACGCTGGGAGGCGACCTGTCGCACGTGGTGATGATGCGCATCTATATCGCCGAGCCTGCCCGCTACGATCAGGAGGGCGTGGTGCAGGCGCTGCGCATGCGCTTTCCTCAGGCGCCACCGGCAACGTCCTGGGTGATCGTCAGTGGCCTTTCCGAACCGGAGTGGCTGATCGAGATCGAGGCCGAGGCGGTACTGCCCGATATCGCATGACGGAGCAGCGGCAGGCAGCGCGCCGGCAACCGGCTCAAGCCGTCTCGTCGGCGATCTCGGCCGAAGCGCCGGTGTAGACCGGTGGCTGCCACGGTTCGGGCGCCGACAGGCTCTCGATCCGCATGCTCTCGACCACGAAGTCGACGAAGGTGCGCACCTTGGGCGAGACCAGGCTGCCGCCGGGAAACACGGCATTCATTTCGACCATGGGGCCCTCCCAGCCTTCCAGGATGCGCCGTGGCCGCGTGGCTTCCGCACCGAGACAAACGACGAACTCGTTGGCCAACATGATGCCTTGCCCGTCTACGAGCATGCCGCGCAGGGCGAAGGGGTCGTTGGCAATGGCCACCGGGTCGACTTCTACCTCGACGGTTTCCTGGCTCGCGCTGTTGTGCAGTTGCCAGACGTAGCGCTGGCCACGTTGGTCCATGGCTTTGGCCAGGACCGGGTGTGAGGCCAGGTCCGATGGCGTTCGGGGTTCGCCATGACGGGCGAGGTAGGTTTCGCTGGCATAGACGAACGAGCGAAAGCGGGCCAGGGGGCGTGCCACCAGGCTGGAATCCGGCAGCGGGCCGACCCGCAGCGCCACGTCGATCTGATTGGCGACCAGGTCGAGACGCTCGTTGGAGAGCACCAGTTCGATGCGCACCTGGGGATGCAGTTGGCGGAAATCCCGTATCAGCACCGAGGTGAACTCGGTGCACATGGTGAAGGGCGCGGTAACCCTGAGCCAGCCGCGGGGGCTCTCCTCGAGGTGATGCACGGCCTTTTCCGCCTCGCCCAGGTCGCGGACGATGCGGTTGCAGTAGTCGAAGTAGATGGCACCGGCTTCGGTCAGGCTCAGGTTGCGGGTGGTGCGGTTGAGCAATCGGGCACCCAGGCGTCGCTCCAGGTCCTGCACCTTGCGGCTGACCGTCGTCTTGCCGAGACGAAGTTGCTTGGCGGCGGCGCTGAAACTGCCTTGTTCCACGACCTTGGCAAAAATCAGGGCGTCGTTGAGGTCCTGCAGCATGGTTATTGTCCTGTGCCGTGCATGCAATGTCAGGGAACACTGCGTCAGAGATAAGCACTGCGAAATGAAGACGAGAAGGCTGCACGGTGACTGTCCCGCCAATGGGACAGTATTTCCCTGTCGGACCGACTAATCAAGTGCCCGTTAGCACTATATGGTTGCCTTCGGCAAAGTTCGCAGTTGTCGATTTATCACATCGGCAAACGACATTAATAAATGTCAGGGAAAAAGGATCAAGAAAATGAGTCTTGAGGCGAGAGTTACTGGCCGGAACGAATAACGACACTGCTAACTGCTACTTGGTATTGGGAGAGGATAATCCATGAACGTCCACAAGATGTTCGCGAATCGGGATGGCCGGCGAATGCTCATGGTTACCGCCATGGTCGCTGGGCTCATCGTTCTGACGGGGTGCGATAGCCTGGCGGATGGCGCCCAGGAAGAAGGGGCTCAGCAGGGCCCGCCACCGCCGCAGGTCAGCGTCGCTCAGGTGCTGGTCGAGGACGTCGAGCTGTGGGATGCATTCACCGGCCGCATCGAGGCGGTGGAAACGGTCGACCTGCGCCCTCGCGTCTCGGGCTATATCGACAGCATTCACTACACCGAAGGCCAGGAGGTCGAGAAGGGCGACGTGCTGTTCACCATCGACCCGCGCCCCTATCGCGCCGAGCTGGAACGCGCCGAGGCCGAGCTTCAGCGGGCCCAGGCCCGAGCCGAGCTGGCCCGCAGCGAGGCCGCCAGGGCCGAGGCGCTGGCCCAGAGTCGCTCGATCTCCCGCGAGGAGCTGGATCAGCGACGGGCGGCGGCGGCCACGGCCGAGGCCGATATCCTAGCCGCCCGGGCCAGTGCCGAGACGGCTCGGCTCAACATGGAATTCACCGAGGTGCGCGCACCGATCGCCGGACGCACCGGGCGCGCCCTGGTGACGCCTGGCAACCTGGTCTCCGAAGCCACCCCGCTGACCCGGATCGTTGCCCTGGACCAGGTCCACGTGCATTTCCACAGCAATGAGCAGGCCTACCTGCACTACGACGCCATGGCGCGCAGCGGCGAGCGTTCCAGCTTCCGTCTGGGCGGCATACCGGTGCGCGTGGGGCTGGCGACCGATGAGGGCTTTCCCTACCGCGGCGAGGTCGACTTCGTCGACAACCACCTGGATGCCGAGGCCGGCACCATCCTGACCCGCGCCGTGCTCGACAACAGCGAAGGTCGCTTCGCCCCGGGCATGTACGCTCGCGTGCAGTTGCTCGCGGGGGAGGCGGAGGGTTCCCTGCTGATCGACGACAAGGCGGTGCTCACCGACCAGGACCGCAAGTACGTCTACGTGGTCGACGAGGAGGGTCGCGCCATGCGTCGCGACGTGCAACTGGGGCGCATGGCCGATGGGCTGCGTGTCGTTGCTGCCGGTCTCGAACCCGGGGACCAGGTGGTCGTGAATGGCGCTCAGAGGATCTTCTTCCCCGGCATGCCGGTGGCAGCGGAGAGCGTCGACATGCGCGGTCAGGCCGAGGGTGGCAACGAGCTGGCCGCCATGCGCTGACCACCAGGGCTTCACCGCAGGCAGTGACATAACAGCCGCTATAAACCCCTGAACGATCTTCGGCGCGGACTTGGCTGTCCGCGCCGGGAGGGAGTCTTGTCATGGATTTCGCCAAGTTCTTCGTCGACCGGCCGATCTTCGCCGCGGTGCTGTCGATCCTGATATTCATCGCCGGGGCGATCACCATCCCGCTGCTGCCGGTCAGCGAGTACCCCGACGTGGTGCCGCCCACCGTGCAGGTGCGCGCGGTCTATCCCGGCGCCAACCCCAAGGAGATCGCCGAGACGGTGGCCACGCCGCTCGAGGAGGCGATCACCGGGGTCGAGAATCTGATGTACATGAAGTCGGTGGCCGGTTCCGATGGGGTGCTGGCGATGACGCTGACCTTCCGCCCCGGGGCCGATCCGGACGAGGCCCAGGTCCAGGTGCAGAACCGGGTCAGCCAGGCGCTGGCCCGGCTGCCCGAGGCGGTGCGCCGCCAGGGCGTGACCACCGACAAGCAGTCGCCCGACCTGACCATGGTGCCGCAGCTGATCTCGCCCGACGGCCGCTACGACAGCACCTACCTGCGCAACTATGCGGCGCTGCACGTGCGCGACGAGCTGGCACGGCTGCCCGGGGTAGGCCAGGCGATGCTGTTCGGCGCCGGCGACTATGCCATGCGGGTGTGGATCGACCCCGATCGTGCCGCCGCCCTCGGGCTCACCGCGGGCGACATCATCGCCGCGATTCGCGAGCAGAACGTGCAGGTTTCGGCGGGGCAGCTCGGTGCGCCGCCGACGCCGACGACCTCCGACTTCCTGATTTCGATCAATGCCCAGGGGCGCCTGACCACCGAGGAGGAGTTCGGCGATATCGTGGTCAAGGCCGGCGCCGATGGCCAGGTAACCTATCTTTCCGATGTGGCGCGCATTGAGCTCGGCGCGGCCGAGTACTCGCTGCGCTCGCTGCTCGACAACCAGCAGGCGGTGGCCATCGGTATCTTCCAGGCACCGGGCTCCAACGCCATCGCGTTGTCGGATGCGGTACGCGACAAGATGGACGAGCTGGCCGAGCGCTTCCCCGATGGCGTCGAGTACGAGATCGTCTACGACCCCACCGTGTTCGTGCGCGACTCGATCGAGTCGGTGATCAAGACCCTGCTCGAGGCGGTGCTGCTGGTGGTGCTGGTGGTGACGCTGTTCCTGCAGACCTGGCGCGCCTCGGTGATCCCGCTGCTGGCGGTGCCGGTGTCGATCGTGGGGACCTTCGCCGTGCTCTACCTGCTGGGATTCTCGATCAATACGCTGACCCTGTTCGGGCTGGTGCTGGCGATCGGCATCGTGGTCGACGACGCCATCGTGGTGGTGGAGAACGTCGAGCGCAACATCGAGGAGGGGCTCGCCCCGCTGGCGGCGGCCCACCAGGCCATGCGCGAGGTGAGCGGGCCGATCATCGCCATCTCGGTGGTGCTGTGCGCGGTGTTCGTGCCGATGGCCTTTCTCGAGGGCGTCACCGGCCAGTTCTACCGCCAGTTCGCGGTGACCATTGCCATCTCCACGGTGATCTCCGCGATCAACTCGCTGACGCTGTCGCCGGCGCTGGCGGCGATGCTGCTCAAGCCCCACGACGCGCCGAAGGATCGCCTGTCGCGCCTGATCGACTTCCTGTTCGGCTGGCTGTTCCGGCCCTTCAACCGCTTCTTCGGCGCCAGCTCCGAGCGTTACCAGCGCGGCGTGACGCGCAGCCTGCGTCGGCGCGGCGTGGTGTTCGCCGTCTATGCGCTGCTGTTGGTGGGCACCGGGACGATGTTCCAACTGGTACCCGGCGGTTTTATTCCGACCCAGGACAAGATGTACCTGATCGGCGGCGCCAAGCTGCCGGAGGGCGCCTCGCTGGACCGCACCGAGGAGGTGATCCGGCGCATGACCGACCTGGCGCTGGAAACCGACGGCGTGAGTTCGGCGGTGGCCTTCCCCGGGCTCAATCCACTGCAGTTCACCAACACGCCCAACACCGGCACGGTATTCTTCGGGCTCGATCCGTTCGGCGAGCGCTCGCGCAGCGCCGACGAGATCGTCGCCGAACTCAACGGCAAGTTCGGCGGCCTGCAGGAGGCATTCAGCTTCGCCTTCACTCCGCCGGCGATCCTCGGCATCGGCTCGGGGTCGGGCTTCTCGTTGTTCATCCAGGATCGCGCCGGGCTGGGCTACGGCGAACTGCAGCAGGCCGTCGACGGCTTCAGCGGCGCGCTGATGCAGGCGCCCGGCATGGGCTATCCGATCACCTCCTACCAGTCCAACGTGCCGCAGCTCGACCTGCACGTCGACCGAGTCAAGGCCAAGACCCAGGGTGTGGCGCTGACCGACCTGTTCGAGACCCTGCAGGTCTATCTGGGCTCGGTCTACGTCAACGACTTCAACCGCTTCGGTCGCACCTGGCAGGTCATGGCCCAGGCCGACGGCGACTACCGCATGGACGTGGAGAACATTGATCGCCTGCGCACCCGTAACGCCTTCGGCGAAATGGTGCCGATCGGCAGCATGATCCAGGTCGACCAGACCTTCGGCCCCGACCCGGTGATCCGCTACAACGGCTACCCGGCCGCCGACCTGATGGGCGAGGCCGACCCGCGGGTGCTCTCTTCGAGCCAGGCGATCGAGGTGGTCGAGCAGCTCGCCCCGGCGGTACTGCCGGCGGGCATGTCTTTCGAGTGGACCGACCTGAGCTACCAGCAGGTCAACCAGGGTGGGGCCGCGCTGGTGGTGTTCCCGCTCGCCATCCTGCTGGTGTTCCTGGCGCTCGCCGCGCTCTACGAGAGCTGGACGCTGCCGCTGGCAGTGATCCTGATCGTGCCGATGTGCATGCTCTCGGCATTGATCGGCGTGAAGCTCACCGGCGGTGACAACAACATCTTCGTGCAGGTGGGCCTGGTGGTGCTGATCGGCCTGGCGTGCAAGAACGCCATCCTCATCGTCGAGTTCGCCCGCGAGCTGGAAATGCAGGGTCGCGGCATCGTCGAGGCGGCGCTGGAGGCGTGCCGTCTGCGCCTGCGGCCGATCATCATGACCTCGATCACCTTCACCGCGGCGGTGGTGCCGCTGATGCTGGCCGGCGGTGCCGGTGCCGAGGTGCGCCAGGCATTGGGCACGGCGGTGTTCGCCGGCATGCTCGGTGTGACCCTGTTCGGTCTGTTCCTGACCCCGGTGTTCTACGTCGCCCTGCGCAAGCTGGTCACGCGCGGGCAGCCCGAGCAGGCCGAACCCGCGCAGCCCATGGAGGGTTCCTATCATGCATAGACTGGCCATGTATAAACTGGGCATGCATAAACGTGGCATGCGTCACCTGATGCTGTTGCCGCTGACCCTGGCGCTGGCCGCCTGCGCGGTGGGGCCCGACTACCGCGCTCCGGTACTTCCCGAGGCTGCTGCCCTGGTGCGTGCCGAGTCGGAGCTGGTGACCGCAGAGGCCGTCGAGCGCGATTTCTGGCGCAGCTTCGATGACCCGTTGCTGACCGAGCTGGTCGAGGAGGCCTTCGACGCCAACCACGACCTGCGCATCGCCCTGGCCCGCCACGATCGCAGCCTGGCGCTGCTGCGCCAGTCGCGTCGCGACCTGGCGCCCAGCGTTACCGCCGAGGCAGGCGCCGCCCACCAGCGTGTCAGCGCCGACCAGATGCCGCAGGCGACGCGCTCGCAGCGGGATTTCGAAAGTTACGACGCCGGCATTGCTGCGCTGTGGGAGCTCGATTTCTTCGGTCGCGTACGACGCGCCGTAGAAGCTCAGCAGGCCGAGGCGGAGGCCTCAGCCGCCGATCTGCGCGCCATGCAGGTGGTTGTGGTCGGTGAGCTGGTCGACCAGTACGTACGCTTGCGCGGTCTGCAGGAGCAACTGCGCGTGGCCCAGGCCAACGCCGACAACCAGCGCGAGTCGCTGGCCCTGGTGGACGCGCGGCTGGAGGCGGGGCGCGGCACCGAGTTCGACAGCGTGCGCGCCAGGGCGCAGCTCGAGAGCACGCTTGCGCGCATTCCGGCGCTGAAAGGCGAGATTGCCGCCATCACCCATCGCCTGGCGGTGCTGACCGGGCGCGAGCCGGGAGCGCTGATCGCCCGACTGGAGGAGCCGGCACCCCTGCCGGCGCTGCACGAGCAGGTGGCCGCCGGGCTTCCCGGCGAGTTGCTGCGTCGACGGCCCGACGTCGCCGCGGCCGAGCGGCGCCTGCATGCCGCCACCGCCAGCATCGGCGTGGCCACTGCCGACCTCTACCCGCGCTTCACTCTGACCGGCCTGCTGGGTACCCAGGCTGCCAGTACCGGCGATCTGTTCGGCCGCGACAGTGAGACGCGGCTGGTGGCGCTGGGCGTCGACTGGTCATTCCTCGACAGCGGCCTAGTCAGGGCACGCATGGCCGCCGCCGATGCCGACGCCGAGGCCAACCTGGCGCGCTACGAGCAGACCGTGCTGCAGGCTCTGGAGGAGGCCGAGACGGCGCTCGCCCGTTACACCCAGTCGCTGCGCGAGCGTGAGCACCTGGAGGCGGCTGCCGAAGCCAGCGCCGAGGCGGCCCGCCAGGCGCGGGTGCGCTTCGAGGTCGGCGTGGTCGACTTCCTCGAGGTGATCGACGCCGAACGTTCGCGGCTGGAGGCCGAGGACGGCCTGGCCCAGAGCAGCGTACGCGCCGCTACTGCCCTGGTGGGGCTCTACCGTGCGCTGGCCGGTGGCTGGGAGGAGCGCATGGAAGCGCCGCGGCAGGCGACGGCTGAACCCGCGTCGTCGTCCACCTGATCGAGCCTGGCGGGGCCGCTCTCTCTCACCGCCTCGAGCCGGCACGGCGCCATGCGCGGTGCCGGCTCGAGCAGCCGCATACGCGCCGGTAAGCACTTGCTGGCCCGGCTCTGCCGATAGGGCGACATTGGGCGTCGCTTCTGCTATTCTGCCTGCCTTCCTTTCAGACGATGTCTTGCCTAGTCGCGGTTCGTGCCTGCCGGCATTCCCGCTTCGCTTGCTTGCCGTCTCGGCATCGCTCAATTTCTCGCAGGTCCATTTCGTGTCCGACTCCTCCCATGACGGGGCCTTTGCCTCGCTGCCGCTGGCGCCAGAGTTACTGGCCAATCTCGATTCGCTCGGCTATCACGCCATGACACCGATTCAGGCCGAGAGCCTGCCCTTGGTGCTGGCGGGCCGTGACGTGATCGCTCAGGCGAAGACAGGCTCGGGCAAGACCGCGGCCTTCGGCCTGGGGCTGCTGTCACGCCTCCTCGTCGCGCGCTTCTGCGTGCAGGCGCTGGTGCTCTGCCCCACCCGTGAGCTGGCCGACCAGGTGGCTGGCGAAATCCGGCGGCTTGCGCGCACATTACCCAACGTCAAGGTGCTGACCCTGTGCGGCGGGACTCCCCTGGGCCCGCAGCTCGCCTCCCTGGCGCATGGTGCGCATGTGATAGTGGGCACTCCGGGCAGGGTGGAGGAGCATCTGCGCAAGGGCTCGCTCGATCTCGCCTCGCTCGAGACCCTGGTGCTGGACGAGGCCGACCGCATGCTCGACATGGGCTTCCAGGCCGCGATGGAGGCGATCATCGCCGAGACGCCAGCCTGCCGCCAGACTCTGTTGTTCAGCGCGACTTACAGTGACGAGATTCGGCGCATTGCCGAAGAGCTGATGCGTGATCCAGCCGAGGTGGCGATAGCCGAAACCCATGACGAGACCACCATTCGCCAGCGCGTCTACCGCGTGACGGACGAGTCGGAGCGCTTCTCGGCCCTGCGTGGGCTACTGTTGCAGCATCGGCCGCGCGCAAGCGTGGTGTTCTGCAACACCCGGCGCGAGACCCAGGAGGTCGCCGATGCCCTCTGTGAAGCGGGCTTCAGTGCCTTGGCGCTGCATGGCGACCTGGAGCAGCGTGACCGCGACCGCATCCTGATCCTGTTCGCCAACCACAGCGCTTCCATCCTGGTCGCGACCGACGTGGCGGCACGCGGACTGGATATCGAAGCACTGGATGCGGTATTCAACTATCAGATCGCCCGTGAACTCGAGGTGCATGTGCATCGTGTCGGGCGCACCGGCCGTGCCGGCAGCTCCGGCATCGCCTGCACCCTGGTCGCCGAGCGCGAGGCTTATCGCCTCGAACGGCTGGCCGAGTTTCTTGGCGAGCCGCTCGAGGAGGCGCCGCTGCCGCCACGCAACGTGCTGGCGCGGGAGCCTTTCCTGCCGGAGATGGCGACGTTGCAGCTCGACGGCGGCAAGAAGCAGAAGGTGCGCCCCGGCGATATTCTCGGCGCACTGACCGGCGATGGTGGCATCGACGGTGCCCAGGTCGGCAAGATCAAGGTGCTGGAGCGCAGCGCCTACGTGGCCGTGCAGCGCGAGGTCGCCAAGGCGGCGCTTGCCCAGCTCGGTACGGGGAAACTCAAGGGGCGCTCGTTCCGCGCCCGGCGTGTCAGCCGCTGAGAACAGAAGGGGGTTAGGTGAAGGTACCCAAGCGATTGCAGCCACTGATCGACGACGGTCTGATCGAGGCGGTCGAGAGTCAACTGATGAGTGGTAAGGAGGCCCAGGTCTACGTAGTTCGCTCCCATGGGGAGCGTCGCTGCGCCAAGGTCTTCAAGGAGGCGAAGCAACGCAGCTTCAAGCAGGCGGTGCAGTACCAGGAGGGCCGCCGCGAACGCAACAGCCGCCGTTCGCGGGCCATGGCCAAGAAGACCCGCTACGGCCAGAAGGAGCAGGAGCAGGCCTGGCTCAACGCCGAGGTCGATGCCCTCTACCGACTGGCGGCGGCGGATGTCCGGGTGCCGCAGCCCTACGGGTTCATCGACGGTGTGCTGCTGATGGAGATGATCAGCGATGCCGAGGGCCTGACCGCCCCGCGCCTGGACGACGTGACGCTGAGCCCCGAGCAGGCCCGTGAATACTACGCCAAGGTCATTCGCGACGTGGTCAAGATGCTGTGTGCGGGCCTGATCCACGGCGACCTCTCCGAGTTCAATGTATTGCTGGCCGCCGACGGCCCGGTGATCATCGACCTGCCCCAGGCGGTAGACGCCGCCGGCAACAACAGTGCCGAAATGATGTTCGAGCGCGACGTGGACAACATGCGCCGCTACTTTGGTCGCTTTGCCCCCGAGCTGTTGAGTACCGATTACGGCAAGGAGATCTGGGCGCTCTACGAGACCGGTGAGCTGCACCCCGAGAGCCAACTGACGGGCTGCTTCGAGCATGACACCAGCGCCGTGGACGTGAACGAGCTGATGACCGTGATCGACGACGTACGCGAGGAGGAGGCCTACCGCCAGGGGGCGCGTAACCGCGGCGATGAACCCGGCGTGGAGGAGGCCGCCGAAGAGTGGCAGGAATCCCAGCGAGAGCGTTGAGCCGAATTGGAGTACTCTTTCGAAGCATCTCCAATAACCGAGCGAGGATCGCCATGTCGTTGCGTAAGACGTTGCCCATCCATTCCGGCCGCTGGCTTGCCGTTGCCTTGGCCCTGCTGCTGGCAGGCTGCCAGATGCAGCCACCGGAGCCACCCGACGAGGACAAGGCGGCCATCGACCGCATGCTGGGGCTGATCGACGAGCGGCTCGACGTGGCACCGCTGGTGGCCCAGGCCAAGTGGAACAGCGGTGCGCCCATCGAGGCCCCCGAGCGTGAGGCACAGATTCTCGATAAGGTGTCGGAGGATGCCGAAGCGGCCGGTGTCGACGAGGACTTCGCCCGGCGCTTCTTCGAGAAGCAGTTCGAGGCCAGCAAGCAGATCCAGCGGCGCTTGCACCACCAGTGGCTGCAGGAAGGGCGCTCACCTTTCGCCGACCCGCCGGATCTGGCCGAGGAGGTGCGCCCGGTACTCGATCGACTGACCCCGCGGCTGATCGAATCGCTGGCCGACATCGAGCGCATCGCCGAGGTAGAAGGTTCGGGCCGCTATCTCGAGCGGCGTGCGGCGGAGCTGATCCAGGACGACTTCGACGGCGAGCCGCGCGACGTGGCGATCGAGCCATTGGTGGAGCGGCTGGCTCCTTAGCAAACGGGTGAAGGTGGCGCGGATACTGCGCCATATGAGTGAGAGCCGAGTCTATCTCGGCTCTTTGCGTTCCGTACTCGGGGCGTGGCCCATCCGGCGTCGATAGGCCCGCGAGAAACTCGATACGTCCGAGAAGCCGAGATCGTAGGCGATCTCGCTCACCGGGCGGCGTGTCTCGCGCAGCCAGAAGCGCGCCCATAATAGCCTGCGGTTCAGCACGTATTGTTGCGGAGTCACGCCGAATTCACGCAGGCAGAGCAGATGGAGCTGGCTCTGGCAGAGATGGAAGGCGTCGGCGAGCAGGCCGTTGTCGGGAGGCTCTGCCAAGCGTTCGTCGATGAAGGCATCGAGACGCGAGGCGGTGATTCGCTCGTGAGCGACATCGTCCGGGCGCTCCAAGGTGACCAGCTCGCTGAGCTGGCTCACGAACATGATGGCCAATTGATGATTGAGCAGGGCGGATTGCGCCGCCGATTTGGGTGCCTTCAGTTGGCGCGTCGCCAGCTCCACCATGGGGATCAGCGACGGCGGCAGGCTGATCGACCGAGGGGTGGCGAACAGGGATTCGCGCAGGTCCAGCGCACAGCTGCGCTCCAGTGCCGCCAGGCACGGGTCGTTGGCATCCAGGTCGATGACCAGCACCTCGCAGTCGTCGCCTCGCCCCAGGTAGAGGTGGGGCTCGTTCGGCGGAAGGATGGCCGCCTGCCCCAATACCAGATGCTCCCCACCACGGCTGAATTCGTAATCCATGGTGCCGCGCCAGCCCAGCATCAGCTGTGGGTGCGCATGGAGGTGCTCGCCGCTGCGACGCGCGATCGGGTTGCAGCGAGCTAGAGTCTGGTGCATGGCGGTGAGCCTCCTGCAGATCGAGAGCAGAGCCTCGAACAACGATATCGGAGCCAGGGTCAAGCGTTGGAGATGGTGACCTGCCTAGACTGGCGTTTCATCATCGTTGAAACGAGGCTGTCATGATTCTCAACGCCGAGCAAGTGACCAAGGCGCTTCCCTGGAGCGCCTTGGTGGATGCCCTGTCCGACATCTTCACCCGTAGCGTGCAATCGCCGGTGCGCCATCACCACCACATGCACGTTCCCGGCGACCCGGAGGCCACCCTGCTGCTGATGCCGGCGTGGCTCGAGGGCGAGTACCTGGGGGTCAAGCAGGTCAACGTCTTCCCTGGCAACAGCGCTCGTGGCGAGCCCGGCCTGAGCAGCCACTACCTGCTGAGCTGTGCCCGCACCGGGCGACACCTGGCCCAGTTGGAGGGCAATGAGCTCACCGCACGCCGCACGGCCGCGGCCTCGGCCTTGGCGGCACGCTACCTGGCGCGCCAGGATGCCAGCGAACTGCTGATGGTGGGAGCGGGGCGCATGGGACGTCGCCTGATTCCGGCTCATTGCTCGGTCCGCCCCATCGAGCGGGTGCGCATCTGGGACATTCGCGAGGAGTCGGCCCAGGCCTTGGCGGAGGAACTCCGTGCCGAAGGGATCGATGCCCAGGCGGTGCCGGCGGTAGGCCTGGCCGCGGCCGCCGGCCGGGCCGACATCATCAGCTGTGCCACCTTGAGCCGCGACCCGCTGATCCGGGGCGAATGGCTCTCGCCCGGGACGCATCTGGACCTGGTCGGCAGCTTCACGCCTTACATGCGCGAGGCGGATGACGAGGTCATGCGCCGCGGCGCCATCTTCGTCGATACCCGCGAAGGAGCGCTCAGCGAGACCGGCGACCTGATCGACCCCCTGGACAGTGGCGTGATCGACGAAAGCGATATCCTCGCCGATTTTCCCGATCTCTGCGCAGGCCGACACGCGGGACGCCAGGCGCTGCCGGATGCCGACCGGGCCATCACCGTATTCAAGTCGGTGGGTGCCTCGATCGAGGATCTGGCGGCCGCCATTTTGGCCTATGAGCGCACCGCGGAGTTCTGAAAAACGCTAGGCCCGGGTCATGGAACCATGCCCCTGGAACCCGCGCGAGATCTCCCGACCGACTGACACAACGACAACAGGGTGGGTCGATACCTGCCCGGGAAATGTACAAGAATGAAAGATTATTCGGCTCCCGCCATCCCCGTACCGAGTCTGCCGCTGGCGCTGATTCCCATCGTGCTGACCATTGCGCTGCTTGGCGTGCAAATCTTCTATTACGACGACTTCACCCCGCACATTCCGCTGGCCATCGGCTTCGGTATTACCGCCGTGGTGGGATGGCTGCAGGGCTATCGGTGGAAGGACATCGAGAACGGTGCCTTTCGGGTGCTGCACGTGGCGATGCCCTCCATCGCGACCCTGATCATCGTCGGCATGCTGGTCGGCACCTGGATCGCCAGCGGCACCGTGCCGATGTTGATCTATCTGGGCCTCGAGCTGATCAACCCGAGCTGGTTCCTGGCCGCGGCCATGTTGATGTGCTCCATGGTCTCGCTGGCCATCGGCTCCTCCTGGACCACTGTCGGCACAGTGGGCCTGGCCCTGATCGGCATCGGCGATGCCTTCGGCGTGCCCATCTACTGGACCGCCGGTGCGGTGGTTTCCGGGGCCTTCTTCGGCGACAAGATCTCGCCCCTGTCCGATACCACCAATCTGTCGCCGGCGGTGACCGAAACCAATATCTTCGACCACATCCGCTATATGATGCCGACCACCATCCCCGCCATGCTGATCGCTCTGGCGATCTACGCGTTGGCCGGCGGTGCCGAGGCCGGAGCGGGCGATGCCCTGGTGCGCATTGACGCCATCAAGCAGGGGCTGGCGGCAAGCTTCGACATGGGCCTGTGGCAACTGCTGCCGTTGGTGGTGGTCATTGGGCTGGCCTTCTTCAAGGTGGCGCCGATCCCGGCCCTGTTCACCGGGGTGATGCTGGGTGGCGGGGTGGCCATCCTCTCTCAGGGAGCGAGCCTGCACGATGCCCTGACCTACGCGCACAGCGGCTACGTCATCGAGACCGGTACCGCGACACTGGACAGCCTGCTCAACCGTGGTGGCGTGACCTCGATGACCTGGGTCGTGACCCTGATGATGTTCGCCCTGGCCTACGGCGGTGCCCTGGAACGTACCCGCTGCCTGGAGGCCATCGTCGACGCCATCATGAAGCGCCTGAAAAGCTTCCGTGGGCTGCAGACCAGTGCCATCATGACCTCCATCGCCACCAACGTGGTGTCCGGTGACGTCTATCTGTCCATCGCCCTGCCGGGGCGCATGTACAAGCCGGCCTACGACCGCATGGGCTACTCGCGGTTGAACCTGTCCCGCGCCATCGAGGAGGGCGGTACCCTCGTCTCGCCGCTGGTACCCTGGAACGCAGGCGGCGCTTTCGTCATGGGTGCCCTGGGCTTGACGGTGGCCGGCGGCGATTTCAGCCAGCTGCTCTACATCCCGCTGGCCTTCGCCTGCTGGCTTTCACCGATGATCGGGATTCTCTATGCCCAACTGGGATGGTTCTCCAGGCGCGCCGAGCCCGAGACGACGACCGATTTTTCGGCCGAGCCGGCCATGGAGGAGCGTGAATGACCCAAGCTGACGGCACTCGTGTCGCTGTGGTGGGCGCCGGTGTGGTGGGCATGACCGCCGCGCTGGCCCTTCAGCAGCGCGGCCTGTCGGTCACGCTGCTGGACACCCAGGGGCCGGGCGAGGGAACTTCCTCCGGCAATGCCGGTTTCCTGGCCACCGAGTCGATCGACCCGCTGTCGACGCCCGCCATGCTGCGCAAGGCCCCGCGCCTGTGGCTGGATCCTCACGGCGCCGTGGCTCTACCACTGTGCTACCTGCCGCGCCTGCTGCCCTGGCTGGTGCGCTTCGTTGCTGCGGCCCGTCCCGCCCAGGTCACGCAGGGGCGACAGGCGCTTGCAGCCCTGAACGGAGCGGCCGTGGACGCCTGGCGGCGCTGCCTGGCCGGGACGGGCGCCGAGGAGGAACTGGTGGCCTCGGGTTACCTGCAGGTCTGGGAGTCCGGTCGGGGGCGTGCCGAAGCCAGGCGCCACATGGCCCATCTGCAGCATTGGGGGCACGAGGTGGAGTGGCTCGAAGCGGAGCAGATACGCGAACGTGAGCCAGGGCTGTCGGGCCAACTGAGCCATGGCCTCTTTTTCCCCAACGCCCATCAGGTGCGCGACCCGCTCGTGCTGGTGCGTCGGCTGGCGCAGGCCTTCGCGGTCCGGGGAGGCGAAATTCTTCAAGCTCGGGTCGAGCGCCTGGTGCCGACGCCCGATGGCGTGACGCTGGAAACCTCCGAAGGGAACCTGACCTTCGGCCAAGTGGTAGTGGCGGCGGGCGCCTGGAGCCACCATCTGGCCCGAGGTGTCGGCCTCGAGGTGCCGCTGGAGACCGAGCGTGGCTACCATCTGACCCTGCCCGGACGTATGCAGGCGCTGCGGCAGCCGGTCGGTTCCGCCGAGCGCCGCTGCGTGATGACGCCGATGAGTTGCGGCCTGCGGGTGGTCGGCTTCACCGAGCTCGGCGGACTCTCGCTGGCACCGATCGAGCGCCGCTATGCGTCGCTGCGCCGACACACCGGCAGGCTACTGGCGGATGCGGCGGGACTCGAAGCGTCTACGGAGTGGATGGGTTTCCGCCCGACGCTGCCCGATTCGTTGCCGGTCATCGACACCCATCCCGATTACCCGACGGTTCACTTCGCCTTTGGTCACCAGCATCTGGGGCTGACCCAGGCGGCGATCACGGCGGAACTCGTGACGGCGCTGGTGATGAGTGAAAGGCCGCCGTTGGACCTCGAGCCCTATCGGGTGACGCGCTTCCAACGGGCCGTTGGCCAGGAGCGAGGTGAACCTCGCCATGTCTCCTAGACTGTTATTTCAGCGTCGTTGTAACGAGGTTGAATCGTATGTCGGTGCCGACCAGGCCATTCAGCGTTAGATAGCCTTTCGACAAGTACGACAACATCCGATCCAGCGTGCCGATGCCGGGTATCGGGTGACAAGAGGATCGATCATGAGTGAAGTCAGCATGCGCCACCAGAGCGCCGTGAGCGAGTCACGCTCGCGCGTGCGCGCCAACTATGCAGCCGACGAAGCGGAGGTGCTGCACGGGCTTGCCGAGCGCATCAGACTCTCCGAGGAGGAGCGCCGCAAGGTCGCCGCCGCCGGCGCCAACTATGTGGAACGCGTGCGCAAGGAAACGTCGCCCACGATGATGGAGGCGTTCCTGGCCGAATACGGGCTCTCGACTGCCGAGGGGGTCGGTCTCATGTGTCTGGCCGAGGCGCTGTTGCGCGTGCCCGACGCGGAGACCATCGACGACCTCATCCACGACAAGATCGAGCCGTCCGACTGGGGCGCGCACCTGGGCAAGTCCTCCTCGTCGATGGTCAACGCCTCGACCTGGGCCCTGATGCTGACCGGCAAGGTGCTCGATGACGATCCCAAGGGGCCGGTGCGGGCGCTGCGCGGGCTGGTGCGTCGCGTGGGCGAACCGGTGGTACGCACAGCGGTCGGCCAGTCGATGAAGATTCTCGGCCGTCAGTTCGTGCTCGGACAGACCATCGAAGAGGGCATGAAGAATGCCCGCGAACTCGAGAAACAGGGCTACACCTACTCCTACGACATGCTGGGCGAGGCGGCGCGTACCGACGCCGATGCCGTGCGCTATCACCAAGCCTACGCCAAGGCGATCGCCGCGATCGCCGAGCAGGCCAAGGGCGACGTGCGTTCGAGCCCGGGGATCTCGGTGAAACTCTCGGCGCTGCACCCGCGCTATGAATTCACCCACCGCGACACGGTGATGAGTGAACTCGTGCCGCGTGCGCTGGAGCTGGCCCAACAGGCGGCCAAGGCCAATATCGGCTTCAACATCGACGCCGAGGAGCAGGACCGGCTGGAGCTCTCGCTCGACGTGATCGAGGCGCTGCTGTCCGACCCCAGCCTCGCCGGCTGGGACGGCTTCGGTGTCGTGGTACAGGCCTATGGGCGCCGCGCCGCGCCGGTGATCGAGACACTCTACGAGCTGGCCGAACGGCTCGACCGCAAGATCATGGTGCGGCTGGTGAAAGGCGCCTACTGGGACACCGAGATCAAGCTGGCGCAGGAGTTGGGCGTCGAGACCTTCCCGGTCTTTACCCGCAAGGCCAACACCGATGTCAGCTACATGGCCTGCGCGCAGATGCTGCTCGACCGGCGCGACCGGATCTACCCGCAGTTCGCCACCCATAACGCCCATACCTGCGCCGCCGTCGTCGCCATGGCGGGCGACGACAAGGAGAGCTTCGAGTTCCAGCGTCTGCACGGCATGGGCGAGTCGCTGCACCACATCGTCAAGCAGACCGAGGGTACGCGCTGCCGTATCTACGCTCCGGTCGGCGCGCACCGCGACCTGCTGGCCTACCTGGTGCGCCGTCTGCTGGAGAACGGGGCGAACTCCTCGTTCGTGAACCAGGTGGTGGACAGCTCGATACCGCCGAGCGAAGTCGCGCGCGATCCGCTGACCGAGGTGCAGCGGCTGGGCGACGCCATCCCCAGCCCTTTGATCACACCGCCGGGACAGCTCTTCGCCCCCGAGCGCAAGAACTCCCGCGGTTTTCGCATCAACGAACCCGCCTCGATCCTGCCGCTGCTGGCGGCGCGTGAGGAACTGGCCGACAAGACCTGGACCGCGGGGCCGATGCTTGCCGGTAGCCCGGCGCCGCAGGGGCCGGCTCGAGATGCCGTGTCCCCCGCCGACGGTTCGCGCGTGGTCGGCCAGGTGCATGAGGCGACCGCGGCCGAGGTGGCGGCCGCCCTCGACGCCGCGCACGAGGGCTTCCGCGGCTGGTCGGCGCGACCGGTGGCCGAGCGCGCCAAGGTGCTGCGTCGCACCGCCGACCTTTACGAGGAACACATCGCCGAGCTGACCGTGATCGCCACGCGCGAAGCCGGCAAGATGATGTTCGACGGCATCGCCGAGGTGCGCGAGGCGGTGGATTTCCTGCGCTACTACGCCTGCGAGGTCGAGCGGCTGGAGATGGAGGAGCCCGGCGATGCCCGCGGTGTCTTCGTTTGCATCAGCCCGTGGAACTTCCCGCTCGCCATCTTCACCGGCCAGATCGCCGCGGCGCTGGCGGCAGGCAACGCGGTGCTCGCCAAGCCCGCCGAGCAGACGCCGCTGATCGCTGCGCGTGCCGTCGAGCTGATGCGCGAGGCCGGCCTGCCGGAGGCGGCGCTGCAGTTGCTGCCCGGCGACGGGCCGACGGTGGGTGGGCCGCTGACAAGCGACCCACGGATCGCCGGAGTATGCTTCACCGGCTCGACCGAGGTGGCGCAGATCATTCACCAGGCCCTGGCGAAGAATGCGGGGCCGGATGCGGTACTGATCGCCGAGACCGGCGGACTCAACGCCATGATCGTGGACTCGACGGCGCTGACCGAGCAGGCGGTGCGCGACATCCTGATCTCGTCCTTCCAATCGGCCGGCCAGCGCTGTTCCGCGCTCAGGATGCTGTATGTCCAGGAGGAGGCGCGAGAGCGACTGCTGACGATGCTCGACGGCGCAATGGACGCGCTGGTCATCGGTGACCCCTGGAATACCGACACCGATGTCTCGCCAGTGATCGACACCGAGGCGCAGGAGGGCATCGCCGCCTATGTGGCGGCACAGGAGAAGGCCGGCAAGGTGCTGAAGACGCTGCCCGCGCCGCACGGCGGCACCTTCGTCAGCCCGGCCGTGATAGAGGTCGGCGGCATCGAGGACCTCGAGCGCGAGATCTTCGGCCCGATCCTGCACGTGGCCACGTTCAAGGCGCGCGACATCGACAAGGTGGTCGACGCGATCAACGCCAGGGGCTACGGGCTGACCTTCGGCCTGCACACCCGCATCGACGACCGCGTGCAGCAGATCGTCGAACGCATCCATGTCGGCAACATCTACGTCAACCGCAACCAGATCGGCGCCATCGTCGGCTCCCAGCCCTTCGGCGGCGAGGGACTTTCAGGCACCGGACCCAAGGCCGGCGGTCCTCTCTACGTCACTCGCTTCCATCGCACCGGCGTCGCCGAGAGCCACGAGGCGCCGCAGGGCAGCGCCGTGTCGCTCGAGGAGTTGCAGTCGGCCATCGACGGCCTGGATGCGCGCAACTGGGCGGCGCGCCCCGACCGAGTCGAGGTGTTGCGCCGGGCGCTCTCGGGCAAACGCGGCGTGATCCGCAAGGCGCTCGCCGAGACCGCGGCCCTGGACATGACGCCGCATACGCTGCCGGGGCCGACGGGGGAGAGCAACCGGCTATCGTTCTATCCGAAGGGCCCGGTACTCTGCCTCGGTCCGACGCTCGAGATTGCCATTGCCCAGGCGGCGCAGGCGCTCGGCGCGGGCTGTCCGGCGGTGATCGTCGCCCCAGGCGCGGCGCAGGCCGTGCGGGCGCTGATCGATGCCGGGGCGCCCGTCGCCGCGCTCGACGGCACCGTAACGGCCGAGACGTTGACCGCGATCAGAGGCATCGTGGCGGTGGCCGCTGCCGGCGCCAGCGACTGGACCCGTGAACTGCGCATCGCACTCGCCGGGCGCGATGGCCCCATCGTCTCGCTCGAGACCCAGACCATCGCGCCGGAACGCTACGTGGTGGAGCGTCACCTCTGCATCGACACCACCGCCGCGGGCGGCAACGCCAGCCTGCTGGCAACGGCCGAGTAGCCTCGCCGGTGTTGCCGGGCGGCGAGCGAGCCGCCGCCCGGCAACATTGCCCACCGTTGCGGTAGAGCTCGGGACGGCAGGGTAACGCTCAGGCACTCACAGCCGCCAGGTCTCGGGATGCCCCGCCTTCAACACGCCCTGCTCGTTCCAGTCGTCCCAGCCGGCGAAGGGGATCGGCGCTTCATCGTCGAGCCCTTCGAGCCGCTGCACCCACGCTGTCTTTTCTTCCTCCAGACGCTGGCGAAACGCCGCCTCGTCCTGGTAGCTCAGCCCGCCGCCCTGCACGCCGTAGGTGACCTGGGGCGGCAGTACTTTTACCCCCAGGTAGTAGAGCGAGTAGTGGATCGGCCATAGCAGCGTCACGATATGGCCGCTGCGGCCATGCCGGGTGAAGGTCGGCGCCGGGGCACCGGTGGTCACAGAGAGCATCACCCGCTTGTCCGGGAAGCGACCGCGATCGTAGCGCATGCGGCCGGAGTAGAGCCCGCCGTAGACGAACACCCGATCGAACCAGCCCTTGAGCATGGCCGGTTGGGCGTGCCACCACAGCGGAAACTGCAGGATCACCAGATCGGCGCGCTCGAGGCGTTCGATCTCACGCTTCACGTCGGCGGGCAAAAAGCCACCCTCGTAGGCGTGGCGCTGTTCGGTGAGGGGGAAGAATGTCTCGGGCTCGGCCCGTTCGACGTAGTGGCCAGGCCGCTCCAGCGGATCGAAGCCTTCGGCGTAGAGATCCGAGACCTCGACACTGTAGCCTTGCTGCTGAAGGGTCTCGACGGCGACATCCTTGATAGCGCCGTTGAACGAATGCGGTTCGGGGTGGCAGAACACGATCAGGGCACGCATGGGAATCTCCGGTTCGCTGGCCTACACGTTGTGCTTGCCTTCAGGCTAAGCTGTACGCAGACGATCCGACATTCCAAAATAACGACAGTAGACTTTGCATATCTGAACAGCATGCCAGAGAGGACCTTCCATGAAAGCCGTGGTGTATGAGGCCTTTTCCGCTCCACCGCAAATCCAGCACGTTCCCGATCCGACGCCGGAAGCGCATGGCGTCGTCGTCAAGGTGATGGCAACGGGAGTTTGTCGCAGCGATTGGCATGGCTGGGTCGGCCACGATCCCGACATTGAGCTTCCCCACGTTCCTGGGCACGAACTGGCGGGCACCGTCGAGGCGATCGGCAGGGACGTGCGGAAATGGAGGGTCGGTGATCGCGTCACGGTCCCGTTCGTCGGTGGCTGCGGCACCTGCCCCGAGTGCTACTCGGGGAATCATCAAGTCTGCGATAGCCAATTCCAACCTGGCTTCACCCACTGGGGCTCCTTCGCCCAGTATGTCGGTATCCATCATGCCGACATCAACCTGGTGGCCTTGCCGGAGACGCTGGACTTCGCCACGGCGGCCAGCCTGGGGTGCCGCTTCGTGACGTCGTTCCGCGCCGTGGTCGACCAGGGCAAGACATGCGCGGGGCAGTGGGTAGCGGTTCACGGCTGCGGTGGCGTCGGCCTGTCCGCGGTCATGATCGCCAATGCAGTGGGCGCCAACGTCGTGGCCATCGATATTTCCCAGGAAAAGCTCCAACTGGCCCGCGAGCTGGGCGCTATCGCCACCGTGAACTCGGCCGAGGTGGCGAACGTCCCCGAGGCCGTCATCGAAGTGACGCGCGGCGGTGCCCACGTGTCGCTGGATGCGTTGGGGCACCCCAGCACCTGCTTCAACTCGATCAGCAATCTGCGCAAGCGCGGCAAGCACGTCCAGGTCGGGCTCATGCTGGCCGAGAACAGTACGCCTGCCATTCCCATGAGCAAGGTCATTGCCCATGAACTCGAGATACTGGGCAGTCACGGCATGCAGGCCTATCGCTATGGCGCCATGCTCGACATGATCCAGACGGGGAAGCTGGCACCCGAGCAACTGATTGGCAAGACAATCGATCTGGAGCAGTCGATCGATGCACTGATGGGCATGGACAGGTTCAAGGGTGTGGGAGTGACCGTGGTGACCGAATTCTGAGAGGCGAGCAGGGCATGCCATGCAGAGGGTCGATGGAGATCGATCGTGAATGAGCAGATGCTGCACTGGGACGACCTGCGCGTGGTGCAGGCCATCGCCGAGGCGGGCTCGCTATCCGGCGCCGGGCGACGGCTGGGAACCAGCCATGCGACGGTGTTCCGGCGTCTGAACACCATCGAAACTCGCCTTGGCGTGGCGCTGTTCGAGCGTTCGCGCACGGGTTATGCGCCGACGCCGGCGGGGGAGGACCTGGCGGCTACCGCGGCCCGCGTGGCAGCCGAGGTGCACGGCGCCGAGCGGCGCGTGGCGGGGCGCGACCTGCGCCTTTCCGGCATCATTCGCGTGACCACCACCGATACGCTGCTGATGGGTCTGCTGTCGCCGATCTTCGCCGACTTCCAGCACGCCCATCCCGAGATTATCCTCGAGGTGGCGGTCTCCAATCAGCTGTTCAATCTCTCCCAGCGTGATGCCGACGTGGCGGTGCGGCCTTCTCAAGCGCCACCCGAGCACTTGGTGGGGCGGCGGGTCGGCAGCATCGCCCAGGCGGTTTACGCCCGCGCCGATACCATTACCGATGGCTGGATCGGGCCGGACCGCCACCTGGGCTATACCGCACTAGACACCTGGATGGCCGAGAACGGCGCGAACGAGCGCTGCCGCTATCGCGTCGACACCATGCTCGGCATGCTGGCTGCCGCCCGCGACGGTCTGGGCCGCGCCGTGCTGCCCTGTTATCTCGCCGACGCCGAGCCGGCGCTCGAGCGAAACGGCGAGCCAATCCCTGAGCTCGCCACCGACCTGTGGCTGCTGACCCACCCCGACCTGCGCCGGGTAGCACGTATTCGGGCTTTCATGGCTTTCCTGGTCGAAGCGTTGTCTGCCAGCGGTCGGCTGTAGGTCGCGGCGAGGGGCTGACAGGAGGGCATGATGAAACACTTTTCCCGTGCAACCGGGCAGTCATTACCCAAGGAGGCCAAGGCCGCATACGATATCATCGCTCGCGAGCTGGGCGGGAGCGTCGTCGGGGGCTACCTGTTCGGCTCGGCGCTCGTCGGCGGCCTGCGCCCCAATAGCGATGTGGACGTGCTGGCGATCGTCAGCCAGCCGCCCAACGAGCAGGCGCGCCGTCGGTTGGTCGAGGCACTGATGCGGGTCTCCGGTAGCCCTGCAAACGACGGCTCGCCTAGGCCGTTGGAAGTGACGCTGCTCTGTCGGCAGTCGCTGGTGCCGTGGCGCTACCCGCCGAGGAGTGAGCTGGTCTACGGCGAATGGCTGCGTGACGAATTCGCTCGGGGCCGCATTCCGCCGGCGGCAGACGATCCCGACCTGGCCGTGGTGCTGGCCACCGCCAGGCAGGCGAGCTTCGCCCTGCATGGGCCCGAACTCGCGGAACTGATCGAGCCGGTTCCCGAGGCGGATCTGCGGCGGGCGATCGTCGACTCGCTACCCGGCCTGATCGAGGGTCTGCGTGGCGATGAGCGCAATGTACTGCTGACTTTGGCGCGAATGTGGATGACCCTCGAAACGGGAGAGATCACCCCCAAGGATGTGGCTGCAGCCTGGGCCCTGGAGCGCCTGCCCGCGGAGCTCCAGGCTGAAATGGCACTGGCACGGCGCGCTTACCTTGGAGGGAACAGTCTTGAAGGGAACGGTCTCGAAGGGAGCTGCGACGACTGGTCTCAGCGTATGCCCCAGGTGGAAGCATTGGTGGGCTTTCTGCGGCGTGCTATCGCTTGTTCAACCACCGGAGAATTGGGCTAACCTCTTGGCACTTTCAGTGAAAGCTACAGCCAATGAAAGATAGAGGAGTGCCGTGATGAAGGTTGTTACCCTGAAGAGCCCCGGCGGGCTGGATCAGTTGCAAGTCGTCGAGCGCGAGGCGCCCGGCGAGCCGGGGCCGGGCGAGATCCGCGTACGCATCCATGCCAGCTCGCTCAACTTCCACGACTACGGTGTGGTGTCCGGCAGGATGCCGACCGAGGACGGCCGCATCCCCATGTCGGACGGAGCGGGCGTGGTCGAGGCGGTCGGCGAGGGCATCCATGCGTTCTCCGTGGGCGATTCGGTGGTCTCCACCTTCTTTCCCTACTGGCTCGACGGGCCGGCGCGGGTCGGCGATTTCAAGACCACGCCCGGCGACGGTGTCGACGGCTACGCTCGCGAGCAGGTCATTCGCCCGGCTACCTGGTTCACTCATGCGCCGCAGGGGTATAGCCACGAAGAGGCGGCGACCTTGACCACCGCGGGGCTGACCGCCTGGCGTGCGCTGGTGGTGGACGGCAACCTCAAGGCGGGAGATACCGTGCTCACGCTGGGCACCGGCGGCGTCTCGATCTTTGCCCTGCAGTTCGCCAAGGCGATGGGGGCGCGAGTGATCGCCACCTCGTCGTCCGACGCCAAGATCGAGCGCCTGCAGCAGCTCGGCGCCGACCACACCATCAACTACAAGGCCGAGCCGGAGTGGGGCAAGCGAGTTAAGGCGTTGACCGATGGCAAGGGCGTCGACCATGTGATCGAGGTCGGCGGGCCCGGCACGCTGCCGCAGTCGATCGATGCCGTGCGCATCGGCGGGCACATCTCGCTGATCGGCGTGCTGACGGGGCGCGGGGGCGAGGTGCCCACCGCCAAGCTGATGGCCAAGCAGGCGCGCCTGCAGGGGCTGATCGTCGGCAGTCGCATCCACCAGCAGGAGATGGTGCGCGGCATCGAGGCCAGCGGTGTACGCCCGATCATCGACAGCACCTTCGAACTCGAGCAGATCGCTGACGCCTTCCGCCATGAAGAGGCGGGGCGTCACTTCGGCAAGATCTGCCTGTCGTTCTAGCCAGGCGGCGCTGCAGCGGCCAGCTGCTGCAGCGCCGCCTGGGTGGCCGCGTCCGCCGGGAAGAACGACTCGATGGCGAGTTCCTCCAGCGTGATGTCGAGTGGGGTGCCGAACACCGTGGTGGTGCTCAGCAGCGACAGCACGCGGCCATCCGGCATGGCCAGCTCCAGCGGCACGACGATGCCGGCATGGCTCGATCTCGAAGCCAGATGAGGACGAGCCCCGGCCGGCACCGGATAGTCTTTCAGTTCCTCGCTGAGCGAGGCAAGCGCAGGGTCGGCCGTCGTATCGGCCTGGCGGGCCAAGCGTTCGAGAATATGCGCGCGCCATTCGCGGAAATTTCGAATGCGCGATGCAAGCCCTTGGGGATGTAGAGTGAGCCGCAGCACGTTGATCGGCGGCTCCAGCAGTGCGGGCTCGATGCCGCCGAGCAGCCGCTCGAGCGGACGGTTGCTCATCAGCAGGTGCCAATGGCGATCGACGGCCAGCGCCGGGTAGGGGGCGTGGCTCGCGAGCAGCCGCTCGATCACGCCGCGGATCGTTTCGAATTCGGGCGCGTCGATAGGGCGTTCGCCGTAGGCCGGAGCGAAACCGGCGGCGAGCAGCAGCCGGTTTCGTTCGCGCAGGGGAATGCCCAACTGTTCCGTCAGGCGCAGCAACATTTCCCGACTCGGCACGGCGCGTCCGGATTCGACGAAGCTCAGGTGGCGCTGGGAGACGTCGGCCTCGGTGGCGAGCGCGAGCTGGCTCAGCCGCCGCCGCTGGCGCCACATCTTCAGCAGCTGCCCGGGAGTGGGGGAGGTTGTTGTCATGGCCCCAGATTAGCGTCAAGCAATATGGCTGGCTATTACCTCGCAGGTAATCGCCAGGCTCTGTGAGGCGGGCGAAGCTGTCCAGGCAAATCCACGACAGGAGCATTGCCATGACCGCCTACGCCATCGCCCGCCTGCAGGACGTCACCATGGGGCCGGAGATCGTCGAATACCTCGAGAAGATCGATGCCACCCTGGCCCCCTACGGCGGCCGCTACCTGATCCACGGCGGCGCCACCCAGGTACTGGAGGGGAACTGGCAGGGCGACACCATCATGCTCGGCTTCCCTAGCCTGGAGCAGGCCCGAGCCTGGTATCGCTCCGAGGCCTACCAGGCCATCATGCCGCTGCGCACCGCCAATGCCGTAGGCGATGTCATTCTGGTGGAAGGCGTCGAGGAAGGGCACCGGGGCGTAGATATTCTCGCTTAGAATGCCTGGGGCGATGCCCGCCCGTCCTGGCGGGCGAGGGCACGAAATCCCCGGTTTCTGCGTAATTCCGGCTGGCTATTCGCCGTGGCTTCTTCGACAGTAACGGCGCATGGGGCCCGTTTCTCTAGCGGCGGGAATCGAATATCGCTTGTCGAGGGAATGAGCATGAAGAGACGTTTCTCCACGTTGTTGGGGTCGCTGGCCATCGTCCTGGCGGGTTGTGCCAGCATGGAGAGTCCGATGCATGATGAGCCACTGGAGAACACCTACTGGAAGCTGACCCGAGTCGGCAATGTCACTGCCGAGGTTGCGGACAACCAGCGTGAGGCGCACTTCGTGCTGCACGCCGAGGAGAATCGCGTGGCGGGTTCCACCGGCTGCAATCGCCTCGCAGGCAGCTACCAACTGGAGGACGATACCCTGAGCTTCGGCCCGCTGATCACCACGCGCATGGCCTGCCTGCAAGGTGGCGAGACCGAACAGGCCTTCCTCGGCGCACTCGAAGCGGTGGCCACCTGGCAGGTCGAAGGTGAGGCGCTGACCCTGAAGGACGAGACCGGCTCTGCCGTGGCGCACTTCGAGGCGGTGCATCTTTACTGAACGGCTCAGGCTCCTTACCGAAGATCCGATCCGACGATCGAACGCACGAAATCCCCCTTGGCCCGGGTGTAGGCTTCTCGGTCTGTTTGGTGGCTGGAAGCCAGCTCGCGCTTGAGAGTGGCGTAGCGAATGGCCTGGGTCGGATCGGCGCGCAGGGCATTGCGAAAGGCCAGCCGCTGGCGCCACAGGGTGCTATCGTGCACTACTACGTGCAGATGGTGGGTGCGCCGCCCATGGGCGTGACGCATGAACCAACGGCGGTCGGTCAGGCCGGCGTTGAATTCCCTCGAGGTCACGTAGCCGTAACCGAGCAGGGGTTCGAACAGGGTGTCGGCCACAGTCATGGAGGCGACGCCGGCCATGATGTCGATGATGGACTTGGCCGTCATGCCGGGAATGGCGGTGCTGCCGATATGCTGCACGTCGAGTAGCTCGGCCGGGAAGCGCTCCAGCAAGCGGCGGCGCTCGGTGTCGAAGCGTGCCGGCCAGGCGGAGTCGTAGTCCACCATATGCACCGGTTCATCAATGGCCCGCTGCAGCGACTGGGCTTCGTTCATGGGCACTTCCTGTAGTGGTGGTATGCGCGACGCTATCCGTCCCGGGTTCGCGCTGCTGACGCAGAGCGCCGGGCGGGTAGCCGTGGATGCGCTTGAAGGCGCGGCTGAAGGCAGCCGCGCTGCCGTAGCCCAGGCGGTAGGCGACGGTTTCGATCGGCTGCCGCTCCCTGCCGATCCACTGGGCCGCCAAGCGCATGCGCAGCTCGGTCACGTAGCGGTGCGGCGTCATGCCCGTTACCGCCAGAAAGCGCTCGGCGAACACCGAGCGCGAGCTGCCCATTTCGGCGGCAAGCTCCGCCACCGTCCAGTTGCGCCCTGGCTCGCGGTGCAGGGCGGCAATGACGCGCCCCAGGCGCGGGTCGCGCAGCGCCTCGATCCAGCCGGTGGCATCGCCGCACCCACACTCCACCCAGCCGCGCACGATGAAGGCGGCCATGACATCGGCGAGCCGCGCCAGGATGGCGGCGTAGCCCGCCCGTTCGCTTCTCGCCTCGCGCTCCATGGCCTCGAGCATGGGCAGGATTCCGGGCTGGCGCTCCAACAGCGTGCCGACGTACATCACCTCGGGCATCAGCGAGACCAGGGCGTGCATGCTGCCCAGGTCGAATTCCATGCAGCCGCTGAAAGTCAGGGCGCCGTCTTGGGTGCAGCCCTTCGGGCAGGCGCGGATCGAACTGACCGCCTCGCACAGTGTGGCGCTCTCGAAGGCGGCGATGTCCTGGGCCGGCTGATCGGGTGTGGAGAGCAGGGCGTGCAAACCGCCCCGCGGCAGCAGCAGGGCGTCGCCCGTCGAGAGGGTATGAACGCTGCCGCTGGGGCTGCGAAGGTAGACGGGGCCGCGTGCCACGAAGTGGAACTGGGCCCAGCCCTCTATCTTGCCGAACTCGACCCCCAGCGGGGGCGAGAGCTGAATGCGGCGGTAGGCGATGCCGCGCAAGCGCATACCGAGCAGCAGCTCGCTCACCAGGTCGCTGGGCAGTTCCGGCTTTGGCATCTTGTGCTCCTGTTCCTGTATGCATTCATCAGTTTCGGATGAATGATCAAGCATTCGAGAGCTTCTAGCATAGATCGTCCGGGCTGGCCGCTCTAGTCTTCTCGTTCCTGACGAACGCTTCTCTAGGAAAGGAGAACGAACGATGAACGAGTTGGCACAGCGGGCCAGGCCCGCTTGGGGGGCAGTCATCTCGATGGCCCTTGGCGTATTCGGGCTGGTAACGGCGGAGTTCCTGCCCGCCAGCCTGCTCACACCCATGGCGGCGGACCTGGGCGTGACCGAAGGCATGGCGGGCCAGGCGGTAACCGTCACCGCGGCGGTGGCACTGTTGACCAGCCTGCTGATCTCCACCGCTACCCGGCGCATCGACCGGCGCCATGTGCTGCTGGGTTTTTCGACGCTGCTGGTGGCCTCGAATCTGCTGGTGGCTTTCGCCCCTAACTTGGTCGTCCTGCTGCTCGGGCGCGTGCTGCTGGGGCTGGCCCTGGGAGGATTCTGGACCATGTCGATCGCCACCATGATGCGCCTGGTGCCCGAGGATCTGGTACCGCGGGGGCTGTCGATCATGTTCAGCGGGGTCTCCGCGGCGACCATCGCCGCGGCGCCGCTGGGTAGCTACTTCGGCGACCTGCTCGGCTGGCGCGACGTGTTCCACATGGCCGCGCTGCTGGGGGTGTTGGCGCTGGCGGTGCAGTTCATGACCCTGCCGCGCATGGCGCCGACCGGCCTGACCCGCCTGCGTACTCTGTTCGACGTGCTGATGCGGCCGCGAGTCGGTCTGGGCATGCTGGCCGCGGCCCTGGTCTTCACCGGCCACTTCGCCTTCTTTACCTACATTCGGCCGTTCCTCGAAACCGTGACCGGGGTTGGCGTGAACGGCGTGGCCACCATCTTGCTGGGCTTCGGCGTGGCCAACTTCCTCGGTAACTACCTGGGCGGTTGGATGGTCGAACGCAGCCTGCGCCTGACCATGATCGCAATGCCGCTGCTGATGGGCACGCTCGGGGTGTCACTGGTAGTGCTGGAAAGCACACCGGCCACCGATGCCGCGCTGGTAGCGATGTGGGGGCTGGCCTTCGGCGCCATTCCGGTAGCGTGGTCGACCTGGCTCACCCGCACGGTGCCCGACGAGGCCGAAAGCGCCAGCGGCCTGCTGGTGGCGGCCATCAACTTTGCGATCGCCACCGGCGCCGCCGTGGGTGGCCTCATCTTCGACCTGGGTGGAGCCCTCAACGTGTTCGCCGCCAGCGGTGCGGTGCTGCTGCTGGCCGCGCTGATGATCCTGATGGGCGTAAGGACACGGCCACTGGCTACTGCCGGAACCTGAAAACCGTTTCAACAGGAACACTGGCTGGATGAGTGCGGCCCGCTTCGGCGGGCTGCGTTCTGCTTATAGTCAATATCTTCGCCTATTGTCAGCCATGGCTTACAAAACGTTGAGAAAATCGCGACAGACTCTACCGGAGCGCAACGGTATGCTCGATCCATCAAGAAAGAGCTAATACATGCCGTGCTCCACACGGCAGGTTTTTGCATTACCACCAGGCTTCCCGAAACAGAGTTTGGGGAAGCGCCCCGACAAGGAAGTAGGGAGACGTCATGGCCAGCCTGACCGGACTGCAGTTCACCTTGGCCCTGCCCGGCGTCGATGATGTCGCGGTAGTCGATTTCACCCACCGTGAAACGCTCTCCCGGCCCTTCAAGTTGACGGTCAACCTGGCCAGCCGCAACGGCGATCTGGACGCTGCCGAGCTGCTCGACCGCGAGGCCACACTGACCGTGTGGCAGGACGGTGAAGCGCTGCGTCGGGTGCATGGCATCATCAGCGAGTTCGGCCGAGGCGACCGTGGCCACCGCCGCACCTGCTATTCGCTGGTCTTGCGCCCCGCCCTGTGGCACCTCTCGCTGCGCCAGAACTCGCGCATCTTCCAGCAGCGCTCGCCGCTCGCCATCATCGAGACCCTGTGCGAGGAGCGCGGCCTGCGCGATATCGCCTTCGCCGTGACCCGCGAACTCCAGGTTCGAGAGTTCTGCGTGCAATACCGGGAAACCGACCTGGCCTTCATCGAGCGCCTGGCCGCCGAAGAGGGGCTGTTCTACTTCCACGAGTTTCACGAAGGCGGCCACCGCCTGGTGTTCGCCGATGCGCCCCAGGTCCTCACCGATCTCGGGCCGCGCACTTACCACAGCCGCGCCGGCGGCACCGCCCCCAGTCGCCACGTGCGCCAGCTGCGGCAGCTCGCCCGGGTCGCCCCCGACTCGGTCACGCTCAAGGATTACTCCTTCAAGCAGCCTGCCTATGGCCAGTTGCACGAGCACATCGCCCCGGAGGGGGATGAGGCCGGCTACGAACACTACGACTATCCCGGCCGCTACAAGCAGGACGCCTCCGGCCAGCCCTTTACCCGCGTGCGCCTCGAGTCGCTGCGCCGTGACGCCCTCACCGCCGAGGCCGAGAGCGACCTGCCCGAACTCGCACCGGGCGCCCGCTTCGACCTGACCGACCACGACGCCGAGAGCCTCAACCGCAGCTGGCAACTGGTCGCGGTCAAGCACCATGGCCAACAGCCCCAGGCCCTGGAAGAGGACGCCGTCGCGACCGACGGGCAAGCCGGCATGACCAAGTACCACAACGAGCTGGTACTGATTCCCGGCGACAGCGCCTGGCGCCCCACGCCCAACCCCAAGCCGCGCGTCGACGGCCCCCAGGTCGCCTTCGTGGTCGGGCCGGCGGGAGAGGAGATCTACTGTGACGAGCACGGCCGGGTCAAGGTGCAGTTCCCCTGGGACCGCGACGCCGCGCCCGATGAGACCGCCAGTGCCTGGATTCGCGTCAGCCAGGGCTGGGCCGGCGGTGGCTACGGCAGCATCGCGATCCCGCGGATCGGCCACGAGGTGGTCGTCAGCTTCCTCGAGGGCGATCCTGATCAGCCGCTGATCACCGGGCGCACCTACCACGCGGTCAATCGGCCGCCGCATCTGCTGCCTGCCCACAAGACCCGTACCACGATCAAGACCCAGACCCACCAGGGCGAAGGCTACAACGAACTGACCTTCGAAGATCAGGCCGGCGAAGAGTTCATCTATCTGCACGCGCAGAAGAACCTCGACGTGCACGTCGAGAACTCGCGCCAGAAGCGCGTCGAGTACGACGACATCGCCACCATTGGCCACGACTCCCACCTCGCCGTGGCCAACGATCGCATCGAGACGGTCGAGGGCAATCGCGACGTCACGGTCGCGGCCAACCTCAGCGAGAAGATCGACGGCGAGCGCGGGCTGCGCGTCGGCAGCAGCTTCCAGACCCATGCCGGTGGCGACATCACCCTCAAGGCCGACGGCGAGATCGTCCTTGACGCCGCCAAGATCACCCTCGTCGCGGGCGGCGCGGCACTGGTCGTCTCGGGCGGCCGCGTCGACGTCACGCCGCATCTCAACGTCGGATCCGCCTCTCCCGGCTCGGCGGCCCTGCCACCCATTCCCGCCGTACTGGAGGCTGCCGCCGGCGAAGGCAGTCCCTTCGTCTCCCATTGCCCCCTGGCGGGGTGATCCATGTCGTCGCATGACTACTGGACCGGGCGCTGCCATTTGAGCGCCGTCTCGCCGACGGCCAGACGCTGGGAGGCCGATACCGACGAGGCCATGGTTACCGTGGTGGTACGGGCCGAGTCGGAAGCGGACATGCGCGCCCAACTGCAGCAAGCCCTCGACGGCGAAGGGCTCAATCTCATCCGGCTCGACGCGGTACAGACCCTGCTGCAGCGCTTTCGCCGCGAAGGTATGTCGAAAACGCTGACCGACCTGGCGGAGGCGCTCTCACCGCGTACCCCAGTGGCCTTCGGCGAGATGCTTCCGCTGCTGCCGGAATCGACAACGCCAACCGAAGAACCCGCCCCGCCGGCGCCCCCGGTGCGCTACGACGAGATCGCCTGGGCGGACCTCTTCACCCCCGCCTCGCCACCGCTGTGGGCGGTGGTCGACGGCGTCAACTGTCGCGACGTCATGCAGCGGCTCGCCGGCGCCGAGGTCCAGAGCGCCTGCCTCTATGCCACCACCGACGCCGCCACCCGTGCCATCGCCCCCTGGCTGGTTCGGCTCGAACCCGACAGCGAGATCCGCCACTGGCTGGCAGGCCTGCCCCAGGATCAGCACTGGGGCATCCTGCTGCAGTCCCACGCCACCTTGAAGCAGCTGTGCAGCCACCTGCGCAAGTTCACCATGCTGTGGACCCCGGCCAACGACCAGGCCCCGGTCTACTTCCGCTTCTACGACCCGCGCGTGGCGCTGGACATGGCCCAGGCACTGGCGCAGTGGAAACTGGCCGCCTTCATGGCTCCGCTGGAAACGCTCATCGTTGGGCTCACGCCGCTGATGGCCGTGCCCGACAAGGCCAACCTCCGCGATGCGCCCCACTTCGCCGCCACGTCCCAGGAGGTACAGGGGCGCCTGCTGCGGCTGGCGCTGAACGACACATCAACAGAGCGCGACCGCGACACGCTATCGCCGGGTCGCAGCTTCGTCATCGATCAAACCGAGTTCGCCCGCTTCGGCGTCCTGCAGAAGACCCGCGCCCAGCGCAAGCTGGCCAGGGAACTCACGGAGACGTATGCCGTGACGCCGCTGGCAGACCTCCTCGCGGCGGTCGAGGCCAGCGACAGGCTGGGTGCCGTCTATGGACTCGTGTCGAAGAAGCAGGTCAAGACCCTGGCGAAGTGCTGCCTGGAGCTGGGCGACAGCTTCCCCCAGCACTACCCGGAGGCCAGGGAGATCCTCGAACACCCGCGCATGGCCGGCTGGCGAAAGCGTGACCTGCTGGAAGCGTGGCTTCCCCGCGGGCGCGTGAGGAGAAAGCTCCTGGCGCCCTATCGGGATGGTGCGCAGGAAGACAATTTTCGGCCTATCGCTGACAAGGAAACGCCATGAGCTACGTGCCCACGATTGAGGACCTTGCCCACCTGGTGGAAACCGAGCCGGACAAATTCTCGAGCCCGGTACAAACAATGCGGTCCATGCGCGATGCATTACACAACGGAAATGATAACGTTGGCCAAATAATGCAGGAGTTAACCGTACAACCGCACTACCGTGACTACCTGGCGAATGGCGGCCAGCCGCTAACCGGAAGCCCCATTCCACAGGAACCCGCGGACACCGGAGGAAGGCAGGATCCCATCCTGGGCTCGGCCTGTGTCGAATGTGAGTCACAAACCCCTTGTATCGAAAAGGTCGTGGTTGTCTGTCACTCAGGGGAAAACACGCGGGTTACGCTGCAGGGCGAAGGTGAGCTGCATGACACTGAGGGCAAGATCTATTTCGTGGCGGATCGGTTCGTGGCGGGAGAGGCCAGTTTTGAGAACTTCCTGAGCGGCACTCCGCTTAAGGACGAAGGCACCCTCACGGTAACACTCGCCGGTGACTGCTCGCATGGGCAACACACTCTGAGCTGGACCGAAGAACTCAATGGAACGTCCGTCGCGCTAACGGAGACCAGCATCGATTTTACCGTCCAGACCAATCCGCGCCCCACATTGCTCAACACAGATATCTTCGAACCGCCACATCTCGCCTATGAAGTGGTGGCGATCACTCTCGACATTTTGATGAACCGCGCCATCATGGTGAAGGAGGAAACCTTCACGATCAGCCTTGATAGTGCAGGCTGCTTCTCTTTTACCTCGGTGACTGTACCCCAGCTCAAGTTCATTGGCTCAGTCTCCCTTGATCCGCCGCGCCGCGGAGAACGCGCCATTGGACGCAGTGAGGCTCGTGAGCTAAGAAATGAGCATGACATGAACAGTAACCCACGCCAGGAAATCCTCGAAACCGGCTGGGGAGTTGCGGCAGCGCTCAGCGTGGTATGCGGTAATAATACCAAGCGGATAGACATCGGCTCGATCAACAGCGAAACCAGAACCTATGAGAGCGCCCCCTCGCTTCGCAGGCAGGAGCGTGAACGTCGGGAAAGCAACGGCGTGCAACGATTCATGGGCGCCATTACCAATGCCAGCAAAGGGCTCGCCCAGCGACTGTGCAGCGAGCGTGATGAAAGTAAACTGGTAAATCTGTACACCGTGGGCCCAAGGCTAGGGCTCGAGCTTGGAACCGAGCAGGCGGAAGAAAAAGGTGGCCCGGATCTCACTTGGATGCTGACTGCCGGCGTATCGGTTGACTTCGTGTTTGGCGTCAATGTCAATATTTACGAAGCGCTGAAGCGTGCCGCCAGAATGGCCGGTCATCCTGCCGGTCGTGCCCTGGTCGCTTTTCTGGAAGATGCAGAAGGGGGACGCAACTGGGGGGTTGCCGAATACCAGATAAACCCGGCACTTTTCATTGACGTTTCCATCGGCATTGGCTCTCAGTCAACAGAAGACACCACCGGAAATGCCAATCTCTCCGCACGCTATGATTTCATGAAGAATGAAATGGAGGGAGATGGTCACATCACCGGCACACTGAGGGCCGTGGTGGGTGGTGGTGTCAGCGGTTTTTTCGATAGCATTGTCACGGATCGCCGGGTCTTTAAGTATGAGGCAACGGTATCAACATCGGGTCGTATCACCATCAAGGTAGATGACAACAAGCGATGGGGCTATGAGCTGGCTCACGGCGGTGCCATGCTGCGGGTGATAGGCTATAAAAAAGTGAATGTAGAAGAAGCGGGTAAAAGACAAGATAGCGGTGGGGAATCAAGAAGCTCAAGGGTCACTCAAACCTCGCAAACCGTTGAGTGGGTTGAAGACCGAGAAAACATCAACACGTATCGTCTTGCCGAAGGCTATACCGGAGAGTTTGTACCGTTCTCATGAAAAAAATATTTACTCTGCTAACACTCTTTTTTCTAGCAATGGAGACGAAGGCGATGGCGCAGGCGACGGAGTATCACTTTGGGGTGCGCTGGTCAGTGAACGGAATGCCTAGTTCATTACGCATCCACAATATTATGTTGAGCTTTGAAGGTGTGCCGAGGCACTTGGATACCCGTCTGCCTGTTTCTCAGTATATTAAGAACGGCAAGAATGTGTTGAGCTTAAATACCTGGCCGCTTGAGTACGAGTTAGACAGCGAGCTAAGAGTATCACTACTGTATTGGGAGCCTGGCGAAAACCCCAATACCGAGGCAAGAACCGCCTTTGAAGTGGTCATATTGCCGGGTAAAGAAAATGCTGTACCAGAAATTTTATCTCAAGATCCTGCTGCACCCTTGCAGTCACGTCAAGGTGACATCGTTTTCATTCGTGATGATGAGTTCGATACCCTCAAGGTGAGCTTCGACAATCACCAGCCAATGCCCACTTGGTGCTGGGAGCAAGGTGATGAACTACGAGATAACGAGGCGACACGCGATAGCCTGGCGCGTGAGTACCGTCGGCTATACTCCCTATTTGAAGCAAAAGATAACGACGCGTTGATGAATGCTTCGTCGACGATGATTCAAGAACTTGCTCAAGCCTCTGGCGAATCGGAAGAGTACGTACGTCAGCGGGCAAGCTTTAACATGTTCTTCGATAGTCCTGATGTGTTTAGATTAGATGATTTTCCAGATGGCCCAATGGAGCTTAATTTAGGCGCAAATAATCGCATTGCATGGCTTACGCGAGAAGGCGTTGCAGTGCCTATCCGCTTCGAGCACGTTGGAAGCGATGATCGTGTTTCAAATGTAAAGCTCTATTTTATTCATCGCGATGGTCAGTGGGAAATTTGCCGATGAAACCCATCGCACGCAAAGGCGATCTGCATCGCTGCCCCATCCCCGGCCACGGCGTCACGGAAATCGTCTCAGGCTCGCCCTCTGAGGTGGAGGGTCAGCCCGTGGCACGGGTAGGCGACAAGACCGGCTGCGGGGCCACCATCATCGAAGGGGCGAGCAGCTCCACCACCGATGGCAGACCCACCGCCTACCTAGGCTGCAAGACGGATCACGGCGGTGAAATCATCACCGCCTCGGGCAAGGCAAAGGTGCAGCCGTAGTCGCCGCTATACATATCCAACGGCCGCGTGAGGCTGGCAATGGAGATGCCCATAATGGAGGCAACGCGAATGCGCCGACGCAATCGAGGCGCTTTGCGCGAATGGACACAGGCGGAGCACGCTCTGCTTGAGCGGCATTACTTGAACATGACGTGGCGTGAGCTGCAGGCGCGTCACTTTCCTCATCGAACCCCTGCAGCGATCCAGCGCATGGCTCACAAGCTGGGGCTGAAGAAGCGCGAACTTCTGGTCGCGGAAAAGCAGCCTTGGACCAAGGAAGAGTTACATGTGGTAGCCCACTTCTTTCCTGCACTCAAGGCACCGGAGATTCGGCGTCGCTTCCTGCCGCACCGTACCGTCACCGCTATCCGCCACATGGCCAAGAAACTTGACCTTAGGGCTTTTTCGGCAGAGCGCTGGACTGAACAAGAGCTGGCAGTTCTACGACGCGATTTTCCTCAAGGGGGAATCCAGCAGGTCAAACGGACGCTTTCTCATCGTTCTAAGGAAGCCATCAAGCAGCGAGCCCAAGCGGATGGCCTGCGATACGTACCCCAGGGCGACGGCGCAAAAGGAGATGTCTGGAGTGTCGAGGAGCTGAGGCGCCTCGAAGAGCACTGCCACTTGCCCGCCGAGGAACTGGCCAAGCTATTTCCACACCGGCCCAAGCGGGCGGTCATCAACAAACGCTACAAGCTGCAATGGGCACCGGTCCAGCAATGGTCCAAGGCCGAGCTACAGCGTTTGCAAGAGAATCTGGACGCTCCTTTGGAAATCTTGTGCCAGCTATTCCCTGATCGGCCTCGAGAGGGCGTAAGGATCAAGCGGGATCGCTTGGGTCGGGGCGGTCGTTGAGCTGCTTGGCGCTCAAGAAGAGGGTGTTAGGACGAAAGGCGTTTCGAGTGGCGTTTTTTGCCATAGCTCCCATTCGCTGTTAGCTTGGGAGTACAGAAGAACCAAGAACAGGAGAAACGGACATGGATTCAGCCGTCAACGCCATCGTGGGCCAGTCGATGATCATGCAGCAGGCCCAGGCCGCGCAGCAGGTGCAGTTGGAGGTCTACAAGGATGCCCTGGACATGCAGAAGGATCAGGTCGCTGCCCTGATGTCTTCGGCTTCGGTGGCACCGCAGCTGGCCAATGAGGGGATGGTGGGTACGCACATCAACACCTACGCTTGAGCTTCGCCGCGGCTTTTTAGCTCAAGCCTGCTACTGCAATGCCCACTTTACTGCTTCCTCGGCGTGAATGGCCGTGGTGTCGTAGAGCGGCACTGCGGTATGGCTCTGCTGCACCAGCAGGGCGATTTCGGTACAGCCGAGGATCACCGCCTCGGCGCCCCTCTCGCGTAGCGACTCGATGATCTCCAGATAGCGCTGGCGCGACGTCTCCTTTACCTCGCCCAGGCACAGCTCGTGGTAGATCACCTCGTGCACGAGGCTGCGCTGTGTCTCGTCGGGTACCAGTACTTCGATGCCGAAGCCTTCGGCAATACGCCCTTTGTAGAAGTCCTGCTCCATGGTGAAGCGCGTGCCGAGCAGGCCAACGCGGCTAATGCCGTCATCGGCCAGGCGCTGTGCCGTGGCATCGGCGATGTGCAGCAGCGGGATCGAGACCGCTGCGGCCACCTGCGGGGCGACCTTGTGCATGGTGTTGGTGCCGATCAGCAGGAAGTCGGCACCGCCGGCTTCCACGCTGCGGGCGGCTTGGCACAGGATCTCGGCGGTGGCGTCCCAGTCGCCGGCGTGCTGCAGCCGCTCGATTTCGGCGAAGTCGACGCTGTACAGACACAGCTTGGCCGAGTGCAGTCCGCCCAGGGCGGCCTTCACCCCTTCGTTGAGCGCCCGGTAATAGCTGACGGTGGATTCCCAGCTCATGCCGCCGAGCAGGCCGATGGTCTTCATGGTCATGGTTTCCCTCTGTTGTCGTTGTTTCCTGGCTCGCCGTACGCGTGGTCACGTCTCGTACTCGTCGTGACGCCGGTTCCACACGTAGGGCGGCGTTTGCGGCCAACCCGGCGGTGAGTCTTCCCAGTTCTCCTGGCGACCGTAGGGCGTCAGGTCCAGATAGGTCCATAGGCTGCCGAGGTATTCTACGCCGCGCTTGCCGCTGAAATAGGTGCGAAAGACACGCTCACCGTCACGCAAAAAGACGCTGATGCCATGGCGTTCGCCGCGGTCGGTGTCCGGGGCATCGCAGTTGCAGCTCGTCACGCCCATGTCCTGGTTGAAATTGCTTCCTAGTGATGAATACCACGTCGGGTGCTGCCAGCCCATGCGCGCCTGATAGCGTAGCAGTTTCTCCCGCGGCGCCCGAGAGACCAGCACCAGGGTGGTATCGCGGGCGTTCAGGTGGGCGGGGTGGGTCATGGCATCCACCACCCAGGAACAGCCGTCGCAGCCGGCCTCCCAGTCGGGGCCGAACATGAAGTGGTAGACGATCAACTGCCGGCGCCCCTCGAACAGATCGAGCAGAGTGGTGTTTCCCTGCGGCCCGTCGAAGGCGTAATCGGCACGCACCTCGACCATCGGTAGGCGGCGGCGGGCGGCACTGAGCCTGTCGCGCTCCCGCGTGTGGGCCTTCTCGCGGGCGATTTGTTCTTCTTGGGCGGCGCGCCATTCGCTCTCGGAGACGATAGGAGGCAGTGCGGTCGAGGTCATCGTGACTCTCCTTTCAGGTCAGGTTGAGCTGCCCCCAGATTGAGTTGCCAGGAAACGCCGAAGCGGTCATTGAGCCAGGCGAAGCGCGTGCTGAAGCCGTAGTCGTCCGCCGGCATCAGCATCTGGCCCTGTTCCGACAGCGGTTCGAGCAGGCGCTCGAACTCTTCGCGGTTTTCGCACTCGACGAACAGCGATATCGAAGGCGTAAAGCTGAAGGGGTGCGATATATGGCTGTCGATACAGGTATAGCGCCGGCCGGCCAGGGTGAATTCGGCCTGCTTGATGCTGCCTTCCCTACCCGGTTCCTCGGGGCCGTAGCGCTCGAGCCGGATGATGTCGGAATCGTCGAATAGCGAGACGTAGAAGCGCATGGCCTGCTCGGCGTTGCCTTCGAACATCAACTGCGGGGCGACATGATGCGGCATCGGTACTCCTCCTCCAGGCGTTCGAACGTGGGCCAGAAGCTGGCAGGGCGGTGGCCCTGCAGCACGTCCTCGAGAATGGTGAGATGGGTATGCCAGCCGCTAGCCACGGTGACCCGGGTATCGTCATCGGCGAGACGACGGTGCGTCACGACCAGGCGTACCTGATCGCCGGCCTCGCTGAGCTCGAAGGTGACCTCCGACGGGGCTTCGTTGCCTCCGCCCCAGGTCCAGGCAATCAGGTGGGGCGGCTCGCAGCGCAGCACCTGGTGCTGCGTCGTGAAGCTGCGGTCGTAGTGGCGAAACCGCTCGCTTGGTGGTGTTCTGTCGGGCGTCAGCTCGGTGTTTTGGAAGTGCAGGGCGAAGGTAGCACCCTGGCGGGTTTCCATGGCGCCAGGGGCGAGCCACTGGCCACGCTTGTCGGATTCGGTCAGGAAGGCCCAGACCCGCTCGATGGGCCCCGGCAGCAGGCGCTCGAAGCGGATGCTGTCCTCGGCGATTGGCCGGCCGTAATCAGCGTCGTCCATCCGCATTTCCCTCCTCAGGTGGCTGGTCTCCGGGGTCTGCCTTCAGCGCCGCTTCCAGCGCATTCAGGCGCTGGCTCCAGAAACCTTCGTAGAAGCTTAGCCACTGCTCAGCGGCAGCCAGCGGCTCCGGTTGCAGCCGGCAGAAGTGGGCGCGACCTTCGATGCGCCGCTCCACCAGCCCGGCCTGCTCCAGTACGCGCAGGTGCTTGGAAACGGCGGCCAGCGAGATGGGGAACGGCTCGGCCAGCTCGCCGACCTTGCGCTCACCGGCCGCCAGCCGCTCGAGCAGCAGGCGGCGGGTGGGGTCGGCCAGGGCATGGAAGACCCGGTCCAGATGCGTTTCGTTATGTTCAACCATAAGGTTTAGATAGTCGGGGTCTAATCCATTGTCAACCATAAGGTTGAATAAAGGGCCAGAGGCAGCCATTGCGAAGGCTATAAGCCCGATAGAAATTTGTTCTCTTTACCTTAAGTTGGGTTGAGGTATTAGCCTGCGCTTAACGAATACCCTTGAGAGAAAAAGGAGAACGACATGCAGGCTGAAACGATCGCTCAACCCCTTCATGAATCGGCTCGCTGGGAGACGGCGGCGCTCGATCTCGAGGCCTATCTGGCCCGCATCGACTACCAGGGGCCCGTTACACCCAGCCTGGAGACATTGAAAGCCCTGCAGCAGGCGCACCTCACCGGGGTGCCGTTCGAAAACCTTGAAATCATCACCGGCGGCGAGATCCGCATCGACCTGGAAAGCCTTCAGGACAAGCTGGTACGGCGCCGGCGCGGCGGCTACTGCCATGAGCAAAACATACTGTTTGCCACGGTGCTTGATCGGCTTGGCTTCGAGGTCGCCGGGCGCAACGCGAGAATGCTGATGGGCGACGACGAGCGTGTCGTCACCCCGCTTGGCCATACGATGCTGGTGGTAAAGGTGGCGGGCGGTGACTGGCTGGTCGATGTCGGCGTCGGCAATATTGGACCGCGTGAGCCGATCCTGCTCAAGGAAGATAGCGAGGTGAGTCATGGCCCCTGGGAGTATCGCCTGGAGCGAACGCCGCTGGGGTTCTGGCTGCTGCGCCACAAGCGCAACGGTGAGTGGTTCAACATCTACCAGTTCAGTGACGAACCCTGCTACCGCGCCGACTCTGGCGAATACAACTACCTGGCGTCGCATCACCCGGCATCCCCGTTCGTGCGGCGGATCGTGGCTCAGCACAACGGTGCGGAGGTACGGCTTGCGCTCACCGATCTGGAGCTGAAGATCTTCCGCCCAGGCCGGGAGCCGGAGCTGCAGCGGATCGCAGCCGATGAGCTGGCCGGTGTACTACATGAGCGGTTTGGATTGGAACTGACGCCGGAGCAAGAAAGCCTCCTGCTCCGGCGGGCCGAGACGCTTGCCGAGGCCACCTCCGAAGGTGAGCAGCTTGGCACCTGAGCGGGAGCTAACTTTGGCGCCTCAGTCGCATCGCCTTGCGCATCATTCGGCGCTGCTCCAGCGCCTGTTCGGCATCCTTCCTCAGCGGCAGGTGCGAGGCCCACAGAATGTCATCGCGGCGGTGGTTCATGTCCTCGAGCATATGGTCGTCGTGGGCCAGCAGGTGCAGGAAGCGTTGCCGGAACTGCCGCCGGCGCTGGTATTCCCACCACTTGGTCTCGAGTTTATGAATCAACCCCAGCGGGGGCATGGCCGGCATGTAGAAGTCCGGCTGGGGCGGTGGGGTAGGACGCTTGGTGTCCGTGCGTGGCTGACGTAGCGGTTCGTACTGGCTCATGTCGCACCTCCTGGCGGGCATTCGCCCAGGGCGGATGCCGTCATTTCTTTCGGTTAAGGGAGGGTCGCGACCTCTTGACGAAGAGTTTGGCTCGGCCTGATGGATCAATCCAACGAAAAGGTCTACATTGCCAGTTAAAGAAAATTGAAAGGTGGTCCTATGACCGAAGCGACTCTCCCCGAAGCTGCTCTCTCTCAAGCCGCTCTCTCCCAAACCAGCGTGCCGCTGCTCGATAGCGACGTGCTGCGTACCTTCGTCGCCATTGCCGAGTGCGGCAGCTTTACCCGCGCTGCGCGCCAGGTGTTCCGCACGCCCTCGGCGCTCAGCATGCAGATCAAGCGTCTGGAGGAAACGCTCGGACAGGCGCTGTTCGTGCGCGAGGCGCGCCAGGTGCGGCTGACCCCCGAAGGAGAGGTGCTGCTCGGTTACGGGCGGCGTCTGCTCAAGCTCAACGAAGAGGCAGTGACGCAGTTCCTGGCGCCATCAATGGCGGGTCGGTTGGGCTTCGGTACCACCGATGATGTGGGCACGCGCATCCTGCCGGGTGTACTGGCGCAGTTCGCCCGTTCGCATCCGGCGGTGCAGGTCGATGTGGTGGTAGGCAGCAGCCGGGAAATGCTCGCACGGCTGGATGCCGGCGAACTCGATCTGGTACTGGTCACGGCCGGCAATCCCGGCCAGGAGCCGCGCGGCGAAATCGTGCACAGCGAGCCGTTGGTGTGGGCGGGACGGGAAGGTGGGGTAGCCGCCCAGCGCTCACCGCTACCGGTCGCCCTGGCACATCAGGGCTGTGCCTGGCGCGGCATGGCGTTGGAAGCGCTGAATCGGGCCGGTCTGAGCTTTCGCATCGCCTACTCCTGCGAACATTGTGCCGGTCAGGAGGCGGCCATGATCGCCGACCTGGCGGTATCACCGTTCCCGCAAAGCCTGGTACGCCCACCCTTGCGGCGCATCGATCCCGACCTGTTGCCGCCTCTGGGCGAATATCAACTGACGCTGGTCAAGCGCCACGACGTCGGCGAGGCCTGCGAGACACTGGTCGGGCATGTGATGGCGGCCTTTCGTAGCTACTGAGCAAGTGGCGGATCAAGGCGCCGGCAGCGTCAGGCCGCCCCGCTCATCGGCTCGATCAGGCGCGCTCGGCACGTATACGGTTGATCTGGCGCTTGATTTCGGCCCGCTCCAAAATCAACAGGTCGAGCAGTTGGTCCCGCTCTTCCCGGCTCAGGCCTTCATCGCTCATCAAGCCATCGAGCAAGGCCTCGATATCCGTTTCATGCTGGGTCTCGGGAACGGCGGAGTTGCGGGGGATCAGTGAGACGAACATGGGCGCGTACCTCCAATTCGCACTGGCCCTGACGGGCACGTTTTTATAGTTGTCACGGTGATTCTTTGTTGTTGTAACTTCATGGTGGTTCCTTGCGGCACGCCGCGTCAAACTCAATCCGCCCTCAAACCGTGCGCCGACCATATTGTTGCGAAATTCATTACTCCGTGGTGTTGAGGTCGGGGCGGTAGAATAAAAAGGCTTCGGTTTCGGTGGTCAGCAGGAACTCGTTCGCCCAAGGAGGGTGAACGGTGCGGTCATGGAAATAGAGTGCCCCGTCGGTGTGGTCGGGAAGTTGCTGGTTGAGCGCTTTGCGAGCTACTTCTTTGGCCACTTCGTAGGCGTCGTCTTCCACTACTTCGTCGGGGCGGCCGTCGCACCACCAGGAAAATTGACAGGGGCTCTGTTCGGAGCCCTGCTTCACCACCTCGCACACGGTGTTGGGGAACTCCTCGCTGGCCAGACGGTTCATCACCACGTTGGCTACCGATTCCATGTCGAGGCCCGGGACCCCCTTCGCTTCCCAGTAAATGGAACGTGCCAGGCAGGTGATCGGCTCTTCCAGCGGGTCGCTGCCCTCCGGGTCGACGGCCTGAGCCTCCTGCTTGCTGAGCGGAACCGCGGGTTCGCTGACAGCACCGGGGGCCACCACCTGCTCCAGCACTTCGGCCTTGCGCGCAGCTTCGTCTGCTTGTGGCGAGGGATTGACGACTGCGAGCGCCGCCACGGGCAGGGCAAGGAGGAACCAGCCGATAAGCCGAGAAGAGGGCATGGGAAAACCTTTTTTGTATCGTTATGGTTCGGTTCTTTTTTGTATCGGAGCGGTGCGTAGCGTAGCGAGTATAGTTTCTCGTGAGTCCTTGCATGGTACCAATGCGGCAGTGTATTCGACTGCCAGCATGCATCAGACATTTATGGGAAAGAGCCGCTGCGGTACCCACCACAGGAAAATTACCATGCCGATGAGCTCGACCAGCGACTGGAATACGATGGCGACCACTGCCAGCTCGTAGGAAGCGGGAAGAGAAAGCGCCAGAGGCAGCACGACGAATGAGTTGCGCGTGGCCAGACTGAAAGTCAGCACTCGACCCTGGGCAGTGGGGAGTTCGAACAGACGGGCCAGCAAGCGAGCCAGCAGTGCTGCGGCGATAATAAAACAGCTGAAGGCCAGCAGTAGCCCACCGAGCACGGGCAGCGAAGCGCTAACGACACCGACCTGCGTGACGGCGATGCAGAAGACCACCAGGGCCAATAGCGGCACCGGCAGCCAGCCCAGCCGCTCGATGTGCCGCTCTCGGGAGCGGCTGCGCTGCGCCCACTTCTGCGTGACGAAAGCCAGCAGCAAAGGCAGCAGGATCAGTCCCGTAAAGGCCATCAGCAGCTCGCGCTGTACTATGGCGAGCAGCAGGCTCTGATCGAGGAACAGCCATAGGTAGAAGGGCAGTAGTGCGAGTTGGAGCAACAGACTGATCGGCGAAAAGGCAATGGCGTATTGCGCCCTGCCGCCACCCAAGTGGGAAAAGGTAATGAACCAATCCGTGCACGGCACCAGCAGTACCAGCAGCATGCCCAGGCGAACCGCCGGCTCTGCGGCGAAAAGGCTCGCCAGCACCCAGGCGATCAGTGGTAGCAGCAGGAAGTTTCCCACCACCGCGGCCATCATGAACCGCGTATCGCGCCATGCACTGTGCAGCTGCGTCAGCGGTACCTGAGTGAAGGTGGCATAGAGCAGCGCGCCCAACAGCGGCCACAGCAGCGCTTCCAGCACGCCGACCCGCTCCGGCAGGGTCGTACCCAGAGCCAGGCCCATGGCGATGGCGGCCAGATAGACCAGCACTTGATATTTCTCGAGCGCTTGGCGTGTCAAAGCAGTGAACTCTCAGGGACTGGGGGCACGTTCATCTTGACGCAGCGTCAAGACCTCATAGCCATCCGCGGTCACGGCGATCGTATGCTCCCACTGGGCAGATAGCATCTTGTCGCTGGTTGCCACGGTCCAGCCGTCGCGCTTCGTTTTAACCTTGGCCTTGCCCTGATTGATCATCGGCTCGATGGTGAAGGTCATGCCCTCTTGCAGCACCAGGCCTTGCCCAGGCCGACCGTAATGCAGGACCTGGGGTTCCTCGTGCATCTCTCTGCCGATGCCATGCCCGCAGTAGTCGCGGACTACCGAATAGCCATAGGCGGTGGCATGCCGCTGGATCGCATAGCCGACATCGCCGAGAGTCGCACCCGGTTTCACGGTCCTGATGCCCTGCCACATGGCCTCGTAAGTGGCATCAACCAGGCGCTTCGCGGCCGGTGAAACGGCACCGATCATGTACATCTTGCTGGAGTCGGTGATGAAGCCATGCTTCTCGAGGGTGATGTCGACATTGACGATATCGCCGGACTTGAGAAGCTTCGTTGCCGATGGCATGCCATGGCAGACGATGTGATTCAGGGAGGTATTGAGAACGAAGGGGAAGCCGTATTGCCCCTTGCTGGAGGGGCGTGCCTGTAGGGTATGGGTAATGTACTCTTCCGCCCAATCATTGATCTGCATGGTCGATATGCCGGCCCTGATATGCGCATCTAGGTAAGAGAATACCGAGGCGAGTAATTGCCCCGATTGACGCATCAGGTCGAGCTCATCGGACCCCTTGATCACGACCTCACTCATGGATGACCTGCCCCACATTCACCGAGGCTGTTCTCATCTGTTCTTTCATGATGTCGTGGAATGTCATCTCGGGGTGGGTTTCAGCGAGCATGCCAATCTTTATCCAATACTCCGCCTGCGCATTGATGGAGCGGAGCATAGGAGCGCTGGCCTTGCGGATCTCGTCATGCAAAGTATCGCTGATTTTCACGATTCCCATGGGATCACCTATATACGATTGATATATAAATCGTATATTCACGAGCGTTGATTTTCAAGCAACAGCTACGGCATTCGAAGGCCAGTATGCCTACATGGCATGATTCTTCGAGCCCATGAGGAGAGCCCCAGCGGTATGGCCTGTGACGGCGGGCTAATGCTGGGCGGAGTACTGAACGCCATGGCATGCTTGGCGCACCCAACTGGAGAGAAAAAACCGCAAGGAGCCTAGCCATGATCACCCTGCATCATTGTGTCAGCGCCCGCTCGTTTCGCCCCCTGTGGCTGCTCGAGGAGATTGGTGCGCCCTACGAGCTGGTGATGCATGCCTTTCCGCCCCGGGTTCGCGACGAGGCCTTTCTGGAAATCAATCCGCTGGGCACGGTGCCGGCGCTGTTCGATGGCCAGGTGGGCATGACTGAATCGGCGGCCATTTGCCAGTACCTCGCCGGTCGCCATCCCGAGGCGGGCCTGGCGGTGGCGCAGGACGACCCTGCCTACGGCGACTACCTCAACTTCCTGCACTTCGGCGAGGCGACGCTGACTTTCCCCCAAACTCTGGTGCTGCGCTATGGCCGCTTCGAGCCCGAAGAGCGCCGGTTGCCCCAAGTGGTTGAAGACTACTCACGCTGGTTCCTCTCCCGCCTGCGCAGCCTGGAGCCGCGCCTCGAGCGCGAAGCGTTCCTCTGCGCCGGGCGCTTCACCGCTGCCGATGTGTCGGTGGGTTACGCACTGCTGCTGGCCAGCTTCATTGGGCTGGACGAGCGCTTCAAGCCCGCCGTGGCCGCTTACTGGCAGCGCCTTCAGGCGCGCGAAGCCTTCCAGCGCGCCAAGGCCGCCGAGTGCGATGCCGCCTTGGCCCAGGGAGTTCCACCGCAGCCGGCTATGGAGATGGGCTGAGCACGGGCGAGTCCTCTGTATTACCTGCCCGCTCTCTGGCGCAGCTCGGGCACGACCAGCACGGCGAGGGTCAAGGCGGTAATCGGCAGCACGAAATAGAGCATCAGCGCGCTGAAGCCGGCCAGGGCGTCATGATGGGTGGCGGCCAGGATCAGGTATGCGGTGTAGGCCACGTAATAGGCCAGCAGTACCGCCCCCTCCCAGCGGTTGATGGCGCTGGCGGTGAAGCAGATCGGCAGGCAGGCAACGGCCACGGCGAGCATCACCGGAATATCGAGGCTCAGCATGGCATCGGTCACGGCAATGCCGGCGGGGGCGATGAGGCTGGCCAGGCCGAGCACACCCAGCAGATTGAAAATGTTGCTGCCAACCACGTTGCCCACGGCGATGTCGCGCTGGCCGCGCAGGGCTGCGACGATCGACGTGACGACTTCGGGCAGCGAGGTACCAGCCGCGACCACGGTCAGCCCGATCACCTGTTCGCTGACACCGAGCCAGGTGGCCAGCACGACCGCTGCATCGACGAACAGGCGCGAGCCGGCCACCAACATGGCGAGCCCGACCACGACAAACAGTACGTCCCGCCCCCAATGGTGGCTTACCTCCTCGCCGGCTTCCGTCTCGGCGGGGGCAGACTGGCGCCGTCCCTGCCACAGTAGGAACCCGGTGTAGGCGATCAGGCCAAGGAACAGCAGACCGCCGTCGAAGCGGCCGACAACGCCATCCAGTGCCAATAGCAATACCAGCAGCGAGATGCCGATCATCAGCGGGATATCCAGGCGGATCAGCTGCTGGGCAACCGCGAGTGGCACGATCAGCGCCGAGATGCCCAGGATGAACAGCACGTTGAAAATATTACTGCCCACCACGTTGCCGATGGCAATTCCCGCCTGATTGTCGAGAGAAGCTTTGATACTGACGACGAGTTCCGGGGCGCTGGTGCCGAAGGCCACGACGGTAAGCCCGATGATCAACGGTGAGATACCCACTTGCGCAGCCAGGCGCGACGCACCCCGAACGAGGCCCTCCGCGCCGAGGATCAAGAGCGCAAGACCGACCAACAGCAGCAGTAGCGTCAGCATATAGAGTTTTTTCCGTTCACTTGGGGGAGGGGAGTTATCAGACGGGCCGGCCGCGGCCTGGTTGAGCCCCGGCTATGCCGCGGGCGAAGCCGGGGCCAGCACATGCGTGCCCTGTGTGGCAGTGTCGAATATAAGCATTGTTTCCTGCGTGCCGTCGAGCGCGTTAACGTACCTGCCGCGATCGTTCCATACCGCCGAGCGGCCTCCGCCGACATCGCCGTCGCAAGGCCCCACGCAGTTGGCCATCAGGATCGTCATGGCGTGTTCTCGGGCGAAGGTGGCGTAGTAGGCATAGGCTTCGTCCATTCTTGGTGCAAGCTTGGCCACGCTGGCCAGGTAGACGTCCGCGCCGAGGCTCGCCGCCGTGGCGACATGATCGGGCTGCAGCGACTCATAGCAGATCGCCAGCGCCAGGCGGTGCTCGCGGGTTTCGATGAGCATCGGCCGCTCACCGGGGGAGAAGTAGGGCAGTTCGTCGTCGTGGAGCCGTTGCTTGGCATAGGCGTGGCGCCCCGTGTGGGGCTGGAACACTACCATGCCGATCCGCGGTTTTCGCGAGGTGACCAGTGGCAGCCCGACGCCGATCACAATGCCGTGGGCATCGCTCAGACGCTGGAATACGTCCAGCCGCGGGTCCTCCTCGTGAGTGGCCAGGCCTTGGGCCAGCGTCGGCTCGTAGCCGGTGAGCGAGAGTTCGGGGAAGAAGACCAGCTCGGCGCCATGCGATGCCGCCAACTCGACGAACTCGACATGGCGTTCCACGTTGCCCTCGACATCGCCCGTTACCGAGGCGTACTGCACGGCACACAGCTTCATCGGCTCGCTCCCTCTCGCTGGCCCTCGGGTAAGCGTAATGCATTTTGCCGTTGGAAGGAGGGAAGGAAGCCCTAGCCTAACCTTCCCGCTGCATCTTCTCGCGCCTTGCCACTTCCGCCGCAGTGGGCGGGTCCATGGCAAAGTCGCCGGTCTTCACCGCGCCGTCGCGTACATACTTCGCGATCACGATGCCGTTAGGCGACACGCGATTGGCCACGAGTTCGAACGCGGCCGGGCTGGCGCCATCGTCGAACAGCTTCTTGCCTTTCCCCAGCACGACGGGGCAGATGAGCAGGGTGATTTCATCGACGAGGTCATTCGCGAGCAGCGTGTGGACCAGCTCGGTGCTGCCCTGGGTGACGAGCGCCGGGCCGTCCTCCTGCTTCAGCCTGGCGACATCGGCCGCCGCATCGTGGAGGGCCACCGAACCCTCCCAGGACAGCTCCAGGCCCTTGCGGGTCGCCACGTACTTCTTGATCGAGTTGAAGGTCTTGGCGATGGAGTCGTCCGGCCCTCCCTCGGCATAGGGCCAATGTGCGGCGAAAATCTCATACGTCTTGCGGCCGAGCAGCAGGTCGAACGGCTGGCCGAACAGCTTGTCGATCTCCTCCCCGAATACCTCGTCCACCAGCGGTGCGACCCAACCGCCGTAGCGGAAACCGCCTGTCGGGTCTTCCTGCGGTCCGCCGGGTGCCTGCATGACACCGTCCATTGAGACCATGGCGCCAACGATCACTTTTCGCATGAGTTCATCCTCCTGGTTTGCTTTCGGTATCCAGTCATCGGGCGAGGCGTCGCGAAATCGACAGGTGGGTATGTTCAAGGGGGTGATGTACAGCAGTGATGTAGAGCCGAGATTGAGAGCTCAGCCCGTTGCGGGTTTGCGAGCGACCGACAGCGCAGGCGGATGTGCCAGCGTTTGGTAAACGACGCAGTACCGCTCCGTCAGACGCAGAAGAGAGTCTAGCTGCTCTTCCGAGGCATCGGTGTCGAGGGTGAATTTCAGCCGAATGTTCTGGAAGCCAACTGGCACTTCCTTTGATACGCCAAGCGTTCCGCGGAAATCGAGATCGCCTTCCGCCTGAAGCGAGGCATCTCTCAACTCAATGCCGAGGGAGGTGGCGACGGCGTTCAGCGTCACGCCAGCGCAGGCCACCAAGGCTTCGAGCAGCATGTCGCCCGAACACGCGCTCTGCCCACTCCCGCCCGTGGCGGGATGCAGCCCGGCCTCAACCAGCGCCTTGCCCGTCTCGATCCTGCAGCTGACACCTTCACCGATACGCCCTTGCGCACGCAGCGTGACCAGCGCGGCATCCGGTGCCTCGCGATAACGCTCTTTCAATGGCGCTTGGACGGACCGCAACTCTTCAGCCTTCATGAAGCTCTCCTCATGATTGTCATGGATAAATTGTCTTGGCTCATCACGCACTTTGGCGGCACGGCCACTGTAGGTCGTAAGCTGCCTCAAGCATCCCATGAGGATAGGCGAAAAGTTCTCCAGCCAGGATTTTTGCTACCTTCTTCCTCGACGACAAATCGCATCGACACACGGAGCCCATTCATGTCTCGTGCTATCGAAATTCCCGCTGCCGACGGCACCATCGACGCTCATGTCTTTACGCCCGGGAGCGCCGAAGGCCCGCTGCCGGCCGTGGTGCTGTTCACCGATATCGGTGGTGTGCGCCCCTGCTACCACGAGAAGGCCCGGCGGATTGCTGACAACGGCTATGCCGTGTTGATGCCCAACGTCTACTACCGCGATGCGAGCGGCACCATCGTGCCGGAGGGCAAGTCCTTCCGTGACCCGGACGTGCGGCCGACGCTGGTCGAGTATGCCGGCCACCTAACACCTGAGGCGCAATCCCGCGACTTCGCTGCCCTGTTGGATTGCATCGATAATGATGGTGCGTTCGCGAACGGCAAGATAGGCGTGGTCGGCTATTGCATGACAAGCGCCTTCGCGCTGCGCATGGCGGCCGAACATCCTGACCGTATTGCCGCTGTGGCGGGTTTCCACTCGGCCCGGTTGGCGGAAGCCAACGACCCGAACAGTCCCGTGAATGTGGTTGGTACCATCGAGGCGCGCATCTATTTCGGTCACGCCGACAAGGACGAGCTACTGCCCCCCGAGCAGATCGCCCGTATGGACGAGGCGTTGGCCAGGGCCGGCGTGCACTTCACCACGGAACTCTACAAGGGCGCAGCCCACGGCTTCACGGCCAAGGACGCCCCCAGCTACGATGCGGCTGCCGATACCCTGCATCACAAACGGCTGGCCATGCTCCTGGAAGAGACGTTGTAGCGGGGAGCCCCGTCATTTCATAGCGGCCCCGCTGTATGGGGCCGCGGCGCTATCTCCCCCTCGACAGTCTACGGACACCCTTACGAAGTCTATGCCACGCGCCACCCAACAGCCTGGCAAACAGATCGGCCTTCACTCGGGCATTGCGCTGTTCAATTGCCCGCATTTTAGGATCCGGATTGTGGAAAGCCATCGTCGCCTCCGCTATCACGAGCACGCTGGAAGCGTAGCATGATAGGGCATCGCGTACGCGTGTCCTGGTTTCGATTCCGCTAAAGATCTTGAGCAAGCTGCCGATAATTTTGCTTAGGACAAGCCTGTGCTCTGGGCCAAAAAGCCCGCTGCGGTACACGGATGGAACATCATCCATGTTCATCACCACCTTGTCTCTTTAAAAAATAATCGTTTGCCACAGGAGGCATGGGCTTTGTCAACGCTAAAATCGAGATATGACGTGCATTGGTTGACAGGCCAGTTTTGCGAATATCGCACGGAGTCGATGTATCGCAGGATTATCAAGACGAGGGCGAGATTTGAATCTTGTCTTTCTTTGATTCTTGCATCCTTGGTATTTGGTATGTTTGCCATTACGGACTACCAACTTCTTGGCTTCACCAAGGAATACTATTTGCTGGTCGCCATGCGTATCGTGGTGGTGAGCCTCTGTATTCTCTTGGCATTCATCATCGGACGCTGGGGAAATTATTTCCGTAGAATTTGGTTGCACGCTTTGCCGCTCTGGATATTTGCGACGGGAATCATTTTGATCGTTCCCTTGCGCCCCGATAGCCTCGCCACTCAGGTAACAGCGGTGGTGGTAGCTACCATGGCTTTCTTTCTACTGATTCCTAATCTACTGACGGTAGTAACGTTCGCGAGCCTCTATTTGAGTATTGGCTTTCTGGCCGCTGCAGTGCTGTTCGCGGATATTTCGCCAGTGGTGACGCTTCGCTTGGCGCTGTTGTTGGTTATGACCAATATAGTGGGCTTCTGTGCCTTGCTGCGCTTGGAAAATCTTCAGCGCAAGCAGTTTGGGTTACTCCAAAAAGAGCGTAGTCAGAATCACCATCTGCTCAAGGAAATAGCGCTTCGAAAAGACCTGGAAGCTCAGTTGCGTATGGTTGCCGAGCGGGATGCTCTGACGGGATTAAATAGTCGAAGCCATTTCATGAAGCGGGCCAAGGCCCTGCTGCAGCGCTCAAGATTGGAAAAGAAGCCGTTCAGCCTTTTCATGATTGATGTCGATCACTTCAAAAATATCAACGATACTTGGGGCCACACGCATGGAGATTGGGTTCTGACCAAGATCGCGGAAGCTTGTATGCAATCGCTACGCCCCACGGACGTGATAGGGCGTTTCGGGGGGGAAGAGTTCATGGTGGCCCTGCCGGACACCGGCCCCGACAACGCTCAGATCGTGGCAGAGCGTTTGAAGAAGAAAGTCGCCGAGCTTCCGTTAAAGGAAGGCATGAGCGAGATGCGCCTAAGCGTCACCATAGGTATCGCTTTAGCGAACTCAGAAGAGGCCGACCTTGACTCCTTGATCACGCGAGCAGATCAGTCGCTATACGTTGGCAAGCGCGACGGCCGGAACCGGGTCGTGATGTGCCGTGAGGGTAGGGAAGATGGAGGAAGCTAGAGACATCGCATGGTCATTCGCCGCCTGAGCGTCTCACTAACCCCGCGTTGGCACCCGAGCCGAACGTCAGCTAACGGCCATAAGCGGACATACAGCGCGAGCTGATATAACGCCTGGGCAAGGGCGAACAGCGAAGCGGAGCGTCCCTTGGAACCCATTGTTAGCACTAAGTGCTTGAAATTGAGAAGCTGTGCTTTTCACGATCCGCATGTATCTTCCAGTTAAACTCCGGCTCACCTGGCTTCATTGCTGCCTTTACTATTTTCGGTTCAGAGTATGAATCCATATATTCAGTTGTAAGCTCCCTGATCATCTGAAAGAAATTGATTCCTCTTTCAAATCTGGCATTGAACTCCTTCCAAGAAACCAATCTAGGGTGACCGCCATTTCTTTTTCTAAGGCGAATACCATCACTCCAAATCACGTAATCAGCGTGTGCGTAGCCGTTCCTTAAGTCTGGGTCGAAAGCATCCCTGATGCATGCGGCCAATTCGCTTAGGCCTATTGTTTCCGCATGCCCAGCGAGGTTACGGAGAATTTTATTCGCATTTGGGGCGATCTTGATGCCTGTTTGCTTGTGCGTTTCGACCAAACCAAGGAAAGGCCACATGTTGTATTGCTCCCCTCCGGCTACACGCAACATGTTTTTCGGTATTTCATAGAAACCTGCTGCTTCAGAAAGATGCGAATAGAATGCCAATGCTACTCTTGCCTTTATAGACGTAAGTTTTCCTTCGTTTATGAACTCCAAATACTCATCAAACGCAACGATTGCATCATGTGCCGTATTCCATCCGGCGTCCTGCAAGCCCCGAAATTCAGGTGACAACGAAAACGCGAACTGCAATTCATTGGTATCACGTGCTTTGTCAAATAATTCGCGCAAGCATTTGTCTAGGCATTCATAGTACTTCTTGTTTTCTGTAACAAGTTTCTCGACAAGATCATCCATAGAGGTCCTTTTGGGTGCTAACGGGTAATTAGACTGCCAGTTTGTTTAATGATTTGAACGCCGTTGGCAGGTTCATCCGGTTATGGCGCATACCATTCACGTGCTAATCTCCATGAAACTAAGCATGGCTTGACAGCATAACATCGATCATAGTGCTGGCTGCATAACACGGCTGAACGAGCATGCTGCCTTTGCCTCCATGCCCGCTTTGGGTCGAAAGCCGTCATCCTCTTTATCCCATCCACCCTCATCCGACCAACTCTACCTTATCCCAATCTCCGTCCACCGAGTCGAGCAACTTGCTCAGTGCCGGGCTCTGGTAGGTCACGTGTGGATCCTCCCAGCGCAGGCGTACGCTTTGATGCAGGCAGGGTTCCGGTGTGCGGTATTGCGAGCGGCGCATGATCTTGTAGAAGCCCTTGTACTCGTCGTGCTGCCGGCCGCTGTGGCGCGGGTTCATCGAGGCGACGAAGTGCGGCTCGAGGGCGAGACCGCAGCGTTCAGCTTCGGTGACCATCCATTGGCCGGCGTAGTCGCCGAGTTCACGCTGCGGGTAGCCGCCGCCAATATCGGTGTGCACGCCGGCGAACCACACCTGCTTCAGATCGATGCCGGGCTTGGCCGACCAAAGCGTGGGCTCGAAGTCCTGACGGTTCTCGTCGATGGAGACGGCATGCCGGGCATGGCGGATAATGCTGCTGGGTTCGGTGTCGTGGAACAGGTAGCGCTCGGTGCCTAGGGTGCCGAGGAAGGGGGCGGGAATGCCGAGGGCGCCTACGGTATCCCACACCCCAAGGAATTCGATTGGGGTGATATCGGCTACGGCGTAGGCACAGCGGAAGTCGATGGATCTCTCGGCACCGGGTGCCGAGCTTCGTGCGCGTTGCCGGTAGAGCTGGTAGGCCTCGGGGATACGGTCGGCGTAGAGCCGGAGCAGCACTCCGCAGTTGCGGATGAGCCCGGCCAGGGAGCGCACGATGTAGGCGCCGCGGCTGAAGCCGAACAGGAAGAGCTGATCGCCAGGCTCGTAGTTGTGTACGATGAAGCGATAGCAATCCATGATGTTCTTGTCGATACCGGCGCCGGTGGCACCACCGAGAATGCTGTCACCCTCGACGCCAACGCCCCAGTCGTAGTACACGATCTGCTTGACGTCGTTATCGCAACAGGGCGCGATGCCGCGTGCCAGGCGCAACACATGCGTGGCGGTGTCGCTTTCCGGGCATTGCCAAGTGCCATCGGCGCAGATGACGATGCGTTTCATCCCGCCACTTCTCCCCACGTTTTTTACTTAACGTAAACCCAATGTATCGAATACGCTACGTCATATAACCTGAAAAGGGTCCCCGCCACCTTGATTGAGGTCATGGCTTACGTGCATGTAGTAAATGGCTTACAACGTTGGATTAAGGCGAGGCGTCGATCGTCAAAATAGCGCTGCGACAATCAACGCGCACATGACCAAGAGGCTGACGATGCCTACGCCATAGGCAACCGTGCGCCAAGGCTGCAGGGCCGACAGATAAAATATTGTGTGCAGGTATCGCGCCGCAGTGAACAGGAGGAACAGCCAAGGCGCCAGGATCGGTGAGGCTTCCACCCAAACGTAGACAACGCCAAGGGCAAGGAATATCGGGATGTTCTCCAGGTCGTTACGCCAGGCGTTGGCGGCACGCTGAACCTGGGGTAACTCCTCCGCGGCGGCTTGCCGCCCGACGAGGGCAGCGTCTTCAGGTGTCTTGAAGGTTCGCTTGCCGATTCGGTGATAGCCCTGAAACAGGGAAATGGCGAACATTTTCACGAACAGTAGCACCGTAGACACGGCGTACCAGTGCACGACTTCATTCATGTGATCTGCCTTGTTGAACTCGACCCTCGTGCCATGACCGGGCCAGGAGCTGCTCGGCTTGGGCTGCCGTAACGAGCACATAGGGATTGATATTGTTGATTTCGATGGTGGTGCGAAAGCGAAGGAGACTCATCGGATCATGGCTCTCAAAGGTGCCGCGCGTCAGCGAGCTGGCATCTGCATCACGTGAGCCTACCAGTGTTTACTCTTCATATGGCTCATCGGTGCGCGGGGCATTGGGCATCTGTTCATCGAGAGATTGTCGGTACTTGATGCAGCCCCTGATGAATTCCGGCCATTCCGGTACCACGGGAATCGGGTCGGTCTTGTCGGGCAGCAATCCCCACAGGGCAGGGTGGTGCCAGCACAGGTCATGCCGGCTGCAGTCGCGATGCTCACGGATGCCCTGACGTAGCCGCTTGGCTTCATCGATCAGTTCTTCGCGCGTCATCCTTTCGAGGTCTTCGTCCATGAGTGCTCCCTTGCTTCTTTAAGCCTGGTTTGGGCGCAGTGCTGTTGTCATTGACTGCGTCGTTCGCTGCAGTATGGTCTGCAACCAACACCGGCGTGCCTTCAGCTAGGAGACTGCATCGCCGGGAGGATGCTGGGCGAACCACTCGGCAATGTCAGGCATGTGTTTTTCAAAGTCTCCAGGCGAGGAGAAATTAAGCACGCCAGCGCGGAGAGAGCTGCGGTTTTCGAAATCATGCGTTACACCGCCAGGAGCCAAGATAAAGGAGCCCCTGGGGGCTTCCACCCACTGGTCATCGAGCAGGAAGCTCATTGTGCCTTCAAGTACATAGAAGACGTCATCCTCCGGGTGACAGTGGGCGCCGGGCCCCTTCGTGTTGGGTTCAAGCCACCACTCGGAGATGGAGTAGGCATTGGCGGATTCCGTCCCGTCGGCCTTGAACAAGGCGGATATCCTGCCCATTGGATAGGCTCGCCCCCCGCCCGGGGCGAGAAAGATCGGGACACGAGCAGACGCTGACGGTTTCATCTTGATCTCCTGATCTATAGGGGCTCTCCGTGGAGCTTGCTCCAAGGCTTCAGTCCAGCTCGGCGAGTCGGGTTCGCCCCAGTATAGTCACCGTGTTGGCTACCGACACTTGGCATACATGAAGCATGCCCTGGGCTCGGGACTGATATTCGGATGCAAGGCGTACCGCTCGAGTCGTCCTTCTCTCGAGAAGTCGCACTTTTCCAGCAGGCGGGAAGAAGCCAGGTTTTCTACATCGCAGGTAGCCTGAACCCGGTAACACTCGGGCTGTGCCAGGCAGCGCTCGGTCAGCTCGGCAAGCGCTTCTGGCATGATGCCCTGCCCCCAGAATTGGCGCGCCAGAACATAGCCCATATCGACCATATGGCCCCTGGGGCGTGCCTCTACCATGCCGATGGGCTCCTGCTCATTCCCTGTCAGCGTGACAATGTAGGGAAAACGCGTGCGATCTCTCCAGGCTTCGAGGCAAGTGGCAATGAACGCCTCGGTCTCGGTTAGCGCTTCGTGCGGGCGCCACACCAAGTAGCGCGTAACTTCCCTATCCGTGGTGTATGTACGAAAGAGGTGGGAGGCGTCTGAGATGCGCGGCTCACGGAGGGAAAGCCGTGTTGTTACTATGCTGTAGGGCAACATTGCTTCAGCCTTCGATGTCCAATATCACGGACTCCTGATTCGAATTCAGGGCTCAATAGGCTGATAATTCGCAATGTCGGCCTCGATTCCAAGTCGAGCCATGCTTTCTTGTGGGTCAAAACCTTTTTCTCTATGAGCCTTGGTGACTGCCAAGCGGGCAGCATCAATCGCCTCTTGGTTCTCCCATTCCGCTATCGTCACGATGTTGAACCTTCCTGAGCCCGCTACTTGCTCTAGAAGCGAATCTCTAATAAATCCTGGCTGGCGTCGTAGTACTTGATGCGTGTCGTGGACTCTTTTGAGGAATTCTTCTCGAGCGGCTTCAGGTACAGAAAACTTGTCGACGCGAAAGATGGGAAGACTCTTTGCCATGAGTGCCTCCTTGCTGACGATGGAAAGTAGTTTTTTTGCGTAGCAGGTGAGAGGTGGGACCCTGCCATCGCTCCGCATGCAGGAAGCATAGAACCTGAAGATAAGTTGAGGTCAACATCGATTGATGCACACCGCCCTTGATCAGGCGGCGGTGTGCTCTTGAGGGATTACGCTGTCGGTTGGGGAATCCGCGCGATGACCTTGATTTCGAAGTCGAAACCCGCCAGCCAGTTCACGCCCACCGCGGTCCAGTTCGGGTAGGGCGGTTCGCCAATCGCTTTCGTTCGTACCCTGTCGATAGCTTCCCACTGGGCGGCGGGGTCAGTGTGGAAGGTGGTCACGTCGACGATGTCGTCGAAGGTACAGCCGGCGGCTTCGAGAACGGCCGCCAGGTTATCGAAAGCTAGCTGGACCTGCTTTTCGAAATCCGGCTCGGGTGAGCCATCCTCGCGGCTGCCGACCTGGCCCGAGACGAACAGGAAGTCGCCTGAGCGGATCGCCGCCGAATAGCGGTTGATCTCGTATAGCGCCTGCCGGCCGGCAGGGAACACTGCATCGCGTTTGGCCATCGTTCTGCTCCGGTTGGAGGGGAGTTGATATACGCCCCGTATGTGACATGCTGGGCCACATACGCATCGTATGTCAATGCGCATACGCTTTGTATGTTAAAGTTGGCCAGCTAGCGTGCAGGCAGGTTTGAGGAGTGTGTCGTGGCCACGAAACGTGCACAGATGATGGAGGAGACCCGGGCCAAGCTCATTCGAGCCGCTCGCAAGGCCTTCGCGGCCAAGGGCTATGCGGCCGCCTCGATGGATGAGCTCACCGCTGAAGCCGGGCTGACGCGGGGGGCGCTCTACCACAACTTCGGCGGCAAGCAGGGGCTGCTGCAGGCCGTGGTCGACCAGATCGACCGTGAGATGGTGGAGCGGATGCTGGCCGCTCAGGATCAGGCGGCAAACCGCTGGGATGGCCTGCTCGAGGAGGGCGTGGCCTATATCGAAATGGCGCTGGAGCCGGAAGTCCAGCGCATCATGCTGCTGGACGGGCCGGCCGTACTTGGCGACCCCTCGCAATGGCCCAACCAGAATGCGTGCCTGCTGCGTACGACACAGACTCTCCAGGCCCTCATCGATGAGGGCACCGTCAAGCCGGTGGACGCGGAGGCCGCTGCCCGGTTGATCAATGGTGCAGCGCTCAACGCCGCCCTGTGGATTGCCGCCGCCGACGATCCTCGTGCCGTTCTCCCCAAGGCCGTCGAGGCTTTTCGTCAGCTCGCTGCCGGCTTGCTACGAGCCGAAAGATAACGTCGAAAGAGACATGCTGGTTTCATTTCAACTGGGTCTTTCACGACTGGGCGCACGGTGCCGTTTCTCGGCCCAAAAGAGACTCGCAGCTCCAGTGCTAAGCAGGAGGGAGCCAACCGCGATCAGAGGGGCTAGCGCTTGTGCGGCGGGCTCCGTCCAGAACTTGTGCGGACCGACCGCCGGCACGAAGGCCAGCAGGGCGAGCATGCCTGCCCATATGCCGGCGCGCTCCTGTGCCATCAACAGCCAGATGGCGACAAGAGAGAGCGCACTGACGGCACCCAGGTAGGGGCCTCGCGCAGCGGGCGGATGTGGTTCCTTACCGACGAGCATCGCAACGAACATTACGGCCGCGAGCAGGAGAAGGCCGGCTAGGCAGGCCGCAGCAACTTGAGGAGTCGAGTGGAGTTTCATGGCGAACTCTCTATGGATGGTGACGCAACCGACTCTAGGAGCGCTGGGCGGCGCTGCGCCTTAACAAATGTTCACTCCTGTTCCTGCTTGAGTTGCCTACGGATCCTCGACAATGACACATCCGTCAGGCCTAGATAGCTTGCCAGATGCGCCACCGGAACGCGGGCAGCGAGATGCGGCTTGCTTTGGCAGAGTTGCTGGTATCGGGATTTTCCGTCAAGGGTGAGCAGGTCATGCTCACGTTGCAGCTTCTGGCTTACCAGTCGCGCAAGCAGCTCACTGCGCAGCGGCTCCCACAGGCCATGCCCCACAAGCGTGGACCGAAGCGCTGAAATCGGAGCCTGCCAGATGAAGGAAGACTCCAGTGCCGAGATGGCGAAGAGAGAGGGCTGTTCTTCCATCTCGGCAGTAATGGGACAAAACAGCGCTCCTTCGAGGAGGAAATTCTTGTTGAAGTCCTTGCCATCTCTACCAATGAGATGCATCCGCACGAGCCCTCGTTCGATCACGAAGGCATGGCTCCAAATGTCCCCTTGATGAAGCAGGGTCTCCCCTTTAGCGAAAGTGCGCGATTGAAAAAGCCCTACGACGGAATCGATGACGTGGCCATCTTTTGACGATAGGGCATTCTCGATAATGGTGCGCATATCCCCTCGCAGTAACGTATATTAGAGGCGGGCCTTTCTCAGACTTCGACCGAGAGTTTGCAGGGGATGGCCTGAGCGAGAAAGTCGATCAATGCCCTGACGGAGGGCACGAGCCCCTTGCGGTTGGAGAAGACCGCCTGGATCGTGCCGTAGGGTGAGCGCCACTCCGGCAGGACGTGTACCAGTTCGCCCTTGGCGAAGCTCACGCGGCAGATGTGGATAGGCAGGAGCGCCACGCCAAGCCCCTGGCACGCTGCCGCAAGCAGCATGTCGAAATTGCTGCACATCAGCCGGGGGCGCAGGTCGATCACACGGGTCTCGTCGTTCGGCCCCGTCAGCTCCCAGCGAACCTCGTCCGTCTCACCCCCCATCGAGAGTGTCGGCACCTCCGCGAGTTCGTCGATGGTCAACCCCCGCTTGCAGGCGGCATGCACGGCCGGGCTTACCGCCATCACCAGATGGTTCTGCCCCAGCGGGCGCATGATCAGCGAAGCATCGGACAGGTCCGTCTTGCTGCGCACGCGAATGGCAATGTCGAGCCGGTCCTCGATCAGGTCGGCACGGCGATCGAAGACCAGCATATGCACGCGAACCTTGGGGTAGGTCTTCATGAATGCCGGCAGGACCTCCTCGATGAGATTCTGGATCAGCCCTTGCGGGCAACTGAGCCGCACGATGCCGTTGGGCTCCGCGTGGGCCTGTGCCACTACCGTCTCTGCGGCTTCGGCGCCGGCGAGCATGGTCTGGCAGTGTTCGAAGAACGAATGCCCTACGTCCGTAGTGCGTATCTTGCGGGTCGAACGCTCCAGCAGGCGCACCTTGAGCCGTTCTTCGAGGCGTGCGACGCGCTTGCTGAGCGTTCCCTTGGGCACGCCGATGTGGCGCGAGGCAGCCGAGAAGCCCTGATACGTGACCACGGCATGGAAGTAGTAGAGGTCGTTGAGGTCGTGCATCGCATCGGTACCGGTGGGGTAGTAGCGGTACGTTATTCGTTTCCTGGTGGAAACGCAACGTTAGAAAAAAAGGGTCTAGTGCAAGGATTGGTGATCTATAGAATACAACCATCGGTCGGCATTCAGGAATCAGTCGTCACGCGAGTGCCGAACCTCTACCCCCCTGTATTGGAAAGCGAGAGAGATATCATGAAAGCTCAAAAAACCGCACTGTTCCTTGCTCTGGCCCTCTCCTCGGGTGTCGCCCTTGCCGAAATGGGCGCAGAAGAGCTGATTCCGCCCACCGCTTCCTCGAACGCCTCGGGCCAGAATGGCTTCGAACAACTGGACCAGGATGGCGACGGCCGCATTTCCCGTGAAGAGGCCAAGGCGGGCAGCCTGCCTGAAGTCTTCGTCATCCTGGACCGCGACCATAACGGCGCTATCTCACGTCAGGAGTTCAACTTCCGCCCGCGTTGATCGTTGGTTCGCCACAAGTTACAACCTGAAAATGAAGAAGGGAGGCCTGAGGCCTCCCTTTTTCGTTGTTGATGCGGTCTCGCCTGTTCACTCATGCTGCAGGATATTGATGAGCTTGCCGAACGGATCGCGGACATAGAACCGCCGCACGCCCCAGGGCTCGCTGGCCGGCCCGTATTCGATGGGTACGTTTGCCTTCTCGAAGCGTGATAGCGCCGTTTCGATATCGTCGACTTCGATGGAAAGATCGGGCACGGGTGTGCCCGAGCCGCCTTCTGTGCCGAAGCTTACCTGAACCATCATCCTTTCATCCGAGCCGTACGTTCGAAACCAGCCGTGATCCATGAACAGCTCGAGGCCCAGTATTTCTCCATAGAAAGCGGCCGCTTTGTCGAAATCCGATGTCGCGGTGTTGGACATGATGCGTTTGACCTTCATGTGTTACCTCGATTCTTGTTGGTATGCCTGAGCTCGTTTCGCACTAAAGCTAGTGGCATCGCTTGGGTCGTGCCACTCGCATGAAGCGGGCGCTGCCTTGGCCGTCGATGTTGACGACCTGCGGTCGCGCTGCTTTGCATCCAACGTGACTTCTACATACTCTTGACTCTGGAATCGCGGCGAGGCCGCGAAGCGCATGGGTGCGAACGAACCACAGCTGGAAGATTGTGTGGGCATCATGTCGTGCAGGCTGGGAGCGGGAAGTCCCTGCCCAGCACTTAGATGGGCAACTCATGCATGTTCTGATCATCGAGGACAACCCGGATATCATCGCGAATCTGTACGGGTATCTGGAACCGCTCGGTTATACGCTGGACGTGGCGCGCAATGGCGATGCGGGCGTCTCCTGCGCTACGGGATCTTTTCACGACGCGATCATCCTCGACCTTTCGCTGCCGGGCATGGATGGCGTGGAGGTATGCAGGACGCTGCGTCGGGAGCACCGGTTGGCAACACCGATATTGATGCTGACGGCACGCGATTCGGTGCACGACAAGCTGACCGGCTTCGAGGTGGGTGCCGACGATTACCTGGTCAAGCCTTACTCCCTTCCCGAACTGGATGCGCGGCTGAAGGCGTTGGTGCGCCGAGCGCGTAACGAGCATGTGCAATCGGTCCTGGTCTTCGGCGAACTTCGGCTCGATCTGGGTACCGGCGATGCCACCCGCGCCGGACAGCCACTCGAGCTGACGCCGACGGGCTACAAGATTCTCACGGCGCTGATGCATGCCGCGCCGCAGTTGATAACCCGCGAATCGATAGAGCGCGAGATATGGGGAGACAATCCACCTGATAGCGATGCCTTGCGAACGCATATCCATACGCTGCGTCAGTCGCTCGACAAGCCTTTCTCCTACCCTATGCTGCTGACCTTGCCAGGCACCGGTTATCGCTTGATGGTGCCCAATGACGCCTAGGCTTTCGCTCAAGAAGCGCATCGCACTCACCTACGTTCTGCTTACTATCGCGGTGGCCGGCGCCTTTAGCGTGGTGACCTACGTCGCCGTAACGGTCATCGAAGAACAGGTAATCGACGCACGACTCGCCAAGATGGCGGACAGATTGATCGCTCTGCATCACTTGGGTGCTGTGCCGAATGCGCCACCGGACGTGCGCTTCCTGGTAGATAACGGCATTCCAGCCGCGTTGCGGCAATTACCCGCCGGCGATCATGAGCTGATGCTCGGCGGCCGACAGGTGCATGTCCTGTTACGGAACCAGGGCGAGAATCGTTATGCCGTGGTGCAGGAGATGGGTGAAATCGAGCATACGGAGCTGGTCATCCTCCTCGCGCTGGCGGTCGGCTTCGTCGTCAGTGTTCTGCTCGCCGCCGTGCTCGGTATGCTGAGTGCCCGGCGCGTGATCGCGCCGGTCGCGGCGCTTGCCGATGCGGTCGGCCGTAATGCTGGCCCGACTGAGCTGCCTTCGCTTTCGGCGCAGGATGAAATCGGTTCACTGGCGCGAGCCTTCGCCAAGCGCACCGACAAATTGCAGCAGTTCCTGCAACGCGAGCGACTGTTCACCGGCGACGTCAGCCATGAGCTGCGCACACCGCTGACCATCGTGCTCGGTGCGGCGGAAGTGCTGGCCACGCAAGTGCCGGTAGATTCCAGGGAATATGCCGCGGCGGAGCGCATCCGGCGCGTGGCTGCCGAAGCCTCGCTGCGTGTCAGTGCACTGCTCCTGCTCTCGCGCGCACCCGATTCGCTGGATTCGCCGCGTATCGTTCTCAACGCCATCGTCGAGTCGGAGATGGAGCGCTGTCGGCCCCTGCTGAGTGGAAAGCCGGTTCAATGCAGGCTGGAGTGGACGGAACGGATATGGGCCGACGTCCGCCCCGAACTGGCCGGGATCATGATCGGCAATTTGCTGCGTAACGCCTGCCAGCATACCGAAGAGGGCTTGATACTCGTGCACCTAGCCGCTGGCCGGCTGGTGATCGAAGACACCGGCAAGGGGATCCCCCAAGGGGTACGCGAGCGGCTGTTCGAACGATTCGTTCATGGCGGCGAAGGGGCGGGGCACGAAGGTACGGGTCTGGGCCTGTCGATCGTCAAGCGCGTGGTCGAGCATATCGGCTGGGAGGTGCGCCTGGAAGTTCCGCAAGGCGGGGGAACCCGTTTCGTCCTGACGTTTCCTCCTGTTTTGGCCACATCGCTCTCTTAACGCGTTCTTGACGTCCGCCGGGTTAGCTTGTCGACTCCCCCTGACAAGACCCTCAAGAGGACACCATGAAGAGAACAGCACTTGCCGTGGCCATGTCGTTGCTTTCAAGCGTCGCCTTTGCCGGCGATAGCCCCACCTGGGGCTATTCCGGCGACACCGGCCCCGAGAACTGGGCACAGCTCAGCCCGGAGTATGGCGCCTGTGCGGGAAGCAATCAGTCGCCCATCAACCTGACAGGGTTCATTGACGCCGAGCTGGAGCCAATCGTTTTCCACTATGAAAATGGCGGCTCGGAAATCCTCAATAACGGCCATACCGTTCAGGTCAATGTACTTCCTGGCGACACCATTACCGTTGACGATATCGAGTTCGAACTGAAGCAGTTCCATTTTCATGTGCCGAGTGAAAACCTCATCCATGGCGAATCCTTTCCCATGGAAGGGCACCTCGTACATGCCGACGAGGATGGCAACCTGGCCGTAGTAGCCGTCATGGTGACTGAGGGAGAGGCCAACGATGCGCTGGCAGCGGCGTGGGCACAAATGCCGGAAAAGGGCGAAACGGTAGCTCTGACGTCGGACATCTCCCCGCTGGGAATCCTGCCTTCGGTGCGTGATTACTATCGGTTCAATGGTTCATTGACCACCCCACCTTGCTCCGAGGGCGTGCGCTGGCTGGTGATGAAACAGCCGATTACCGCATCCGAAGAGCAGATCGAGCAATTTCTGGATGTGATGGATCACCACCACAACAACCGCCCCGTGCAAGAGGTCAACGCGCGCCCTGTGTTGGAGTGATCGGCGCATGATGGCCTGAGCCCCGTCATGCACAGGGCTCAGGCCGTTCAGTTTCTTTTTACTCCTGCCTCCTTGTCGCACGCTCAGAACTGCAGCCCCAGTGCGAGCCCGCCGAGCAGATAGCAGAAGCCGGTGATCAATACGACCCCGATCAGGTTGAGAACGAACCCGCCACGTGCCATCTGGGCGATAGTGACCGCTCCGGTGCCGAAAACGATAGCGTTGGGTGGCGTGCCGACAGGTAGCATGAAGGCGCAGGTCGCGGCGAAGGCCGCGGGGATGAGTAGCGTCATCGGGTCGGCGCCGATACCCACCGCCACGCCCCCGAGCACGGGGATGAAGGTTGCGGCCGTTGCCGTGTTGCTGGTCACTTCCGTGAGGAAGAGTACGATCGTTGCCACGGCGGCAACCAACAGCAGGACCGGGAGCACTTCCAGCCCGGTGATCTGCTCGCCGAACCAGCTATCCAGGCCGGTTCCTGCAACCGCGCCGGCGAGGCTCAGGCCGCCACCGAACAGCAGCAGCACGCCCCAGGGAAGCCCGTCCTCGGCATCATGCCAATTCAGTACCATCTCGCTGCGGCCTCTCGCGGGCAGGATGAACAAGGCGATGCCGGCGGCGATAGCGATGGCGGTATCATCGAGCGCACCGAGCGGCCCCAGCCACTCGCCCACCCCCGGAATGTTGCCGAGAACACCGGGAACGACCCACAGGAACGCTGCCGAGCCGAAGACGGTCATCACCATTTTCTCGCCCTGGCTGAGCGGACCGAGCTTATGAATTTCGCCTTCGATCATTTCCTTGCCGCCAGGAATTTCGGCTACGTCGAAGCGGTAGAGCACCCGGGTCATCAGTACCCAGCCCACCAGGATAAAGGTGAAGGCCAGTGGCACGCCGAGCATCATCCATTCGAGAAAGCCGATATTACGGCCCAGTTCGTCGGCAGCATAACCGGCAACGATGGCGTTCGGCGGGCTGCCGAGCAGGGTGCCGAGGCCGCCCATGCTCGCCGACCAGGCGATCGCGAGCAGCAGGCAGACGCCAAAACGCTTGATGTTGTCGTCTTGGATGAAGTCGACGTGGCCGGCCCGGTGGTGGTCGTGGCCCGAGGAGGCCGTTTCGGCAGTTTCGCCGCTGCGGTCTGCCACCAGGCGCAGCACCGAGAGCCCGATCGGCAGCATCATCAGTGTGGTCGCGGTGTTGGAGACCCACATCGACAGAAATCCCGTAGCGAGCATCATGCCGAGTACGATCCGTTTCGGCTCGACCCCGACCCGGACCAGCGTCAAAAGAGCGATGCGGCGATGGAGGTTCCACTTCTCCATGGCGATGGCAATCAAGAAGCCACCGAGGAAAAGAAAGACAATGGGGCTGGCATAGGGCGCCGTGGCCTGGTTGACGGTCCGCTCCGTCAGCATCGGAATCAGCACGATCGGCAGCAGGGCGGTGGCCGAGAGGGGAATCGCTTCCGTCATCCACCAGACCGCCATCAGGGTAGCTATCGTTGCGACCCAGCGTGCATCCGATGGCAGCCCATCGGCATAGCCCATGGCGATCCAGACGAGCAGCGCCAAGAGCAACCCGAAAGCGCGCAATCCCCATGTCAGCCTGGCTGAACGTCCACCTGCTCCTTGTTCCCCGGGTGTGCCCTCGGTCTCAGCGTGTGGTCCATGCTGCTCGGTCATATCCGGTCTCCCTTTTTCACTAATACTGGTTCCCTTTGTGGAGCGTAGCCCAAGACTATGCCGAAACCGGCATGAGCGAAACTCAGGATCAACCATTGCGTTCTCCACGGCTCGCCCCAAGATGGGAAGAACGTATCGCACCGAAGGAGTTCCCCATGAGCGGCACCCTTTATCGTCTTGCTGCCTTTACTGACGACCCCAGTGGCGGCAACCCCGCCGGGGTGTGGCTGGGCGAGGCGCTGCCCGAGCCGGCGGAGATGCAGCGCATCGCTGCCGCGGTGGGCTATTCCGAAACCGCCTTCATCGCACCGGCCACGGGCGAGCGACGCACGGTGCGCTACTACAGTCCCGAGGCGGAGGTGAGCTTCTGCGGCCACGCCACGGTAGCCAGCGGTGTGCTGCTGGGGCAACTGAGCGGGGCGGGCAGCTACATGCTGGATACGGCTGTGGGCGAGGTGATGGTCACGGTCAATAAGGTGGAAGGGGAGTGGCAGGCATCGCTGGTATCGGTGACGCCGGAGTTTCGCCCCGCCGAGCCCGAGCTGGTCGAGAAGGTGCGTGAACTGCTCGGCTGGCAGGCGGAGGAGCTCGATCTCGCGATTCCGCCCGCCCGTGCCTATGCAGGCGCCTGGCACCTGGTACTGGCGTGCGAGGAGAAAGCGCGCCTGGAACGGCTCGAATACGACTTCGAAGGGCTCAAGGCGCTGATGCTGCGCGAGGGTCTGACCACGCTGCAACTGGTGTGGCGCGAGAGCGAAGACCGTTTCCACGTCCGCGACCCGTTCCCGGTGGGCGGCGTCGTGGAGGACCCCGCCACCGGCGCGGCCGCCGCGGCGCTGGGCGGCTATTTGCGCGACGCCGGCTTGCTCCAGGCGCCTGCTCAGCTGACGATCCGGCAGGGCGAGACGATGGGGCGGCCCAGCCGCCTGCAGGTGGATATTCCGCTCTCGGGTGGCATCGTCGTCACCGGGCAGGCGGTCTCGCTGGATGCCTAGCCGCGCTCAGCCGGTTGGTAACTGCCGGCGTCGGCGGCGAAGCTGATCGACAGGCGGTTCCAGGCGTTGATGGTACAGATCGCCAGGGTGAGGTCGGTCAGCCCTTTCTCCGAGAAGTGCTCGCGGGTGGCCTCGTACAAGGCATCGTCGATGCCGTTCCCGGCAATCAGGGTGTTGGCCTCGGCCCAGGCCAGGGCGGCGCGCTCGCGCTCGGTGTAGAAGGGCGTTTCACGCCAGGCGCTCAGAGCGTACAGCCGCTGTTCGGTTTCTCCGGCCTTGCGCGCGTCCTTGGTATGCATGTCGATGCAGTAGGCACAGCCATTGATCTGCGACACGCGGGTGTAGATCAAACCCAGCAGGCCGTCGCCCAGTTCGCCCTCTTGTGCTGCCTTGTGAACGTGACTCTGCAGGTCGAGCATGGCCCTGAGCCCGGCGGGGCTGGCGGAGAAGTAGTTCATGCGCATGGGTGGGGCTCCGTAAGTGAATGGAAGCCCCACCCTAGCCCGATGAATCACGGGCAGAATTGTAGATTTTCGACCCGTCGGCTCAGTGCAGCTTCATGCGCGGACGAATGAAGCGATTGAGCCCGTCCGAGAGCAGGATGAGCGCCGTCTTGGCCGTGCCGTGGATGGCGCGTTGGTGCATGCGGTAGAGCGAGGCATAGAAGAACTTGGCCAGCCGGCCCTCGATGAACAGGCTGCGCGCCGAGGCGCCGCGCATCAGGCTGCCGATCGCCTCGAAGTGGGCCAAGGAGATGAGCGAGCCGCGGTCGCGGTAGCGGAACGGTTTGAGCGTGCCGTTATCGAGCCGGGCCAGCAGGTTCTTGTAGAGCCGCTGGGCCTGCTGGTGGGCGGCCTGGGCCCGCGGCGGCACCACGGAGCCGTCCGGCTGCGGGCAACTGGCACAGTCGCCGAAGACGAAGATGTTGGGGTCGTCGACGCTCTGCAGTGTCGGCTCGACCTTGATGCGCTGGTTGCGCTCCAGTGTCAGCCCCAGTTCGCGCAGCATATCGGGCGCCTTGATGCCTGCCGCCCACACGTTGAGGTCCGTCTCGATACGTGCTTCGTCGGCGGTTACGATGGCATTCTGCTCCACGCATACCACTCGGGTGCCGGTGTGTACCTGCACGCCCAGGCGTTCCAGTTCGGTACGCACGGCGCCGCGAATACGCTCGGGCAGGGCCGGCAGAACGTCCGGTGCCGCTTCGATCAGGTGGACCTCCAAGTGGCGACTATCCATCTCGGTGAAGCCGTAGCTATGCAACATGCGCGAGGCGTCATAGAGTTCCGCCGCCAGCTCTACCCCGGTGGCGCCGGCTCCGACGATACCTACGGTCAGCCTTGGATGGTGACGCCTCTCGGGGTCACTGTAGCGCAGGAAGGTGTTGAGCATATCGTGGCGGAAGGCTTCGGCCTGGGCCGGGCTGTCGAGAAAGTGGCAGTGCTCGGAGACACCGGGCGTGCCGAAGTCGTTGCTCACGCTGCCCAATGCCAGCACCAGGAGGTCGTAATCCAGGGTGCGTGCCGGTAGTACTTCCTGGCCGTGGTCATCGAGCACCGGCGCCAGGCGCAACTGGCGGGCATCGCGGTCGAGGCCCTCGAGCGTACCGCGCTGGAAGCGGTACCCATTGAGCTGAGCATGGCTCTGGTAAGAGATCTCGTCGATGCTGGAGTCGAGCGTTCCGGTAGCGACCTCGTGCAGCAGGGGTTTCCAGATGTGGGTCGTATTGCGGTCTATCAGGGTAATCTCGGCCTTGCCGCGTCTCCCCAGGCGCCGCCCGAGGCGTGTGACCAGCTCCAGCCCGCCGGCACCACCGCCGACGACCATGATGCGCGTTCTGTCCATGTATGACTCCGCTAGTATGAAAGATTAGGCAATTGAGAAATGGTCCCCCTACTCTACAACTGGACGAAGAGGATGGTTGGACTTTTTGCTTATCTACATCCGCGCTCAGGCATGCTGTGAATGGCCGCCTCGGGTGGTTCACCCTTTGCTGGAGAAGCTTCGAACATGAGTGGGGTTTCCCAGCCTGACCTGGCAGGCAGCATCGGCATTGGAAATTTTCGGCCTGCGCAGGCGGTAACCGTCGGCCTGAAGCTCGAGCGTTACGCGCCCGGTGCGGCGCTGCGCCCCTACGTGCAGTGCTACTGGCAGGCGAGGTGGCAGGGTGGCGGCGGCAAGTCGGCGGGCATGGAGCTGCTGCACCCGGATGGCGCCACGGGGCTGCTGTTCAACTTCGGCGCTACGCTCGAACGCGACGGCGAACGAGTGCATGGCGATTGCTGGATCGACGGCCCCAAGCGGAGTACAGCGCGGCTGGCGGTAGGTACCTCGCTCGATCTTCTTGGAGTGCGCTTCTTACCGGGCATGGCGTTCCCCTTCGTTGGCGATACGCTGTCGGCCCTGGCCGGTGAAGGGCTGACGCCAGGGGATGCCCTGCGCCGGCTCGAACTCGACGCGCTGCACGAGCGGCTGTGGCGGACACCTGATCTGGCCGAACGCCTGGCTCTACTGGACGAATACCTGCTGGACAGGCTGCGCCACTCGGAGCGAGTGCCGTCAGGTTTGATGGCATCGCTTGGCTGGCTCCAACGCCATCATGGCCAGGGCAGCATTGCCGCGCTGGTCGACGAGCTGCCGTTCGGCCAGCGCCGGCTGGAGCGCCTGTTCCAGCGCCATGTGGGGCTTTCGCCCAAGCGTTACGCCAGGTTGCTACGCGTCGCCCACAGCCGCGAATTGATCAAGCAGAGCGGGGCGACAACTTCGTTGACTGATACCGCCTTCGCTGTGGGTTACTTCGACCAATCGCATTTCATCCATGACTTCAAGGCCGTGACCGGTTTCACGCCGGGCGGTTACCTCGACCATGTGCAGCGGCGTTATGGCCGCCAAGCTCAACAGTAAACGGTCGTTGCGGCGGTGCGTTTTCTTACCCCGCCGATTCGTACTCGTCGTGACGTTTCACCCAGTCCATCAGGTTGTGATGAGGCCCCGTTTCGTTGCGGCCCTTGGGCGTCATGTCGAGCAGCATGTAGGTGCTGTCGACGAGTTCGTCGCCGCGCCCGTAGGTCGAGTAGGTATGGAAGACATCGCCATTGGCGCTCCGGTAGAACACGCTGAGGCCGCTCAGGTCCTCGATCGAAACGTTGGCCGTGGCGTAGTTATAGATGACTGCTCCCTTGGCGATCTCCTCGGGTCGGAATGAAACCTGGTAGTCGTAGTTGAAGTCGCTGTCGTGCGAGGAGACCCACTTCACCTGCCAGCCCATGCGCTTGCGATAGGCTTCGATCTCGGTGAGCGGGGCTCGAGAGACTCGCACCAGGCTGACGTCATGGTGCTCGAGATGCACCAGTGTGCCTTCGATGTGATCGGCCGCGAAGGAGCAACCGATGCAGCCCGCTTCCCAGCCGGGGCCGAACATGAAGTGATGGACGATCAACTGGCTGCGCCCGTCGAATAGCTCGGCGAGCGTCTTGGCGCCTTCTGGCGTATCGAAGACGTATTCCTTCTCGACCTTCACCCACGGCAGGGCGCGGCGCTTGGCGTTCAGGTCGTCGCGCAGGCGGGTGAGTTCCTTTTCCCTTTTGAGTAGTTCCTTGCGGGCGGCGAGCCATTCATCGCGGGAGACGACGGGGTGGGGCATCCCATTGTGCGCTGACATGAGGACTTCTCCTGTTGCTGACGTTGCGTGAAGTAGTCGTCCTGGAGGGGGCGGATTCGACAGGTGGGGGAGTGCTGCTCTCGGTACTGTTGACATATTTGCCTTTGGCAACTAAATGTTTGCTTTAGGCAATTAACTGGCGGGGGAGATCTCATGGGAACAGATCAGCGGCTTGATGAGCGTGCCGGGAGCGTACGGAGCTTCAATCGCTTCTACACACGGCAGATCGGGGTGCTCCACGAGCATCTCCTGGAGAGTCAGTTCTCACTGACAGAGGTTCGCATTCTGCATGAACTGGCGTATAAGCCGTTGCTGACCAGCTCGGATATCTGTCGTGAGCTGGGCCTCAATGCGGGTTATGTGAGTCGCGTGCTCACAGGTTTCGAGAGGAAAGGGCTCATCGCCAAGACTCCCTCACCTTCCGATCGGCGGGCTGCACAATTGGAGCTGACGGACCGGGGTCGGGCGACCTTCATGCCGCTGGACGAGGCTTCCCAGAAAGAGACGATAGCCGTGTTGAAACGACTATCGGAGCCTGAGCAGCATCAATTAGTCGAGGCGATGAGCCAGATCAAGAGCCTGCTCAGCGAAGTGGACTCAAGCTACCTGCTGCGCGACCCGCAACCGGGCGACATGGGGTGGATCGTTCATCGTCAGGCCGTTCTGTATGCGCAGGAGTACGGATGGAACACGGAGTACGAAGCGCTGATAGCTGAGATCGTCGCTAAATACTTGCGTGATTTCGATCCACGTTGGGAGCGGTGCTGGATCGCCGAGAAGCATGGAAGAATCGTTGGGTCGGTGTTCGTCGTTCGCGAAGACGATGTGACCGCAAAGCTGCGACTACTCTACGTCGACCCCTGCGCGCGAGGCCTTGGAATAGGTGGCCGCCTCGTGGATGAATGCCTGAGATTTGCCCGCCAGATCGGCTACGAGAAAATGGTCTTGTGGACCAATAGCGTGCTCACTGGTGCACGAAGGATTTATGAGAGAGCCGGTTTCGAGCTGGTGGAGGAAGCGCCTCACCACAGCTTTGGAAAGGACCTGATAGGCCAAGTCTGGAGCCGAGAACTGTAGCGCTGAACTGGCTCTCTTTTCAGGCTATACGGTATGGCGCAGGCTGGCGAGTCGGCTTGGGCGATGTTGGGCTCCGCTTGACGCCTCGATCATCGAGGTATAGCTTTCCCCCATGACCAAAGCGAAATCCGAAGCGGCCGCCGGCCGCCGGATCCCCGACTACAGCGACCCTTCCTACTGGCGCGGCACGATCAAGATGTCGCTGTCGAAGTTCTTCGTGCTCAGCGTGCTGCACCGCAAGCCGATGCACGGCTATGAGGTTGTTCAGGCAGTGGAGAAGAGCACCAAGGGATGCTGCAGCCCCTCGGAGGGAACGGTCTACCCGATGCTCAACGAGTTCGAGGCGGGCGGGTACCTGAGCTCATCAGCCGAGGTGGTGCAGGGGCGCTCGCGCAAGGTCTATGCGCTGACGGACAAGGGACGGGAGGCCTTCCAGGTGGCGGTGGATGCCTGGCTGGAAGCCACGGATTGCATCCTCGAGAGCCGTCGCACGGCGGGTGGTAGGAAGGCGAATCGAGCGAATCAGGAGGAAGGGGAAGGATGAGCGCAGGGCGTCTTTTCAGGTCCGGATACCTCGATGATCGAGGTAGGCGATGAGCTCGCGCACCGGTGTGGTCGTCGCCTTGGGCGTTTCCCAGACCCTCGCCTGGGGCTCGACCTACTATCTGCCGGCGATCCTTGCCGTACCCATGGCCCGAGACCTCGGCCTGTCCACCGGTACGGTATTCGCGGCGTTCTCCTCGGCGCTGGTGGTCTCGGCGGTACTTGGGCCAGCGGTGGGAAGGCGCATCGATGGCTTCGGCGGGCGCGACGTACTGACGGTTTCCAGCCTGGTGTTCGCCCTGGGGCTGGTGCTGCTGGGGCTGGCCGCTGGGCCCCTGATGCTGTGGGCGGGGTGGCTGGTGATCGGGGTCGGCATGGGCATGGGGCTATACGAATCGGCCTTCTCGACCCTGGCTGGGCTCTACGGTCACGAGGCGCGTGGCCCCATCACAGGAATTACCCTGCTGGCGGGCTTTGCCAGCACGGTGTGCTGGCCAATCACTGGCTGGCTCAACGCCGAATTCGGCTGGCAGAACGCCTGCTTCATTTGGGCAACGGTACACCTGTTGCTGGGCCTGCCGCTCAATCGCCTGTTGATTCCCTTCGGTATTCAGCCGCCCGCTCCTGCCGCCGAGGCGTCAGCGGCCGAGGGAGAGACGACCTGGCTGCCCATGGCGCTGCTGGCCTTCGTCTTCGCCGTGACCTGGTTCGTCAGCACCGGCATGGCGGCGCACCTGCCATGGCTGTTGCAGACCGCAGGCCTGTCGCCCGCTGGTGCCATTGCCGCCGCGGCATTGGTAGGGCCGGCCCAGGTGGCGGCGCGTCTGCTCGAGTTCTCGCTGCTGCAGCGTTGCCATCCGCTGCTTTCGGCAAAACTTGCCGTGGTCGCGCATCCACTCGGAGCGCTCGGCGTGATGACGCTGGGCGCACCGCTGGCCACGTTGTTCGTGCTGCTGCACGGCGCCGGCAACGGCATTCTCACCATCGCCAAGGGCACACTGCCGCTGGCCATCTTCGGTCCTCACGGTTATGGCCTACGCCAGGGGGTGCTGATGGTACCGGCACGCTTCGGCCAGGCATTGGCACCGTTGGCCTTCGCCCTGCTGATCGAGCGCTTCGGCACCCAGGCGCTGCTGTTCTCCTCTGCCCTGGGGCTGACGGCCCTGGTGGCGCTGTTCGTTTTGCAGACCCATACCATGAAGGAGGCGACATGAGGCTTTGCACGCTGTCCGACCCTGACTATTTACCGGCTCTCGACGAGCGTTTCGCTCTTCGCCAACCCGGCCATGGATTGCCCGATCCGCTGGGCCATCCGCCGCGTATCCTGCTGCTCTACGGTTCGCTGCGCGAGCGCTCCTTTTCGCGCCTGGCGGTGGAGGAGGCCGCACGGCTGCTGCGCCATTTCGGCGCCGAGACGCGTATCTTCGATCCTTCCGACCTGCCGCTGCCGGACCAGGTGGCGGGCGACGACCACCCGGCAGTCCGGGAGCTGCGCGAGCTGGCCATCTGGTCGGAGGGGCAAGTGTGGTGCAGCCCCGAGCGCCACGGCCAGATCACCGGCGTGATGAAGACTCAGATCGACCATCTGCCGCTGAGCATGGGAGCGGTGCGGCCCACCCAGGGGCGCACGCTGGCGGTAATGCAGGTCAGCGGCGGCTCGCAGTCGTTCAATGCGGTGAATACTCTGCGCCTGCTGGGGCGCTGGATGCGCATGTTCACCATTCCCAACCAGTCCAGCGTGCCCAAGGCGTACCAGGAGTTCAACGAAGCCGGGCGCATGCGGCCCTCGCCGCTCTACGACCGCATCGTCGACGTGATGGAAGAGCTGGTGCGCTTTACCGTGCTGCTGCGGCCCCACGCCGAGACGCTGGTCGACCGCTACTCGGAGCGCCGCGAGGCGGCCGGCGCCAAGGCCGACCCGGTCACGGACAAGGCGGCGGTGAGTCAGGCTTCTTAGGGGTATACGTTTCGGGGATCGGTGGGCTAATCAGAACTCGAGGGCCAGCAGCAGCCTGTCCTTGTGCTGAATGCCGTTCTCGTAGATCGGCTCGTCGTAGTGGGTGAGGAAGTGATCCCGTTCTACCGAGATGACACGAAACCCCGCGCGCTGGTAGAAGGCGAGCTGGTAGCCGAAGGTGCCGGTCCCCAGCTCGAGGCGCTGCGCGCCCAGTTTGCGGGACATGTTCACGGCGTGCTCCAGCAGCTTCGTGCCAATGCCTTTCCCTTGGTACGCCGGGGCAACAGCGATGTTCATCAGTTCATAAACGCCGTCGCCAATAGGCTGGATGACATGGGCGCCCACGGTCTCCCCCTCGATTGTCGCGACATGACAGATCGAGGATTCAAGATAGCGCTTGATGGTGTCTATCGAGGGATCGGCCTCCAACAGGAGATCGAGAGGTGCCTCGGCGCTGGGTACTCGCTTGATGAGCATATGGTGTCCTTTCGACGAAGCGCTATCCGGTCGAGGCTACCGGCTCGGCCGGGGCGTCATACGCCCCGGCGTTTGGCTATCCGGCAAGCTGTCCTTCACGCCGGCTGCATCAGGCGTGGTGTCGCCAACTCACGATGCAAGCGCTCGACCAGTCTATCGATATGCGCCAAGGCCCTCTCAATCGAGGCCGCCAGCGCCTTGCCGCCTTCCTCCTGGTGCTCGATGGCAATGTCCTGGAAGCCGCCGATACCGATGAACTGCAGGGCGGCGCGCACGCTCGGTTCCAGATAATTGAGCTTGGCAAGGGGGCGCCCCGGGCCGAAGTCGTAGCCACCGCGGGAGGAGAGTAGTACAGCGTGGCGCGGACGATCGGCCAACAGGGGCACGTAGCCCTCCAGAGGCAGGTGGGGGTGGGCGCCATACTCCGGGTCGAAGTCGACGGTGCGGCCAATGCGGACGATGTTGTCGATCCACGCCTTGAAGGCGGCTGGCGGGCCGAAGTTGTACATGGGCACGCCGAGCACCAGGATGTCTGCTCGTACGACTTCGTCGACCAGCGCATCGCTCTCGGTAAGCGTTGTACGCATCGGATCGGTTTGCTGCTCGGGGGGCGTGAAGGCGGCTTCGATCCATTCGACGCTGGTCAGCTGTGGCGAGGACGAGCCGATATCGCGATAAACGACCTCGGCGTCCGGTTCCAGCGTGCGCCAGCGGGAAACGAAGTGGTGGGTCAGGCGGCGAGTATGCGAACCGTGATCATGGCTACCGGCTCGGCCGGGGCGCGGGCTGGCATCGAGGTGAAGTAGACGTGTCATGGGCTTTCTCCTTCGCTGGGTGTAGGATCGCTAAGATGAGTTGCTTTCAGCCTTGCTTGATGGCTCGTTTTATATAAGCCTGAGTTCTGGCAGGCCGACAAACGACGATTCTTTTTCGTTAACGGAAAATAAAACTCAGCCATGACGCCACGTCGATTGCCTTCCCTTTCCGCCCTGCGCGCTTTCGAGGCAGCAGCGCGACAGCTCAGTGCCAAGCGGGCGGCCGAGGAGCTCTCGGTCACGCCGACGGCGATCAGTCACCAGATTCGTCAACTGGAGGAGAGCTTGGATGTCGCCTTGTTCGTCCGGCGACCGCGGCAGTTGGTGCTGACGGCCCAGGGCCAGACGCTGCTAAGCGTGTTGAGTGACTCCTTCGATGCCATCGCCGAGACGATAACCAAGCTGCGCCGGCCGCCGGCGCGGCAGGCGATAACACTCTCCACCACGCCGGCTGTCGCCGCACGCTGGCTGCTGCCCTGGGTCTGCTTGCTGCGTGACGCGCATCCGCAGATAGACCTGAGCATCCAGGTCTCTCACGAAGCGGTCGCGCTGGATGGTGTCGTCGCCGACATGGCGATTCGCTATGGTGAGGGCCCCTGGCCCGGCCTGGCGGCCGAGAAGCTATTCGACAATGTGTTCATACCGGCCTGCAGCCCAGCGCTTGAGCTGCGGGAACCTGCCGAGCTGGTGCGTCACACATTGCTCCACTTCTCTTCGCCCACGCCGGTGGACTGGGCGGCCTGGCAGCGCCAGGTCCAAGTGCCGGGGCTCGACGTCAGCGCCAGGCTATTGTTCTCCGACGAAACCCACGGCATCACCGCCGCGCTGGACGGGCAGGGCGTGGCCCTGATGAGCCGATACCTGATCGAGGAGGAGTTGCGTCAGGGGCGCCTGGTTCAGCCGTTCGGCCCCGAGATAAAGGCCGCTCCCTTCCAGCTCGTCTACCCACCCGAGCGACTCCAGGAGCCGGCTATTGCTGCCGTGCGCGACTGGATCATGGGACTGTTGGACTCCCCGTCCAGAGAGAGCGCCTGCCGTTCCATTGTCGAGCGGCATTCATAGCGTCAGCCTTGCCAGCTTGTCGGGATTGCGCACGATGAAGATGTCGCTGGCCTGTCCTGAGCGGTCGTAGCCGAAGGTAACCGTGGCGACGACGTTTCCTCCTCGATGCATCACGACGCCGGGGCCACCGTTGATATCCGCTTCGCGCCATTGGTAGTTGGCCCAGTATTCACTCAACCGGCTGGTCAGGAAGGCCAGCACCGCCTCTAGACCATGCAATGGTTCGAGCAGGGTGGGTACCTTGCCGCCGCCGTCGGCGCTGAGGCGCACCTCGGCCGAGAGTAGATTGGCGAGCCGTGCCGTGGCGCCTTCGGCAACGGCGAGCCGGAAGGCTTCGAGCAGTGCCTGCTGACGTTCGCGGGGCGGGGCGTATCTCTCCTCGGCCGTCTGAAGGTTGGTTCGTGCCCGGGAGACCAGTTTGCGGCAGGCCGGCTCCTTGAGTTCGAGCATGGCGGCGATCTCGGCATACGAGATGTCAAAGATCTCATGCAGCAGATAGGCGGCCCGCTCCTTGGGCGACAGCCGCTCCAGCAGCAGCAGGAAGGCGGTGGAGAGCGAGTCGGCGAGCAAGGCGCCATCCTCGGCAGCGGCAACGGCGGGCGTGGGGATGGGCTCGGGTAGCCAGGCGCCGACATAGTCGACCCTGGCCCGGTGAGCATTGCCCAACAGGTCGAGACAGCGCCGCGTGCAGGTTGTGGTCAGCCAGGCGATGGGCGCCTCGATCGTTTCCCGATCCGCCGCCTGCCACTTGAGAAAGGTATCCTGCACCGCATCCTCGGCGTCGGCGCGCGAGCCGAGGATGCGATAGGCCAGCCCCAACAGCATGGGACGAGCCTCTTCGAAGCGCAACAAGTCGGCAGAAGGCATCAGGCTGTCTCGGTTACCGGAGCCGCCATGCTCTTGGCCCAGGCCACCGTGGCGGCGTGGACCTTGGGCGGATGAGCAAGCAGGGGCGACACCGCGGCGATATAGGCGTCATAGGCCGGTCCCTGCATGAAGGCCTGTGGGTCCGCGCCGTCGACATAGCGCTGGAAGACGCGGATCGTATCGGGATCGCTGTCGTCGTAGCAGTAGAAATAGGCGTCATGGATCTGGCGCGCCTCGATACTGGGAGCCAGATGAGTCTCCCAGGCGCGCCGCACCTCGTCGCGCTTGCCGGGAAGTGCCTTGTGGGTGATGAAAAGCGTGCTCTGGCTCATGTGTGGCTCCTGAATCGTTGGGGGTAATGAAGGCCGAACGGCCATCACTGTCATGACGATTCAGGAGGGCACCGTGTGACATGAACGGTTCCATTCTTTCCGTTTCTTCACTTTCCCTTTTTCGATTGAGAGGCCACGCTCCGTTTATTGCCACCCGGCGGCCAGGTCCGTGCTGCGTCGTTCTGCCGGCCGGGCGGCTAGGTGCCGAGATGGCGAGGCGCTAGGCGGCGGCCTGCTCCTCCTTCTCGTAGTTGATCATCCAGGCGACGCCGAACCGGTCCACCAACATGCCGAAGCGGTGCGCCCAGAAGGTTTCCTCTAGCGGCATCTGCACGGTGCCGTTGTCGGCCAGCGCGTTGAAGAGCCGCTCGGCCTCCTCTACCGAGTCGACGCCGATCGCAATACTCGCACCCTTGATGCCTTCGTAGGGTGCAGGGCTGCAAGGGGAGTTGTCCGACGCCATCAGTAACTGGTCACCGATACGCAGTCGGGCGTGCATGATGAGGTCGCGGGCTTCCGGAGGAATTTCCATGCCTTCGCTGGCGGGCATTTCGCCGTAAGTTGCCATGGCCTCGAGCTTGGCGTCGAGGCAACGCTGATAGAATTCGAAGGCTTCGCGGCAGTTATCATTGAAAATCAGGTAGGTGGAAAGCTGCATGGTGGGGCTCCAGGGGTTGTTGTAGGTGTTACTTCCCTTCATCGATTCAACATAGTCGCTTTCGACATTCACGCTCATTTTCTAACGGCCAGTTTGGACGGCCAGACGTTGGAGACGATCGGCTTGCTGGGCGAGGGCGTTGCGAAGCCCGGGTGGGTCGAGAATTTCGAAGTCGAAGGGCAGTCGAGCAAGCTGACGGGCGAGCCAGGTCAGGCTGTCGGTGTGGGCGTGCAGCATCACGGCATTTCCATCGGGCGTGAACATGCCAATATTGCGCCCCAGTTCTTCAACGGCATGGGCAAGGTCGGTGTGCAGGCGCACGCTGACGGCGGTGGCGCGGGGCAGGCTGGCGATGCTGCGGTGCAAATGCTCGGCGGGATCGAAGTCGACGGGGCGTTCGAAGCTGGCCTCGAGCGGCGTGGCCTCGGCGATGCGATCCAGGCGGAAGCTGCGCAGATCGCGGCGCAGATGGCACCAGCCGCTGACGTACCAGCGCCCACCGCGAAAGACCAGCCCATAGGGATTGAGCACGCGCCGGGTGTTCTGCTCTCGGTCGTCGCGATAGTCGAGCCGGACCCGCTGGCGGGCCTGGGTGGCAGTAGCGAACAGGATCAGCAGGCGTTCGTCGCCAGGGGTGCGTGCCGAAGGCAATTCAAGCCGTGCGCTCTCGCTCAGGGCGTGCACCTGCCGCTTCAACTTGGCGGGCATGACCCGCTCCAGCTTGGCCCGCGCGGTTTCCAGCGCCGGGGCTGTCTCGGCGATGCCCAGCCCCCGCATGGCGAGTAGCCCCAGCGAGACGGCAAGCGCCTCTTCGCTGGTCAGCATTAGCGGCGGCAACTTGAAACCGGGCATCAGGCGGTAGCCGCCGTGCCGCCCCCGCTCAGTGGTGACAGGAATGCCGAGCTCCTCCAAGGCCTGGATATAACGTCGCAGCGTACGGCGGTCGACGCCCAGCCGCTCGGCCAGTTCCCTACCGCTCATGTGGCGGTGGGCCTGTAATAGTTCCAGCAGCGTGAGGACGCGAACGGTGGGGTTGGCCAAGTTGAATTTCCGTCTTTAATAGGACGCTATTTGCCCTATTTAGCCATTACCTTGCTGACAAGGCCAGCCGCGGAGGCCTGGCTTTCTTCACCAAACTCAGCAAGGAGCAAGACAATGGAACCCGTTCTCTTCTATGGCGTACCGCAAGGCTGCTCGTTCGGCTCTATCGTGGCATTCGAGTGGCTCGGCCAGCCCTATCGGCTGTGCCGCATCGAAATGCTGGAGCAACCCTGGGATCCGCTTTTCGCCAAGGTGAATCCCCTGTTCCAGACCCCGTCTTTATTGCTTGAAGATGGCGAGCCGCTTAGCGAGAGCCTGGCGATTCTGCAAAACCTGGCGGCACGCGATCTCGGCACGCGGTTGGGCTTCGAGCAGGGCAGCCGGGAATTCGATCGCTTGAACCACATGTTGGCCTACCTCAATACCGATTTCTTCTCGGCCTTCAATCCGCTATGGGCGCTCTATGAGACCCAGGGCTTGAATGGCGTGGAGCAGGCACTGCTGCGCCGGTTGGGCCGCGAAAAAGTCGCTGAGGGCTGTGCTTATCTCAATGGCTTGCTGGCTGATCGTGAGTGGCTGCTGGGCGATGAGCGCAGCATGGCGGATGCCTACTTCGTCGGCATCGCCCGCTGGGCCGAGTATCACCGATTGTTCGATCTCGAGAGTGACTATCCCAACCTGGCCCGGCATCTGGCAAAGCTAAGGGACGATCCTGCCGTGCAGTTTGCCGAGGCCATCGAGCGCGGCGAACAGCCAAAGGGGCAGGGGCACTTCAGGGGGCATGTCACCTTGAAAGAACTCGAGCCACGCTTGGCCGCTTGAGGCATGGCATGACCGGGGAGAGCTTGCCTCCCCGGCGTTTCCGCCCGGGATGAGCCAACAGTGAGGGCGCGGCTGCAGGGATATCCAGAGGAAGAGGTTACTATTGACCTTAAAGACCTGCTCAAGCACCTCGGAATAGGATGTCCCCTCATGCCTGATACACGACTCGATAACCCGCTCACCTTGCATTTCGGGCGGGAGGAGTTGGTGATACGACGCCGCTACGAGACGCTCAGCATCGCCAACGATTTCTTGATTGCCATCTGGTTCCTGGCCGGCAGCATCCTGTTTCTCTACCCCAGTATGGAAAGAGTCGCTGCATGGCTGTTTATCGTCGGCAGTTTTCAGTTCCTGATTCGCCCCACTATTCGTCTGGTGAGCCACCTCCACCTCCAGCGAATGCCGTCGAGTCATTGGGAGAGTTGAGGCAGGCGTGGCGAGAAGCGGTAACGATTCAATGTCAACCGAGGAGGACTGCGAGCATGTTCCTATCGGCACAGGATATCGAAGCCCTTGAGGGCGTGAGGAAAGTGCACTTCCTCAACACCAAGGCTGTGCGCATCAACAAGTCGCTGGGGGAGGCCGTGGGCACGACCCAGCTCGGGATCCACCAGATCAGCGTGCCTCCCGGCCATTTTTCGACCGAGTACCATTGCCATCGCTACGAGGAGGAGGCCATCTACGTCCTTTCGGGGCGTGGCATGGTGACACTGGGCGAGCAGAAACGGCCGATCGGCCCCGGCGACTTCATCGGCTGCCCCACTAACGGCGTGGCCCATGAGATGTACAACGATGGCGATGAACCATTGGTATGCCTGGTAGTAGGTCAGCGACTGGCCCAGGACGTATGCGACTACCCACGCCAGGGCAAGCGGCTATATCGCAACAGTGGCGAATGGAACCTGATCGACCACGCGGCCATTGAGTATATCCAGCGCTAGCTTCCCGGTAAGTAAGGGCTTACCGGGGCAGAATGCTTTCACTCGGAGCGAGAATCAGGATCGTGACGCTCGCGGCTATCGGCAGGCGCCTGTTCGCGTTCGTTCATGCCGTAGTCGCGCAGCACCGTGGCCACGCGCAGTCGGTAATCGTCGAAGACCACTTCGCGGCCCTGGGCCTGGGCGTTGCGATGGCGTTCGAGCTGGCGCCATTGAGCCACGGCTTGCTCGTCGCGCCAGAAGGAGAGCGAGAGGATCTTGCCCGGCTGGGTCAGGCTCTCGAAGCGTTCGATGGAGATGAAACCGTCGATCTCGTCGAGCAGTGGGCGCAGGCTGGCGGCGATGTCCAAGTACTGGTCGCGGCGGCCGGTTTTGGGGATGACTTCGAAGATAACGGCGATCATGGAGGCTCCAGGTTCAGGCAGAGTGGGTGGTGACTGTGTGGGACGAGCCAAACAGTGGAATTCGGGCATTGAGCGATTCCCGGTAAGATACCCCGCTGGCCAGCGCCTCGGGCGAGACGCCTAAGTGCAGAAGCTGTGCTACTCCTGCCTCGGCGATGCCAAGCGCAAGCGCTTCGCCGGGGCAAGCGTGATGCCCCTGGCCGAAGGTAAAGCAGTGCTGAAGTCGTTCCGTGTCGAAGCGCTCGGGTGCGGTATAGCGGGCAGGGTCTCGGTTGGCGGCGGCCAGCACCATCAGGATCGTGTCACCTGCACGCATCGGTTGGCCGGCGATCAGCCCGTCGTGGCCGGCGAAGCGTCGAGTATTCTGAATCGGTGCATCATGGCGTAGGACTTCCCGCAGCACGGCACTCAGAAGCCGCGGCTCGGCAGTGACGTGCTGAAGAAGTTGCGGCTCTCGCCCCAGCGCTACCAATGTATTGCCGATCAGTCCCGCCGTGGCATCGTAGGCCTGCAACAGGAAGCCGATGGCGTTGGCCGTTATTGCTGTGCTGTCGATGCCCTGCGCTACGGCCCGGGAAGCGAGCGGCCCCAAGAGGCTTGGCCTGGCAAAGGTCGGAACTTCGAGGAGCCGCCTTGTTGCGGCTTGCAGCGCTTGCGCAGCGCGCTGGCCACGCTCCAACTGGGCGGGCGTGGCGCCGGGTGCGATGCAACGGGCCAGGTCTCCGGTCCAGCGCGCCAGGACCGGCCACCGATCGGATGGAAAGCCCAGCAGGGCGGCGACGGTATAGGCGGGCAGGCGCAGGGTGAATTCGGTAACCCCGACGGGTTCGAGGGGGAGAGGGGTGATTTCCTCAAGTAGATAGGCCGTGCAGGCCCTGCTCCGATCCGCTATGGCGCTTCGTTCGAGTGAGGCGAACGTCGTCGAGACGGCTTGCTTGAGCGGGCAGTGCGATGCGCCGTCGGTCATTCTTACCAGGCTACCGAAGAGATCGCCCACCGGCGTACCCAGCAGAGCCGAGGGCACCGGTTCGTCGACGGGTCGTACGCGGCAATCGCGATGTTCCAGTATGGCGCTAACGGCCTCGGCAGACGTAGCTACCCACATGTTCAGCTCGTTATCCCGGTAAAAAGGCCTTTGCTCCACCAGCATGGCGTAATAAGGATAAGGGTCGTGATGCGTGGCGGCCATCAACGGGTTGGCTGGTGTCGTCATAGAGGCTCCGGGCCGTTGTCTAGTCGCTCAATTGTGTTCCGTTGGCCTATGCTTGTCAGACGTAAATAGTTCGGTGGAGAGCTAACTATGGTTGAGCCGGACCTGCCTCGCCTTGCCCGCACCATTGGCGAGCCGACTCGGATGGGCATGCTGGCATTGCTGATGGAGGGGCGGGCATTGACCGCCAAGGAGCTTGCCTACGGCTGTGGCGTGCAGCCGGGCACGGCGACGGAGCATCTCAAGCGACTGCAACGCGATGCACTGATTACCTCGACATCGCAAGGGCGGCACAAGTACTACCGGCTGGCGACAGCCGAGGTGGCGCATGCCGTCGAGGCGCTGATGGTAGTGGCCAAGCCGACGAAGGTTGTGCCGCCATGCAGGAAGCCGACGGGTGCCATGGGGACTGCGCGATTTTGCTACGACCACTTGGCGGGTGAGTTGGGCACGCGCATGACGACGGTACTTCTCGAGAGGAAGTTCTTGAAAATAAATGGCGAAGCCATGAACGTGACGGAGCGTGGCCAGGCTTGGTTTGCCGACTTCGGCATCGATATTGCCTCCCTGCGCAAGCGCCGCCGGCGCTTTGCTTATCCCTGCCTCGACTGGAGCGAACGACGCGATCATCTCGGCGGTGCGCTGGGCGCTGCCATGACCGAGCGCATGCTGGAACTCGGATGGATCGATCGGCAGAGGCACTCGCGAATAGTGAGTATCAGTGAGCTGGGGCGTCAGGCACTGGCACGCGAGTTCGATCTCGTGATCGCCTCTTCGGAGGAGTAATCAAGCGGTCGCAATCTCATCGTAGCCGCGATTCAGGAACTGCACGAAGCAAAAGCCGTGTCCGAAGGGGTCGGCCATCAGCGCGAGCTTGCCCCAGCCAGCGGTGACGGTGGGTTGTTCCTGGGTGGCGCCGGCCGCGATGGCTCTCTCCACCGCGGCTTCGATATCCACCACCACCACATCCAGATGCACCGGCGTCCAGTGGCGCGTGTAGTGGCGCTGTGCACCGGGTACAGCTCCTGCGGCTGCGTAAGCCGACGATCCGGAGTCCTTGGCCAACAGGTATATGGGCGCCGGACCGCCGACCAACTCGACACCCTCCTGGCCGAAGCGACGCCCGACCTCAAGGCTGAAAGCCTGGACGTAGAAGTCGATGCCGCGCTCGAGATCGTCCACGTCCAGGTTGACGAGAAAATCCATGCTGTCCTCCTGCCGAATGGCCAGGCCGAATCTGACGATTGTCAGTGGCAAAGCGCTACCCGGTAAGTAAGTGCTTACCGGGGCGCTGGTCCAATGCCTGAAAGGTAGCAGGGTGCTGGGGGACTGCTCAAAGGAGGCGGTGCCGTGAGGCACCGCTTCCTGGCAATCAGGTGCGATTGATGGAGACCCCGCCATCGACCAGCATCGCCGTGCCGGTGACGAAGCTGGCATCGTCGCAAGCCAGATAGAGCGCCGCTCTGGCGATCTCTTCCGGCGTTGCCATGCGCTTGAGCGCGTGCAGGTTCTCGACGAAGGCCAGGACTTCCGGCCCGGCGTCCGGGGCGTTGGTGATGCTGGCGGGCGTATCGGTGCCTCCCGGCAGCAGCGCGTTGGCGCGTATGCCGTTGGGTCCCAGCTCCGCAGCGAGGCACTTCATCATGCCCAGGATGCCGGCCTTGCTTGCGGCATAGGCCGCCATGCCGGGCATGCCGACGGTGTGGCCGACGAAGCTGGAGGTGAACAGCAGGCTGCCGCCGCCTCGCTGCAGCAGCGCGGGTATCTGGTGTTTGGCGCCCAGAAAGGCGCCGTTCAGGTTGGTATGGATGACATCGTGCCAATCGCTCGATGCCATGTCCTGCAGTGGCCCCATCGGCCCGACGACACCGGCATTGTTGAAGGCGATATCGAGCCCTCCGAAGCGCTCCAGGGCGGTCGCGACAAGGCGTTGCGACAAGCGCTCGTCGCATACGTCTCCGGCGATGGCAACGGCGGTGCCGCCGTCACGAGCGATGGCTTCGACCAGAGCATCGAGTTCGTCCTGGCGACGGGCGTTCACGATCACCTTGGCGCCCTCGCTGGCGAACAGTCGAGCGGTGGCATGACCGATTCCTGAGCTGGCTCCGGTGACGATGGCGATCTTTCCGGCAAGTCGGTTCATAGCGTTTTTCTCCTTGGGTGGGCATGGGAACATTGGCGATCCCATGCTTACCTTGCCGGTCTCGTGGTAAGCCCTCACTCCGCTTCTTGCCGTCAAAAAACTGGCGGCTCGGCGATGCTATGCTGCGGAAGTAGCGATAGAGGCTGGCTCACTTTGAAAGCAAGGGACGGAGTGTGCCAGGCGGGTCCAGAGCTCATCCTGAACTCACGGAATACGCCGAACCCACAGCGGAGGCCCGCCATGAGCGATACATTCAACCATCCGTTTACCACCTTCGATTCCGATGAGGCGAAATGGGCAGCGGTATTGGCCCGCGATGCCGCAGCGGACGACGCTTTCGTTTATGCGGTGCGTACCACCGGGATCTTTTGTCGCCCAACCTGCGCATCACGCCGGCCACGCCGTGAGAATGCCGAATTCCATGCCGATGCAGCTTCAGCCGAACGGGCCGGCTACCGGCCGTGCCAGCGCTGTCGTCCCAAGGAGTTACCATTGGCACAGCGGCAGGCCCAGAGCGTTGCCAGGGCGTGCCGTCTCATCGAGACGGCCGACGAGCTCCCCTCGCTCGACGAATTGGCACAAGCCGCGGGACTGAGCCGCTTCCACTTTCATCGCGTCTTTAAATCGGTCACGGGGCTGACGCCAAAGGCCTACGCGGTCGCTTGTCGGGCAGGTCGTGTACGCCAGGCGTTGGTGCAACAAGAAACCGTCACCGAGGCGATCTATGAGGCAGGCTTCAATTCCAGCGGGCGCTTCTATGCCGGTTCCGATCGCATGCTCGGCATGACGCCGCAACGTTACCGTTCGGGAGGAAAGGGCATGGAGATTCGCTTCGCCCTGGGAGAATGCTCGCTGGGCAACATTCTAGTTGCGACCAGCGAAAAGGGTATTTGTGCCATTTCCCTGGGCAGCGACCCGGAGCAATTGCTGCAGGAGTTCCAGGATCGTTTCGCCAATGCCAACCTGATCCCCGGGGGAAAGGATTTCGATACCTGGGTGGCCAAAGTGGTGGGCTTCGTCGAGGCGCCTGGCGTCGGGTTGACGCTGCCGCTGGACATTCGTGGTACCGCCTTTCAGCAGCGAGTCTGGCAAGCGCTGACCGAGATTCCTGTGGGCACCACGATCAGCTATGCCGAGTTGGCGCAGCGAATCGGCTCTCCCAAATCTGTGCGTGCCGTGGCCAGGGCCTGCGCTTCCAATACCATAGCGCTTGCCATTCCCTGCCACCGGGTCGTGCGCAGCGACGGGGCGCTCTCGGGCTACCGCTGGGGCGTGGAGAGAAAGCGGGCGCTGCTCGAGCGTGAGCGTCAGCGGGAAGCCAGTGAAGACAGGTCGGTAGATTCCAACGCCTCGGTGATCTCCGCTTGCGGGGTGCGCTCGAGGAAGGTCGACAGCACCACATAACTGCGCGTGGCCTTGACGCTCGGCAGGGCATAGAGCCTGGCAAGCAGGCCTTCCAGGGCGCGGCTGCTGGCGCAACGCACCTTGAGCAGCATGCAGGTGTCGCCGGCCACGGAGTGGATCTCCTCGACTTCGGGTAGCTCCGAGAGGGCGAGCAGTTCCTGGGTCTTGCCCCAGCCGGTGGAATCGACGTGGACGAAGGCGAGGAAGGGCTTGCCGGTGGTGGGGCCATCCAGTACCGCCACGGTGCCTCGGATGCGCCCGGTAGCGCGCAGTCGTTTCACTCGTTCATGCACGGCCGGCGCCGAGAGCCCGGCGCGGCTGCCCAGCTCGGCATAGCTGAGCCCGGCATCCACGGCCAGTTCGCCTAATATTTTTCGGTCGAAGGCGTCCAAGGGGCGGGCCTCCTGGCACTTGTTCTGAACGGCTTCTGTTTTTTCTGGGTTCGGCATTGTTGCGATTGCTCCGAATGACATTCCTTTCTTCAATGATAGTGTCGAACTACATTTGGAGCGAGCCGTGATTACTCGTCATCTTCTTCTGTTGACCGCTGCCATTGCCGTGATCGGTGCCAATTCGCTGGCGCTGAGCCCCATTGCGGCTGCGGTAGCAGGGGCATTCCCGGGCCGTAGCGCTGCCGATGTGATGACGGCGACGGCCCTTTATGGCCTGGCCACGGCAGGCAGTGCGCTGTTGCTGGCTTCGATGTCCGACCGTATCGGTGCCGAGCATGCGCTGGGGCGGGCATTGTTGATGCTGACCGTGTCGCTGGGCTTCGCCGCTCTCTCTCCCGCGCTCTGGGTGTTGATTGCCGCTCAGGCGCTTGCCGGCCTCGCGGCGGGCGTGGCGCTGCCGGCGATTTATACCCTCACCGCCCAGGTGGCGGCCAAGGGGCGCGAGAGCGAAACCCTGAGCTTCGTGCTGGTCGGGTGGACGTTGAGCCTGGTCGTCGGGGTTGGTCTCGCGGCGCTGTTGGCCGACCTGCTGCACTGGCGCGCGGTCTTCTCGGTACTGGCTCTGGCCGCCGCGGGACTGGCATTGGGAATATCGCGCTGCCGCGACTGGGGAACGAGAGCGGGCGGTGAAGAACCGAGCTCCTGCCTCAAGGCCTTGCGTATCCCCGGCATCCACGCGGTGCTGCTGAACGTCGCTGCCTACATGACCGCCTTTTATGGTTTGTATACTTACCTTGGCCCACATCTGGGTGAGGTCCTGCAGTTACCCACTACTTTCGCGGGGCTGGCCATCGCCGTCTATGGCCTGGGCTTCGGCGTTGCTGCCCCGCTGGGCCGGCTGGTCGACCGGTACGGCGCGACTGCCGCCGCCTGCGTCACCTTTGCCGGCTTGATGCTCGTCTATCTGGGAATGGCGGTGTCTGCAGCGCTTCCGCTGGCATTGCTGGCGCTCTGCCTGGGCTGGGGCGTGGGCAACCACCTGGGCTTGAACCTGCTCATGCGACAGCTTGCCGAGCTCGACCCCATGCAGCGCGGTGCCGTCATGGGGCTCTACAGTGCCATTACCTATCTGTGTGTCTTTGCCGGTGCGTTGCTCTACCGACCGATCTATACGCACTTCGGCTTTGCCGCTTGCGCCTGGGCCTCGGCAATGCTCGTACTGCCGGCCCTGGGTTGGGCGTTGGGGCAATGGCGCAGGAAACAGGCTGCATTGGAGTAGCGCGAACCGACTATGCTGGGCTACGTCTCCAAGGCTGTAGTGAAATAAACCACCATCCTGAGATGCCGATGCTCGTCCACCAGCAGCGTGGCGTGTTCGTACTCCCGCGGAATCGAGTCGGCGTCGAGAATAGTGCCGATGCCGTAGCGGTAGGCTTCATGATTGGGCTGCTCCCACCAGCGGCGAAAATCCGGCGATAGCTTGGCGAGCGCTTCGATCAGCTCCCGCATGGCCGGATCCTCGGGAGCGGCTGCCAGGTCGCAGCGGAACTGGGCGAGCAGGCGGGGGGCGTCCTGTCGCCAGTCGGGAAGGCGCCGACGCAGTGCCGGATCGGCAAACAACAGGCGCATCATGTTGCGCTCGCCGGGCTTTCTGTCGCTGAAGCCGAGCAGGGTGTCGGCAACGGCATTCCAGGCGATGACGTCCCAGCGCAGGTTCATCACGTAGGCGGGCCTCGGCATGTCGTCCATCAGCGTTTGTACCAGCGGCGGAATCGCCTGCCACTGATAGGCTTCCACCGGCGGCGGTCGGCGATGAGCGAGCAGGAACAAGTGGCAGCACTCGGCATCGTCGAGCTTGAGGGCCTTGGAGACCCTGAGCAGAAAGCTCTCCGAGACGTTGATGTCGCGCCCCTGCTCGAACCAGGTGTACCAGGTCAGCCCCACGCTGGCGAGGGTGGCGACTTCCTCACGGCGAAGCCCTGGGGTGCGCCGACGGCCGGTGCTGGGCAGGCCAACGTCGGCCGGCGTCAGCTTGTTGCGATGATGGACCAGGAAGTCGGTGAGTTCGCTGCGGGTTCTATCGAGGCTGCGTCCGGCCATGGCTGTGTTCCAGGTAGTACCGCTGGTAATAGGATAATTGGCTATATTGTAACCCTATTGAGGTGGGCCAAGACTACCATGCCAATCCATGGAGAACAGGAGGCATGGCATGGTTTCCCTCAATGAAGCGTCAGGTTCGCGGCTTACCCGGCAGCGTGCGGGTATCAAGGAGTGGGCGGGCCTGGCCGTGCTGGCACTGCCCACCGCGCTGCTCGGCCTCGACGTCACCATTCTCTATCTGGCGCTGCCCGCCCTGGCAGCGGATCTGCAGCCGAGCAGTACCCAGGCGCTGTGGATCATGGATGCCTACGGCTTCATGATCGCCGGCTTTCTCATCACCATGGGAACCTTGGGCGACCGCATCGGCCGTCGCCGGCTGCTGATGATCGGTGCCGTAGCCTTCGGCGTCACTTCGGTGATCGCTGCCTACTCCACCAGTGCCGCCATCCTGATTGGGGCCCGCGCGGTGCTTGGTGTGGCCGGCGCGACGCTGATGCCGTCGACCCTGGCATTAATCAGCAACATGTTCGGCGATGTGCGCCAGCGTGCGCTGGCCATTGGAATTTGGGCCACCATGTTTGCCTTGGGCATGGCGCTGGGGCCGGTAGTCGGCGGCGTGTTATTGGAGCGCTTCTGGTGGGGCTCGGCCTTCCTGGTAGCGGTGCCCGTGGTGACCGTGCTGTTGATTGCGGCTCCGCTATTGCTGCCGGAGTATCGCGCTTCTCGCAGTGGGCCGCTGGATTTCCTCAGCGTAGCGCTCTCGCTGGCAGCCGTGCTGCCGGCGGTCTATGGCGTGAAGGAGATCGCCAAGGCGGGGCTCGAACCGGTGGCGGTGGTGGCCCTGGCGTTGGGGGCGCTACTGGCGGTCGTGTTCGTGCGGCGCCAGAAACGTCTGACCGACCCGCTGCTCGACATGCGGCTATTTGCCAGCCGCACCTTCAGCGCCGCTCTGGTCGTGCTGCTGTTTGGTCTGGTCGGCGTTTCCGGCGTGATGCTGCTGGTGACTCAGTACCTGCAACTGGTGGCGGGGCTCACACCCCTGGCGGCGGGGTTCTGGATGGGGCCGCCGGCGCTGATGATGGTGCTGGCGGGTATCGTGGCGCCGTTGCTCGCTCGTCGCATTCGTCCCGGTTACGTCGTGGGCGCCGCGCTAACGCTCTCGACGCTGGGCTACGGGCTGCTGGCCATCGTCGAAGTGAACGCCAGCGGGGTGGGAATGGCGATAGCCGGGTTCTCATTGGTCTATCTCGGCCTGGGTACCATCGCCGCGCTGGGCACGGATCTGGTGGTGGGGGCTGCTCCGGCCGATAAGGCTGGTTCGGCTTCGGCCATGTCGGAGATGGTGCAGGAGCTTGGCGTTGCGCTGGGCGTGGCGCTATTGGGCAGTCTGACGACCTTCGTTTATCGCGCGCGGATGAACGATGTCGTCTCCAACGACCTCCCGTTCGATCTTGCCGATGTCGTGGAAGAGGGATTATGGGGCACGACTTCCGCCGTGGATCGCTTGCCGGCGGAAATCGTGCTGGAGGCCCAAAGGGCCTTTACCGCGGGTCTCAATGTCACCGGTGTCATCGGCGGCATCGGGATTCTTGTCCTGGCCGTAGTGGCCGTCGTTTTCCTCCGGCACGTGCGCGCGCTCGATGAGACCATCGCCAGCGAAACCGTGGAAGGGTGCGGCTCTTGCCCGGCAGCCTAGACGAGCGTCTCGAACAGGCCCTCGTAGGCAACGACCCAGAGTTCATCGTCGACATCCAAGTCGGCCTCGAAGCCCTGGGCGATGCCCAGGTCAGTGTAGCGCCAACGGTTTTTGCCGAGGGCCGTATAGCGTTGGCGGGATGGCTGCAGTTGAAGGGAGGGCAGGTCCACGTAGAGCGTCGTGAGTTCGCCTGAACCCTGGAACCGGCGCATGGCCAGCGTGTTGCAGAACGGCGTCGCCGACAGGTCGATTTCCTCGCATTCCGCGAGATCGGGACGTAGCCGGCCATTCACCCGCCAGCCCTCGTCGCTGCGCTCGACCAGCAGGGTCTCGATTGTCGGGCTGGCTAGGTGCAGCTCCAGGCGTTGGGTGCGCCAGTCGCGGTCGAGTTGCCATAGATAGGACAAGCCGAATGCCTCGGCACCCGCGTGCACGACCGTGGACAGAGCCAGGAAGCCTTCGTCGTCTGGTTGGACGTGCAGGACCTCCAGGCCCGGCTCGTCCAGTCGACGCCACTTGCGGGTGATCGAAAGCGCTGACATGACGGTACCTCCTCCTTGCCTTCCAACGGATCGCATGGGCCTCGACCCCGGCCTACAGTCGTATCACCGCAGCCGCTCCCTCCAGCCTCGGTGGCCAGGGCCGAGCGGCGCTCATACCGGAGGGGGATTGCGCTCGGCGAACTGGCCGTTCCAGTAAGGGTAGTAGGGATAGGGCGGCGTCACGCGGCTGGCTTCATCGAGCCGCCTTGCCTGCTCCTCGTCGAGTCGCCATCCGGCGGTTCCCAGGTTGTCTCGCAGTTGAGTCTCGTTGCGTGCGCCGATCAATACGCTGGATACGGTGGGGCGCCCGAGTAGCCAGTTGAGGGCGATCTGGGGAATCGACTTGCCTGTCTCCTCGGCGATTCCATCGAGCACATCGACGATCCGAAACAGGCGCTCGTCGTCCACCGGCGGCGCGAAGCCGGCGGTTTCATGTAATCGACTATGCTCGGAAAGCGCCTGGCCGCGTCGAATATTGCCGGTCAGGCGCCCCCAGCCGAGTGGGCTCCAGACGATTGCCCCCAGGCCTTGATCCTGCCCCAGCGGCATCAGCTCCCACTCGTAGTCGCGCCCGACCAGCGAATAGTAGGCCTGGTTGGCGACGAAGCGGGAATAGCCGTAGCGTTCGGCCACCGCCTGGGACTTCATGATCTGCCAGCCGGAGAAGTTCGAGACGCCGAGATAGCGCACCTTGCCGGCGCGCACCAGTTCGTCCAGTGTCGCCATCACGCTCTCCACGGGCGTCATGGCATCGAAGTGATGCAGCTGCAGGATATCGATATGGTCGGTATCGAGCCGCTTCAGCGCCTGGTCCGTCGCCTTGAGCAGATGGTGGCGAGAGGCACCGACGTCATTCGGCTCGTCGCCCATGCGCAGCGTCAACTTGGTGGAGAGAACGACGCGATCGCGCCGACCCTTGATGGCGGCCCCGAGAATCGACTCGGAAGCTCCGTCGGAGTAGACGTCGGCGGTATCGAAAAGATTGACTCCGGCATCGAGGCAGATGTCGATGAGGCGGGCCGCCTCCTTGACGTCGGTGCTGCCCCAGGCGCTGAACAGCGGACCCTTGCCGCCGAAGGTTCCCGCGCCCAGCCCGAGTGACGAGACCTTGAAGCCGGACTGGCCAAGAAAGCGATACTCCATGGTTTCAACTCCTGTCTGCTGGAAGGTAGGCGGAGCATAGGACGTTGCGCTTTCAAGATAAGCAGGCTAAAACGACAAGGTCTTTCAATAAAGAATTGAAAATGAGTCGAATCGACGACCTCTCGCTGTTCCTGCGAATTCTCGACCTGGGATCGATCAGCGAAGCGGCGCGCAGCCTGGGTCTCTCCGCGGCCGTCGCCAGCCAGCGCTTGAAACGCCTCGAGCGGGAGCTCGGGGTGCGTCTACTGCAGCGCACCACCCGGCAACTACGGCCGACGCCGGAGGGACGCAGCCTGGCCGAACAGGGGCGGGCTGCAGTGGAGGATCTCGAGGCGCTGACGAGCGGGCTGCACCGGTCGACGCGCGAGGTGGCGGGCACCCTGCGCCTGACCTTGCCGCCCACGTTTGGCCGCCTCTATGTGTCACCGCTGCTGTCCCGTTTTTTGAGTCGCTATCCCAGGCTGAGGCTCGATCTAGACCTGTCCGACCAACGCCGGGCCATCGTGGGCTCGGGATTCGACCTGGCCATTCGCATCGGCTCGCTTGCCGACTCCAGCCTGGTGGCGCGCCGGCTGGCCACGAATCGTCGCGTGCTATGCGCTTCGCCCGCGTATCTGAAGCGCCACGGCACCCCACGCGTACCCGAAGAGCTGACCCGGCACGAATGCCTGCTACTGACCGATGGGGAGGGGGAGCCTGGTCACTGGCGCCTTTGTGGTGCCAGCGGAGAGAGCGTGGAGGTCAAGGTGGACGGGCGTATCCGCAGCAGTCAGGGCGAACTCCTGCGGGATGCCGCGGTAGCGGGGTTGGGTATCGTGCAGCACTCCATCTGGCATGTGTGCGACGACCTGCGAGCCGGCCGGCTGCAGCGGATTCTTCCGGACCACATGCCACCCGAGACGGGCATCCACGCGGTCATGCCACAGCGCCGCCTGGTGCCACCCAGGGTACGCGCCTTCATCGACTTTCTCGTCGAACAATGGGAGCCGGTTCCGCCGTGGGAGCGTCACACGAATGCCGTCAAGAGCTAGCCAGGCCGCTCCAGGCGTTAGGCTTCGTGTGAGGCGCCAGTGAGCGCTTCCCAGCCCGACATTGCACAGTCAGAGATGGCCAGCAGGGTCTCGCGCGAAGCGCCGTCACGGGCCTGAATCGACATGCCGTGCTGCACGGTGGCGAAGTAGCTGGCCAAGGCGCGACAGTCCGTCGAGGCGGGTAGCTCGCCTTCCTCGACGGCACGCTTCAGGCGGCGCTCCAACAGGCAGCCGTTTGCCTGGCGGTGGACCTTCAAGGCATCACAGACCTGCGCATTGGCGCCCTGCATCTGCGGGGCGGCAAGCACGATCATGCAGCCGCGAGGCGTATCGCCACGAGTGAATGCCTCGGCCGTGGCGCGCAGCACGTGGGCGATGGCGGCGCGTGCCGTCGGCGCCGTTTCCACCTGCTCCCAGATACCGCTGCCTTCCGTCTGGACGTAGAGCGCCACGGCTTCACGGAACAGTGCCTCCTTGCTGCCGAAGGTGGCGTAGAGGCTGGGGGCGTTGATGCCCATGGCCCGGGTCAGATCGGCGAGCGAGGCGTTGTCGTAGCCCTGGGTCCAGAACACTTCCATGGCCTGGCGCAGGGCCTCTTCCCTGTCGAAGCCGCGGGGTCTACCGCGCTGGGGCATGTCGAACTCCTTTTTTGTATCGATAACTACAAAATAACTTGACAGCGATGTGCATGTCTAGCCAATCTGTTTTTGTATCAATCACTATATAAATCGCATGAACGGAGGCGAGACATGCAGCGACTCAGCGGAAAGGTAGTCTTGATCACCGGTGGCAGCCGTGGCATTGGTGCTGCCATTGCCCGGCGCCTGGCGGCGGAAGGTGCAAAAGTTGCAGTAACCTATGTCAACGGCGAAGCCCGGGCGCAATCGGTGGTGGACGGGGTCGTGTCGGCGGGTGGTCGCGCTATGGCCATTCGCGCCGACAACCGTGACGACGCGGCGCTCGAGGCCGCCGTTGAACGCACGGTGGCCGAGTGGGGAGGGCTCGATATCCTGATCAACAACGCAGGCATTTTCCCGACCGGGACGATCGAAGAAGCGACGCTGGAAGAGCTGGATCGCACCATCGCGATCAACCTGCGCGCGCCGGTGGTGGCTGCCATGGCGGCGGTGGGGCATATGCCGGAGGGCGGGCGCATCATCACCATCGGCAGTAACCTTGCCGTTCGGGTGCCCTGGCCAGGTATCAGCCTGTATGCCATGAGCAAGGCGGGCCTGGTGGGGCTGACCAAGGGGATGGCGCGGGACCTAGGGCCCCGCGGCATCAACGTCAACATCGTGCACCCAGGCTCTACCGATACCGATATGAACCCCGCCGACGGCGAACTCTCCGACCCCCAGCGTAGCTTGATGGCCATCCCTCGATATAACGAGGCCGACGACGTAGCCGGCCTGGTGGCCTGGCTGGCCGGCCCCGAGGGGCGTTCGGTGACTGGCGCCGAGTTCACCATCGACGGCGGTGCCAATATCTAAGAGTTCGTCGGGCCCCGGTTATTCGGGACAGAAGCCGCGCTGGCCCGTTGCCTTTCGGCGCGGGACAGCGCAGCTTCCACTCTCAACAGGCTAGCGGCTCAAGGCTTTCCGCCAGTTCTTCCACCAGTGCGTCGATATCTTGCTCGGCCTGAGCCAGCGAGGCCTGCAGGCGCTCGTCGCCAAACTCGTCGTACTCCACGGCGATACCGTGCACGTCCGTAATACCCAGGTAACCGAACACGGTACGAATATGTGGCTCGACATGGTTGGCCTGGGCCATGCGCTCGCACGGTTCGTAGCCGTAGTCGCCGCGGGAACTCAGCACCACCAGGCGCTTGTGCATCTCGGTCAGCATTGGCCAGTAGGGTAGCCCCTGGCGCGAGCGGTCGAAGCCGAAGGTGCGTCCCACCCGCACGATGTTGTCGATATAGGCCTTGAAGCCGGCGGGCACGCCGAAGTTGTACATCGGCACGCCGGCGACGATTACGTCGGCCGTCAGCAGTTCGTCGACCAAGGCATCGCTCTCTGCGAGCACTTCATGCATCCAGGGTTCGCGCTGCGCCGGCTGGGTGAAGGCGGCGTGGATCCATTCACCGGTGACGGGGCTCGGCGGGTGCTGGCCGACATCGCGATAGACGATGCGATCGCCGGGGCGCGTCTTCTGCCACCAAGCGACGAAGTGGGCACTGAGGCGACGGGAGTGGGAGCCGTGGGGATCGATGCCGGAGCGACCGGGACGGGCACTGGCATCGATATGCAGCAGGGTAGCCATAGGAGTATCCTCAAGACAGTTCAATGCATGATTGACGCTTCGAAGCATCGATCCCTGAGCAATGGCTGACAAACGAGCAATATTCGCCAGACAGACAAGGTGAACTAACTCATGGAGAGGCCATGAATCGCCGACGGCTGCCTCTTTCCCAACTGCGCGCCTTCGAGGCGGCCGCCAGGCATCGCAGCTTCAAGCGTGCCGCCGAGGAACTGGCGGTGACGCCGGCGGCCATCAGCCACCAGGTGCGCGAGCTGGAGGAACAGCTGGGAGTGGCACTGTTCGAACGCCGTACCCGGCAGGTGGTGCCTACCGCGTCGGCGGAAGCCCTCTATCCTGTGCTGCGCCAAGGCTTCGATGCCTTCAGCGACGCCCTCGACACGCTGCGTGAACGGTCGTCGCCCGATAGCGTGACGCTCTCCTGCACGCCGGCCTTCGCCAGTCAGTGGCTGCTGCCGCGCCTGGCCGGTTTTCATGACCTTCATCCCGATATCGATCTGCGCATCCACGCCAGCGAAGCCCCTCTGGACCTCGAGCGGGGTTTGTCACTGGCGATTCGCTACGGCATGGGTCCCTATCCGGATCATGAAGCGATGGAGCTGGCGCACGACAGCTTCGCTCTGGTCGCCAGCCCAAGTCTGGGCCTGGCGCGAGTCGAGGATCTCAAGGCAGTGCGCCATATCGTCTTCGACTGGTACTGCCCGACGCTGGGGCTACCATCGTGGACTCACTGGTGCCAGGCTGCCGGCTGTGCGCTCACCGACCTGGGGCCCAGCTTGAGTTTCTCCGACGAGAGCCATGCGGTGCAGGCGGCCATCGCCGGGCAGGGGGTAGCGCTGCTGAGCCTGACCCTGGTGCGGGCGGAACTCGAGCGCGGCGTCTTGCACGTGCCCTGCGGCCCGAGACTGCCAGGGCTTCGCTATCATCTGTTGATGAGTCGCGCGCAGGCCGACCATGCCGGGCTCAAGCGAGTCGCGGCTTGGCTGAAAGAGGCCTTTGCGCTGGAGCCTAGGGTAAACGACGCCGTGGATGCCTGAACTTCACAGGCCGAAAATTTGCTTGCTCGCCAGTGCGCGGGCTGGGCATGCTGAGTAAGTTATTGTCTACGAGGGATAAAGCCTTGATACCGCTGACCGATCTGCTGCTTTTTGCCACGGCCGCCCTGATCGTGGTGCTGACGCCGGGGCCGAACATGATCTACCTCATCTCGCGTTCGATCTGCCAGGGGCGAGCCGCGGGCGTGATCTCGCTGTTCGGCGTACTGGCCGGCTTCCTGGTGCACATGCTGGCGGCGTCCGTCGGCCTGACCGCGCTGTTCTTGGCCATCCCGATGGCCTACGAAATACTCAAGTGGCTCGGTGCCTTGTACCTGCTCTTCCTGGCCTGGCAGGCCGTCAGGCCGGGCGCACGCTCGCCCTTCGAGGCGCGCACGCTCCCCGCAGATCGGCCTCGCAAGCTGTTCCTGATGGGCTTTCTGACCAACCTGCTCAACCCCAAGATCGCCGTGTTCTACCTGGCGATCTTCCCGCAGTTCGTCTCGCCCGAGCATGGCCCCGTCTTTCTCCAGAGCCTGGTGCTGGGATTCACCCAGATCGGGGTGAGTTTCACGGTCAACCTGGCAATCGCCCTGTCGGCAGCAGGCATCGCCACTTGGTTCCAACAGCGCCCGGCCTGGCTGGCCGTGCAGCGCTACGTCATGGGCGGCGTGCTTGCCGGCATGGCAGCCAAGCTCGCCGCGGAGCCACGCCACGGCGTCTAGGGTGCGCGCGTCGCCACGGCCTGATCGGACACTTTGCTTTATTCAGGTCTGCTCTAGGCGTTGCCCGTCCTACGTACACCTGCGGCCAGCTCGCGAACCAGGCCATGCACCGCCTCGACGGCGCCGCGCCGTGTTTCGGCGCTTTCGATGCCCTCCACCAGAGCCGAGCCGACCACCACGGCATCGCTGAATCGGCCAATTGCTGCCGCCTGTGCGGCAGTGCGAATGCCGAAACCGACCGCAATCGGTAGGTGGCTATGCTCGCGCAGTTGACCCACCATGCGCTCGACATCCTGTAGCGCCGGGGCGCTACCACCCGTAATGCCGTTCACCGAGACGCAATACAGGAAGCCCGAGGCCTTCTCCAGAACCAGGGGAAGCCGCTTGCTGTCGGTGGTCGGCGTGGCGAGACGGATAAAGGCAATGCCGTGCTCCCTGGCGGGCAGGCACAGCTCGTCGTCATGCTCGGGCGGCAGGTCGACCACGATCAGGCCATCGACTCCGGCATGGGCAGCATCCTTCAGGAATCGCGCCACGCCGTAGTGGTGTATGGGGTTGTAATAGCCCATCAGCACCAGCGGCGTTTGCGACTCCTGGCGGCGGAAGGCGTGCACCATCTCGAGCGTCCGGGTCATGTCCTGTCCGCCCTGGAGGGCGCGTAGCGCTGCCTTCTGGATCGTGGGCCCGTCGGCCATGGGATCGCTGAATGGCATGCCGAGTTCGATCACGTCGGCGCCAGCCGCGGGCAGCCCCTTGAGGATTTCCAGCGAGGTCTCGAAGTCGGGGTCGCCGGCGGTGACGTAGGTCACCAGGGCAGGCCTTTTCTCCGCCTCGAGCGCGGTAAAGCGCTCGTCGAGGCGAGTGGCGTCGTTCATGGGGCTCTCCTTGGCGGCGTTCATTGAAAATTCTCCCCGAGATGTTGGGCTACGCTCATCATGTCCTTGTCGCCTCGTCCGCTCAGGTTGACCACCATGAGGTGATCGCTGGGCAGCGTCGGCGCGCGCTTGGCGACCTCGGCCAGGGCGTGGGCCGATTCGAGCGCCGGAATGATTCCCTCCTGAAGGCAACAGCACTGGAATGCCTCGAGCGCTTCGTCGTCGGTGATCGAGACGTATTCGACGCGTCCCCGTTCATGCAGCCAGGCGTGCTCCGGGCCGATGCCGGGATAGTCGAGCCCGGCGGATATCGAGTGGGCATCGGTGATCTGGCCATCCTCGTCCTGCAGCAGGTAGGTGCGGTTGCCATGCAGTACGCCGGGCACGCCGCCGCTGAGGCTCGCCGCGTGCAGGCCGGTCTCGAGGCCCTTGCCGCCGGCCTCGACGCCGACCATCCTGACCGCTTCGTCGGCGAGAAAGGGGTGGAACAATCCCATGGCGTTCGAGCCACCACCGATGCAAGCGACGAGGGAATCGGGCAAACGTCCTTCCTTCTCGAGGATCTGTGCACGGGTCTCGCGCCCGATCACCGCCTGGAAGTCACGCACCATGGCGGGATAGGGGTGCGGCCCGGCCACGGTGCCGATGATGTAGAAGGTCTCATCGATATGAGTGACCCAGTCGCGCAGCGCCTCGTTCATTGCGTCCTTGAGCGTGCCGGTACCCGTCGTGACCGGAATGACCTCGGCGCCGAGCAGCTTCATGCGGAACACGTTGGGTTGCTGGCGTTCGATATCGGCCGAGCCCATGTAGACGACACAGGGCATGCCGAAACGTGCCGCCACGGTGGCCGTGGCGACGCCGTGCATGCCGGCGCCAGTTTCGGCAATGATGCGTGTCTTGCCCATGCGCTTGGCGAGCAGGATCTGGCCGATGCAATTGTTGATCTTGTGCGCGCCGGTATGGTTGAGTTCCTCGCGCTTGAGATAGATTTTTGCGCCGCCGAAGTGCTCGGTAAGACGCTCGGCATAGTAGAGCGGGCTGGGCCGGCCAACGTAGTCGCGCTGGAAGTAGGCGAGCTGGCGCTGGAACTCGGTGTCTTTTCGTGCCGCATCGTATTCGGCCTGAAGATCGGTAATCAGCGGCATCAACGTCTCGGGGACGAAGCGACCGCCGAAGCGGCCGAACAAGCCATCGGCATCGGGCTGCATCGAGTAGTCGGTCATGGGTTGCCTCGAAGGGTCATGGAACGTTCGATGAAACTAGCGCAGACAGGCGGGGCGAAAAATCGATAAGATTGCCGCTACATGTGAGCCTGGTTCACAGATAGATGCTCAACTCCATGCCTTCTCTCAGCGCCTTGCGTGCCTTCGAGGCTACTGCCCGGTTGGGTAGCGTCACGGCCGCTGCGCATGAACTCAGCGTGACTCATGGTGCGGTCAGTCGACAGCTGCGTAGCCTGGAAGAACACTTCGGTGTAGCGCTGTTTGCCAAGGCAGGGCGAGGCCTGGAACTCACAAGCCACGGGGAACGGCTACAGCGCGGCGTTGGCGAGGCATTCGTCCGCTTGCGCGATAGCTGCGCGCAGTTGAAGCGTGACGTCGAGGGGGCGCCATTCATCCTGGCCTGCCCGGGAAGTCTCCTGGCGCGCTGGCTCATTCCCCGGCTCGATCATCTGAATCGTGAACTGCCCGAACTCAAGCTGCATGTTGTCTCCAGCGAAAGCGAAGCTACCCCCGGTAAGGACGAGGTCAGCGCGACGCTGACGTTTGCCGCACCGCCGTGGCCAGCCGACGTGGAGGTGTGCGAGCTTGCCGCAGAGCATATCTGTGCGGTCGCGAGCCCGCAGTTGGCCGCTCGGTTCGATCCCACGCAGCCGGCGACGCTGTTCAACGCCAAGCTGCTGCATACCGCCTCGCGGCCGCAGGCCTGGCCGCAGTGGGCAGGCGCACAGGCACTCGACCCGGCGCGCCTCGGCCGGGCGCTGGACGAGGGGCAAGGCTTCGATCATCTCTATTACCTCATAGAGGCGGCGGTGGCCGGGTTGGGCATAGCGATAGCGCCCCGGCTGCTGGTCGAGGACGACCTGCGTATGGGGCGCCTCGTTGCACCATGGGGGTTCGTCGAGACACCCGCTCGGCTATGTCTGTGGCATGCTCCCAGTGGCGATCGACGGCGTAGCGGCCGGCTAATCGAGTGGCTCGAGCGCGAACTGGGCGACATGCTAATGCCGTAATAATTGATCTCTCCCTGGGGAAGGGCATCGCGTTTCGCCCATCCCTCGATTACGTTGTAGGAAAGCGATATCCCGGAGCGCCCATGCCGCTCGATGTCTTCCATCCTGCCGTCAGCCAGTGGTTCGAACGCGATCTCGGTGCGCCCACCGAGGTGCAGGCGCACGCCTGGCCGGCCATTGGCGCGGGCGGCCACGTGCTGATTGCCGCACCCACCGGCTCGGGCAAGACGCTGGCGGCATTTCTCGCCGCCATCGATAGTCTGGTGCGACGCGGGCTCGAGAGCGAGCTGCCCGACGAGACCGTGGTGCTCTACGTTTCGCCGCTGCGCGCGCTGTCCAACGACATCCAGCGCAACCTGCAACTGCCCATCGCCGGTATCGGCGAGGTGCTCTCGACAGATGGCCGGGCGCCGCCCGAGGTCCGTGCATGGGTGCGCACCGGGGATACTTCCTCCTCGGAGCGCGAGCGCATGCGCAAGCGTCCGCCGCATATCGTCGTCACCACGCCGGAATCGCTTTACGTGCTGCTCACCTCCGCGTCGGGGCGACAAATGCTCTCAACCGTGCGTACGGTGATCGTCGACGAGATCCATGCTGTCGCCGGCACCAAGCGCGGCTCGCACCTGGCGCTGTCGCTGGAGCGCCTGGCGGGGCTGACGTCGCAGCCGCCGCAGCGCATCGGGCTGTCGGCGACGCAGAAGCCGGTCGAGGCGGTGGCGGCGTTTCTCGCCGGCGGCGCTGACTGCACCATCATCGATACCGGCCATGTGCGCGAGCGCGACCTGGCCATCGAAGTGAGCGGTTCGCCGCTTACCGCGATCATGGCCAACGAGGTGTGGGAGGAGGTCTATGATCGCCTGGCGGCGCTGGTTCGGGAGCACTGCACCACGCTGATCTTCGCCAATACCCGGCGGGTCTGCGAGCGGGTGGCCCGCCACCTGGCCGATCGGCTGGGTGAGGAGTGGGTGACCTCGCATCACGGCAGCCTGGCCCGCGAGCATCGCCTGGACGCCGAGCAGCGCTTGAAGCAGGGCGAACTGCGCGCGCTGGTGGCCACCGCCTCGCTGGAGCTCGGCATCGACATCGGCGAGGTGGACCTGGTCTGCCAGCTCGGCTCGCCGCGCTCGATGTCGGCCTTCCTGCAGCGGGTGGGGCGCTCCGGCCATGGCGTGGGGCGCGTGCCCAAGGGGCGCCTGTTTCCGCTGACCCGCGACGACCTGGTGGAAAGTACGGCATTGATGGGTGCGGTGCAGGCCGGCGAGCTCGATCGGCTGCACATCCCCGAGGGGCCGCTCGACGTACTGGCTCAGCAGATCGTTGCCGAGGTTGCCGGGGCGGGGGAAACCGATGAGGCGGAACTGTTCGAGCGCATCCGTGACGCCTGGCCCTACCGGGCGCTGACGCAGGAGAGCTTCGACGCGGTAGTGCAGATGCTCGCCGACGGCTACACCACCCGGCGCGGACGGCGCGGCGCCTACCTGCATCGCGACCTGGTCAACGGCCGCCTGCGTCCGCGGCGCAACGCGCGGCTCGTCGCCCTGACCAACGGCGGGGCGATTCCCGACCATTTCGACTACGACGTGATCCTGCAGCCCGAGGAGATTCGCGTCGGTACCGTCAACGAGGATTTCGCCTTCGAGAGCATGCCGGGCGATATCTTCCAGCTCGGCAATCAGGCCTACCGTATCCTGAAGCTCGCCACCGGAAAGCTCTATGTCGAGGACGCCCGCGGCGCGCCGCCGAGCATCCCGTTCTGGTTCGGCGAGGCGCCGGCGCGAACCGCAGAGCTCTCCGAGGCGGTGTCGCGGCTGCGCGAAGGCCTCGACCGGCAACTGGCCGAGGGCGACGAGAGCGATGGCCAGCAGTGGCTGGAAGCGGCATATGGCCTCACGCCGGCCGCGGCCGAGCAGCTGGTGCGCTACCTCGCCGTGTCGCGGGCGGCGCTGGGAGTGATTCCCACCCAGCGGCACCTGGTGCTGGAGCGCTTCTTCGACGAGGCCGGCGACATGCACCTGGTGCTGCACGCGCCGTTCGGCTCCAAGCTCAACCGCGCCTGGGGCCTGGCACTGCGCAAGCGCTTCTGCCGCAAGTTCAACTTCGAGCTGCAGGCGGCAGCGCTGGAGGATTCCATCGTGCTGTCGTTGGGCCCGACGCATAGTTTTCCGCTCGACGAGGTATGGGCCTATCTCAACAGCAAAACGGTACGCGAGGTGCTGATCCAGGCGCTGCTCGACGCACCGATGTTCGGCCTGCGCTGGCGCTGGAACGCCTCGGTGGGGCTTGCCGTGCCGCGAACCCGCAACGGCCGACGGCGCCCGCCGCAGCTGCAGCGCCAGGACTCCGAGGATCTGCTCTCGGTGGTCTTTCCCGACCAGCTAGCCTGTGCCGAAAACCTGGCCGGGGCGCGCGAGTTACCCGACCATCCACTGGTCAACCAGACCCTGCACGACTGCCTGACCGACGCCATGGACATCGACGCGCTGGAGCGATTGTTGGAACGCCTGGAAGCCGGCGAGATCGCCGTCAGCGGACGCGACCTGGCGGTGCCTTCGCCGCTGTCGGAGGAAGTGGTCAACGCGCGGCCCTATGCTTTCCTCGACGATGGCGCCCAGGAGGAGCGGCGTACGCTCAGCGTGCGCACCGGCGATGCGCTCGACGTAGCCGACGCTGCCGCCTCGGCGCGCTATGCGCCTGAAGTGATCGCCCGCGTGCGCGAGGAGGCCTGGCCGACACCGCGTGATGCCGACGAGCTGCACGATGCCCTGGTGATGACGGGCTTCCTTGCCGCACGCGAGACCGATGCCGACTGGCGGCCCTGGTTCGAGGTGCTCGCCGAATCGCGCCGTGCCACCATGGTCAAACCGCTTGGCGGCGAGCCGCTGTGGGTGGCGGCGGAGCGCCTGGGCGAACTGCTCGCGATTCATCCCGAGGCGCTACTCGAACCGATGATCGACGCGGTGGGCGAGGCGCCGGAAAGCACCGATGAGGCACTGGTCGAGCTGCTGCGTTCGCGGCTGGAAACGCTGGGGCCGGTAACGGCGGCAAATCTGGGAGCGCCACTCGGCGTATCGCTGGATCGCACCATGGCCGCGCTGGCACGCCTCGAGGTCGAGGGCTTCGTGCTGCAAGGGAATTTCCTGGGGGGCAGCGAGGTGGCCTGGTGCGAGCGGCGCCTGCTGGCACGCATGCATCGCTACGCCATCGACCGTCGCCGCGCCGAAATCGAACCGGTGAGCATTCAGCACTACCTGCGCTTTCTGCTCGACTGGCACGGCCTCACCGAACGGCCGGAGGGGGCCGAGGCGCTGGTCGGAGCGGTGGAGCGACTGGAGGGGTTCCCGGTAGCGGCAGGAGCCTGGGAGAGCGACGTGCTGCCGGCCAGGGTGGCCGATTTTTCACCGCGCATGCTCGACCAGCTGCTGGCCAGCGGGCGTTTCATCTGGCTGCGCCTGCTGCCACCTCGAATCGCCGAAGGCGACGAGCGCCAGCGCCCCGGACCGCTGCGCAACACCCCGGTTGCCCTGATCGACCGCCAGGCATTGGCCGACTGGCGCCAGGCGGCGCCGGCCCCTGAGCTCGATAGCTTGCCGCTCTCCGGCGGGGCGCGCCGGGTACTGGAAACGCTGCAGGGCGGCGGGGCGATGTTCTTCGCCGACCTGCTCGGCCCCGCCCACATGCTGCGCACCCAGGTCGAGGAGGCACTGGGCGAACTCGCGGCGTGGGGCCTGATCACTTCCGACAGCTTCACCGGCCTGCGCGCGTTGATCGCCCCGGCCAGCAAGCGCCCGCCGATTGCCGCGAGCGGGCGCAGGCGGCGTCGCCATGCGCCGGGCGTAGACGCTGCCGGGCGCTGGTCGTGGCTACCTGCCCCCGAGCGCGAATCGTCCGCCGAGAAGCGCCGTATCACGACCGACATGGAGAGCCTGGAGCATATCGCCTGGGTGCTGCTGGAACGCTATGGCGTGGTGTTTCGCCGCGTGATCGAGCGTGAGCCGGCATTGCCGCCGTGGCGTGAGCTGCTGTATGTCTATCGCCGCCTGGAGGCGCGCGGCGAGATACGCGGCGGGCGCTTCGTGCAGCAATTCGCCGGCGAGCAGTTCGCCCTGGCCGAAGCGGTGGGCGGACTCAAGGCCATGCGCCGGCGCGAACCGGACGGCACGCGAAGCGTGGTGGCCGCCGCCGACCCGCTCAACCTGATGGGAATTCTCACGCCCGGGACACGGCTACCGGCCGTTTCGGGCAACCGCCTGCTCTATCGTGACGGCGTGCCGGAGGCAGTGCTGCAGAACGGTGAGGTGCACTTCCTCGAGACGCTGCCCGCCGAGGAGAAGTGGCAAGTACAGCAGTTGTTGCGGCGGGGTCCGGGACAGCAAAAGCCCCTGACACCTGAGGTGCCAGGGGCTGCGATATCGATGCGTTGACGATCAGTCGTGCCGCGTGCGATTCCGGTAAGGATCGCGTTCATCCTCCTCGATACGCACTTCCTTGCGGATGAGGTGCCTCTGCTTCTCGCTCATGGTGAAGGCCAGAGCCAATAGCGCCACCGCGGCCACGCTCACGGTCAGCATTTCGATGATACCCATGCGCATGTCCTCCTGCGGGTGAATGGGGCGACCCTCGGGACTTCACTGTCCCTTACGAGAGGTGTGCCTACGAACTGAGGGTGGCAGTTTTCTCGCTGGCCGACAAATGCTTTGACCCCATGGCAGCGACTAAGTTTTAACGTTTCGCCATGAGATGGCCACTAGCCGCCGACCCGGACCACGACCTTGCCGAATGGTCCGCTATCGAGCCGCTCCAAAGCCGCCGGCAGGTCGTTGAACGAGAAGACGCTGTCGACGACCGGCTCGATGCCGGTGTGGTCGACGGCAGCGATCATGTCTTCGAATGCCCGACGATGGCCGACACCGATCCCTTGTATCGTGGCGCGCTTCTGCAGCATGGGCACGACGGGAGCCGTCATCTCGAGGCCCTCAAGGATGCCGATCTGGGAGATGCGCCCACCCTGGGCCAGCGCTTCCAGGGATTGCGCCAGGTTGTCGCCGCCTACCAGTTCGAGAACATGATCCGCCCCGTGTCCGGCGGTCAGCTCCTGCACCCGGGCGCCCCAGGCTGGTGTGCCGTACCGGTTAATGCCGTATGTCGCCCCCAGAGCCAGCGCTCGGGACAGCTTCTCATCGTTCCCAGTCGTCACGATCACGCTAGCGCCGTGAGCCCGTGCGAACTGCAGGCCGAACAGCGCCACGCCGCCGGTGCCTTGAACGACCACGGTCTGGCCGGCATGCAGCTTGCCGTTTTCCACCAGCGCGAACCAGGCGGTCAGGGCGGCACAGGGCAGGGTGCTGGCCTGGATGGCATCCAGCGACCGTGGTGCCGACACCGCCCACTCCTGGTCCAGCACCACGTACTCGGCGAGCATGCCGGGCAGCGGTCCGCCGAGAGGCGCATAGGCCGAGTGATAAGCCCCCTCTCGCCAGCCCGGGAAGAAGGTGCTGAGCACCCTGTCTCCGAGCGCGAAACGAGTTACCTCCGGCCCCAGGCCGACCACTTCACCGGCCATGTCGGAGGCTGGTATGAGCGGAGCGTTCAGCGCCATGCCCATGCCGTTTTCCACCATCAGCCTGTCGCGGTAGTTGAGCGCCACCGCCGATACCCTGACCAGGATTTCGCCGCGTTGCGGGGTGGGGACGGTGGCGTTTACCCGCGCCAGGTGCTCGCGACCGTATTGCGCCAGTTCCCAGCGCTGCATGTTGGTTGGCATCTGTCCTGTCTCCGTCTGTATCCCTAATGGGGTGAGGGAGACAGTATATTGGTGCGCTAACTTCCGTAGTGGCGCAAAATAATAGCTTCAGTGGAGAGAAAATAGATTCAATGAGGGGCTTATGGCAGACCGGCTGAGCGGTATTGGTGCTTTCGTGGAGGCGGCAGAGGCGGGCAGCTTCGCTCGAGCCGCGGAGCGCATGAGCCTGTCGCGCTCGGCGGTCGGCAAGAGCATCGCCCGGCTGGAAGAGCGGCTGGGGACGAGGCTGTTCTACCGGACGACCCGCAGCCAGAGCCTGACCGATGATGGCCAGGCATTCTATGAACGCTGTGTGCGCGCTCTGGCAGAGCTGGAGGCCGCCGAGTCGGTGCTGGACGATAGCCGGCGAGCCCCCACGGGGCGTCTACGCATCAGTGTGCCGGTGCTGTTGGGGCGCCGCTGCGTGACGCCTGTCGTGCTCGATATCCTGCGCCGTTACCCTCAGTTGGGACTGGAGATGTCTTTTACCGACCGTCGGGTGGATCTCGTGGAGGAGGGCTTCGACCTGGTGGTGCGGTCCGGTGAGCTTCCCGACAGTGCCGGCCTGGTGGCGCGTCGTATCGGCGTGCAGAAGCTGGTGGTATGTGCCTCTCCGTCCTACCTTGCCGAACGTGGCCGTCCGCAGGCGTTGGCTGAGCTGAGCGGCCATGAGGTCATCGTCTACGGCCGTGCCGGCTGGAGCAAGGCATGGAATTTTCTCGACGCCAAAGGGGAGGCGCGTGATCTGCAGTTCAGCAGCCGTATTCACCTGGACGATCTCGAGGCGATTACGGACGCAACGCTGGCGGGGGAGGGCCTCGCCTGGCTGCCCGGCTGGCTGGTGGCCGAGCACCTGCGCTCGGGAGCCCTGGAGCGTGTGCTGGAGAACGAGACGTCGCGCGACTTCGATGTACATGTCGTCTGGCCGCAGTCGCGTCACCTGCCGATGCGGGTACGTGTCGTCATCGACGAGTTGATTCGGCGAATACCTGGATTCATGGCTTTTTAGCACGGAGCCGTACCGGTATTGCTTTTTGTACCCGTTTAGTGAAATATATTTTCAAGTATATACTTCTGGCTAATGCCTTGGGTGGTTTTACGTAGTTCTACGGATCCCCCTGTCCGTGTCGATAACTAATAAATATCACTAAGGATGAATTGCGTAATTTCCCGGATTTATTTTATCTCCCGCCAGTTTATTCTCCCAAAGTCAGTTTTCTGACCAATTCAGAATTCAATCATTAAAATAAACAAGAGCGCTGCTTGGTAGTGTACTTGATGTTATCAAGCACGCCGGGAGAAGGCATTTTCATGAGCGTCAACAGGCGTAATTTCCTCAAATACGGTGGTGCTGCCGCGGTAGGTACCGTGATGGCACCGAGCATCGTCAAGGCCCAAGAGACTTTCAACTGGCGCATGACTACAAGTTGGCCCTCGGGTTTTCCGTTCTTCCAGTCGGGGCCGGGTTCCGCCACGGATTTCGCCAAGCGGGTCGAAGAGATGTCCGGTGGTCGCATCAGGATCCGGGTCTACGGTGCCGGTGAGCTCATTCCCGCCTTCGATGGTTTCGACGCCGTCTCACGCGGCCAGCAAGTCCAGTTGAACCATGCCTGTTCCTACTACTGGGCCGGGGAGTCGTTTGCCGCGCAATACTTCACCACCGTGCCTTTCGGCATGACCTTCCAGGGCTTCAATGCCTGGCTGGCGCACGGCGGCGGCTACGAGCTGTGGAAGGAAACCTACGAGCCCTACAACCTGATTCCCCTCGCCGTAGGGTGCACCGGCGCGCAGCCGGTGGGCTGGTTCCGTGAGCCCATCACCAGCGTCGAGGATTTCCGAGGACTCAACATCCGCATGCCCGGGTTGGCCGGCGACGTCTACAATGCCATCGGTGCCAATGCCCGCTTGTTGCCCGGCGGCGAAATCTTCTCGGCATTGGAGCGTGGTGCCATCGATGCGGCGGAGTGGGTGGGACCCTATCTCGACCGTGCGCTGGGCTTGCACAACGCAGCCAAGCACTACTACTCCTCAGGCTGGCACGAGCCCTCCACCACTACCGAGGTCATCGTCAACAAGGACGCCTACGACTCCCTGCCCAGCGACCTTCAGGCGGTGCTTCACAACGCGGCTGCGGCCTGCAACATCACCTCCCATACCTGGATCGAAGCGCAGAACGGCGACGCGCTGCAGGACCTAGTCCATAACCATGGCGTTCAGTTCGAGACGCTTCCCGACGACGTCATCCGGGCCCTGTTCGAGGCAACGCGCGACATTCTCGCAGCCGAAGCCGACAAGGATCCGCTGGTCAAGCGAATCAACGACAGCTTCTGGGAGTTCAAGAAGAAGCACGATGGCTGGCAGGCCAACAGCGAGGCCGTGTTCGCCAACACCATCAGTCGCTATGGCCAGGGCATGATCTGACTCCAGCCTGACCTTCGGCTTCGGTATCCGCATCGAAGCCGAGGGCTTTCCTGGTCTGCCTGTCAAAGGTCACCTTTACCTCGCTTCAGACGTCCGCCGGGGCCAACCCGGAGGGGGAGATTGCATGCTGCGTTTCTGTACGTCGCTCGAGCGCCTGCTCGAGCGCATCACGGGCCTTGCCGGCTTCATCGGTTGCATGGCCATGGTCATCATGATCGCACTGATTTTCGGCAACATGCTGAGTCGTTATGCCTTCGGCCTGGGTGCGGTATGGGCTCAGGAACTGGAGTGGTACCTGCTGTCGGTGATGGCAATGATGGGCATCGCCTATGCCATGAAGTTCGACGACCACGTTCGCGTGGATATCCTGTCGAGCCGCTTCAGCCCTGTCGGCATGATGTGGCTGAACCTCGTCACCGCGCTCCTGGTGGCGCTGCCCTGCGCGCTGCTCATCATCCATTACAGCGTGCCCTTCGCCGAAACCTCCTTCACCCGTGGTGAAGGCTCGCCGAATTCCTCCGGCCTGCCGTGGCGCTGGATACCCAAGTCGTTGGTGGTGGTCGGCTTCGTCTTCGTGGCGACCGAGTCTGTGCGCCAGGCGCTGGAAAACGGCAGGCGTCTCGTTCAACACTACGCTGGGAGTGCCTGAGTCATGCCCCTGGAATATTACGCGCTGGCCATGATCGTGGCTTTCTTCGTGCTGGTGATGACGGGGATTCCGGTCGGCTTCGTGGTGGCCTTCGTCGGCTTCGTGTTCGGCTTCATCGGCTTCGACGGCTGGCTGTTCGAACTGCTGCCCTCGCGGATCTATGGTGTCGTCTCCAACTACACGCTGCTGGCCATTCCGCTGTTCGTCTTCATGGGCGTAATGCTGGAACGCTCGAAGATCGCCGAGCGCATGCTCGACGTGATTGGCCACCTGTGCGGCGGTCTGCCGGGTGGGATGGCTCTGGCGGTGATCATCGTGGGTGTGCTGCTGGGCGCGGCGACGGGTATCGTCGGCGCGGCCATCGTCACCCTGACCCTGATGGCGCTGCCCACTCTGGTGCGCCGCGGCTACAAGAAGACGGTAGCGTGCGGCACCATCTGCGCCGCCGGCACCCTGGGGCAGATCATCCCGCCCAGCCTGGTGCTGCTGGTGCTGGCCGATATCATGAACCTCTCCGTCGGCAGCCTGTTCGCCGCGGCACTGGTGCCCGGCCTGCTGCTGGCCGGCATGTACTTGGCCTACCTGCTGGTGCTGGCCTTCTTCTTTTCCGCCGACGTGCCCGCCATCGACGAGCAGGAGCGTGCCGCCGTCAGCAAGAAAGAGCTGGGCAAGGACTTCGTCAAGGTCGTGGTGCCGCCGCTGCTGCTGATCTTCGCCGTGCTGGGTTCGATCATCGGCGGGGTGGCTGCACCCACGGAAGCGGCATCGGTGGGGGCCGTGGGGGCCTTGCTGCTGACCGTCGTTTCCGGTCGCATGTCACTCCCGGTACTCTCCGAGACCGTGAAGACCTCGCTGCGCATCAGTTGCATGATCTTCTTCGTGCTGATCGCCTCGCAGGTCTTCGCCCTGGCCTTCAGGGGCCTGGACGGCGAGTTCCTGATCGAAGCAATGTTCGAATGGGTGCCGGGCGGCATGTACGGCACGCTGATTTTCATGCTGCTGCTGATCTTCTTCCTGGGCTTCTTCCTCGAATGGATCCAGATTTCCTACATTGCCGTGCCGCTGTTCCTGCCTTTCCTGGCAAGCCAGGGCGACATGTCCATGGTCTGGGTCGCCATCCTGATCGCCATGAACCTGCAGACGTCGTTCCTCACGCCGCCCTTCGGTTGGTCGCTGCTGTTCATGAAGGGCGTGGCGCCGCCGGGGATCACCACGGGCGATATCTACAAGGGCGCCGTTCCCTTCGTGCTGATTCAGCTCCTGGCACTGGCATTGATCATCGTCTTCCCCGACGTGGTGCTATGGTTGCCGGCGGTGGTAGGATGGTAAGTCGCCTCGAGAGTTGGCCCCGAGTTTGAAATCAGGCCCTGCCGAATCTCGTTCGTATCGAGTTCGGCGGGGCTTTCGGGTCACAAAATAATAATGAATCAGGTATGCGCCAGTGTTCACGTTCAGAACCAAGCTGACACTGCTTACCTTGCTCCCTCTGCTGGTTCTCATCGCCGGTGTGACGGTATTTGCCATCCATCAGAGTGCACGATTGAGTGGGGTGCAGTCGGAAATACTCAAGGAAGGGTTGCTAGAAGCCAAGAAGGCGGAACTCAAGAACTACATGGAACTCGCCTATACGGCGATCCGTGATATCTACGAAGATCCTTCCTTACCCCGAGACGTGGCGCAACGCCGCGTGGCGGAGGCTTTCCATCGTATGGAATATGGCTCCGATGGCTACTTCTTCGTTTACGACTATGAAGGGCTGAATATCGTCCATCCCCGCCTGGAACATCTCGAGGGGCAGGATCTATGGAACTTTCGTGATGAAGACGGAAGGCTGCTGATTCAGCAACTCGTCCGTCAAGCGCAAGCGGGGGGCGGCTTTACCGAGTACCGCTGGGACAAGCCCTCCGGCGGCAAGTCGGAACTCAAACTGGGCTACTCCATCGGCCTCGATGACTGGGGTTGGATGGTCGGCACCGGGCTCTACCTGGATGACGTCGAGCAGGTCGTCAGCCAGATGGAGCGGCATATGGTGGAGAATGCGCGCAAGACCATTCTGTTGATGGCGTTCTTCACCGTCTCCTGCCTGCTCGTCATCGCCGTTATCGGCCTTGCGGTCAACCTGAGCGAAGCCCGGGTGGCGAATCGCAAGCTGGTCAAGATGGCCCAGAAGACGTTCAGTTTTCTGGAAAAGGAGCGACGCCGAATCTCTCGCGAACTGCACGATGGCATCAACCAGTTGCTGGTGTCGGCACGCTTCAAGCTGGAGCGTATCGACGATGCCTTGGATCGTGGCGACCACATCGATGCTTCCTCTGCGCTGGCGGCGACCGATCGCATCCTGGAGACGGGAATCCAGGATCTCAGGCGGCTTGCCTGCGACCTGCGCCCGAGCGTGCTCGATGATCTGGGGCTGGTGGCCGCCCTCGAAAGCCTCTGCTCGGGCCTGGCGGAGCGCAAGCCGGTGCGGATTCACTTCGAGTCGAACATCGACAGCCGGCACTGTCAGCCGGTACTGGCAACGGCCCTGTATCGCATCACGCAGGAGAGCCTGCACAACATCGAGAAGCACGCCGGCGGAGCCCATCGGGTCGTGGTGAAAGTGCTGCGTCGACGCAATTGGGTGTATCTGGAGATAACGGATGACGGTGAAGGCTTCACCTGGCACACCGAGCGCCGCCAGGAGCAGGACGGTACCGGCATGGGGTTGCGCAACATTCAGGATCGCGTCGATCTGCTGGGCGGACGCCTGACGATCGAGGCGGCACCCGGTAGGGGCGTGCGCATCAGGCTCAAGGTGCCGTTTCAGCGTGTTGCCAGCAAGACGAGCGGAGAGAGAGTCGATGGAAGGGTCTATACGCGTACTTTTGGCGGACGACCATCCGCTGGTGCTGGAGGGGCTGCGCTACCGGTTGGAGGCGCAGCAGGGCGTTGATCTCGTCGGGGAGACCAGTTCAGGTGAAGAGCTGCTGACGCTTGCCCGGGAGTTGCTGCCGGACGTAGTGGTCACGGACATCACCATGCCCGGCCTGTCCGGTCTCGAAGCCTGCAGGATTCTGCAGGAGACCTGTCCGGACATCCGGGTGCTGGTACTGACCATGCACGACAACGAGGAGTACATCCGGCGCGCGGTGGCCTGCGGGGCCGCTGGCTATGTGCTCAAGGATGCATCGGCGGAGCAGATGGTCTTTGCCCTGCGCGAAGTGGCGAGCGGTCGCAGCCATTTCGGCTCCAGCGTCTCGCGGGTACTGCTCGAGGAGAAGGAAGGACGCTTGACCCAGCGCGAAACCGATATCCTGAAATTGATGTTCGAAGGCATGAGCAGCCGCGATATCGGCGAAGCGTTGGCGATCAGTGCCCGTACGGTCGAATCGCATCGCAGCAACATCTATCGCAAGCTCAATACCAACTCACTGGCGGGACTGTTTCGCTACGCGATGCGCCATGGGCTGGTCGAGTTGGAATAGCCAAACCCTATCGAGGCCATGGGCACGATGTGCTTTGACCTCAACCTTGCTTGAGGTTGTAACGTTCACCGCATCTTCACCCCGCAAGGAGAAATAGCGATGAGCGATACGATCAAGGTGGCAGTGATCTACGGCAGCGTGAGGGAAGGACGTTTCTGCGATACCGTGGCTCGTTGGGTCCTGGAACAGATCCAGCGCCGGGAGGCGTTCACCTCCATGGTGATCGACCCTGCCGCCGAGCCTGCCTCGGCGTTCGCCGAGCGCCTGGACGAAGCGGATGCCTTCGTCGTGGTCACGCCCGAGTACAACCACTCCTATCCCGCGGCGCTCAAGGCGCTGATCGACGCCTACAAGGCGGAATGGCAGGCCAAGCCTGTGGCCTTCGTCTCTTACGGTGGCGCCTCGGGTGGGCTGCGGGCGGTGGAACATCTGCGCCATGTCTTTGCCGAGCTGCACGCGGTGGGGATTCGCGACGGCGTGATGTTCCCCAGCGTCTGGGAGCAGTTCGATGAGCATGGTCAGCCGAATCAGACTCGACGTTACGAGCGCGGCATGCAGACCCTGCTGGCTCGGCTCGCCTGGTGGGCCGAGACCCTGCGCCAGGGCCGTGCCGAGCGCGACTATGCCCAGGCGGTGATGCTGGATTGAGCGGCGAAAGGGTGCCGGCGCGCTCAGACCCGGGCGCGCCAAGCCTTCAGCCGATATTTGCCTGATCGGGTTCAGAGCTCAGTCGTTTGCGGCCTGGGCGCGTAGCCAGGCGATTTCCTCGGCCCAGATCTCCGGCTCGATGGTCTCCAGCACCATGGGAATTTCGTCGATGCGTGGGTCGCGCATGATGGTGGTGAAGGCGTCGAGCCCAATGTTGCCCTGGCCCAGGCTGTGGTGACGATCGACGCGGCTGGCGTACTCGCTCTTGGCGTCGTTGAGGTGCATGCCGCGCAGGTACTCGAACCCCACCACCTTGCCGAACTCGTCGAGGGTAGCGGTGCACGCCTCAGGGGTGCGCAGGTCGTAGCCGGCTGCAAAGGCGTGGCAGGTGTCGATGCAGACGCCGACCCGCGATTTGTCATCGACCTGATCGATGATTTCGGCCAGGTGCTCGAAGCGCCAGCCCAGGTTGGTGCCCTGGCCGGCGGTATTCTCGATCACCGCAACGACGCCGCGGGTCTCGGCCAGGGCGTGGTTGATCGAGTCGGCGATGCGGCTCAGACACTCGCTCTCGCTGATCTTCTTCAGATGACTGCCGGGGTGGAAGTTGAGCAGGGTGAGGCCGAGCTGCTCGCAGCGCTGCATCTCGTCGAGAAAGGCGGCGCGCGATTTTTCGAGACCCGCGTTGTCCGGGTGGCCCAGGTTGATCAGGTAGCTGTCGTGGGGAAGAATCTGCCCAGGGCCGAAGCCGTGCTCCCGGCAGGCGGCACGAAAGGCTTCGATGGTGCCCTCGTCGAGGGGCTTGGCCCGCCATTGGCGTTGGTTCTTGGTGAACAGGGCGAAGGCGTCGGCACCGATCTCGACGGCGCGCACTACGGCCTGGTCGGGCCCTCCGGCGGCACTGACATGGGCTCCGAGGTATTTCATCTGGCCTCTCCGTGGTTGGCAATGCCACAACGATAGCATGCACGCCACCTCTCAACCTTTACCTCGCTCGCCGCCGTGGCCCTGCTAGGCTCAAGGGAGGAGTCGAGGAGAGGCACCATGTTGTTACTCGTACTGGTGGCGATGAGTACTTCCATCGAGGAGGACCCGGTCGCCGCGGCGCTGGCGCGCATCGATGCGCTGCAGGGCTATCGCCTCACGCTGCGCAGCCAGGGCAGCGGCGGCGAGGAAGTCATCCGCTACAGCTACCGCCGACCCGGCTATGTGCGCATGGACATGGAGACCCCCTACCGCGGGGCGGTGCTGATCTATCGCCCCGATACGGGCAAGGTGCAACTGTGGCCCTTCGGCGGCCCCGGCAGCCGGCCGGGCCTTTCCCTGCGCCCCACCAACCGCATGGTACGCAGCTCGCGTGGGCATCGCGTGGATCAATCGGACGTCGGTACGCTGCTGCGCAACGTGCAGCAGTTACAGCAACACGGTCACGCCCGCCTGCTCGAGCCGACGACGCTCGACGAGCGTTCGGCACAGCATGTGGTGGTGGAGGCCGAGCCCGGCCGGGCGGTACACGAGGTGGCGCGCTACGACCTGTGGCTCGACGAGGAGACGCTGTTCCCTCTCAGGGTGATCAGCTACGACCGGCGCGGCGAACGGTTCGAAAGCGTGCACCTGGAGGATGTCGAGCTCGACCCAGCCTTCCCGCCCGACCACTTCGCACCTTAGCCCAGATGGCGAGATTCGAATTCGATACGACCTGGGACCTCGATGCCCCGATCGAGGCAGTCTTCGATGCCCTGACCGATTCGCTGCACTGGCCCGACTGGTGGCCAGGACTCGAGGATGTGCGGCAGCTCGAGGCTGGCGACGAGCATGGCGTTGGACGCACCCAGTGTTTCGTCTGGAAGAGCCGGCTGGGCTACTATCTGCGCTTCAATATTCGGATCACCCGCGTTCGCAGGCCCTGGCTGATCGAGGGCAAAGCCAGTGGCGACGTGGCCGGCATCGGCAGCTGGCAGCTTCATGAGCAACAGAAGGGGACCCGGGTTCGCTATCTCTGGCAGGTCCGTACGGTGCGGCCGTGGATGGGCCTGCTGGCGCGAGTGGCGCGTCCGCTGGTGGTCTGGAACCATGACGTCATGATGCGCGAAGGGCGCGCGGGGCTGGCGAATCACCTGCGGTGCGTTCCGGCGCCCTGTGGGCATGCCCCGGCCCGAGAACCGTTCAAGCAACGTTGGTAGTCCTCTGAACCAAACGGTATTCTGTCAGCATGTCTCGAAATCGTCACAGAGATACCATGAAGGACTCGCATAACAATATCGACAATCAACGCCAGTCCTCGGGGGCGCATAGCTGCGACTCTCCCGATTCTCCCTGCCAGCGGGGCCGACGCGAACTCGAGGAGGCGCGCGAGGAGATCGCACGCCTCAATCGTACCCTGCATCGCATTCAGTGCATCGCCCGGCTGGGCTACTGGAAAGCCAGCCTCAAGGCCAACGAGCTGTTCTGGTCCGAGGCGATCTACGACATCTTCGGTGTCGATCCGAGCACCTTCACCCCCAGCATTCGTGCCTTCAAGGCCATGGTCCACCCCGAGGACCTGGAAAGCGTCGAAGCCAGCATGTGGCGCGCACAGGAAACCGGCAGTCATGACGTGGAGCATCGCATCGTGCGGCCCGACGGCGAAGTGCGCTGGGTGCACGAGTTGGCCGATTACATGCCCGAGGGCGATGAGCAGATCCTGATCGGCACCGTGCGCGACATCACCGAGCAAAAGAGGCTTGAGCTGCGTCTGCGCCAACTGTCGCGCACCGATGAACTCACGGCGCTGTTCAATCGGCGCTATTTCATGCAGCGGCTGGTGCAGGAACTGGCCCGCTACCGCCGCTACGGCAGGTCGACCGCGGTAGTGCTGTTCGACTTCGATCACTTCAAGCGTATCAACGATACTCATGGCCACTCCGCCGGTGACCAGGCGCTGGTGAGCGTGGGCAAGTTGCTGCGCAGCAAGCTACGTACGAACGATATCCCGGCGCGGCTCGGCGGGGAGGAATTTGCCCTTCTGCTGCCCGAAACCAGCCTCGAGGAAGCCGTCGGGGTAGCGGAGAAGGTGCGCCAACTGGTAGAGCAGCAAGAGTTCATGTCTGAAGAGGGTCATCGCTTCGGCGCGTCGATTACCTGTGGCGTGTCGGCTTTCCAGGGTACCGAAGAGACGGTGGAGGCCATTCTTCATCGTGCCGACCAGAACCTCTATGAAGGCAAGCGAGCCGGCCGCAATCGAGTCGTGGCGGATGAACCGGATAGCTGAAGGCATGTCGTCACGGGCAGCGCCTCTCCTGGAGAGAGCCGACTGGCTGGTCGATGCGCTGGGCCTGGTACTGGGGGAGCCTTCGAACCAGCCATTGACCATGCGTCTTTACCACACCCTGCGCGAGTGGATTCAGACGGGGCGACTGGTCAGCGGCCAGCGACTGCCCTCAACCCGGCAACTGGCTCAAGAGCTGGGCCTGGGGCGCAACACGCTGCTGGCCGCCTTCGATCAGCTGTTGGCCGAGGGTTTCCTCACCACCCGCCATGGCGCGGGTACCTTCGTTGCCGACTTGGCATTCCAGCAGGCGCAGTCGGTGGCGGCGAACGTTGCCGCCGCGCCGCCGTCGTCGCCTGCCGAATCGCTGCTCTCCTCACGCGGTACGGCACTGCTCGCCTTCTGTCATTCTTCGCAAGAACGCCATCCCGCCTTCGTTCCAGGCGTGCCCGCACTGGATCGCTTTCCTCATGCCCAGTGGCAGCGGCTGCTGCATCGCCAGCTACAACGCGTACCGCTGGATTGGCTCGACTACCAGGCTCAGGGGGGCGTGCCGGCACTGCGCGAGGCGCTGGCCGACTATCTGCAGCTCTCACGCTCGGTGCGCTGCCGCCCCGAGCAGATTCTCATCGTTCAGGGCGCCCAGCAGGGCTTCGAACTGATCGTGCGGCTGCTGAGCGACAGCGGTGATGAAGTGTGGATCGAGGAGCCGGGCTATCATGGCGCCCAGGCCTGCTTCATGGCGGCCGGGCTCGAAATGACGCCGGTGCCGGTGGATGGCGAGGGCATGTGCATCGAAGACATGTCCGGCCTCCGGCAGCCGCGGCTGATCTACGTCACGCCTTCGCATCAGTATCCCAGTGGAGCGACCATGAGCCTGGCCAGGCGGCTGGCGCTGCTCGAAGCTGCCGAACGGCATGGCGCCTGGGTCGTGGAAGACGACTACGACAGCGAATTCCGCTACGGCCAGCGGCCCGTTGCCGCCCTGCAGGGGCTGGTGGATGACTCGCGGGTGATCTACGTAGGCACCTTCAGCAAGGTCATGTACCCCGGCATGCGGCTGGGTTATTTGGTATTGCCCGAGCCGTTGGTGGCGCCGTTCCGCCGTGCCAATGCCCGGCTTCATCGCGAAGGTCAGTACGCCGTGCAGGCCGCCGTGGCGGAGTTCATCGCCCGCGGCCATTTCTCGCGTCATATTCGACGCATGCGCGATTGCTACCGCCGACGTCAGGCGCTGCTGCGTGAATCGCTGGCACCGGCAGTGGCGCGCGGCCTGAGGCTATCCGAAGGGCAGGCCGGCATGCACCTGGTCGCCTGGCTCGACGAGTCCGAGCACGAACGCATCCTGGTCGAGCGGGCCGCGGGGCAGGGGATCTTGCTTTCGCCGTTGTCGAGCTACTATCTCAACACCCCCGGCCGCCCCGGCCTGGTGCTGGGCTATGCCGGTACCGCCGAAGCCGAAATCGAGCGGGCGGGGCAGTGGCTGGCCCGAGCGTGGTGCGCCCTGGTGAAGGGCTAGCCGCTCACCGGCCCTCCTGCATCAGGGCAGACAGCGAGCTCAGTTGTCGGCCCGCTGCATCGAAATTCTCCCACGCGAGCCAGCGTTCCAGGCGTGTTTCGACGGCGGGCCATTCGCTGTCCAGCAGGGAGAACCATGCGGTGTCGCGGTTGCGCCCATTCTCCACCCGATGCTGGCGGAAGATCCCCTCGAATTGAAAGCCCAGGCGCCCGGCGGCACGCCGCGAGGCGGCGTTGAACGCATTGCACTTCCACTCGTAGCGCCGGTAGCCCAGTTCGAAAGCGTGGCGCATCATCAGTAGCATGGCTTCGGTGGCTGCCGGCGTGCGCCGTAGCGCTGGGGAGAAGTGGATATGTCCGACCTCGATGCTGCCGTGCTCCGGCACGACATTGAGATAGCTGGCCAGCCCCAGGGCCCGCTCACCAGCCGCCGTGACGATGGCGTAGAACAGCGGATCGTCGCTTTCCGATCTTGCCTTCAGCCAGGCACGGTACTGTTCGGCATCGGCGAACGGCATGCCGCCGGAGTAGGTCCAGCGCGCCTCGGGGGCATCATGCTTGCCTTGGCCGGGTGCCATGAAAGCGGCATGCAGCGAATCGGCATGGCGCTCCGCTGACAGTGGCTCGAGGCGAACCCATCGGCCCTGCAGCGGTATCCGATCCGGCCGGCGTGCCGGCTGCCAGTCGGGAAGGGCGGCGCCGACCGGTTGGCCAAAGTCGTTGTGGCTCACGTTATGGCTCGTGTCGGCCAGGGTCATGATGGGCTCTCCTCGTTGGTCAGTTGCTGCATGTAACGCCACAGCTGGCGCGCCTGCGGATCGCGGCTCTCGGCCAGGGCTGCCTCGACGCCGGCCTGGTCGGCTTCAGAGCGCTGGCGACCGAGCTTGGCCTTGCCCGTGAGTGTCTCGATGGGCAGGCGAAAGCCGACCACGCCGGCCTGCATCTTCTCCAGGTAGCCTTGTTCACGGGACAGTGAATCGAGCAGGGCGGGTTCGTAGTGCGCCAGGCTGCGATCGAGCAGTTCACGCGTGGCCTCCGGCCCCAGCAATTCGAGGGTGCCCGTGGCGTGCACGGCCAGGTAGTTCCAGGTGGGCACGGCTGGTTGGCTGGCGTACCAGGTCGGTGAGACATAGGCGTGGGGGCCGCTGAAGATCGCTAGCGCCCGGCTGCCATCGAGCGTTCGCCAATGCGGGTTGGCTCGGGCAAAGTGGCCATAGAGTGTGCCCTGTTCGCCTTCGCCGCGCTCCAGCAGCAAGGGCAGGTGGGTAGCCTGCAGATCGGCGCCGACCAGGACGGCGAAGTCGTGCCGTTCTATCAGCTCCCAGGACTGCTCGCGTTCGAGTTGCATCGAGGGGGGGACGTACATGGTGCCTCCGGGTCAGTCCTGGCTCGTTTGCGAATCGAACAGCAGGCCGTAGTGATAGAAGGTGGTGTCGCGCTGCCAGCCGAGCGATTCGTAGAGCGCCTGGGCGGTGCGGTTGTCGATTTCGGTGGCGAGCTTGAAGTGGCCGACGCCATGGCTTTCGGCCAGTTCCCTGGCGGCCTGCATCAGGGCGCGTCCGACACCGCTGCGGCGCGCCTCGGGCGAAACGAACAGATCGTTGAGCAGCCATAACGGCGCCAGGCGCACAGTGGAGAGCAGCGGGTAGAGCTGAACGAAGCCCTGCAATTCTCCTTGCGGCCCTTCATGCACCAGAATGTGCGAGTCACCGCGCTCCAGGCGTGCCTGCAGGAAGTGCCGGGCGCCTTCGAGATTTGGCTCCTGGCGATAGAACTGCCGATAGCCGTCAAGCAGATTGCTGAGCGGGCCGAGATCTTGCGGGGTGGCATGGCGTATGGGCATCGGTAAATCCTCGCATCACATGAGTATCACCGAGTGTGAGGCCTGACTGGCTCCATTCTAAGAGCCATTTTGATCGATTTTTGAAGAGCCACTTTGCGTTGACGTTCAGGTCCGAAAACCGCCAGACATCGGCTCTGCCCAAGCTAGAATGGAGCCATGAACCTCTCGACCGATATCTGCTATCAAGCCCTGCTGGCACGCGACGCTCGCTACGACGGGCGCTTCTTTACCTGTGTGACCAGCACCGGTATCTACTGTCGCCCGATCTGTCCGGCGACAGCGCCGAAGCTCGAGAACTGTCGCTTCGTTTCCTCCGCTGCGGCAGCGCAGGAGGCGGGTTTTCGGCCATGCCTGCGCTGTCGGCCGGAGAGTGCGCCGGACTCCCCGGCCTGGGCCGGTACCTCGACCACTGTGAAGCGCGCGCTGCGACTGATCGACGAAGGTGCGCTGGACGAAGGCGGGTTGGAAGCGCTGTGCGCTCGCCTGGGTGTGGGCGCGCGCCAGCTGCGGCGGCTATTCCAGCGTCACGTCGGAGCCTCCCCGTTGGCTGTGGCCCAGACCCGGCGCGTGCTTTTGGCGAAGCAATTGCTACACGAGACCGAACTGCCTCTCGCCGATGTGGCTCTGGCCAGCGGTTTTGGCAGCGTGCGCCGCTTCAACGAAGTGTTTCTGCATCTCTATGGCCGAGCGCCGGGAACCCTGCGCGGTCGCCGAGCCGAGCTTTCCCAGGCAACTGCGTTGACGCTTCGATTGCCGTACCGGCCGCCCTACGACTGGCAGGCGATACTGGCCTTCCTGGCCCGGCGGACAATTCCCGGGCTCGAACGCATCGATGGAGAGGGTTATCACCGGGTTTTCCGCGTCGGCGAAACGGTCGGCAGCGTAAGTGTGAAGGATGTTTCCGCCGACAGCGCACTGCATGCCTCGATCCGGCTGACCGAACTCTCGGCACTGCCGAGCGTCATTGCTCGGCTGCGTCGGCTCTTCGATCTGCAGGCCGATTCCGAGGCGATACGCCAAGGACTCGGTCGTGACCCCGTACTGGCGCCACTGGTAGAGAGCCGCCCCGGGCTACGTGTGCCGGGCGGGTGGGACCCTTTTGAAGTCGCCGTGCGGGCCATTCTCGGCCAGCAGGTCAGCGTCGATGCGGCCACGCGGTTGGCTGGGCGGCTGGTCGAGCGCTTGGGTGAACGCTTGGAGGGTCAGGCTGGGGTCGGCTTGGAGCGGCTATTTCCTGTGCCCGAGCGTTTCACTTTCGATGAGATCAAGGCGCTCGGCATGCCCAGCGCACGGGCCACCGCCCTGGTGCAGTTGGCAGCCACCTACCGCGAGCAGCCACGGATGTTCGACCGGCGCCAGGACCTTGACGAGACCGTGGCCCACCTGTGCGCCCTGCCAGGTATCGGCGAGTGGACGGCACACTACATCGCCATGCGCGGATTGCAGGAGAGCGATGCCTTCCTGCCCACCGACGTGGCACTGCAACGGGTACTGGCAGAACGGGGCCGGCGCCCAACGCCGCGCGAGCTGCTTGCACGCGCCGAGGCCTGGCGACCCTGGCGTGCCTATGCCGTGATGCACTTGTGGCATGCCGATGCAGCCACTACTACGGCAGCAAAACCGCAACAGGAGGAGTGCGATGCGACTCTGGCTTGACCGACTACCGTCCCCGGTGGGCGAGCTACGCCTGGTTGGCGATGACCAAGGAGCGTTGCGAGCGCTGGAGTTCGACAGTCACGAGGAACGGCTGCACCGCCTGCTGGGGCGTCACTATCGCCACTACGAGCTCGTCGAGGGCACGGCGCCCGAAGCCATCCGCCAGGCGCTGGAGGCTTATTTCGCCGGGGATCCGTCCCACCTCGATACAGTGCCGGTGGCGACCGGTGGTACCGAATTCCAGCGCCTGGTGTGGCAAGCACTGCGCCGGATTCCGGCCGGTACCACGATCAGCTACGGTGAGCTGGCCGCAAACATCGGGCGCCCCGGCGCCAGCCGCGCCGTGGGCCTGGCCAACGGCGCCAACCCGGTGGCCATCGTGGTACCGTGCCATCGGGTGATCGGTGCCAACGGCACCCTGACCGGCTATGGCGGCGGGCTGCCACGCAAGCGCTGGCTTGTGGAGCACGAGCGGCACCAGCTGCAGAGCGACCTGTTCACCCTTGCGTAGCGGTCTGTGTCAGCTCAGGTTTCATCGACCAAGCCTTCCAGCAGCTTGCTCAATAGCTCACCCAATGCCTGCTGTTCCTCGCGGCTGAGAGCGGCAAGCATTCTGGCCTCGTTCTCCACGTGGCGAGGCACGACTCGGTTCATCAGGGCTAAGCCTTCCTCCGTCAGCGACACCAGTGTGCCGCGCCGATCCTCGGGATTCGGCGAGCGCACGATCAGGCCCGCCTTCTCCAGGCGATCCAGTCGACTGGTCATGCCTCCCGACGAGACCATCAGCGTCTCGAACAGTTGCGTCGGTCCCAGGCGATAGGGCGCTCCCGAACGGCGTAGCGTGGCCAGCACGTCGAACTCCCCCAATTGCAGGCCGTACTCCTTGAAAAAGGCCTGTAGTCGCTCCTGGGTGAGCAACTGGGTCGTCTTCATATATCCCACCACTTCCATCGGCAGCAGGTCGAGTTCGGGCATTTCCCGTTGCCATTGGGCAATGGCTTGCTTGACACGATTCATAGGCGCGTTTATCTTTCCATCAAGATACTTTATGTCGAGAATCTTTTGCTGTGCTGAACAGGAGCCGATCATGACCAACTCAACCAAGCCACGCAACCGCACCGGCTGGTATGCCCTGGCTTGCCTGCTGCTGGTCGGCAGTCTGCTGGCCTTGTCGCTGGTCGTGGCCAAAATTGCCGACGGGGCCGGCGCGCCGCGCTTGAGCTTCCTCATGGTCGCGGTGACCGGCGCCGGTGTGCTGCTCCTGGCGCTGGCAACCCGGCAGCGTCAGCCGATGCGACTCGACCGGCGCATCGTCGAGTACGCGCTGGTCTCGGGGGCACTGTTTGCCCTGCCCAATGCACTGGGCTTCCTGGCGGTGCGTCACGTGGGGGCCGGGTTCGTCTCGCTCAGCTTTGCTTTCCCGATTCTGGTGACCTGGGTGATTGCAGTGGGGCTGGGCATGGAGCGCGTCAATGCGCTGCGGCTGCTCGGTGTGCTGCTGGGGCTGGCCGGTGGGGTGTTGCTGGCGTGGGCCAAGGCGGGCGGCATGCAAGGCGCACAGGGCTGGGTCGCGTTGGTACTGACGATCCCGCTGGTCATCGCGTTGGGCAATATCTATCGCACCCTGCGCTGGCCCGGCGAGGCAGGGCCGGTCTACCTCGCCGCGCTGATGCTGCTGGGTGGCGCGCTGGCGCTTGCCCCCTTCGTGCTGGCGTTCGAGGCGCAGCAATTGGCACAGTTGCTCGGCTCGATAGGGGTGCTTCGGCTGCTGCTCGCCGAAGTGGCCGTCTTCACGGTGCTCTACGTCTTTTATTTCGTACTGCAGAAAATCGCCGGCCCCGTCTACCTCAGTCAGATCGGCATGGTGGCGGCATTGGTCGGCACGTTGATCGCGGTTTCGCTGTTGGGCGAGACGGTACCGCCCTATCTGGGCCTGGCGGGGGTGCTGGTGGTCCTCGGTGCGGTCCTGTTCCACCGTGGCGCCGCGCGCCGCGAAACGCCACCGCCTGCAACGGCGGAAGTCTGACCACAGGAGAGATGCATGACCCCCATGGAAGCCTTGCATTGGCGCTATGCCGCCAAACGCATGAATGGCAGGAAGGTTCCCCAAGGCACGCTCGATACCATCCTCGATGCCGCGCGCCTGGCGCCGTCGTCCTACGGCCTTCAGCCATACAGTGTGCTGGTGGTGAAAGACCCAGCGCTGCGTGAGCGGATCCGGCACGCTGCGTGCGACCAGCCTCAGGTCAGCGAATGCTCTCACCTGCTGATTTTCGCCGCCTGGACCGAAGTGGATGAACGGCACGTGGATGAGCTGATCGAGCTGACTGCTGCGGCTCGCGGTCTCGATCCAGTAGAGCTGGAAGGGTATCGGCAGTCGCTCCATGCTGCCGTGGCCGGCTTCACCACGCCGGAGGTGCGGCATCACTGGGCGGCTCGACAAGCCTATATTGCCTTGGGTACGGCCTTGACCGCAGCGGCAGCGGAGCGGATCGACGCCTCGCCGATGGAAGGTTTCGACCCGCCGGCGCTGGACGCCCTGTTGGGTCTCGAGGCGCAGGGGCTGCGTAGCGTGGTGCTGCTGGCGCTTGGCTATCGCGATACGATGCAGGATCGCCTGGCCGGGCTGGCCAAGGTGCGCTGGCCCAGGGAGCGCTTCGTGGTGGAATGGGACGGGGCCTAATGGACCGTTGGTCTTCCAGGCACCGTCCAATAAGCCGGCGAGCGTAGGCAGTTTTTGGATAGTGCCTAGACGCTGCCTTCCTTCTCAATAACCAATACCCTGGCTTCGCCCACCGGGCAGGCGACATGTTCGGTGCCCACCGAGGCAAAGAAGATGTCGCCTACCTCCAGCAGTCGGGAATGCTCTATTCCCTCGTTGCGATAGCGCATTTCCACCTGGCCATCGAGCACCACGAAGACCTCTTCACCATCGTTGACGTGCCAGCGGTATGGCTGGTCTGTCCAATGCAGGCGAGTGGTGATGCCGTTCATACTGGCGATGCTCTTGGCTCCCCAGGCACGCTCCGCGGTGAAGTCCCGGCTGCGGGTGATTTCCATGCTCGGTTAGCCTTCCGGTGTTATCTCATGGGTAATGTTCAGGTCTTGAGCACAAGCTGAGACAACCTGCTCGTGCCGGAAAGAATGCATGATGCTTAACGCCTCGAACATTGTACTACATCACTTCATGCCGCTTCATGATGAGTCAGGATGGGGCGAGCTTCCGGTCGAGGCTACACGAGACTTCGTGCAAGTTGCGAGGCCTGCTGGCAGGCTTGTTGTCGAGCTTCACTATCGACTTCGCTGCCGAAGAGTGTTTTTTCCACCACTATCGACTGTACCTCGGTTACGCCGATGAACTTCAGCCATGTCTCGAAATATCCTTTTTGATGATCGAACTCTTGCGATGGCGTAAACGAGTCGTTCGCGTAGCTTAGTCCTCTGGCATAAACGACGATGGCCTTCTTGCCAGTGAGCAGTCCGCTGAATCCGGCCTCGGGATCGAAAGAAAAAAGAATGTCCTTCTGCGATATCAAGTCGATGAAGTGCTTGAGTTTGTAGGGAATGCTGAAATTCCAGAGTGGCATCGAGAACAGCAGGATATCGGCCTCGTGGAGATGAGATGCGAGCTTACGCAGGCGATCCCAGGCCTGTTGCTGGCTTGCCGTCAGTGGTGTTCCGGCTAGCCCGGCATATTTCGCTGTCATGGCGCTGTCATCAAACTCGGGTAACTCCAAGTCCCACAGGTCGAGGTGCTTCACCTGGACATGCGGAGCATAGTCCCGGTAATGGGACAGAAAGCTTCGTGCAACCTCCAGCGATGCGGAGCGCTGCTTGCGGGGGGAGGATGAGACATGCAGGAGAATTGTCATGGCACAAATACCTCGCAGATTGTTGTTCCTATATGCCAGCACCTCCGGGTGAAAAATATAAATCAAAAAGTGTGATGGTATTTATAATGAACCAAGATGATACTTTTTTCTTAACTCTGCTACTCTGGATGAGGGGCGGGCTAAGAGCGGCTTAGGGCGGCTTTGGCGGGCAGAGGCAATCATCAGGTGGCATGTCATGACATGCTGCCAAATGATACATAAAAAATGAAAGCCATATTTATCATGGACAGATATGCATATGCTCGACTTGCTTCTCCTGAGGAGTTTCGTTGCCGTCATCGATGAAGGTAGCTTCACTCGCGCCGCCAACCGCCTGCACCTGACCCAGCCGGCCATCAGTGGGCACCTGCGCCGGCTGGAGGCCCAGGTCGGCAAGCCATTGCTGCGGCGTACGACGCGGGCCTTCGAAGTCACGCCCGACGGAGAATGCCTGGCGGCCTACGCCAGGGCCATCCTGGCGCTCAATCGCGATGCCATGACCCAGCTCTCCCGCTCCACCTACCAAGGCAATATTCGCCTGGGGGTTGCGGAGGACTGCGTCAACGCCTCTTTGATGCGTGCGCTCAGAGAGTTCGTCGAAGACAACCCGCAAGTCGAGCTCGGCGTACGTGTCGGCATACCCGGTGATATGGTCGTGGCCATGAGGCGCGGCGATGTGGACATGGTATTGGGTGCGCAGTGCGGCTCCCATGAGCCGGGCCGCCTGCTGTGGCATGAGCCCCTGGTCTGGGCCTGGGCCGAGCGCTGTCCCGTGCGCTTGCCTTCTCCGCTGCCCCTGGCTCTGTTTCCGGAGGCCTGCCCCTATCGTGAAGCCGCGCTGACCCAGCTGGCACTTGCCGGTATTCCGCAGCGCATGGCGATGCTCTGCACCAGCGGGGCCAGCTTGCGTGCCGCGGTAGAAGGCGGCTTTGCATTGGCACCGATGCCAGCCAGCCAGCTTGGGCCTGGGCTGGTCACCCTGTCGGAAGAGCATGGCCTGCCGCCGCTGCCGGAGGCCGAGTTCATGTTGATGATCAATCCGTCGGGAGACCAGGCCGTTCTGGCCGCATTGGCAGACCGGATCGCCGAGCACCTCTGTCCCACGCCCATTGCAGAACCGGTCTAATTCCCAAGGCTAACAACAATAGCGTGACCCACATCTTGTGTCCTCGTCATGGAGGTGAGAACAACAATGGTGAGGCTGAGCAGTATATTTCGGTTGGCCGCCAGGGCCTCGACCGGGAGTGAGTCGATCTTCGCCAAGGCGATTATCAGAGCCGCGGCCAAGCCGCGCCCCCCCAGCCCACCGACGTTCACGCCGCAACAGACCGTGACGCCAACGGTACCTCAGTGGAATGGGGGAACGGCATTCCAGCCGATCAATACCAGCCACACCCCCATGGTGGGCTACGGCGTCTATTCGCCGGAATACCTGCAGCAAATGGAGCTCAGCTCGGAGCCGCTGGTTTATGGCCCTACGGTACCGGAGAATTTCGATTCTCCGAGTTTCGATCCGCTGAACTTCGATCCCCAGAATCAGAACGACATTTTTCTGCCTGTCGATAACGCATCCGAGCAAGAGCCTGTCTTTGACGAGGAAGCGGTCGAACAGGCCCAGGGCCTGGCCGAGGAGATTACCGAGGGGAAAGGGCTCGATCTTTTCGAGGAGTCCGAACTGAACAGAGAGGAGATCATAGAGCAGCTCGAAGCGGGTGGCTACGAGGTGGAGTCAGCCGAGTGGGGGCTTGCCGGCGACAATATTACCCGGACGACGATCACCGACCCTGAGACAGGCGAAACCATCCACGAATACTACGATCACGACACCGACCGGTACTGGGTCGAGGTGACGGGCGAAGATGGCGAAACGCTGAGTCAGTCACCTGTCCGGGACGATGAGGGGCGCAAGGTTACCGTCAGTGAGGACGAAGAGAGCGGCGAAAGGACGACGCGCCTCGAAGACGACTTGGGCGATGGCAGCGTCGTCGAGATAACCGAGCTGCCCGACAGCGATGTCGTAACGATCACGACCACCGATAGCGACGGCAACAGCGAGACGGTAGTAATGGCCGAGGATGGCACGCGAACGACGCTGGACCCTGAGCAGGTAACGAGCCGGGAGGGCATCGACGAGATCGCCGAAGGAGTCGCCAACGGCCAGAGCATCGAAGAGATTGCGGAAGAGCAGGGCCTGACCCGCGAGCAGGTGATTGCCCAGCTCGCGGCGGCTGGTTACGAGGTCGAGTCAGGAGTGGAAGGACAGGGGCCCAATTACACCGATACCACGCGGATCACCGATGCAGGGAGTGGCGATCTTGTCGTCAGCCATGAAACAGGGCCCGATGGCACACAAACCTCCCTCATAATCGATACCGATGGCAATGAGATTCGTCGAACCGAGGACCCCGACGGTAGCACCACCGACGCGATAACAGAGCCGGATGGCCGTGTGACCGAGACGAGAGTGGATGCCGATGGCACGACCACCACGACGGTCACCTACGAGCAGAACGGTGTGGTCGTCGAAGAAGTCAGCGTTGACGACGGTGAGACCACGACGACGATCATCGACGATGACGGCAATCGCACGGAACTCGATTCGGAGCAGGATACGAGCCGGGAAGGGATCGATGAGATTGCCGAGGCAGTCTCCGAGGGCAAGAGCATCGATTCGATAGCCGAGGAAATGGGGCTCGATCCCGCCCAGATCATCGCTCAACTGGCAGCTGCCGGTTTTGGAGTTTCAGAGTATACGGAGCCGGACGACAGCGTCACCCGGCGTATCGTGGATGCCGACAGCGGCGAGGAGATTGCCCGCTATCGTTTCACAATGGGCGAAGTCACCCAAAGTACCTTCTTTGTCGATGCCCAGGGTAACGAAGAGCGGCGCACCGAATACCGGGACGGGCGCAGCACCGAGACCGTCGAGGAAGCCAACGGCCGTAGGACCGTGACCAGAGAAAGTGCCGATGGCGAGAAGACGGTCAGTGTGACCCACAACGGCTATACCGTGACCACTCCACCGGATGGGGACATTACGGTTCGTCGTGAAGAGGATGGTACCGAAGTTGAAGTCGAGAAAGGCACGCCTCTCGAGGCGATGGTCGAGGTACTCATGGCCGTTGATCTCGACAGCTCCGATGCCGAGGAAGCTCGGGCGGCAGAAGTCGTGCTCGCCGCGGTGGAGCGTGCGCTGGCTGGTGAAACCTTCCAGGAGCTCTACGGGAGCGACGGCACCGATGGGGCCGTAGCAGAGCAGCAAAAAGCCTTGGACGAGGCAATCGAGGAATATTGCCCTGGCCAGCAGCCGGACAGGAACGTCACCTACGAGAACCCTTATGGCGATCCGCCGCTCGAGCCGCCGCCCTCGGGAGGTGACTGGGTGCCTATGGATGGCCTGTGGTTGGATCCGGAGGTGGCCAAGGCGACGGCAGCGCTGAAGGTCCTAGAAGCGGAGCAGCTCAAAGCCTTTGCCGAATTCGAGCGTAGCCAGGATCAGCTGGATGTCTTTGCAGTCGACCCGGCCTATGAGGAGGCTCTTCAGCGAGCCGGTAACCTGTTCGATGAGGCCTTGGCCCCGCAGGGGCTGGTGTGGGTTCGCCCCGAGCCGGAGGGTACGCTGGAAGAGGCCCGCGCTCGGTTGGAGGGAGCGGAGATTCGCCAAGAAGCCGCCGGTGAAGCCATGGAGGAATATCAAGAGGCCGAGCGTCTGCTGGATGAGGCCATCTCTGCTCAGGGTGAAATGCCCGACCCGCCCAACGGTTACGTTTGCACCAGTGACGACACACCTGCCGACTTGCAGCAAAAGGCCGATCAGTACGAGCAGGAGCAGAGCGCCTACGAGGCCGCCCAAGCCGACCTCAATGTGCTCTTCTCCGATGTTCGCCTGCACAGTGCCAAGGGTGATAGCCATCTACCGGATTATGAGGTTTCGCAGCTCGAGGACATGCTGGCTGAAACCGATCCCGACAGTGATGCTTATGAAAGGATCGAGGAGGAGCTAAGGCAGGCAAGATCCCGTCAGGAGGGAGCCGGCATCCAGGTGGATACGGCCCAAGCCTATTACGATTTCCATTCGGCGCGTCGGGATAACCTCCAACTGACCGTCGAGGCCTACGACATGAGGGAACAGCTGCTCGAGGCCTTCAACGAGGACAAGGGGCTGCTGGAGGAAGGCAAGAAGTTCAACACCATTGGCGGCGATTACCTGGGTGAGTTCACTGGCCAGCAAGTCATTGAAGAGCGGGAGGATGGTCTATGGGTCGTCACTCATTTCGAGGAAGGTACCACGGAAGAGCGGTTGGCCCCCGAGGAAATGAGCGAATGGTGGGAAAACCATCGGGATCCCGAACTCACCGAGACTTGGCTCGAACTCGGCGAGACCCGCCAAACGGCGCATGATCGAGAGAGAGAAACGGGTACCGACCTGCACCGTGCTCTCGAGCGAAATTACGGCTTTGCTCTCGAAAGCCTCGACGAGCAGCTTTCCGATCTGGAAGCGGAGCTCGAATCCCTCTTCAAGACGCACGGTCAGGGAACCGAGGAGGCACCTGATGAACTCTTCTCAGGTGATGTCGAACCGCAGGAGATCGAACTCGGTGGTCAGGTTCTGTGGGTGACACCGGATTTAGCGGCTGCATTCGAAGAGCAGGAACAGAACTTGGACGTCTTGAAATCCAGCGATCAACCGATTGGCATCATGATCGACGGAGAGAGGCGTTGGGTCCACGCGGAAATTGCGATTACCCATGTCGCTTTCGAGATCGCTCGTGACGAGACACAGCGTGAAATTCTCGAGACTGCGCGAGATGAGGTTAGCAACACAGCAGATCGCTACGAACTTGGCACTGAACAATCCATGCCATTGCTGGGTGAATCGGATGCCGATTACGAAGCGCGCGTGGAGTATGACGTCGTCGAAGCGCAGGGTGGCGAGGCATTGGATACTCTCTTCCAGTCACGCTTTCAGGAATTCCATGCACAGGGTTTCGATGCCACGTTCAACGTATTAGATGAAGACGGGGTAGCTGATTTTGTCGAAACCAATCTGGGTCTGACGGAAGGGCGCGAAGGATACGACGATGTACTCGATGCGATCCATGAGGTCGGGGGAGAGTGGCCGGCGATTCGTGCCGTGCCGCTGCTTCACCTCGATCGAGAGGGCGGGAGGTCGGAGATAGTACTGCTCGCCGTGCGCGGTGATGACGGTGAGGTTCGCTACGTCGATGGTACGGGCAGGCACTATGCCGATTTGGCCGACTTCCAGGACCACAACCGGTTATTCGGCGAAGAAGGGAGATTGGTCGTTCCCAAAGACTTGGAAATGCGACCCAGCGAGGGTGGCGTCATTCCCTTGGAGGTTGTTACCGCTCGCAACGTATCGGTGCAGGAGAAGATCGTCGACCCGCTGATCGGCATCGGGACGGGCGTGGCTACCGTGCTGTCTTTTACGCCAGCGGCTCCTGTGGCTGCTCCGCTGGCATTCCTTGGCAGTGGCTACCTGGGCTATCGGGCCTTCGAGCATCAACGCAATCATATGCAGCGAGGCGGGGACTGGAACGACTGGGAGTCGGGCTTGAACTACTTCTCCATCGCCACGGCTGTTCTGCCGGTCAAGGCCAGTGGGTTTCGCATGGTCGGCATGGCTCGAGACTCCACGTTGAGCGTGACCAAAGGAGAAGCCTTCCTGGCCAGCATCGGCGCCGTCAAGCCGGGTTCGACGCTGGCGGCCAATGCCCATGCCTACATGCGCAGCGCCGATGCCTGGAATCGAGTGGCGCGAGGCGCGGACTGGGGGGCTATCGTGACCGGCTTTCCGCTGATGGGGTACTCCGGTTATCAGTTGGCGGTCAATGGCGACCAGATGACCGGGCTGCAGCAGATCGATGCTGTCCTGGGGCTGTCCACCGGCTTCGTGGGAACCGGGTTGGGGATCTACGGGCTAAGGACCACGCGTCCCCAACGTGGGAACGGATCAAATCCTCCCGCCGAGCCCGGAGGGCAGCCCCCAGCCGGAAGAGGAGGCGATACACCGCCACCGACTTCCGATCTCGATGCTCCGAATGCTCCAGGGAGCACGACCTATCGCCCCGATGTTAACGAAACCGAGGGTGGCCGGAATACCCCGGCTCCAGATGAGCCTGGTAATGGCATTCCTTCGGCAGAGACCGCCCACGATACACCAGTGCTTCCTGACCCTGCACTCAGGGATGAAGCCTCCCAGACGGTCACTACCGCCATCGAGGGGCGGGCACAGCAGGCTGCCTTGTTCGACACTCAGGTCGAAGCAACACCGTCTACGACGCGTCGCGATTACTTTGACTCGGGAGCTAGCACTCCGTCTGCTCGCGAGGCGATCACGTTTCGCCTGCAGGACGAGCAAGGCAGGCCAATTGAAGCCCGTGTTTTAGGGCCACGTGCACCCTCTAGTGTGGATAACGTATACATTCAACCTGCCATCGGACCAAGGCTGCGTGGTGATGAGCCAGGAGTAAGGGGAAAGACCCATATCTTCTACCGAGACCCGGAAACCGGCGAAGCCTTCGTCATGCCTTGGATGCGAGGGGCGTCCCAGAACCACGTGGCGAGTGCGCAACAGACCGCAACGCCACCGCAGGGACTCGCGAGGCTTTATCGACTCGTCGATTTGGATGCGCTCAATCAGGCATCGACGGAGGGCACTCTACCTCCGGGTCACTATGTTCATATCATTCGTTCATCCAATACTGGGCTAGATAATGCCACCTTTGTCATTGATGGCGGCACCGTACCCAAGAGCGGACGTATTGATGAGAATGGGCATATCCGTTGGCCCTCGAGTCAGAAGGGGCAGCCCGTCACACTTACGTTGCATGACCAAGGGAATGGACAGCAGGCGGTACGAGTCGTAGACAACATAGGTAGTGAGGCACCTCGTGAGGTTACCGCGAAGCATGGCGACGTCTACGTTGTCGTAACCAGCGATCGTGCCACCGAGACTAGGGCTCAGATACAAGGAGGTGGTCTGTCCTTCGCCGCTTATAGTGGCAATGGGCTCTGGAGTGTGTCGTCTACCGTGTCGACGAGCCAATCGTCAACGACAGCACCTAACGCGGCGTTGACAGCCCAGCAGCAAGGTACGACACCGTCCCAAGCGACACCCGCAACACAGCAAAATGCAGCGTCATCCTCATCGCCATTAGTGAGTGGCAGGGTCTCTGTTACCACAGATTCCCAAGGCCCGATCGTGCGTATTCATGATCTAGGAGGAAACTGGACACCTGTTACAGGCCAGTCCACTCGAAAGATCGGGCGTTCTCCCTATGATAGGAACGTGAGTAATGAAGTGACTCCCGAAACGACCTTGGTTCGTCGCAGCGTGCTAGAGCAGGCCTTGGCGCCGGAAGACGCAGCCAAACTGCCGAACGTTCCCTATGTCAGAGTCTCCTTGATGGCCGGGCCTCAGGAGGGCGGGCATGTCTATACCACGCCAGTGCACGCAACGAGTAATGATAGTTCGCCTGCGCGTCGGCGCACGGCCAGAGGGCTGGCCGCTGCGCTGGTGGGAGGCTCTATGTTTGGTATGCATAGCGCTTCTGCCCATGGTTGGACCGGCGATGTGCTCAATCGAGCAGCTGCCCCGGCATCCCCCGCTCATTTACTCAATGGGTTGGGGTTCGTGACGCGGGGGAGCATGATTTTATTCAAGTCTCGGTTTGACGAAAAAATCCGGATCAACCGCGAAGCACTTGAACGAGGAGAGGTCACGGCTGAACGCCTAAACTGGGAAGCGAGCCGCATTATTGCTTCTCGAAGAGCGCTGAATCTCAGCAAGGAGCAGGTTGCGAGGGTAGGTACTGTAACGGAGGAATTTTGGGCACGCTATCAGCTGTTACAGAATCTATCTGTTACTCAAGAAAGTAGACAACGAGGGTGGACGGAGGAGGCCAAGACGCAGGCGCTCACTCAGGCGTCAAGCCTTTATCGAACGCAGCTGAAAAAAGTGGCTGGTCCGGAGGCCCTAACTGTCAACCCACTGGATCCCCGCACCTGGAAGGGAGTTTTGTTCAATAGCAGCATACTGGCGACACACCTAGTCAATGATGTGGTGTCTTGGCAGTACATTCAGAACAAGATAAGTGATGGAGAGTTCCTTAAAATCAGCAACAATTTGCTGGACTTTACTGGTGACGTTGGGATAGCGGGCTTTCTTGCTGCCAATGTGGTTCTCGCCGGTAGTGCAGCGACCCGGGTGGCTACCGGCCTAACTCGCGTCGATTTGGCAGCCCTGCCCTACGTCAAGAAGTTGGCTGGTACCGGCACGGCAGTTGGCTCCTATTTTTATGGCATCATGACGCCACCATGGGCGGCCTACACTATGTATGCTGCAGGCGAGGCCATGGCCAATGGGCACTGGTACTCCGCCGGGGTTAATCTAGCGGCATTGCCTTTCCAGGTCGCATTGTCCTATTACGGTATCAGGGGCTTGCGTGACGATACCGTCTCCATGGTGAAGTCGTGGAAAAACGGCCAGGATCCCGGCAGAAGCTGGCCGATTCGGTTGTTATATCCCATGACTACGATTCCTATGGCAGCCTTAACCGGCACCGAAGCCTACAATCAGTTTGCCCAAGGCAATCATATTGCAGGCACGGCTCTGGCTGGCGGCACGCTCATGCAAGCTTACTTCATCGATCTGGCGAGCAGGCGACTCAACTGGACGGATGCAGATGTACGGCATGGGCCATTCCGCCGCTTGGCCGGTGAGAATCGTCTTGCCGCGGATGAAAACCGCATCTGGGCGGGAGTAGGCTTGACCTTGGCTGGAGGAATGCTGATACCAGGTGCGTTGATAGATCTAAGAAATTACTTGGAAGACAAGGATTTGCTGCCGGATTGGGAGTGGCTCGTCGCTGACCTTGAAAGCGAGGAGAAATCCAACGAGACTCCAGTGGATCTTACCGACTACTTGAGGAATAACGAACTGCTTCCGGGCTGGGTATGGCGACGCACTGATTTCGAAGGCAAAAAAGAAGTTATTGAGGCTCCTGATACTAAAGTCTCATTGGGGCGAGTGGAGCAGGAAGGTGGCTCGCCAAGCCTGGAACCAACGCCGCGTGCCAACCCCGCGCTTGAGGAGCAGGGACATGATTGGGTTGAGGCCGCGTCTCACTTGTCACTGGGTGGAATTGCTATCAAGCGAGGGTACGATATTGCGGAGCTGGTCGAGCTCAACCTTAGCCATATCGATGATCCCACTGTTCTTAGGCCTGGAGATCGTATCTATCTGCCGAAGAGGGAACTGGTTTGAAAGTTTAATATTAGTTGCCCCTATCCGCAGTATTTTCTGACTCACCTAAATGGTATTAGGAGTGAAAGACATGCGGCTGACATGGTTAGGGTGGCATGATAAGGAATTTTTTGAATTATAGATAATTCTAGGCGTTTTTTTCTGCGCGCCGAATTCTTCTTCTATGGCTTAAGATTTGGCGTTAAGGGATTTCTTGATTGCAGGGGCGGGGCAAGTGATGTCAAATCTTAATCAAAGCGTAATTTTTGTGTGGTTGAGGGAGGTTTTTAATAATTCATCGCGAAATGTTATTGTATTTTTCAACATGCTTTATATGTATTTATTAAATTTCATGATAAGTGGTTTTTAGTCGTTTTTTTCTCCTTTCTTGCATTGCACTAGCTGTTCGTTTGTCTATGATTTGGTGGAGCGGTAACCCATCCGGTCTAATTTTTTCCTCGGCGTGCTTATAAGAGTTGAGGAGACGGGTAGCCGCTGCTCAGATTTTCCATCCTAAAAGGAGACATGGCATGGCGATCTTCAAGATCAAGGAAAAGAAAGAAGCTGCTGATGGTGTTTCAGGTGCCGGTGGCGGCGGTGGCATCGATGTACAGCAGCTAAAAGACGTCTTCGACCAAGCCGCCAAGAAATCGATGGAGGTCAGTAAGGTCAAGACCGAGGGAAACACCGAGGTCGACACGGCCAGGGCGGCACGTCCCAATAACTGACACTGCCACGACGGACGCTGGCGGGCACCAGCGTCCGTCCAGGCTTTCGCAATCCAGGCTGCGTATCTTGGCTGCCGTCATGTTCGAGATGGGGGCTCGGGCTTGATGGTATTTCATGACAGGTGGCATCCATGGCTTCCGTGACTTCGTTCTTGATGCCGACGACCGAGGTGTTCTCCACGCTGGAAGTGAGGAGCGGCCTTCATGTGGGAGTATCCGTGCCGCTCGAACAGCCGGTCTGTCGTATCGGCTCTGCGACCCGCTGCGACGTAATACTGAGCGATGCCGACGTTGCCGCTGAGCATGTCATTCTGCGCTTTCACGCGCGAATGGTGGCCATCGAGGCGGTCGGTGGTGCTGTCGAGGCCAACGGTGAACCGCTGGCGAAAGGTACCGGTTGGCGTACGCCTTTGCCGGTCACCCTTGCCATTGGCGAAGTGAAGCTCACGCTTACCCGCCCTGAGCTGATGCTTCCCCCAGCCCTGCAGAACGCCCAACGAGGGATGGGCACACTTCAGCGCCGTGTGCAGGCAAGCGTGCCCGTAGTCAGGGCTGCCCTGAGGCGTCGGCTGGCACCTTTGCGAGCCGCCCTGCAGCGCTTCGCTTTACCCCTAGCATTGGCACTTCGAGGCAAGCTGGTGCAGTCGTGGTCTCGCATCGGGCGAGTCCTGGCGCCGGTGAATCAACGCCTCGGTATCCGGTTCGCACCATTGGTAAGCCTCGTCTCCCGTCAATGGCGTCGGGCGCCGATCCCGGCGCACTGGCGCCAACGCCTGGCTCAGGTGCGCCAGGGTCCGGCATATGTTCTGGCCAGGCGCAGCACCGCGGTGACGGCACTCTGCACGACCCTGGCGATCATCGGCATCTACCAGCTCGTTGGCGTCGGCACGGCGGGGGCCAGCATCTCTGCCAGCGCGCTCCATTCCACGGGCATGCTGCAACCACAGGCCGCCGAGGCGGCCCGCTCGCTGATGGTCGTCGATACGCCACCCGGCGAGGCGTTGGCTCAGCGCCTCGCCGAGGTTAGGCTGGCGGGGTTGCAGGTCCGGGATGCCGGCAATCACCTGATTGTCGACGGTGAGTTTCCCCCTGAACGCTATGACGAGTGGCGCGACGTGCAGCTCTGGTTCGACCAGCACTATGGCGGTAGCCAGTTGCTGATCAGCGAAGCCCGTCCGCAGCTGTCGACCGATTCGCCGGCCCTGCAGTTCCAGGCGGTGTGGTTCGGTGAGAATCCCTATGTCGTCGGCCCTCGGGGTGAACGCCTCTACCCCGGTGCCGCCCTCCAGGAGGGCTGGGTGCTGGCCGAGATCGCCGACAACCGCGTCACGGTACGCCGTGGCAGTGATGAATTCTCCCTGACGCTGTAGCGAAACGCTGCCGGCCCTTTGCCATGGAGGCGACGCCATGAGAGTCACCGCCGATCGTATTCATGACGATCAACGTCTCCGCACCAGCGCAGGGACAGTGCCTCATGTCGGCGAGGCCGGTGGCAGCAAGCCCGTCGATCCGGAGCGACAAGCCGATTTCGCCAGGGCGGTGGAGGGCAGCCAGGCGCGTCGCCAGGAGGGTGGCACGCTGCGTGAGCAAATCGAGCGCATGGCGCAGCCCGCTGTCGGCGATCCTTCGCTTTATGCCAATGAGCGCAGCATTGGGCTGCTGCAGCATGTGGTCGATGCGGTCTTGCCCGAGATGGACACGCAAGCCGAGGTCGTCGAGATGGCAGCGCAACTGCTCAACGAGGAGATCGCGCAGCGCCTGGAGTGGGCGGAACGACGTGCCGAGGCCGAGGAGCTCGAGCGATGAGAGATGGTGACCAGGGAGCGGCAGAGCTGATGCACATGATGGGGCATCTCTACCTCAAGAGCGGCGAAGCGAAGCGTGGTCTGGTGCTGTTGCTGATCGCGGCGCATATCGCCCCCGATCATGCCGGTATCCTGCACACGCTGACCCGGGCCTTCATCGCGGTAGGCGACACGCCGAGGGCGCTCGATGCGATCGAGCGCCTGGAACGCCTGCAGGGAGCCTCGCCCGGGCTGATGTTGCTGCAGAGCCGGGTGCTATGGGTGGCTGGGCAGAAGGATGAGGCCCGGCGTCGTTTTCGCGACTACCTGCAGCAGCGGAGGGAGGCATGAGCGCGGCCCTGGCGAAGCTCAATCTCGTCGCCCAGCGGGCTGCCCAGCGCAGCGACGTGGTCATTGCGCTGTTCATCGTACTGGCGGTGGTCATGATGATCATCCCGCTGCCGACGGCGCTGGTGGATGCGCTGATCGGCATCAACATTGGCTTCAGTCTGCTGATCCTGGTGGTGGCGTTCTACATCTCGCACCCGGTCGAGTATTCATCACTGCCGCCGATCATCCTGCTGGCCACGCTGTTCCGCCTGGCGCTGTCGATCACCACCACGCGCCTGATCCTGCTCGAGGGTGATGCCGGGCAGATCGTGTCGGCCTTCGGCAATTTCGTCATCGCCGGCGAAGTGGTAATCGGCCTGGTGGTGTTTCTGATCATCACCGTGGCCCAGTTCCTGGTGATCACCAAGGGGGCCGAACGGGTTGCGGAAGTGGCCGCCCGCTTCATTCTCGATGCCATGCCGGGCAAGCAGATGAGCATCGACAACGACTTGCGCAACGGCGACATCGAGCAGGCAGAGGCGCGCAGCAGGCGCCAGCGCCTGGAGCAGGAGAGCCAGCTCTACGGGGCGATGGACGGCGCGATGAAGTTCGTCAAGGGCGATGCCATCGCCGGGTTGGTGATCCTTTGCGTCAACCTGATCGGTGGCCTGTCGATCGGCATGGTCAAGCGGGACATGCCGTTCGGCGAGGCGGTGAACACCTATTCGCTGCTGACGGTCGGCGACGGGCTCGTGGCCCAGATCCCGGCACTGCTGATCGCCGTTGGCGCCGGCACCGTAGTGACACGGGTCAGCTCGAACTCCGGCCACAGCGGTGACCTGGGCAGCGAGATCGTCGGCCAGCTCGGCAGGAGTTCCCGGGCGCTGGGGCTGACCGCCGTCATCCTGCTCTTCGCTGCCTTCATCCCGGGGTTCGCTCCCGGCGTTTTCCTCACCCTGGCGGCCGGGCTGGGCTTCGCGGCCTACGTGATACGTCGCCGAGAGCGCAGGTTGGCGACGCAGGTCGATACCGGAGGGGAGCTTTCGTCCCCGGCACCCATGGCGGCTGGCGCCGCTCCCTCTCCCACTAGGGAAGCGGCAACGGCGGCTGACCAGGAGTCCGCGCCTAACGCCGGCACAGTGCCGGAGTCGGGTGAATCACATCGTGTGGTGCTATGCCTGTCGGCTTCGCTGGCCGAAGCACTCTCTCTTGATGCCCTGCGCTGGGAACTCGACGAGGCGCGCCGCCGGGCCGGAGCGAGCCTGGGGATCGAGATGCCGGACGTCGGCCTGCATGTCGATGCGTCGCTGGAAGCCGACCATTTCGCCATCGAGCTAGATGAAGTCCCGATCAGGCAGGGAGAGCTTCTCGCCGAAAAGGTGCTGCTCGACGACGATCCCGTGCATCTGGAGCTGCTGGAGGTGGAGGCCGTCGAGCATCCATCGCCGCTGGGTCGGCACTCGGGGCACTGGGTGGCCGTGCAGGAGGTCGAGCGCCTGGATGAGGCCGGGATCGGCTATCGCCGGGCCGATCAGGTGCTGTGCCTGTGTCTGGAACGCACCCTGGCTCGTTATGCCGGAGAGTTCGTTGGCATTCAGGAGACCCGCACGCTGTTGTCGCGCATGGAGCAGGACTATGCGGAGCTGGTGGGCGAGGCGGTGCGCGTGGTCTCGCTGCAGAAGATTTCGGACATCCTGCGCCGCCTGGTGGACGAGGGTATTCCGCTGCGCGCGCTGCGCACCATCCTCGAGGCGGTGGTGACCTGGGGCCCCCAGGAAGCCAACGTGCCGCGCCTGACCGAGCGCATTCGGGCCGCCCTGTCGCGCCAGATCTGCCATCGCTTCGCCCGCGCCGATCGGGTACTGCCGGCCTGGGTGGTGACCCGCCAGCTCGAAGAGGCCATCCGCGCCACGCAGCGCAGTACCGATGGCGCCGCCAGGAGCGGCAGCGTACCGGCATCGCTGTCGCGCGCCCTGAGCCGCTGGTTCCAACAGCGCCTGGAGGCGCTGGACGGCGATGTGTCGCCGGTAGTGGTGGTTTCCGCCGATGTGCGTCCGGTACTGCAGCAGTGGGCGAGACGACACGAGCTTGATCTGCCGGTGATCGCCTGGTCCGAGGTGGCGCCGGAGTTCAGCCTCCAGTCGCTGGCCCAGGTCAGGTTGCCGCAATCGCACTCGCGGGGTGATGGCGAAGCTGCCAGCGCGCCCAAGGGTGAAGCGGAATGAGCAATTCGAATGACAACCCCTCCCGTCAAGGAGCAGTGACTGCGATGGCAGCCAGACCCTCGTTATTTCCTCCCTCCCTCGGCCCGGTACTCCTTCGCTGCCTGGCCGCGCTGTTGTCCTGGCTCGTGCTGATGGCTTCCGCGCACGCTCAAAGTGCCGACGGTAGCGGGGAACAGGGGCTCACGCTGGAAACCGGGCAGGGGCGCATCCTGCGCTTCGGCGAGCCGGCCGAGTCGGTGTTCGTGGCCGACCCCGAGATCGCCGACGTACAGGTCGTCTCTCCCGGAGTGATCTACCTCTATGCCAAGGCCCGAGGCGATACCAACCTGATCGTGCTGAGTGCGGACGAGCGTACCCAGGCGTCGATGCGCCTGCAGGTGCGTGACGGCGCCCAGGCGGTCAACCAGGCATTGCAGGAGGCGGGAGGTGGGGCGCCGATCATGCTGCGCATGGCCGGTAACCAACTGGTGGCGGAGGGAGAAAGCACGGATGTCGGCAGTGCCATGGCCATCCAGTCGACGCTCGAGAGCCACACGCCGGAACAGGGGCGAGCGCTGGATGCCACCACCTACCAGGGCAGCACCCAGATCAACCTGCGCGTGCGCTTCGCCGAAGTGTCGCGCGAGGAGCTGCTGCAGTACGGCGTAAGCTGGAGCGCGCTGATCAACAACGGCTCCCTGTCGCTGGGTGTGCTGCCCGGCTCTCAGGCCGGCATGACCTTCGGCACCCTGGGGGGCGGGGGGGACAGCATCGATGGGTTGCTGCAGGCGCTGCAGGATAACGGCCTGCTGCAGATCCTGGCCGAGCCCAACATCACCGCGGTGACCGGGGAGACCGCCAGCTTCCTGGCCGGCGGCGAGATCCCGATCCCGGTGCCGGTCAATCGCGACCTGGTCGGCATCGAGTACAAGCAGTTCGGCGTCTCGCTGTTGTTCACGCCGGCGCTGCTGCCCAACGACCGTATCTCGCTGCAGGTACGTCCCGAGGTGAGCAGCCTGACCGGCAGCAGCGTGGAAATCGGGGGCATCAGCGTGCCGGGGCTACAGGTACGGCGCGCCGATACCCTGGTGGAGGTGGGCAGCGGCCAGACCTTCGCCATCGCCGGCCTGTTCCAGCGTGACACCTTCAACAACATCGAGCGTGTCCCGGTGCTGGGTGATGTCCCGATCCTCGGCAATCTGTTTCGTTCGCGGCGCTTCCAGCGCAACGAAACCGAGCTGGTGATCCTGATTACCCCCTATATCGTCGAACCCGTCTCGTCGCCGTCGTCGGTGCGACAGCCAATGGATCATGCCCGGGTCGTCGGGGACGAGGGGATGCTCGACACGAGCAGCGCCTACGGGGTCGCGAGTGACGACCCCTTCGGCTTTCATCTGCAATGAACAAGGAGAACGAGGGCATGCGCTATCACACAAGCTGGCGATCCTGGCGACTTCTCCCCCTGACTCTGCTGCTGAGTGGCTGCGTCTCGTCGATGGGGCCGAGCTCCTGGGAGAGCGGCTATCGCCAGGTGGACGAGCCCGCGGGGAACGATGCCGAGGCGCTGCGACGTGTCATTGCGCCCAACAGCTGTGGGGTGTCACCCGGGCAGGCCGGCATCGTCCCTCTGCCGCCCGGCTGTGCCAACGATCTCAATCTGCAGGCCATGGTCGAGCGCCCCAACGATCTGCTCTACGGCCGCGAGATGGGGGCCGCACGGGGCGCCCCGGTAGCGGCGGCGGCCCGTGAGCGCCTGGAAGACCGTGAACGCGCCAACAGCCGGCGTGTCGTGCTCGAGTCGGAAGCGCGCGGTTCCGCCAGCCGCAGCGTCACCACGGGGGACCTGTGAGCATGCACCTGCAGCCACTGCTCTCCCGGGGCGCCTGGCCTCAGGTGCTTTATCGCGCCATGGCCAGGCCCATGGCGCGGGCCCGGGTGGCGGGGTCGGCGATCTCGCCGATGCGTGAAGCCTGTTCGATCAGCGATTGGCGCTGGCTGGGGGACATTTCCGGGAGGCTGACGCTGTGGGCCTGTTCCAGCTCCTGGGCCAGCACCAATATCAGGATCATGTTGCGGAAGTGGCGCCCCTCGGCCAGCGGTGAGTCGCTGACACGACGCATCAGCTCGATGGCCTCGTCGTCCTCTCCGGTCAGCGAATGTGCCAGCGCCAGGTTGGTGAGGGCATCGGGGCTGTGCGGCGAGAGTGCCGCCGCCTGGGAGAAGGCGTGCTGCGCCGACTCTCCCTGGCCCATCAGAGCATGGGCGGCACCCAGGCGGCTCCAGGCAGCCAGAGTATCTACTTCCGGCGCCGCCTTCTGCAGGTTGCGTATCGCACTCTCGACCTCGCCGAGGCGCAGTTGGGCCGTGCCAAGCCCCAGCAGGGCATCGGTGTTCTCGATATCGAGAGTAAGAGCGGTACGGAAGGAAGCCTTGGCGGCCTCCGCGTTGCCGGCATCGAGCCGGGCATTGCCGAGCCGCACATGGATCTGTGGATCGTCGGCAGACAGCTCCGCCGCCCTCTCATACATAGCGGCGGCCGTGGCGTGGTCGCCGCGCTGGCCGATGTCGTCCGCCAGGCTGAGCAGGCGGGCTTCCTCCCCGCCCTGGCCGCTGCCGGTGGTCGAGCAGGCACCGAGCGTCAGGCAGGAGAGCAGGAGAGCGGCCATTCGTATGTCGTTACGCATCACCGATGAAACCTCCTCGTATGTGGAAGCACGCTCCGAGTTTGCTTGGCGTGGAAAGCGCCTTTCAAGGAGCTTTCCGCTGCGGGTATTCCAGGGAAGCCTGTCACCTCGTCAGGCAAAGACGTTTCGATACTACTGCACCTTTATCCTTCTTGGTATAGGAAAAGTTCTTTCGGTATCGGTGCGAAATAGTTATGCAATATTCGCTCTTCTTGGCGTGGGTTTGGCCACTGTAGCAGGGAATTGCATTGCCGAAGAGCAGGCAAACGTATGGCCAATGGAAGAGTGGAAGGAGCGCGAGTATCGCTACGTCATAATCGATCAGGATGTGCGCGACGTGCTCCGGGAAATGGGACATAACCTGTCGCTTCCGGTAGAGATTTCGCGTGAAGTAAAAGGGCGGGTGCGAGGTGATATACGTGCCGGTACCGCTGAAGAATTCCTCGAAAGGATCAGCGCAGCCAACGGCCTGGCCTGGTTCTTCGATGGCGGTGTACTGCATGTCGCCACGCGGGGAGAGATGTCCCAGCGCCGCTTCGAACTCAATGGAATCGACTCGCAGCAATTGATGGAAAACATCGAAGCATCCCGCATCGGTACGCCGCTGCGGGTGCGGCTGGTGGATGGCGGCTCGACGCTCCAGGCCTGGGGGCCGCCGGCATGGATAGACAGCGTGGCCAGGCACGTCGAGCGTCTGCGTCAACCGACCCCGCGCGGCCCATCCGCTGTCAGGGTGTTTCGCGGCGGAACGACCGAGACCGCCGTCAGCGAGTGACGGCGAAACGAAGGCAATAGGCGAAACGTAGAGAAGAAAAGGAGGAAGCGATCATGGCGACTGAAGCCGTAGGTGCACCTGGTGGCAACGACCTCTCCAGCACGGACCAGCAGGCTTTCGATGCTGCCGTCGAGAACGCTCAGGCCCAGGCCATCGTCGGCCAGGCAGTGGGATCCCTGGCGATGATGCACTTGATGGATTATGCCGGCGACATGCTCAAGGACGAAGGCTGATCGGCACGAATGCGGCAGGAATTGCCTGCCGTTCAGGCACACGTTATGAGGTGATTCGTGATGATGTCCGCGATGACGACAGGTGCGACGCCCGCCCCGATGGCGGAGGGTATGGCGAATTCCGGAGCGCTTGCCGAGCAGAATCTGTTCGAACACATGGCTCGCGCTTCCGGCTCGACCCTGCAGGCCGTGACCCCGGCCGAGCTGGGCGAGAGCATCCTCGATCGGCTGGAAGGTACCCTCGAGCGGATGCAGGCGTTCTCCGGCCAGAGCGGCGAGGGGAGTGATGCCTCGCGGGCCGTGTCGGGCGCCGACAGCGGCGAGAGCGCTGGTGGCGCCAATACCGAGGCGCTTGGCGACGCCGAGTTCGAGCGCATGATCGAAGCGTTCGGTTCGTTGTTCGACCATGCGGTCGAGTCGCGGTTGATGGCGTCCTGCGCCGCCCAGACGTCGGGCGCCTGTTCGACGCTGCTGCGGGGATGAGCGGCTTGCCACTTATTCAACGACGCAGGGGCTGGCTCAGAGCGCTGTCGATTCTCGCCGTGGCGCTATTGCTGCAGGCGTGTGACATCGAGTTGTATACCGACCTCAGCGAGCGCGAGGCCAACGTCATGGTGGCGGCGCTGTCCAGGCACGGTATTCCCGCCAAGCGGGTCGCCGCCGATGGCGGTCGCATGACCGTCACCGTCGACGAGGATCGCTTTGCCGAGGCGGTGGAGATACTCGATCGCTTGGGGCTTCCCCAGGAGCGATATTCCAATCTGGGCGAGGTCTTCCAGGGCAACAGCCTGGTCTCGTCGCCGGTGCAGGAGCGTGCACAGATGCTCTATGCACTCAGCGAAGAGCTGTCGCATACGGTGTCGCAGATCGATGGCGTTCTCACGGCTCGGGTACACGTCGTGCTGCCCGAGAACGACCTGGTGCGCCAGGACAGCACGCCCTCGTCGGCTTCTGTGTTCATTCGCCACGCGCCCGAACTCGAGGTGGGCCCGCTGATCCCGCGGATCAAGACGCTGGTGGCCAACGGCATTGCCGGGCTCTCCTACGACAACGTATCGGTGGTGCCGGTGGCGGCGGTCAGGCTGGAGCCCCGGGTGCAAATACTGCCACCGCAGACGAGCGCCTTTCTCGGCATCGCCATGCCGGCGAGCAGCGTCGGTCGTGTCAGTTGGCTGTTCGGAATCTTCGCCGTCGCCCTGCTGGGCCTGGCCGGAACGGTGGGGTGGATGACCTGGCAGCGGCGCCGGCGCGCGTCCTACGACCTGGAGCCGCCGACATGAGCGGAGCGCATACCGTCAGCGAATGGGAGCCGTCGGCCTCGGCTTGGCGATCCTTCGTCGAGGCGCCGGCGCGCTGCATTGCGCGCCCCTGGCTGCAGGATTGCCTGGGGGGAATGGCCGACGACACCACCCTGGAGGCGCTGATGCGTCACCCTCGCTTTCAGCGCCGTCTGACGCAGCGGTTGATTGAGCGGCATGGCTTGACGCCGCCCGAGGCGCTGCCCGTACCCACCGAAGAGGACGCCCGGCTGCTGGCGCTGCCGGCGCGGGCCGGCGGCACCCTGGCCCATTTTTGCGGCGTGATCAGCCATGCCGCCGCCTTCGTGCGCGAGATTCGAGCGCCGCGCGTGATGGCACTCAAGCAGCGCTTCGGCGACGCCGCCTTCGCCGCCGCACTGGCCAACCGCGAGCTGGCGGGGGCGACAGCGAGCGATGACGACATCGAGATGCTGGCGCAGGCGGTCGAGCGCGACGGGCAGGCCTGCGTCTCGGCCTGGCTGTCGCAGCAGCCACCCGAACTCGCCGCCTGGCTGAGGCTGGGGTTGGCCAGCGGCTTACCGGAGGAGGAGGTACCGGACGCTACCGCTGAGGTCCGCCGGCAGGGGCTGCGCATCGTACGCTGCGCAGCCGCCATCGTCGACGCCGAGATCAGGGAGTCAGAGCATGCACCAACTGCCGACACGTCCGGGTAAGGTCATCCTGCGTGGCGACGAGGCCCAGGCCTGGATCGATGGCTACGCCTTTCTCGAGCGCGCCCGGGCGCATGCCAGGGAGGTGGAGGCGAGAACCCGGCATACCGCCGCCAGTGCCTACGCCGACGGCTTCGAGGAGGGGCGTCGGGAAGGCGAGGCTCAGGCGGCCGAGCTGCTGGTGCAGGCCACCCAGCGGGTGGAGCGCTACCTGGCGGGGCTCGATCAGGCACTGGCCGAACTCTCCCTGCGCATGGTGCGCCGCATCCTGGGCGAATTCGACGACGCCGAGCTGGTGAGTCGTTGCGCGCGCCAGGCACTGCGCGAATTGCGCCACGACATGCGAGTCAGCGTGCGCGTCGCGCCGGAGCGCGTGGCGGCCGTCGAAGCGCTGCTGGCCCAGGGGGCGTCGATACCCGAAGGCCCCGCCTATCGCGTCGAAGGCGATGCGCAACTGGGGCCGGGCCAATGCCTGCTGGTCAGCCCGGTGGCGATCGTCGATGTCGGGCTCGATGCCCAACTGACCGCCCTGCGTCGAGCGCTGGCGAGTGGCCAGGAGCCGCGTCGATGACGCCCCCCGAGATCGATCTCGAGGCGCTGCTGCCGCGGTTGGGTGCGCGACTGGAGGAGGCCGAACTGCGTCCGGTACACGGCCGGGTGCGGCGCATTCGCGGCCTGCTGGTGCATGCCAGCGTCGACGGCACCGGCATCGGTGAGCTGTGTTACCTGCGCGACCCGTTGAGCGGGCGTCATGTTGCCGCTGAGGTGATCGGCTTCGAGGAGGAGCACGCCATTCTCTCGCCCATCGGCGACCTTCAGGGCATGTCCACCCGGGCCGAGGTGATCGCCACCGGCGGGCCGCAGGGCGTGCCGGTGGGGGAGGCGTTGCTGGGGCGGGTGATCAGCCCATTGGGCACCTTCATCGATGCCGCACCGGAGCGCGGCCTCGACGCCCTGCGCATCTGCCCCGTGCATGCCGAGCCCCCCAGCCCCCTGGCGCGACAGCTGATCCAGCATCCGCTGGCGCTGGGTATTAGAGCCATCGACGGCTTGCTGACCGTGGCACGTGGCCAGCGCGTCGGCATCTTCGGCGAGCCCGGAGTGGGCAAGTCGTCGCTGCTCTCCGCCATCGTGCGCGGCAGCGAGGCGGAGGTCATCGTGCTGGGGTTGGTCGGCGAACGCGGCCGCGAAGTGCGCGAGCTGCTGGACGTGCAGCTCGATGCCAAGGCCCGGCAGCGCACGGTCTGCGTGGTGGCCACTTCCGATCGCCCGGCCATCGAACGGGCGCGGGCCGCCATGGTCGCGACCACCGTGGCGGAACACTTCCGCGACCAGGGACGCGACGTCCTGCTGCTGGTCGACAGCATCACTCGCTTTGCCCGCGCCCAGCGCGAGATTGGCCTGGCCGCCGGCGAACCGCCAACCCGACGCGGCTACCCGCCTTCGCTTTTCGCCGCCTTGCCGCGCCTGCTGGAGCGGGCGGGACCGGGGGCCAGCGGGAGTATCACCGCGCTCTATACCGTGCTCACCGAGGGCGACGGCAGCCTCGATCCGGTCGCCGAGGAGACGCGCGCCATTCTCGATGGCCATATCGTGCTCAGCGCCGACCTGGCCAAGCGCGACCACTTTCCGGCCATCGACGTCCTTGCCAGCCGCAGCCGCCTGATGGATGCCGTCATCGGGGACGAGCAGCGCCGCAACGCCGGCCGGATTCGCGATCTGCTGGCGCGCCATCGCGACGTCGAGCTGCTGCTGCAGGTCGGTGAGTATCGCGAGGGCAACGACCCTCTTACCGACGAGGCGGTAGCCAGGCATGCCGCCATCGAAGCCTTCCTGCGCCAGAGCGAGAGGGAACACAGCAACTTCGAGGAAACCTTGAAACGCATGGATGAACTGCTGTCATGACCGATCGATTCCGCCTCGAGCAACTCATGGCGCTGCGTGAGCGGCGCGAACGTCTGGCCGAGGCCACCCTGGCGGCGCAGCAACGGCGCTGTCGGGACGAGTCGTACCGCATCGAGGAGCTCGACCTTACCCTGGCGCGCGAGCAGAGCGACTTCGACCGGCTCGAGCAGGCATGGTTCGAAGCGGCTGAGGGGGCGACCCTGTCGCCGGCGGAGCTGGAGCAGGCGCGCCAGGCCATCGACGAACATCAGCGGCGCCGGGCCGAGCTGGCCGACGCGCGTTCGGCGGCTGAGCGAGAGCAATGCCGGCTGCTCGAGGAGTGTGCCCGGCAGGCCGAGGTCTGGAAACAGCGCTCCCATGCCCGGCAGGCGCTGGGGAAACTGGTCGAGCGACGCCGTGGGGGAGATCGCATCGTGCAGGAGGGCCGCCGCGAGGCGGACCTCGAGGACTGCTTGCCGCGCGGAGGGCCGGAATGGCGAAGCTAGACCTGATGCCAGTGACGGAGCGGCAGGATCCGATGGCGAGAACGGTGAACTCGGTGATGACCGCGTGCTTGCCCCGGTTGTCGCCTGAGCAAGTGACCATGCTCAACGCGCTGCACCGCCCGCGCCCGGCATTAGCTCTCTCCTTGGGTGAGCGGGTGCTGCGGTTGCGCATCGTCCCGCAAGCCGAACCGTCTCTCTTGCCCGTGGCGCTGGGGCTATCGATAGGCGGCGCTCCTGCGCTGCTGCGGCTTGGCGACGACAGCCTGGCGGCTTTGACGGAGCACCTGGCGCTGCGCGCTGGACTGGAGAGGTGCGAGCCCGACCTAACGGCGCTGTGGCTGGAGTACGCCCTGCTGGAGTGGATCGAGCCTCTGGAAGCGCGCCTAGGCGTTGCCCTGCGCCTGGATGAGGCGGCCCCCATGACCGAGGAGGCCGTGGCCATATGCATTTCGCTGCGCCTGGAGGCCGATGGGCTCGCCGGGCAACTAATGCTGTCGCTGGGCGCCGCCGCCATGCAGGTCGTCGCACCGCTGTTGGACGCGCTGCCAGCCGTCGAACCTCGGCCCTGCTCGGCGCTGCCCATTCCCGTGCAGTGGGTTGCCGGCCATCAACGACTGCGACTGGACGAGCTGCGCGGCCTGATGCCGGGCGACGTGGTGCTGCTCAAACGGCCGGTCGAGGCACTGGCGATCGCCGGGCGCCCGATGGCCGAGGTGGTGGAGCAGAAAGATGGCCTGAAGCTGCTCACGTCACCATCTGCCAGGCATGGCGAAGGCCTTGGTGTGCCGGGTTCGGCGCGGGCTGGTAGCGATTCCCCCAGCCAAAATCCCCTCAATGACGACAGGAGTCGTGACGACATGGCAGTAGACTCTCGTAACCCAAAACCGCCGCCCACGGATGCGGCGGCCCTGGATGGCCTGCCGATGCGCCTGGTGTGCGAGCTCGGCCGCCTGGAGCTGACGCTCGGCGAGCTGCGCGAACTGGGGCCGGGGAGCGTGCTGCCGCTGTCCCGACCGACGGAGGACGCCGTGGACCTGGTCGTCAATGGGCGGCCCATGGGGCGGGGGCGGCTGGTGGAGATCGGCGACAGCCTGGGTGTGCAGATCGTAAGGCTCACGGGCGATGAGTGAGTTCGAGCCCAACCTGGTCGGCATGATCATCGTCATGGCCGGCCTGGGGCTGCTGCCCCTGGCAGTGGTGACCATGACCTCTTTTCTCAAGATCGCCGTGGTACTGTTCCTGATTCGCAATGCCCTGGGCATCCAGCAGACACCGCCCAACCTGGTGCTCTACGGTATCGCCCTGGTATTGACGGTCTACATCACCACGCCGCTGGTCGGTGAGATCGCCTACCGGCTCGAGAACCACGGCGGGTCGCTGGAGAGCGTCGAGGACATACGCGAGACCGGTACGCTGCTGCGCGGGCCGCTGCAGGAGTACCTGTCGCTCTACGCCAACGAGCGCGAGCGCGTCTTTTTCATCGATGCTACGCAGAACATCTGGTCGGAGCAGGCGCGCGCGAATCTGCAGGACGACGACCTGGTGGTGCTGATTCCGGCCTTCGTTACCTCCGAGCTCGTGCGTGCCTTCGAGATCGGCTTTCTGATCTACATCCCGTTCCTGGTCATCGACCTGGTGGTGGCCAACGTGCTGATGGCGATGGGCATGGTGATGGTCGCGCCGCCGCTGATCTCGGTGCCGCTGAAGATCTTCCTGTTCGTTGCCGTGGACGGCTGGTCGCGCCTGATGCACGGCTTGATCCTCAGCTACGGAGGCTAGCCACCGTGTCCGGCGAGATCTTCCTCACGCTGATGAATAATGCCCTGTGGACCGTGCTGCTGCTGTCCGCCCCCGCGCTGCTGGCGGCAATCGTGATCGGCTTCGGCATCGGCCTGCTGCAGGCGCTGACGCAGATTCAGGATCAATCCCTGCCCCAGGCGGTCAAGGTCATCGTGATCATGCTGGTGCTGATCGTGGGAGGGCCGCTGCTGGTGGGGCAGCTCGTCAACCTGACCGATCAGGTGCTGGACAACTTCGCCGCCTGGTCGCGCTGAGGTCCCATGGCCTTCGAGGAATTCTTTCCCCTCCTTACCGAGCTGGTCTACCCCATGCTCGTGGCCGCCTCCATCGGCATGACCCGGGCATTGGGGGTAATCCTGATCACGCCGGCCTTCAACCGGCTCGGCCTGACCGGGATGATTCGCTCTGCCGTTGCCGTGACCATCGCCTTGCCGGCGATACCGTTCATCTTCTCCGCGCTGCCGTCACTGGGGCCGTTGTCTGCCTTCGGTCTCGCCGCCCTGCTGATCAAGGAACTGATGATCGGCGCCGTCATCGGCGTGGTGTTTGGCATACCATTCTGGGCGGCGGAGGTGGCGGGGGAAGTGGTCGACCTGCAACGTGCCTCGACCATGGGGCAACTGCTCGATCCGATGGGGAGCACCGAGTCGGGTGTCACCAGCACGCTGCTGGTGGTGACCCTGGTGGCGTTGTTCTTCGTCTCGGGTGGCTTCATGATCATGCTCGAGGGATTCTATGCGAGCTATGCGCTGTGGCCGGTGGAGCGCTTCGTGCCGGTGCTGGAGTCACGCACCGCCCTGACGATGCTGGATATGCTGGACCAGGTGATGCGGGTGGGCGTGATGATGGTCGCACCGCTGGTAATCGCCCTGCTGGTCGCCGACCTGATGCTCGCCTACCTGGCACGCATGGCGCCCAGCCTGAACGTGTTCTCGCTGTCGCTGGCGATCAAGAATCTGCTCTTCACCTTCCTGATGCTGCTCTACATCGTGTTCCTGGTACCGTTGCTGGTGGAGGAGCTCGGCACGCTGGGTGATGGCTATCGACGCCTCGAGACGCTGCTTGGAGGCACTTCCTGGTTGCCTGGAGAGCAGGAGCGCGTATGAGCGAAAAACCCAGCGAAGAGAGATCGCTGCCGCCCTCCGAGAAGAAGCTGCGCGATGCGCGCAAGAAAGGGCAGGTGGACAAGAGTTCGGACATGGTCACCGCCATGGTGATGCTGGGCTGCACGCTCTATCTCGTCATGGCCGCCAGCGGCATCGAACGGCGAGTTCGCCATCTCATCAGCACCACCACGCGCCTCAATCACGAACCGTTCGATACCCTGTGGCCACGTCTGCTGGCGCTGGGGGCGGAAATCGTGGTTCGCTCGGTACTGCCGATCATCGTCATCTCCGTGGTGGCCGCCGTGCTGACCAACATCCTGATCATGCGCGGCCCGGTATTCTCGGTGGACCCGGTCAAGCCGAGGTTCGAGCGCATCAACCCCGCCGAGGGTTTCAAGCGAATCTTCTCGGCCCGCGGCGTGATCGAATTCGTCAAGTCGCTGATCAAGATGGTCGCGCTGGGCACGGCGTTCGTGATTGTCTTTCGGCTGGGGCTGCAAACCCTGATGGACTCGCCGCGCTGCGGCTTCGATTGCCTGGACGGTATCTTCATGGCATTGCTCGAGCCGCTGATCATCACCGCCCTGGTCGCGTTTCTCGCGGTCGGGATAATCGACGTGCTGATGCAGCGCTGGCTGTTCCGTCGCGACCAGCGCATGACCCGAACCGAGCACAAGCGCGAACGCAAGGACCTGGAGGGAGACCCCGAGATCCGTCGTGCCCGTCAACGCGAGCGGCGCGACATGTACGCCCACACCGCAAGAACCGGCGTGGAGCACGCCTCGCTCATGCTGGGCGCCGCCGGCGACTGGCTGGTGGGGCTACGCTACGTCAAGGGCGAGACTCCCGTACCGGTGGTGGTGTGCAAGGCCTCTCCCGAGCAGTCCGCCGCGCTCTTCGAAGCGGCCGCCGCCCAGGGGGTTGCCGTGGCCAACCGGCCAGGGCTGGCGGCACGAATCGCCAAGCAGGCCGGCAACGGCGGCCCGGTGCCTCAGGATACGTTCCAGGCGGTCGCCGACGAGTTGGTGGCGGCTGGGTTGATCTAAAAGAAAAATGTCGATTCCGAGGAAGGTCGTACGACTCATGAGTGACAGCCGATGAGCTAGTCTTGTGAACGACCAGGAGAAACTGCCATGCAATACATGCTGATGTGCTGTATCGACGAGGCGCTGTGGAACGGCCTGCCGGATGGCGAGCGCGACGCCGTCATGAACGACTATAACGCCCTGATCCAGGAAATGGTCACCAGTGGCCACTATCGCGGCGGTGCCCGCCTGCAGTCGGTGGATTCGGCCACTACCCTGCGCGAGCAGAGCGGCAAGGTGGTGACGCTGGACGGGCCCTTCGCCGAGAGCCGCGAACAGTTGGGCGGTTTTCACGTGGTGGAGTGCCGCGACCTGGACGAGGCCTTGGGGCTGGCGCGGCGCATCCCGCCGCTGCGGGTCGGCGGCTCGGTCGAGGTGCGACCGGTGGATCCCGCTTATCGACTGTGAGGGATTTGCGTGACCTTGGACGATCTCTATCGCCGCGAGTATGGCCGTGTGCTGGCCAGCCTGATTCGCCGGTTCGGCCATTTCGAGCTGGCCGAGGATGCCGTGCAGGCGGCTTTCGAGGCGGCGATGGTGCAGTGGCCGGCCCAGGGCTGGCCGCCTAACCCGACCTCGTGGCTGATCTCCACCGCCCGCCACAAGGTGGTCGACCAGTTGCGCCATCAGCAGATGCGCGAGCGCAAGGGCGACGAGCTGCGCCAGCACCTCGAACTGGTGCTGGAACGCGACCTCGAGGCCGAGCCGCTCGACAGCCTGCGCCTGATCTTCGCCTGCTGCCACCCGGCTCTGGCCCGACCCGCCCAGGTAGCACTGACGCTGCATACCCTGGGCGGGTTGCGTACCGAGGAGATCGCCCGCGCCTTCATGGTGCCGGTACCGACCCTGGCCCAGCGGCTAGTGCGAGCCAAGGCCAAGATCCGCGATGCCGGCATACCCTTCGAGGTGCCCGATGACACGGCGCTGGGTGAGCGCCTGGAGTCGGTACTGGCGGTGATCTACCTGATCTTCAACGAAGGCTACGCGGCCAGCTTCGGCGACGACTGGGTGCGCGGCGACCTCTGTGCCGAGGCGATTCGCCTGGGGCGGATGCTGGTGCGGCTGCTGCCGGCCGAGCGCGAGGCGCGCGGCTTGCTGGCGCTGATGCTGCTGCACCATTCCCGGCGTGACACGCGTACCGACGAGGCTGGCGACATCGTGCTGCTGGAGGAGCAGGATCGCACGCGCTGGAATGTCGACGAGATCGAGGAGGGCACCGCCCATATCGAGGTGGCGCTACGCGGCAACCCGCTTGGCCCCTACGCGGTGCAGGCCGGCATCGCGGCCCTGCATGCCCGGGCGGCGACACCGGCCGAAACCGACTGGCGGCGTATCGCCGCGCTCTACAGCCTGCTCTACGTCCTTCAGCCCACGCCCGTGGTGGCGCTCAACCGGGCCGTGGCGATCGCCATGGCCGATGGGCTGGAAATGGGCCTCGAGCTGCTCGAGAAGATCCATTTGCCCAATTATCACCTGCTGCCTGCGACGCGTGCCGACCTGCTGCGCCGGCTGGGCCGTCTTGACGAGGCGGCAGTGCATTACCGTGAGGCGTTGGAACTGGTCACCCACGACGCCGAGCGACGTTTCCTCGAATGCCGCTTGCGCGAGGTAATGGCGAACGCCGCCGATGTCGATTTGCCGTTGGCTGGCTCGAAAGAGGGATGAGGCCTCTCGGCCCACCCCAACCCATCACTCAGGAGACATACCATGAGCTACGTCGATGGTTTCGTAGTACCGGTTCCCGAAGGGAATCTCGACGCCTACCTGGACATGGCCCGGCGGGCCGGCGAGATCTGGCGCGAGCACGGCGCGCTGGAGTACGTCGAGTGCGTGGCCGATGACGTCCCGCCGGGAGAGCACACCTCCTTCCCGCTGAGCGTCAAGCTCGAACCGGGGGAGACGGTGATCTTCTCCTGGATCCTCTACCCCTCGCGCGAGGAGCGTGATCGCATCAATGCCAAGGTGATGGAAGACCCGCGCATGGCCGACATGATGGATCCGGCAAACCATCCGTTCGATGGCAAGCGAATGATCTGGGGAGGATTCCGTGAGGCGCTGAGGATGCCCTAGATCCTGGAACCACAGACCCTAAGACAGCCAGGCGACAGCCAGCCCCACCACCGCGGAGGCCAATGTCGGGCCGGCAATGCAGCGGGCCAGATGAGCATTGCCGGCACTGACGGCCAGCGCCACCTTGAACAGGTTGTTGACCGAGGCCGCCAACACGATGCCCAGCACGGCGGTGGTGAGTTCGATGGTACTCGTGGCCATGCGGCTCAGCGACAAGGCAACGGCATGCACGTCCGCCATGCCGGAAACGGCGGCCAACAGATAGACGCCGGCAGCGCCGAGCCAGGCGCGTAGCCATTCACCCAGCACCATGACCATCGCCAACAGGGCGCCGAGCATCAGCGCGGCGCGCAGTTCCAGGGGGTTCTGTGTCATCGGCCGGTCGGCCTTGAGGCCGCGGCGATGGCGGCGCCATAGCCACAGCGCCGGCAGGTAGAGCGTCACGCCCATGGCCGCTAGCGGTGCCACTAGTCGCGGCAGCATCGCGGGGCCGAGCAGCGCGGCATAGAGCAGCAGGCGCGGCAGCATGGTGCCGCAAGCCAGCAGGATGCCTGCGGCGAGCATCGGGGCGAGCTGCGGTTCGCGGCGCGCCTGGCGAGCGTACTGCAGGGTCAGGGCGGTGGAGGAGGTGAGCCCCGCGAACAGCCCGGTGAACAGGATGCCTTTCTCGGTGCCGCCGAGGCGCACGGCGAAGTAGCCGACGAACGAGATCGAGGCGATCAGCACCACCAGCCACCAGATCTCGTAGGGGTTGAGCACGCCGCCAGGGCCCATGTCTTCGTTGGGCAGTAGCGGCAACATCACCACGCTGATCAACAGCAGCTTGAGGCCGGCGTCGAGCTCGTTGGCCTGCAGCTTGTTGAGCAGGCCATGAATCTCGCGCTTGTTGTCGAGGATCAGCGCCGTGACCACCGCGCAGGCCGTGGCCAGCCCAATGTCCACCGCGACCGCAAGGGCGCCGAAGCAGAAGGTCAGCAGCAACCCGACCAGCCCGGTAATGCTGTAGTCGCGGGTCTGCTCCATGCGGGCCCGGTAGCCGACCAGGGCAATGATCGCCACGGCCAGGAAAACCAGCGGAAAGGCCCAGCGCGTGAGCACTTCCGAGAGCAGGGCCGCCACGCCCCCGAACAGTCCCACCAAGGCGTGGGTGCGCACCCCGGCGACCCGCTCGCCCCACTCCCGCTCGCGGGCGACCCAGCCGCGTTCGATGCCGATCAGAGCACCCAGCAGCAGCGCTACGCCGAGTTCGATGAAATCCCTATTGGTGAAAAGAAACTCACGAGTAGCTTCTTCCATTTCATCCTCGTCCCTGAAAGTTCTGCCATTCAGAGTGGTCTGTAACGAAGCCTTGATCAATTCGATGCCAGCGACGGTGGGACAGTTGCCTTCCGGTGGGGAGTTGGCGAATACTGTATGAGAATACAGTTATTGTGAGGGCTCCCATGACGCTCGCTTCACCTCCCGCGCTACATGTCGTCGGCGGGGCTTCGGCACCTACCGAGACCTGCGGTCAGCCCCTGCTGGGCTGTCGGGTACGGGCCGGTTTTCCCAGTCCCGCCGACGATCATCTCGATGACGAACTCAACCTGCATGAGCATGTCGTGCGACGTCCGGCATCCACCTATTTCGTACGCGCCGAGGGGGACTCGATGCAGAGCGACGGCATCCACGACCGTGACCTGCTGGTGGTGGATCGCAGCCTGGAGCCGTTGCCGGGACGGGTGATCGTGGTAGCGGTGGACGGTGAGCTCACCGTCAAGCGGCTGGCGCATCAGCGTGGGAGAACCGTACTGCTGGCCAGTAATCCGCGTTTTGCGCCGATTCCGTTGGAAGGGCGCGAATGCCATGTGTGGGGCGTGGTGACGCATGTGATCCATGCGCTTCCGGGGGCGCCGGCATGATCGCCCTGGTCGATGGCGACAGCTTCTACGTCAGTTGCGAGCGAGCCTTCGACCCACGCCTGGAAGGGGTGCCGGTCGGCGTGCTCTCTAACAATGACGGCTGCGTGGTGGCACGCTCGCGGGAGCTGAAAAGATTGGGCGTGGCCATGGGGGCGCCGCTGCACCAGTTGCCTCCCTCCATCCGACGCCAGGCCGTGCTGCTTTCCAGCAACTATGCCCTCTACGGCGATGTTTCGCGCCGGATGAATCTCGTGCTCGCCGAGTTCTCCCCGGCGGTGGAGCTCTATTCGATCGATGAAAGTTTCGTGCACTTTTCCGGCTTCGAGCCCGGGGCGCTGGAAGCCCATTGCCAGCGGTTGCGCGAGACGGTGCGACGCTGGACCGGTATTCCGGCCGGCGTGGGTTTGGCTCCCACCCGGGTGCTGGCCAAGCTGGCCAACCGCTTGACCAAGCGTGAGCCGGCCTACGAGGGGGTCTGCCTGCTCGAGGCTGACAGCGACATGACCCGCCAGGTACTGGAGCAACTACCGGTCGTTGGCCTGTGGGGCGTGGCCCGGCGTACGGCCGAGCGGTTGAAGCTGATGGGCATCGAGACGGCCTGGCAGCTGCGGCAGGCCGATCCCAAGTGGATTCGCGATGCCTTCTCGGTGGTACTCGAGCGCATCGTCTGGGAACTGCGCGGTCATTCGGCCATCGAGCTCGAGGATTTGTCCGTACCGCGCAAGCGCATCCTGGTATCGCGCTCCTTCGGCAGGCTGAGCAGCGAGCTTGTCGACCTGCAGGCCGCCACGCGGCAGCATGCCACGCGGGCGGCTGAAAAGCTGCGCCGACAGGCCAGCCTGGCCCGTGCGGTACTCGTTTTCGTGCGCACCAATCCGCACCGCCTGGGGGACGCCCAATACGCCAACAGCCACGTCGTGTCGTTGCCGGAGCCCTGCAACGACACGCCGAGCATTCTCGCTGCTGCGCGCCGGGCGCTGGCGGCGATCTTTCTCGAGGGGCACCGCTACCAGAAATGCGGCGTAATGCTGCTGGACCTGGTGGATGCCGAGCGCTGCCAGCTGTCGCTGCTGGATGAGCCCGCCGACGAGCGGCGACGCGATCGCAGCCGTCGGCTGATGGCAACCCTCGACCATCTCAACCGGGAGATGGGGCGCGACACCGTGCGCTTCGGCCTGCCGCACAAGGACAACGCCTGGGCGCTGCGTTGTCAGCATCGTACCCAGCGCTACACCACCTGCTGGGATGAGCTGGTGCGGGTTCGAACGGGGTAGGTCGGTAGGCCTGCACGGATCGCAACATGCTTCGAGGGTGTATTAGCGGGGAACCGCGGCTCCCCAGAAATTGAACCCCGCAAATCTCGGGACCTTCGATAGGTAATCCGTCTCCATCCGCTGGATGTTGAAGCCCGAGCGCTTGACGAGCTCAGGTATGTTGCGGTTGAGATAGCAACCCCCCGCCACCTTGCGCCATAAGGGGTTGATGCGATCCTGCCACTGTCGCACGGCCTCATCGGGCGCCGAGCCGTGTTCGCAGAACAGCAACTGGCCACCGGGCTTGAGGACGCGACGCATCTGGTCGAGGGCACGGCTCCAGTCCTGGATCGTACACAGCGTATAAGTCAGCACCACGGTATCGGCACTATGGTCCTCGAGAGGGATCTCTTCCCCCGGCAAGTCCAGCCAGCGTATCTCGAAGGGCGCTCCGGCGACATTATGTCGGGCCTTGCGACGCATGCCCTCTGAGGGTTCGAGCCCCCAGACCAGCTCGACCCGGCTCGGGTCGTAGTGGGCAATATTGAGGCCGGATCCCATGCCGACCTCCAGGACACGGCCTCGTGCCGCCGGCACCACTGCCGCCCGCTGTCGGTCGACTACTTTATTGCCACATGCCAAGTGGAGAAGGTGGGGCAGAACATACTGCTCGTATAAAGACATCAGCGATTACTGCCTTCTGAATTGTCTGGATGACGGGAGAGGGGCCGGCTACCCCAGTGTCGCCAAGGAGGGAAACAGGTCGACCATAATGCTGGAAAGCCGCGTCATGGTGCCCGAAGCAATGGCAATGCCCATCAGAATCACGATAGTGCCGGCGACAGGGCGTGTATAGGCGCTCCATCTCCCCAGACTTTTTCGATGCAGGGCGAACCGATTGATCAGCAGGGTACTGGCGAGGAAGGGCAGCGCCATGCCCACCGAATAGGCGCTGAGATAGACCATGCCGGCCTGGGCGCTGGCGGCACTTGAAGTGGCCATTAGAATGGCGCCCAGGATGGGCCCGATGCAGGGGGTCCAGCCGATGGCGAAGGATACCCCAAACACTGTCGCCGACAATGGGGAGCCGCCCTGGACGTTCGGTGTGAACTGAAAGGTGCGCTGGAACAGCGGCAACCGAAACACGCCGGTCATGAACAGGCCCAGCACGATCACAATGGAACCGGTGACCCAGTTGAACTCCTGGCGATATCCCCGCATCAGTTGGCCGATTCCACTGGCTCCGAGCCCCAACAAAATGAACACGATGCTGAAGCCGAAGATAAAGAAGACACTGAGAATCAATGCCTCCAGGCGCCTGTCGGCCTTGCCGGCACTACCCCCCGTGACCACCGACAGATAGGCAGGTAGCAGCGGCAGCGTGCAGGGCGAGAAGAAGGAAACCAACCCGCCGGCGAAAGCGCCGATCAGACCAATAGATGATAATGATTCCAAGACGTTACGCTTCCTGGTGATGCATTAGGCGTGAACCAGCCTGTGGCGACTGCCTGCTTCGTATTCGGTTCGGCAGGAATTCTAAGGGGTGTATCTGCTTCAAGGTCAACTGTAAATTATTGAATAAGAATATTCCTTCAAATGAATCCATGAGCGACCTTGACCTTGAAGTTAACTTCAAGGTTATCGTGTGCCGTGATGGTTGGCTTCAATGTCTCGCTCTCACGAAGGCCTCCAGGTGCGCTCTCCAGGATGGAATCGAAGTGCCCGGGTTGGAAGTGACCTTTGCAAGCGGGACCAACCGAAGCCACGCTAAAGCTTCACGCAATCCAGCCTAGGCGGGCTGCTGGAAGTTCCATTCGCGTTGTGGGGTGAAGCCATGCAAACACTTAGTATCGGTGAGCTTGCTGAACGTAGCGGGGTCGCCAGCCAGGCGATCCGATATTACGAAAAGGAAAAGCTCATGCCTGCTCCTCAGCGAACGGAAGCCAACTACCGACGCTTCCCCCTGGATGCCGTAGACAGGCTGCAATTCATCGTGCATGCCAAGCAATGGGGCTTCACGCTCGATGAGATCCGTGAGCTGTTGATTCTTCAGGATGCCAACGGTGATCGGGCGCAGGCCAAGCGTATCGCCAAGGAAAAGCTGCACAGAGTTCGCGAACAGATCAAGCACCTCTCGCGGATCGAGGCCTTGTTGTCGAGGACCCTTGCAGAATGCACTGGCGAAGGGCCGATGCGAGAAGGCTGCCCGATCGTCGAGGCCATCGCCGAGAAATCCGAATAATCGACATCTTAGCCCTGGTGGCGCAGCGCCAGTGATGCCGCAGAAGATCGATATCAAAATCAAGGGGCATGTCCTGTGCTTCTTTTGTCGGGCGAGTGGCGCGGGTGCTCGGCCAGCATCCGTGGGTCATCGACGCCCACGTGAACCTGGCCATGCAAAAGCAGCGATACAGGTAGGAAAGGGCGCGGCACCTACGTGCTGACCAAATCACTACGGTTGCATCGCTTCAGGCCGGATACCAACGGGTAAAACGCAAGAGAACCAGGTTGGCCAGATCCAAGCAGCAAAAGAGGAGAGTAAATATGATGGGAAATGAAGCATGCGCATGGGGAATTGGGGGGATGAGCCTGATAGCCATCCTGCTGATCATTGCCTTCGGGCTTGGCATTGCCGTGCTCTTAAATATCTCTTTTCTGCGATAAAGCGTGAATCATGACGTCAATAAGTGACGAGTTTGCTCACCTTAAAGAGACACAAGCGTGAAACGGCGATTGTTACTGCTTTTACCCTTGCTGGTTTTCCTGGGTTTGGGTTTGTTTTTTTACCGAGGCTTGGGCATGGATCCCAGTGCGAGAGATTCGGCGTTACTGGCGCAAAAGTTCCCTTTTTTTAATCTTACGACACTTGAAGCCCCCTCCCGGCGTGTTGACGAGTCACTATTCGAGGGCGAGGTGACCCTGGTGAACGTCTGGGGAGAGTGGTGCCCAACCTGCAAGCAGGAAATGCCACAGCTATTGGACTTGGCCGAACGTGGAGTGCGCCTGGTAGGTATCAATTACAAGGACACTCAGCGAAAGGGATTGGAATTCCTTGAGGAGTACGGTAATCCCTTCGAGCTCAATATTTTCGATCCGGAAGGTGGCTTGGGTTTCGAGTTAGGGGTTTATGGCGCGCCAGAAAGCTTTCTGGTCGATAAGGAGGGTATTATTCGTTATAAGCACACGGGATATATTACCCCAAAAGATGTTGAGCAAATCACGCAAGAAGTGGAAAAGTGGCAGCGGTGACTCCTTTACGTGGGGCCAATGCAGGCGAAAGCGGCGGTGGCCTCATGAATGCGGCCCTCGCTTCGCTTGAACAGATCGAGCTCGATGCGCTTTACAGTTCGCCTCCGGCAGCCTTCGCCAACAGCCTCTCATTATGAAATCGGTGATAATGTAAGGAACGTTTCGAATGGATCCCACCGACCTGAGCCTGCCGCCGTTGGCGGCGGCCTTCGTCTTCGGCTTGCTGGGGGGCGCTCACTGCATTGGCATGTGCGGCGGCATCATGAGTGCTCTAACTTTTGCCGTGCCTCCCAGCATGCGTCAGCCGGGACGCCTCGCTGGCCTATTGCTCGGCTATAACTTTGGCCGCATCAGCAGCTACATGATCGCCGGCGCCTTGGTGGCGCTGCTGGGATCCGTACTCAATCATGCCCTGGATGGCATCGCTCTGGTATTGCGTAGCCTGGCGGCGGTCATGTTGATTCTGATGGCGTTGTATATTGCCAACTGGTGGAAGGGCTTGCTTCGTGTCGAAGCTCTGGGGCGTATCCTGTGGCGCCGTGTCGAACCGGTCGGCCGTCGCTTGATGCCTGTCGTCAAGATTCCCCAAGCCATTGCGCTAGGTTCCATCTGGGGCTGGATGCCCTGTGGGTTGATCTATTCGATGCTGGCATGGAGTCTCGCCGTGGCTGAGCCAATGCGCGCGGCAGCGATGATGGGAGCCTTCGGGCTTGGTACGCTGCCTGTCGTCATGGCCACAGGCGTGGCAGCACGCCGCGTCTCACAGTGGATTCGTCATCCTGCGACCCGCACGATAGCAGCGTTACTGATCGTTGGGTTTGCCGTCTGGCAGCTCTGGCATCTGCAGGTAATGTCCGGCACGGATGGAGGCATGACGTCGTCACATCATTGACGGCTCCCTTGTGGACCATCCAGGACGATAACGGATCCCGCCGGTACTCGCTCTTCGATCAGTTACCTCAGGCTGAAGCCTTGAGGGCTGCCGCTACAAATTACCTAGGAAAATGTGTCCCCTCGCTCAGCCAGCGGCGCGTACCTCCTGACAGCCTTAGGTTGCCTTGGTTTGACAGGTAGCTATTAAGTTGATTTCAAAAAATTATTCCCCGTCGAGCGCAGGCGGCGGAAAAGGGCTTGACCTTGAAGTTGGCTTTAAGGATATCTTGCAAGAGCAGCTTCGCTGTCGAACGAAAATCGAAATCGCCCCTTGCCTCCAGCCATGGTGGAAGGTGATGCCAAGCAAGAGAGGAGAGATGTATGCGGAAACTTCATTACGCAATCATGACTGCCGCCGTCATCGCCGCTAGCGGCTTCGGAGCCGGTTCGCTCCTAGCGCAAGACAATACTATGCAAGAGCCGATGGAAGCCAATGGCATGCAAGGCGATATGATGCAAGGAGATGGCATGCCCGGCATGATGGGGATGATGAGCGAGATGAGCGCCATGATGGAAAAATGCAATGCCATGATGGACAAGATGCAACAGGACGATAGTGCGTCATGATATGGAAAGTAGACTGCTCCCCGCATATCGACGAGATATAAGGAGCAGTCTATACGTGAGGCTTGGTTATTTATCGGAGCAAGGCGGGTGGTAAGAAAAAATTCTTCAGTTTTTATCCTGTTGATGTTGGTCAGCCTGGTCTCTTTCGCCCACTCTCTTGAAGACGTAGAGAACGATCTGCAAGAGAGCGGGCGCTATGCGCAATTTGTAGACCAGCCTGCCCCTGCCTTTTCGTTGGCTGACGCCGACGGCCAAGTTTTGTCATTATCTGAATTGGAAAGAAAAGTCGTCATATTGAACTTCGTTTATACGCGCTGCAAGGAAGCATGCCCTTTGCATATGAACTTGATTGCTCAGATTCAGGACGGCATCAATGAATCTTCTCTCCGAGAGGATGTCATGTTCATCACGATAGCCACCGATACCGAGGATGTTCCCGCGACGCGCAGGAATATGCTTGCCTACGGCGAGAATTTCGACTTCGATCCGCAAAATTGGCGTTTTTTGTATCGAAGTGAGGGAGAGCATGCCGAGACGACAAAGCAGTTAGCAGAGGCGTATGGGCTCAATTTCGCTGAAGCCGAGGAGGGCGTTCAACTTCATGGCGTTGTCACTCATGTTATCGATCAGACGGGCCGAATGCGTGCTCGCTTCCACGGCCTGAAGTTCGAGACAGAGAATCTGATCACGTATGTCAATACGCTGGTGGAAGGTTCCGATACATACCATCAGAGCGTCTGGCACCGCGTTACCCGTTTCTTCACCCAAGTTTTCAATTAAGTGATGGTTCCTGCCACGTCTGGATTCGGAACCTGGGCTGTTTACCTTGAAAGAGGTCAGAAAGAGATGAAAAGCTGGAAGTCCTGGATCATTGTCGCTCTGCTCGCCTTCCCAGTAACAGGGTTGTCGGCCGAGACGGAAGCGACCCTTTACAAGAACCCCAATTGTGGATGTTGTGCCGAGTATGCCAAGTATCTGGAAGAGAACGGCTTTGACGTGGAAACGATCGATACTGATGACCTTTCCCAGCTGAAAGCCGAACACAACATACCCGAGCGGCTCCACGGCTGCCATAGCACGCTCATCGGCAACTATGTATTCGAGGGGCACGTACCCTTGGAAAGCCTGACCCGGGTGCTTGAAGAAAAGCCGTTCATCAAAGGATTGAGCGTGCCAGGCATGCCGCTTGGCTCACCCGGAATGACGGGCGAGAAACGCGGGCCTCTCGAAGTGTATACGTTGGCCTTCCAGCCGACCGAGACCCCCGAAGTTTACGCCACCCATTGAGGGGCCGTCCTGGTGATGAAAAAGCTGACCGGAACCACAAGGTTACTAGCCGCATGCTGGGTATTGCTGGCCTCTTCGGTTGTCGCTTCTCCGCCCGACGCCACGCCGCCCGAAAAGGTTGGACCGCAAGGCTTTCTCCTCTGGGAAAGCCCGCGCGACGTTTCCGAAATACGCTTCGAGGACGGCAACGGCACTCCGCTGACGCTGACTGCCTTTGAAGGCAAAGTGATCCTGCTCAATATCTGGGCGACATGGTGTGGCCCTTGTCGCGAGGAAATGCCCACCCTGGATGCCCTTCACGCTGAATTGGGTGGGAAGGATTTCGAAGTCGTTGCACTGTCGATCGACCGCAAGGGTATCGATGTCGTTAACGAGTTCTATCAGGAAGTGGGCATCGAGCATCTTGCCCCCTACGTTGATCAAACCGGTACGGCCAGCGCGAATCTGGGGGCTGTCGGTATTCCTACCACGCTGCTGCTCGACCGTCAGGGCAAGGAACTGGGACGCCTGGTCGGGGAGGCGGAGTGGGACACCCCCGAGGTGGTCGATTTCTTGGCCGAAATGATAGAAACCAGCAAAGAGGAAGCGCCATGAGTTGCTGTGACGACAAAATCCCGCAGGGGGAGCAGAAAACCGGCTTGAAAGGCCTGGCGACAGGGTCCCGCCGCTGGATGCTTCTGGCTGCCGTGACTGTGACTGGTAGCCTCACCCTGGGTTGGGATCAACTGGTTCTGCTCGGCATCGCGCCCCTCCTGGTAAGCCTGTTGCCTTGCCTCGTCATGTGCGGGTTGGGATTGTGCATCATGAAGTGCAAGGACAAGACAAGTAAATCTGCCGACCAGGGCGAAGCCACCGGCGTGCAAGCCAGGGTGGAAGACCCTGCCATAGCGTCCACGGAAACCCCATCCCACCAGCGCCAAACAGCGGATCAGAAGGCAACGATAGAGCCGCCCGGATCGAACCTCCAAGCTTGAACACAGGGTGAGGCGTAATGCTGGAGATTGCCAATATCGGCCTGATGACTGCCTTTCTGGCTGGTCTGGTTTCGTTCGCTTCGCCCTGTGTCTTGCCGCTCGTGCCTGGCTACCTCTCCTTCGTGGCCGGGCGCTCGCTTGGCCAGATACAGGAAGCGGACCGGCGTGAGCGACTCAGGGTGTTGACCCAATCGATATGGTTCGTGCTTGGCTTCTCCACGGTATTCCTGATGCTGGGGGCCAGTGCCACCGCCATCGGCCGTTTGCTGCTAGTCTATCGCCAGGAGGCGAACCTGGTCGGCGGTACCATCGTCATCCTGTTCGGTGCCTTCATGGCCGGACTGATCCCGCTGCATGGGTTACAGCGAGAGTGGCGGTTTATCGGCCGGCTCAAGGAGGAGAGGGGCGGGCGCGGTGCGGCTTATCTATTGGGCGTTGCATTCGCCTTCGGCTGGACACCCTGTATCGGCCCGATACTGGGCGCGATTCTGACCGTCAGCGCCTCGACGGCCAATGTCTCGAGCGGCATGACGCTTCTCGGCATTTATTCGCTGGGTCTGGGCGTGCCTTTCCTGCTAAGTGCCGTTTCGCTCGATCGTTTCCTGCATCATCAGAAATTCTTGCGCCGCTGGGGCCGGGTCCTGCATAAGGCGGCGGGAGTGATCATGATACTGATGGGCGTCTTGATGATCACCGGCAAACTGACCGACCTTTCCTATTGGCTATTGCGCACCTTCCCTGCATTGGGTGCCATTGGCTAGCTTTAATGAAGGAAATAGACCATGAAAAAGAGTACGAGTTGCTTTTGGCGCGCCCTGTCATTGACGAGCTGGATCATGGCAAGCATGGGTATCGCCGGGGTAGCCGCTGCTGTCGAGGAGGCGCTGCCATCGCTGCAGTATGACCCCGCGGAAGAACGGCTGCTCAAGGTGCAGGCCGACCAGCTCTTCGAAAGCACGAATAGCGGCGGGTCCTGGAGAGAGATCGCCCTTCCCGAGGGGGGGAAGGCGGGACAGCTCATGGCGGCCACGGTACCTGCAACAGCGGAAAAGGCGCTCTATATCGCGGGGACCTCCATCGGGGTACAGCGCAGCACAGATAATGGAAAAACCTGGCAGAAACTCGACGAGGGGCTACCGAGCCAGGACATCACGGCCTTGACCGTGCACCGCCAGCAGCCCGAGACGCTCTACGTGGTCATCGCTGACGACGGGCTCTACCAGAGCGAGGATGCCGGCGAATCGTGGAAGAAAATGGATAGCGGCCCTACCCAGCCCATACGTCGGCTCATCCACTCCGACATGGAGGGAAGCATGCAGACTGGCTGGCTTTATGCGGTATCGGATGATGCGGTGCGCCTGTCTATGGACTGCTTCTGCGGCTGGCGGCTTACCGGGGAACTCGACGCCGGTCGCGTCTACGATCTTGCCTATGACCTCAACACGCCTGAAGTCGTCTATGTCACCACGGATCAGGGCCTGTTTCGTAGTGACAATGGCGGCCAGGAGTGGTCCTCAGTTAATCTGAATGTCGCGGATAAAGTCGCTCTCACGCTGACGTCACAGGGAACGCTTTATGCGCTGGATCATGAGGGGCGACTCACGCGTAGCGAGGACCAGGGGGAAACCTGGTCGGCTCCCGATGCATAAACGCTGGCTGCTCACCACGACTTGGCTGCTACTCGGTGCTGGGGTGCAAGCCATAGCGGATGGAAACCCCGTTTCGGGTACTACCTCTCTGCTACAAGAGGGGGAGAGTGTTTACCAGCAGTATTGCGCCAGCTGTCACGGCAGCCAGGGCGAAGGCATGCCGAACTGGGAACGCCAGGATGACCAGGGGGAGCTGCCGGCTCCCCCGCACGGACCGGAAGGCCATACCTGGAAACATTCCGACGCCATGCTCTATCGGATCATCGCCGAGGGGTGGCGCGATCCCTGGAACAAGACCGAGCGACTCACCATGCCGGCCTTTGGCGACATTCTCACTCCGGCTGAAATCAGAGCGGTGGTCGCCTATCTCAAGACGCTATGGACGGCTGAACAAAGACGTCACCAGGAAGAGGAAAGCCAGAATGAGCCTTTTCCACCTTGATAATTGTCGGGTTTTATTCTTTCGATAATCTTGGCTTTCCTGGCCTACTAGCCTAGGCCTGGTCGTGTTTCTGGCTATTGCTATCTGTGTTTATATTCATTGTCTCTATGTAAGAGGGCGCCGCCCTGTTTTCACTAACCCTTAGAGATAATTATCACTGTCTGTTCCCGCGCGGCTATAAGGGCAGGTTCGGACAGAAAAACTATTCATGAGTGCATAGGATAAACCCAAGTAAAGAAGTTAACGCCTAGCCAACCTCGATGCGTAACTGGCCCGCGCCTAACTTCTTTCTGGATTTATTCATAACTGCTGTTGGCGTCTTCGAGCCGATGACGCATAGGTGAAGGAATCAGCATCATGCTCACCGGCGTGAAGAACGCGGACATGAAAAAAGTGCTGGCATGGGTGTTAATTCTACCGCCTCGCCACCTCTACTGGCTAAGCAGAAAATTCTTGCGCGGCCAAGTAGATCAGTCGCCAGGCGGAAACTTGAACGCCTGCCAATTACAACTACTCTGTAATAGAAGGCAAGGGGCTGAGCGTTGTTTTTAATGGAGTTGCCGCCATTTTCAAGGAGCAACAGAATGGAGCAACAAGGAGAATACTTGCGCAAAGGCGCCATGAATTCTGACATGGGCATGAAAGAGCACATGCAGATGATGGAGCAGAGACGCATCGCTACGCTTTGGTGCCACTTCGCCAACATCATCCTCGGCCTATGGCTTGTCACCACTCCCTTCACCTTTGGATACCTTGATATCGGTCCGAACGATTTCGACCTGCAGCGCCTCGCTGGCGAACGGTCCTTGTTCGCCGTAGAGACGCGGAGCCTTCTGATGGCCTGGAGCGATGTCATTAGTGGAACCTTGATCGCTCTGTTCGCAATATTATCGCTGGCGCGTATCAGTTGGGCGCAGTGGGCGAACGCGGCCATGGGAACCTGGCTGATGTTTGCGCCGCTATTGTTCTGGACACCGTCACCGGCCTCGTATGGCAACGGGCTGCTGGTCGGTGGATTGGTGATTGCTTTCTCGGTACTGGTGCCCATGATGCCGGGAATGAGCATGTCGGGCATGATGCAGAAGGCATCGATCCCGCCGGGCTGGGACTACAATCCCTCAACATGGGTACAGCGTATACCTATCGCTATGCTCGCCGTGCTTGGCGTTTATCTGGCCCACTATCTCGCCGCTTATCAGCTGGGGCATGTGAGCAGCGCCTGGGATCCGTTCTTCGTCGCTGCGGGCAAGAACGGCACCGAGACCATTATTACCTCAGACATGTCAAAAGCCTGGCCGGTGTCGGATGCCGGCGTCGGGGTCATGGCGTATATGCTCGAGTTTCTCATGGCGGTAATGGGCGACGCCCGCCGTTGGCGGACCATGCCCTGGATGGTGGCAGCCTTTGGCATTGTCGTTATCCCTTTGGGCGTGATCAGTATCTTTTTCATCATAGCGCAACCGATTTTCATCGGTACCTGGTGCACGCTCTGCCTGGTACAGGCCTTGGCCATGCTGGTGATGATGCCCTACGCGCTCGACGAGTTGGTGGCCATGGGTCAGTTCCTCAAGGATGCCCGACAGCGTGGCAAACCCTTCTGGCGTACCTTTTTCATGGGCGATGCCATGGAGGGTGCGCGGGAAGACGACAACCCCGAGTTCGCTGGAAGCCTCGGTCGAATGGCCAGGAATGCGGTGCGTGGGGTCAACTTGCCATGGACACTGCTGGCGCTCTGTGTCATTGGCGTGTGGCTGATGTTCACCCGTCTCATCTTCGGCACGGAAGGCGCCATGGCGAATAGTGACCATCTCATGGGCTCGTTGCTCATCACGGTTTCTGTCCTTGCAATGGCAGAAGTCGGCCGGCCACTGCGTTTCCTTAACCTGTTCTTTGGGCTTTGGCTGATTGCCGCGCCTTGGGTGCTCGCGGGTGCCTCCGCTGGGGCGGCCATCGGCAGTGTCGCCGCCGGTTTGCTGATAATCGGACTCAGCCCTCCCAAGGGGGCGATCCGCTACCGCTACGCAGGTTGGAACCGGCTACTGACTTGAAACGTGGGTATCGGTCACCATGGTCCGGAGGCGCTCGATCGACTGAAGACAAAGTCCGCCTGCGGCGGGCAGAGGGGCGGAGGCTGACTTGCCCACAGGAGGCCAGATGACTTGGTCTAACCGACCGAGGGTGGGCACGACAGGAGGCTTCGATCAGCAGTCCAGGCGGCACATGTTCGCCATGTACGAGCAATGACGCGCCATTTGTTATCCGCCGTGACGACAACTAACTTTCAGTCAGGTTTCCGTGCTGATCGCAGCAAAGCGAGGGATTCGCATGGCGCTGCTCACCCTATCTTTCATTCTGCTTGTAACCTTGGGGCTGGGGTTGCTGCTGCAATGGCTACCGGCCCGCGGGAGCCTGAAGCCGACCTACCCCCAAAGGGCGCCTTTCCTCGGCGGCGGTAGCCCCGATACGCATGCCTGGAACCGCTACCACATTCGCTACTATCCCATGACGCTGCTCCTGATCGCCTTCGAGATGGAAATGATGTTCATGTATCCGTGGGCGGTGGTATTCATCGAGAAGGGCACCATGGCAGTCATGGAAATGGGCATGTTCCTGGCGATCCTGTCGGTGGGCATCGTCTACGCCTGGCGTGAGGGGGTGTTCCGGTGGCAGTGAGCTGGCAGCGACGGCTGGCGGCTCGCGCTCCGGCTGCGGTCTTTCTTGTCGAGGGGGCGCGTATCGGCCCGGTGCGCGAAACGCTCGCGCTCTCGCCCGGCATTCGCCTCGTCGACACGCCTCGCCATGCCAGCGTGTTGGTGGTGGCGGGCGATGTCCCGACCGGCTGGCGCGACGACCTGCGCCGTATCCACGATCAGTTGCCCGCACCGTTCGTCAGCGTGTGGTGTTGTTGCGAGTCGTTCGAGGCACTGTGCAACCCCATACGTAACGATGCTGTCGAGGCGTTGCCCCAGGGAGTCGTCGAGACGCATCGCGAGCTGATGCTGGGCAAGCGCGACAGTGCGCCCCGGCTGCTGCCGGACGAACCGCCGAATTCCTGGGAGGGACTCGGCGACGATGGCCATGGCGGCGAGGGCATGATGGGAGGCACGCCCTACGGTCGGCCCATGGCCATGAACATGCAGGACGATCTTCGCGATGGCCTGACGCTGGATACGTTGACCTTCCGACTGGGGCCTTTTCATTCCGCGCTGCCGCCGGGCCTGCAGGCAGAGGTCAGCCTGCAGGGCGACCTGGTGCAGACCTGGACGGTCACGCGCAAGCCCTTTGCCAGTGTCGTCGAGCCGATCTTCCATGCGGCTCGCCAGGAGCCGGTGCCAATCGTCGAGATCGAACTTGCCCGTGCTCGCCATCATCTGCGCCGGCTTTACCGGGGGCTATGGATCGCAGGCTGGCCGAGACTGGCTGAACGAACCCTGCGCATGGCGGGGCAACTGAGCCCCAACAGCGATATCGCAGGCCTGCGCTATACCCTGGAACGCGGCGGGCTGTGGCGGCTGGCGCTGCCCGAGCCCGGTCGCGGCGCGCTGGACGAAGCGCAGGCGCGACAGCTCGGTGGTCCGGCGGCCCGCGCGGCGGGAATCGATGATGACTTGCGCAGCCAAGACGCGCATTACCGCCGGCTCGGCTTTGCGCCGACCTGTCGCGAGGCGGGCGATACGGCGGCTCGCTGGCAGCAGTGGCTCGACGAGATCGAGCAGTCGCTTGTGCTGGCCGGCCAAGCCGCCCGCCACGACCTGAAGACTGCAGAGGCTGATGCTGTCGAGACCCCGCGCGGCCCTTGGGCCGACGCCTTCCCTCACGACATGAGTGACCTACTGGGCGAGGTGCTGCCGGGACTGGAGTGGAGCGAAGCCCTGCTGACCCTGGCTAGCCTGGATGTCGCTGCCCTGGATCTGCATCCCCTCGGTGAGACCCGGCTACCTGGCCCTGGTCATGCAGGGCAAAAGGGGCATGCATGATTCTCGACCAGCTGATCCTGCCGTGGCTGCTGGCCTGGCTGATGGCCGGCCTGGGGGCTTATCTCGTGGCGGTGCTGGATCGCTTGATGGCGTCGGGCTCGGCCCAGGTGGGAAGCGTTTGGCTCGCTCCCCTGGCCAGTGCCGCCTGGTTGATGACGCAGCAGGCCACGACTACCGAGGCACCGGACGCTCCTGCCTGGCGGTTGGCGCCGGCGCTCTATCTAGCCCTGGCCGCCATCGGGCTGGCACTGGTGCCGTGGTCGCCGACGCTGGTCGGCGTCGACCTGTCGACCAGCCTTGTGTTGTGGGGCAGCCTGGAAGCGCTGGCCACGGTGGTGATCTTCCTGCACGGCTGGTCGGCCAACTCGCACCTGGCCTTGATCGGCGCCTACCGCTACGTCGCACTGGGGCTCTCCTACCTGCTGATCAGCATGTTCGTGCTGATCGGCGTGGCGCTACCGGCCGAGTCGCTGCGCTTGACCGAGGTGGTGGCGGCGCAGGCATCCCTCTGGCACGTGGTTTCCCAGCCGCTGGGGCTGCCGCTGTTCCTGGTGGTAGGCCTGGGGTTGACCTTCTGGGGCCCGCTCAATCTGGCCGACTCGGCGGACCTCTCTGGCGGCACCGCGGTGGAACGCTCGGGCCCGCCGCGTCTGGTATGGGCGCTGGCGCGCGCCGCCATGCTGGTGGCCTTCAGTGCGATTGCCGCCACCGCCTTCCTCGGTGGCTGGATGGGTCCCTGGCTGCCGGGGCCGGCCTGGCTGCTGATCAAGAGCCTGGCGGTACTGGTGGTGCTGCTATGGCTGGGGCGTCGGCTGCCCAGGCTCGCTCCCGAGCGCTGCCTGACGCTGATGTGGGTGGTGCTGCTGCCGCTCTCCTTCGTCGACCTGATCTGGGCCGGGGCGGTGGCCCTGTGGATGGCCTGAGTGAGGCCAGGGAGCCGACATGACGCCAAGTCCCGCTACGCATATTGCCTTTGTGGTGCTGGCGGCGCTGGCCGTGCTCAGCGGCTGGCGGGTGTTCTGCACCGATTCGATGGTGCGGGCGTCGTTCTTCCTGCTGCTGTCGTTCATCGCTGTAGGCGGGATCATGATCCTGCTTACCGCCGAGTACCTGGGGGTGGCGATGTTCTTCATGATGGCCGTCGAGATGATGGTCATGGCGCTGTTCATGGTCATGTTCATGATGAACCCGGCCGGCCTCAATCCGATGAAGATGGTGCACCAGGAGAGAGTTGCTATCGTCGCCGGTGTCGCTGTCTTCGGCGTGCTCTCGGCGGTGGCCGTGCTCGGCGATTTTCCCGATATGCCGCTGCCGGCGGAACATGCGCCGGTGATCTCGCTGGGCCGTGAGCTGCTTGGCGATTCGATGCTGATCTTCGAGACCGCCGGCGTGGTGCTGCTGACCACCATGGTCGGCGTGGTGGTGCTGTCGAGCCGACATGGACGCTATGGCCGCGCCGACGAGGGCTCGATACCGCCCGGGCTCGAGCCCGGCGGCGAGCCGGCAGGCCAGCCAAAGGAAAGCGAAGAGGAAAAAGGAGAAGAGGGCGGCCACGCCCACCAACACCACCATTAGCGATGACGCGGTGGAACGACGCGTAACACAGGCCAGGAGGGCGACATGACACTCACCACGCTACTCGTTCTTGCAGCGGCGCTGATCGGCATCGGCTTCTATGGGGCGCTGTCGCAGCAATCGTTCGTGATGCTGATGATGGGCCTCGAACTGATGCTCAACGGGGCGATGTTGGCGGCCGTGGCATTCTGGGCCTATAGCGGCGCCGGTGCCCCCGAAGGGCAGCTGTTGACCATCGTGATCATGGCAGTCATGGCAATCGAGATGGCGCTTGGCTTCGCCCTGGTGGTGGCGGTGTTCCGCGCCAAGCAGGCCGACACGACCGAAGCCTTGAGCGAGCTGAAGCAATGACGCTCTGGGCCGTACCGCTGACGCCGTGGCTGCTGGCGCTGCTGCTGTACGGGGCAGGGCGACGCCTCGGGCCGCTGGCTCTCGGACTCTCGGCAGGGGGGGCACTATTGCTGACGCTTGTCGTGACCGGGCTCTCCCTGAATACGGGGGTGGCGGCGAGCTATCGCTGGAGCGAGTCCCTGACGCTGGGGCTGGAGCGCTCCATGGCAGGCGACATCTTCGCCTGGCTGGTGCCGCTGGTGGCATTGCCGGTGGTGCTTTATGCGACTGTTCATGTCAGCCAGGCCCCGTGTCGCCTGGTGACCCTGCTGCTGGCGTTCGTCGGTGCTATGCAGCTGCTGGTGCTGGCCAGTGACCTGCTGACCTTGCTGGTGGCGTGGGAGCTGGTCGGGGCCTGTTCCTGGGGGTTGATCCTGCATCGCTGGCAGGAGGAGGGCATTCCGAGCCAGGCGATGCAGGCTTTACTCGTCATCCGGCTGGGCGACCTGGGGTTGTACATCGCCGCAGCAGCCTTGTTTGCCGGCACCGGTGGTTTCGGCTATGCCGCCCTCGGCGGTCTCTCGGGTGGGCTGTTGCACGTGGCCGTGGCCGGCATCGTACTGGCGGCGGCGGCCAAGTCCGCACAGCTGCCGTTCAGTGCCTGGTTGTTCGCCGCCATGGCCGGGCCGGTGCCGGCCTCGGCCCTGCTGCATTCGGCGACCATGGCCGCTGCCGGTACCTTCCTGCTCGCTCGGCTGGCGCCGCAGCTCGAGCAGGCCGCCTGGTTTTCGCCCCTGGTGATTTTCCTGGGGCTGGCCACGGCGCTGGCAGGCGGCCTGGTATCGAGCTGCCAGGGCCACACCAAGCGGCTGCTGGCCGCTTCCACGTCGGCGCAGTATGGGCTGATGTGGGTCGCCGTGGGGGCGGGCTTCCCCGGTGTGGCACTGCTACACGCCGTCACCCATGCCTGCCTCAAGGCGGGGCTGTTCCTGGTCGCGGGGCTGGCCGAACGGCGCGTCGACAGCTACCGGCTGGCGGACATGCGACTGGGGCGACAGCTGCCGGGCGTGGCGGGGGCGAGCCTGGTGCTGTGCCTGGCGCTGGCCGGCGTGGCACCGCTGGGAGCGGCCTGGAGCAAGGAACAGATTGCCTCCGCCGCCGTCGATATCTCGCCCTGGTTGGCGCTGTTTGTGGCCATCGCCGGCGGGCTCAGTGCGCTCTATGCCACGCGCTTCCAGCGGCTGGCCTTTGGTCGCTCGCCACGGCGACTCGTCTCGGGCCGGCCGCCGGCCTGGGGGGAGCGTATTTCGCTGGCGGGGCTGGCGCTTGCCACGCTGATGCTCTCGCTGCTGTGGTGGCGGCCGTTCTCCGAGTCGATCGCGGCGGACTTGGGGGTCGTGCTGCCCAGGGAGCATGCGTGGCTGATGGTGGTGTCGCTGGCGCTTGTGGCGCTGGGTATTGGCATGGGGCTGTGGTTAACCCGTGGGAGCCCGCGTGAGGCGGAACCGGCCTGGCAACCGGTCCTGGCCGACTGGTTCGGCCTGCCGACGTTGCATCGCGGCGTGGGATTGGGTGTCATGCGGTTCGCCCGGGCCCTGGCACGCTTTGACGATCGGGTATTCGACTTGCCGTTGACCCGTCTGGCGCAAGGTGTAAGTGCCGGTGCAAGTGGCCTGGCGCGTGGCGACGACGCCCTGCTGGCCGCGCCTATCAACCAACTGGCAAAAGGCATTCACGCAACTGCACGAGGCTTGGCGCACGGAGACGATCAGGTCGTCGACTCCGGCTTGATGATCGCTGCGCGCTGCGCGCAGTGGCTGGCCGACGTCAACACTCGGCGCGGCGAATGGCTGACCGACGGCCTGCCCAGTGCGCTGGCACAAGGGGTTGAGGCCGGCGGGCGCTGGGCCCGGGCGACGCAGTCCGGCCAGACCCACCACTACTACACCGCCATGGCCGCCGGCCTCGGTACGTTCTTCCTGCTGCTGTTGATAGGAGCCTCGATGTGATGCTGACCGTCGCGCTGTTCGCTCCCCTGCTGGGCGCTCTCCCGCTTGCCTTGAATTCGCGCTGGAGTGCCGCTCAGGCGCGCTGGATCGCCGTGGTAGCATCCGGCGCCTCGTTGCTGGCGCTGGCGCTGGCCTGGCTGACGTTCGATCCGGCCGGTCCGCTGTTCCAGCATATCGACGAAGTGGAGTGGGTACCGTCGCTGGGCATGGCCTACCGGGTTGGCGTCGATGGCATTGCCTTGGCCGTGGCGACCATGAGTGCGGTGCTGTTCGTCGCGGCCGTCGTCTATCCCTTCGATACCGGGGGGGATGCGCGCCAGTACTATGCCTGGCTATTGTTCCTGCACGGCGTGTCGCTAGGGGTCTTCCTGGCCCTCGATCTGCTGATGTTCTATGTCTGCTTCGATCTCACTCTGGTGGGCATGTACTTTCTGATCGGGCGCTGGGGTCACGGCGACCCCCAGCTCGCCGCCTTCAAGTTCTTCCTCTATACCTTTGCCGGCTCGCTGGCACTGCTGCTTGGCATCATCGGGCTCTATCTCGCTCTCGAGACGCCGACATTCGACATGCGCGCCATCATCGAGCAGCAGCCGCTGGCGGGCAGGGGCACCTATGCCAGCCTGGTATTTCTGGCGATGATGGTGGGGCTGGCGGTCAAGACCCCGCTGGTACCGGTGCATACCTGGCTGCCCCAGGCCCACGTCGATGCGCCGGGGCCGGCCTCGGCGATTCTTGCTGGGGTACTGCTCAAGATGGGTACCTACGGCATGATCCGGCTGCCGCTGGCCATGCTCGGCGAGACCTTCTCCCGTTTCGCCCTGCCGGTGGCAGTGCTGGCGCTGGTGGCGATTCTCTACGGTGCCCTGGTGGCGCTGGGGCAGACCAACCTCAAGCGGCGTATCGCCTATACCTCGATCAACCACATGGGCTACACCGTGCTGGGGATTGCCGTGGCCGCTTCACTGATAGGCGGGCATGATGAAGCACGGCGGCTGGCGCTGACCGGTGCCACGGTGGAGATGGTTGCCCACGGCCTGATTACCGGCTCGCTGTTCCTGATCAGCGGCTCGCTGTGGCAGCGCACGGGGGATTATGCCATGGCGCGTTATGGTGGCCTGGCTCGCCGGGCGCCGCAGCTGACCGCGTTGACCGTGCTGGCCGCCTTCGCCAGTCTCGGCATGCCGGGGCTGGCCGGCTTCGTCGCCGAGTTTCAGGTGTTTACCGGCACCTTCGCCGTCTATCCCTGGCTGGCGGTGCTAGGGGTGCTGGGCATCGTGATCACCGCGGCGCTGTTCCTCGACCTGCTGTGGCGGCTGTTCTTCGGCCGGCTGCCCGAGCACCTGGCACATTTCCCCGACCTCAACCGGATCGAAATCGGGGTGCTCGGTGTGCTGGCGCTGGGGGTCGTGGCGATCGGTGTGGCGCCACACTTCCTGCTCGAGGTGGTTGAGGCCTCGGCGAGCCTGCTGAGCGGAGGACGCTGATGCCCGTGGCGGACCTGACCCCCGAACTGGCGCTGCTGATCGGGGCGGTGATGATTGTGTTGGGTGCCGCCTTCCTGCCGCACGCCCGCCAGGGCTGGCTGGCCGGTGCGGCTCTGGTGACGCTGACGATCGCCCTGGGTGCCGTCGTCGTGCAGTGGCCGGCAGCGCCTTCGCTGACGTTCTCTGGTGTGTGGATCCTGGATGCACCGGCCTCGCTGGCCAAGCTCGTCATTCTGGGTAGCGGCGCACTTGCCATGGCGATGTCGCCCGACTGGATGCGCAGCGACCCGCGGCATGGCGAGTACTATGCGCTGTGCCTGTTCGCGCTGCTGGGCGCCGTGGTCATGGCGGCGGCTGGCGACAGCATGGAGCTGCTGCTCGGCGTGCTGCTCTCCTCGGCGGCGAGCTACCCGCTGGTGGCCTACCACCGCGGGTTCGCGCCGGCGCTGGAAGCGGGCATGAAGTACTTCCTGATCGGCGCTCTGGCCAATGCGCTGCTGTGTGTCGGGGTGGTCATGCTGTTCGGCCTGGTCGGCGACACCGACTACCGCGTCCTGGCCGCGTTTCTTGCCCAGAGCGACAGTCTGGTGCTCAGTGTGGCCGTGGGCTGCGTGATCCTGGGGCTTGCCTTCAAGCTGGCGGCGTTTCCGGCGCATGCCTGGATGCCGGATGTCGCCCAGGCGGCCCCGGCGCCGGTTGCGGCGATGCTCAGCGTGGCGCCCAAGGTAGGAGCGGCGCTGGCGCTGGCGCGTCTGGTGGCGCTGTTGCCGGGAGAGCAGGGGCTCTGGCTGGTAGCGCTGGTCTCGGCGGTCACCATGACCCTGGGCAACCTGGCGGCGCTTCGCCAGGTCGACGTTCGCCGGCTGCTGGGCTGGTCATCGGTCTCCCAGTCCGGGTATGCGTTGATGGCGGTGGCCGTGATCGGGCGCGCCGAAGGTGCCGTGTCGGCATTGCTTGTCTTCCTCGTCGCCTATGCGCTGGCCAACCTGGCCGCCTTCGCCGTGGTCACTCATCTGCGCGGACGCACCGACCTTGCCGATTATCGCGGCCTGGCCAGGGCGCAACCCTTGGCGGCTGTGGTGCTGATCGTTGCCGTGCTGTCACTGGTGGGCATTCCGCCGCTGGTGGGTTTCTTCGGCAAGTTCCTGCTGTTCGAGGCTACGCTGGCGGCCGACCATGCCTGGCTGGCCGTGGTCGCGGCGCTCAATACCCTGGTTTCGCTGTACTACTACCTGCGAGTGGCTGCGGCGATGCTATTCGCACCCCACCAAGGGGAGGTCTCTACGCTGGGGCGAGCTTCGTGGCTTGCCATGCTGGCCGGGTTCGTGCTGCTGCTGGCCGCCAGCCTCGGCGTCGAGGGACTCTTTCAGGAGATGTCGCTATGGCGCGCCGCCCCGGCCGGATAATGCCGACGGTGGGCTTGATTGCCGGCAAGGCTGCAAAGCGCTTGTCATGACGACATGGAAGGGAGGCGCCCCGGGTGCCATGCTGAAACCAACTGCCTGCAGGAGACGCCCATGCCACTATCCAATCGCTGGCACTACCTGCTGCCGCTGCTGTGCGGGGCCGTGCTGTTGGCGGGCCCGTTGACTGCGGGTGCGCGTGAACTCGCTGTTGAAATCGATGAGATGGTCGAGGTGGAGGTCGCCACGGTGGGGCTGGCCGGCTTCGGTGGTCCACCGGTGGTGCTGCTGCGCGAGCCGGGCGTGCGCGAGGTAATTCCGATCTTCATCGGTGTCAGCGAGGCGGGTGCGATCCTGCGCGGGCTGGCCGGTGAGCGTGCGCCCCGACCCATGACCCACGACTTGCTGGGCGATGTACTCGCTGGAATCGACGCCACTCTGGAGCGGGTCTACGTCGATGCCATCGTCGACCACACCTTTCTCGGCATGCTGGAACTGCGCCTGCCGGGGCGTGAAGAGACGCTGCTCATCGACAGTCGGCCCAGCGATGCCATCGCCTTGGCCCTCTATGCGGGGGCAAGCATTCACGTGGCCCCCAAAGTACTCGAGGCGGCTCGGAATATCGAATACGAAGGATTGGATGAACAGGTCGTCGTGGCGTTGGGCATAAGCGTCACGCCGGCGACCGACGACTTGCGCGAGGCGCTGGGCTTGCCCGACCGCCCCGGCGTGCTGGTCAGCGACGTGCGCGGGCCGGCGGCGGAGGCCGGGTTACGCCCCGGCGCGTTGCTGCTCGAGGTGAACGGAGAGGTTCCCGTCACACCGCTGCGCTACCTTGAGCTGGTACGCGATACCGCCGTGGGCGAAGACGCCCGGCTGCGTTATTGGCAGGAGGGCGAGGAGAAAGAGCTGGAGGTCTCCACCGACGTCCCCCCGCCGCAACCCGTGCCGCGGCTGCGGCATGACGTGCCCGGCGTTCGTACCTGACCGTGTAGAGAAGACACGAGGCGACAGGGCAAGATGGCCAGCCCTCCTGGCTGGCCGTTCGTCTTCGTCAGAAGGTTTCCCACTCCTCCTCGGCAGTATGCACCTTGCGCGGCTTGGGGTCCGCGGCGGGGCGCGGAAGCGCGGCGGGCCGAGCCGCAGGAACGGTCCGTTGCTGCGCCTTCGGCTGTGTGGATCCTTCCTCTCCCAGGACGAAGGTTCCGATCAGGTCGCCGAGGTGCTGCGCGTGGCGGCGCATTTCGGCGGCGGCGGTAGACGTCTGCTGTACCATGGCGGCGTTCTGCTGGGTCATGGTGTCCATCTCGGCCACGGCGGTATTGATCTGGCCGATGCCGGCGTTCTGTTCCCGCGCCCCGGCACTGATCTCGGCGATCACGTCGCTGACCCGCGCCACGCTATTGACGATCTCCTGCATGGTGGCACCGGCGCGCTGGACGATTTCGCTGCCGTCGCGGGCATGGGCGACGGAGGTATTGATCAGGGCACGGATCTCCTTGGCCGCCTCGCCGGAACGGCTGGCCAGGGTGCGCACTTCCTGGGCCACCACGGCGAAGCCGCGGCCATGCTCGCCGGCACGGGCCGCCTCCACCGAGGCGTTGAGCGCCAGGATATTCGTCTGAAAGGCGATGCCGTCAATCAGGCCGACGATCTCGGCGATACGGCTCGACGAGGCGTCGATATCGGCCATGGTGCGCTCGACCCGCTGCATGGCGCTCTCCCCATCGCGGGCGACCTGGGACGTGGCCACCACCAGCTGATTGGCCTGTTCGGCCGATTCGGTGCTGTGGTTCACCGTGGCGGTGATCTCCTCCATCGAGGCGGAGGTCTCCTGCAGGTTGGCGGCGGCCTGCTCGGTGCGGGTGGCGAGTTCGTCACTGCCTTGGGCGATCTCCTCGGCGGCCTGGTTCACGCTCGCGGTGCTGCGGCGCACGTCACGCAGGGTATCCTGCATGCGCGAGACGAAGGCGTTGAACTGGCTCGCCAGTTCGCCGATCTCGTCGCGGCTCTCCACTTTCAACCGGCGGGTCAGGTCGCCTTGCCCCTTGGCGATGTCGCGCATGGCTTCGGCGGTGCGGCGTATCGGAGCCACGGTGCGGCGTACCAGCCAGATCGATACGACCGCTACGCCGACGAACAGCCCCAGGCCCAGCAACGACGAGAACAGGATAGAGTGACGCAGTTCGGCGGCCGCCTGGGCCTTGGCACTGACCATAGCGGCGTCGATCTCGGTAGCGTAGACGCCGGCGCCGATCATCCAGCCCAGCTCGGGCACATTGGCCGCATAGGAATACTTGGGCTCGATAGTGCCGGAACTCGGGTGCTCCCACGGGTACTCATAGAAGTCGCCTCCCCGCTGCGCTGCGGCGATCAGGTCGCGGAGGATGTAGGAGCCATCCGGGGCCTGCAGGTCCCACATATTAGTGCCTTCGCGCTCGGGCATCGGCGCGGTCACCACGTTGAGCCCGTCGTACTGGTAGGCGAAGACGTAGTTGCCGCCTTCGAACTTGATGGCGCGCAGGATCTCGGCGGCGCGCTCGCGCTTCTCGGCGTCGCTGAGGCTGGAGGCTTGCAGGATGGGCTCGATGGCGGTGTGGGCACTCTCGACGACGTCGCGAACCCCGGCCTTGCGCGTGTCGATGAGCAGTTCACGCTGATGTTCCAGGTTGATTCGGCTGTCCTGGGCGCGAGTATAGCCATCGATGACCACCAGGCTGAGAGTGGTCAGCAGCAGGGGCAACAGGACCAGGAGCAGAAGGCGAGCCTGAAGACTCAGTGCGAATAATGAGGCCTTGGGAGCGGATGCTTGCATTGCGAAACCTCGGAGATGGAAGTGTACTGATACGATCGTAAGTACTTACTTACATCGGCCGATCACAGCGATTCTTTAGGTCTTCCTCCCTTTCCGCGGCTACGACATTAGTCCGACAGTGGCCTCATAGGAATGGCATCAGGGGGTATCGCGCAGGCGAGTCAGACCCTCCTGAGCGGTAGAGGCGACCAGCCGGCCGCTGCGGTCGAAGATGCTGCCGCGAGCGAAGCCACGAGCACCACCGGCCCAGGGGCTGTCCATCTCGTAGAGCAGCCAGTCGTTGACCTTGACGTCGTGATGGAACCACAGCGCGTGATCGAGACTAGCGATCTGCAGCTTGGGGTCGCGGAAGGTAATGCCGTGTGGCACCAAGGCCGTGGTCAGCAGGTTGAAGTCGGAGCTGTAGGCCAGTAAGTAGCGGTGCAGCGCCGGATCGTCGGGCAGCTCGCCGGTGAGGCGAAACCATAGCCGCTTGCGCGAAGGCTGGCCCGGCTCGGCTTCGTCGCCCAGATGCAGGAATTCGATCGGATGACCGGGAAAGCGCTCCAGGCGGGCGCTCGGGTCCTGGGTCAGCGCTTCGGGAAGGGTAACCTCGGGCATGGCTACCTGGTGATTCATGCCCTCTTCGCGGCCATGGAAGGAGGCGCTGCAGAAGAAGATGGGACGCCCCTTCTGGATGGCGGTGACGCGCCGAGTGGTGAAGCTGCCGCCATCGCGCACGGCGTCGACCTGATAGACTACCGGACGATGCGGGTCCCCGGGGCGCAGGAAATAACCGTGCAGTGAATGCGCCTGACGGCTGGCATCCACCGTGTGAGAGGCGGCCGAGAGTGCCTGGCCGAGCACCTGGCCACCGAACAGCTGCGGCAGGCCAAGATCCTGGCTACGGCCGCGGAACAGGTTCTCTTCGATCTCTTCCAGGCCGAGCAGGTCGACGAGCGCATTCAGGGCATCGGGCATGGGGCTTCCTCTGGCATATCATACGGTTGTTTCAGGCAACAGCATAACGGAGTCCACGCCGATGCGCAGTGACGAATTCTACATGCACCGGGCGCTGGACCAGGCCCGCGAAGGGCTGGCCGCCGGTGAGGTGCCGGTGGGGGCGGTGGTGGTGGATGCCGCCGGTGAGATCGTCGGTGCCGGCTACAACGCTCCCATTTCGGGCCACGACCCCAGTGCCCACGCCGAGATTCGCGCACTGCGTGCCGCCGCCGCGCACCTGGGCAACTACCGCCTCGATGGCTGTACTCTCTACGTCACCCTGGAGCCCTGCCTGATGTGTACCGGAGCGATCATCCATGCCCGTATCGACCGGCTGGTCTACGGCGCTGCCGAGCCGCGTACCGGCATGGTGGAATCGAAGGCCAACCTGTTCGCCCAGCCCTGGTACAACCATCGGGTCACGGTGGAGGGTGGGGTGCTCGCCGCGCGTTCGGCGAAGTTGCTCAAGGCCTTCTTCGAAACCAGGCGTGAGAACGGGGCAGCCTCGTCAGACGTTTTCCATGGCAGTTAACGGTGGGGCGGCCCTGACCCGGTTGCGCCCCTCGGCCTTGGCGCGGTAGAGCGCATCGTCGGCGGCCTGCATGAGGACGGCGACATCAAGCGGGCCGTCGACCAAGGTGACGACGCCGATACTGGCCGTCAGGATCCGGCCATCGTGATGTCGTAGCTCGGCATCCTGTAGCCCTTGGCGCAGCGTTTCGGCAATCTCACGTGCCTGTTCGGCGTCGGCCTGCGGCAGGCAGGCAACGAATTCCTCCCCGCCATAGCGGGCGAACAACCCATCGTGCGGTTCGATGATTCGGCGTCCTGTCCGGCCCAACTGATCCAGGTAGCGGTCGCCGATCAGGTGGCCCTGATGGTCGTTGACACGCTTGAAGTGATCGACATCGCAGATCAAGACGCTCAACGGCCGTTGCGTGGCGTTGGCTTCCAGCGTTTCCATGAAAAGGCGACGGTTGGGCAACTGGGTCAGTTCATCGTGGCGGGCCAGCCACTCGACCTCCTCCTGCAACTGGCTGCGGGTGCGAATCTCGCGGCGAAGTTCAGTATTGGTGGCATGCACCCGGCGATGCTGGTGCGCCAGGCGGGTATAGCCATGCAGTACCAGATAAAGCAGATAGGCCAGGGTCAGGCCGGTGACGAGGCTGACGATCGGATGCCGAGGCAGATGCTGCAGCAGGCGGGAGTGCGTGGGCTGAACGACCAGGCCCAGCGGTACGTCGCCCACGTCGAGCTGCACTTCGTGCTGCCAGGGGCCGAGGCGGATTTCGGGGACCTGGCTGGCCAGGACCTGGCGTGCTCCCTGTCGACTTCGCCGAACAAGGTTTCTGCCAGCATCGGCAGGCTGATGACCATGGCCACGGCGCCCAGGGTGTGCCGCTCGCTCAGCGGAATCGGCAGATAGTGAATGATGCCGGGAACGCCCTGCAGCAGCATGATGACGTCCGTGTGCCCGATGCGCTGCTCGAAGAGCGCGCGACTGACCGCTTCGCGCCCGGCAGGCTGTGCATCGAACAAACGCACGCCCAAGGCCCGCCGATTGATGTCGTTGAACGGGTAGATCTGTGTGATGCGGCTGTCAGGATCGACGAAGGCGATATTGAGCAGATAGCGGAAGTCGCGATGGTAGAGTGCCGCCTGTCCGGCCCACTCGGCCTGGTTGGGTGGTGTATCGAACAGGGTCCAGACGTTGGCGAAGCGCTCTACGGCGGCTAGGTGGTCCTGGATTTCACGCGTCAGGTGCTCGCCAAGCTGCCGGGCTTGCGTCTCGACGGTGGCATGCAGTTCACGCTCAGTGACGGTTTTCTGATGGTGCCATAGCAGCAGTGCGGCCATGACGAGGACCAGGGATGGGGCCAGAGCGCGCCTGAGGGCGGCGGCGTGGGTCCGCCAGCCCGGCAGGGCGGCCACGCCCAGGCCGGCCAGCAGTGCTGTCATGGCCAGCATGGACCAAGGGCCGGCCGCTGTCCGCAGCAGCTGAGGGTCGGAATCCGCTCTGACATGCAGTCCCTGAACGCCCAGCAGCAGCGCGGCCATGAGCAGCAGCAGAGGACCGCCCAGTGCGGATCGGCTATGCGTGGCGATCAGCGTGGCAAGCAGGATCAGGCTGAGGGTCGTCAGCAGCGCCGGACGCCAGGCTTCCAGCGTCACCCCGTTGGCCAGGCCGTGACTCATGGCGTCCCAGTGCGACAGCGGTATCCAGTACTCCGGCAGTGCGTAGCTGGCCAGCGTCAGGGCCAGCGGCAACAGGGTGAGCCCGACAAGAAGCTTGGCCGGCGCATGCCAGCCCCGCAGCAGCATCAATTTAGCCAGGACGAGCATGCCCGTTAGCCCGAGCGCGACGAATTCATGCAACGGACTACCTTCACCCAGGAATGCGACACCAATGACGAGCGGGACGATGGCCAGGTAGGTGAAGAAGGTGGCATGGCGATGCATGATCACGCTCTTCTAGAGAAGGGGAGAGATGATGTCGAACAGTGGGGCGCCATCGCTATCGCCATCACCCTCGCCGTTCGGCAGGTTGTTCAATTGCAGGTACTGCTGTTGGCTGCGGTCGACGTAGGTCAGGATCTCATGGTAGCGCCGTATGTTGCGCACGTAGATGACCGGCTCGCCGCCACGGGCGTAGCCATGGCGAGTCTTGCTATGCCATTCATGTTGCTGCAGCAGCGGCAGCGCCTCGCGTACGTCCTTCCAGCTGTCGGGATTGCCGCCGAGCTCCCCGGCGATCGTACGCGCATCGTACAGGTGACCGAGCCCCACGTTGTAGGCAGCCATGGCCATGTAGAGGCGGTCCTCGCCCTGGATCGATTCTGGCAGACGCTCCTTGATCTGGCGCAGGTAGCGCGCGCCGCCATCCACGCTCTGGGCCGGGTCGAGGCGGTCGCTCACGCCCATCTCGCTGGCGGTGGGCTGCGTCAGCATCATCAGCCCGCGTACGCCGGTGGGTGAGGTGGCTTCTGGGTCCCAGTGCGACTCCTGATAGCCCAGTGCCGCCAGCAGCTTCCAGTCGAAACCGGTATTGCGCGCCGCCTCGCGAAACAGTTCGGCGTAGTCGGGCAGGCGCTCGTTGAGGTGGGCGATGAAGGTGCGCGCGCCAACGTATTCGAGATAGTCGTCATGGCCGAAGTGGCGGGCGATCAGTTCGTCGAGCAGCCCTTGCCGTTGCAGGCCGGCGAGGAAACGGTTGGCTTCCTGCTGCAACCCCAAGCCACCCTTGGCCGGAAAGGCCCAGGCCATCGAGAGTGGCTTGCCCAGTGGGAAGCCGCGCTCGACGCCGGAAAAGAAGATCCGATTGATGCGAAACTGATGCTCGAAGACCACGGCAGCATCCAGGCTGCCGCTCTCGACCCGGCTAAGCAGTTCGGCGACCTCCAGGTCGGATGATTCGCGCCAGCCGAGCTCCGGATGCTCGGCCTGCAGTTCGCGCAGTACACGATCGGTACCCGAGCCGCGAATGGTACCGATGGTGAGACCGGCGAGGTCTTCCGTGGAATCGACCGGCGGCAGGCCGCGGCGATAGACCAGCAGCGGTTGCAGATCGAGGATCGGGCGACTATAGATGAGGTCTGGCTGGGTCAGGTCAAGCGGCAGGGCGGCCGCGGCCAGATCGCCTTCCTGGCGCACCGCATCCAACGCGCTCTGAATGTGATGGCGGGCATCCAGGGTCAAGCTGACGCCGAGAAAGTCGGCGAAGTGGCGCATCAGCTCATATTCGAACCCCGTCGGGCCGTGGCGCCCCTCGTAGTAGGTGGTCGGCGTGTTGCGCGTGTGTATGCTGATGAAATCGCGTTGACGAACCGCTTCCAGCAAGCCGCTGGGGGGCTCGAAATGACGGTAGGGCGCCAGGCACAGGATGACTCCCAGCAGCAACAGGGCGGCCAGGCGCAGGCGGCTCAGCGGGACACGACTATCAAACTGGGGCATTCAGGCGACGATCGGCGATGAGAGCTTCACGATAACGGCACGAGGCACGACTGTCATCTGCTGCATTTCGTCTACCCATCGCTTTCCAGTATCATGTCGCCTTTCTGCGCCGCCGTGCGGCCTTCCTCCGCTTGCTTCAGAGGCTTCAAGACATGCTCGAACTTCGAGGCGCGCCTGCCCTTTCCGCTTTCCGTCATGACAAGCTGCTGGCTGCCCTGCGCGCACGGGTTCCCGAGGTCGAGTCCCTGCACGCCGCCTACGTGCATTTCGTGGATCACGCCGGTGAATTCTCCGACGAGGAACGCAACCTTCTCGGTCAGTTGCTCGATTATGGTATCAGAAGCGCGAGCGACGACTCCCAGAGCGCGTTCGATAGCGAAGGCCAACTGTTCCTCGTGGTGCCGCGCATCGGTACCCAGTCGCCATGGTCGTCCAAGGCCACCGACATCGCCCGCAACTGCGGCCTGGGCAGGGTGCGTCGGATCGAGCGTGGCATCGCCTACCGCGTGGTACTCAAGGCGCCGATGTCCGAGGCCGCCTTCATGGCGATTCGCGAGACCCTCCATGACCGCATGACCGAGAGCGTGCTGACCGACGCCTCCGATGCCGCCCGGCTGTTCGCTCATCACGAACCGGCGCCGCTGGGGCAGGTGAATATCCTCGAAGGGGGGCGGGCGGCACTCGAGGAAGCCAACCTCTCCTTGGGCCTGGCGCTGGCCGAGGATGAGATCGACTATCTGGTCGATGCCTTCCGCGACCTGGAGCGCAACCCCTCGGACGTCGAGCTGATGATGTTCGCCCAGGCCAACTCCGAGCACTGCCGGCACAAGATCTTCAACGCCGACTGGGTGATCGACGGCGAGGCGCAGAGCCATTCGCTGTTCAAGATGATCAAGAATACCTACCAGGCCTCGCCCGACAACGTTCTCTCCGCCTATAGCGATAACGCCGCGGTGATCGAGGGAGTCACGGCTCCGCGCTTCTTCGCCGCGCCGCTGACCGGCAAGGTCGCCGAGCGTGCCGTGTACGCTGCGCAGCGCGAGCCGATCCATATCCTGATGAAGGTGGAGACCCACAACCACCCCACGGCAATCGCGCCCTATCCGGGGGCGGCCACCGGCGCTGGCGGCGAGATTCGTGACGAAGGGGCCACCGGCATCGGCGGCAAGCCCAAGGCCGGCCTCACCGGCTTCACCGTCTCCAATCTGCGCATCCCCGAATTCGTCCAGCCCTGGGAGGCGTTCGACTACGGCAAGCCCGAGCGCATGCAGTCGGCGCTTGCGATCATGCTCGAAGGGCCCATCGGCGGGGCGTCGTTCAACAACGAGTTCGGGCGCCCCAATCTCACCGGCTATTTCCGTACCTACGAGCAGGACACCCTGGGTGCCGGCGGCATCGAGCGGCGCGGCTACCACAAGCCGATCATGATCGCCGGCGGCTACGGCAACATTCGCGAAGGCCACGTGCAGAAGGGCGAAATCCCCGTCGGCGGCAAGCTGATCGTGATGGGCGGGCCGGCCATGCTGATCGGCCTGGGCGGCGGGGCGGCCTCTTCGATGGCCTCCGGTGCCTCCAGCGCCGACCTCGATTTCGCCTCGGTGCAGCGCGAGAACCCCGAGATGGAACGCCGAGCCCAGGAAGTGATCGACCGCTGCTGGGCGCTGGGTGAGGCCAATCCCATCCGCTTCTTCCATGACGTCGGTGCCGGCGGGCTCTCCAACGCCCTGCCTGAGCTGGTCAAGGACGGGGAGCGCGGCGGCCGCTTCGAGCTGCGCGCGATACCCAACGCCGAGCCCGGCATGAGCCCACTGGAGATCTGGTGCAACGAGGCCCAGGAGCGCTACGTGCTGGCCGTGGCACCGGAGGACCTCGACACCTTCGATGCGCTGTGCGCCCGCGAGCGCTGCCCCTACGCCGTGGTCGGCGAGGCCACCGAGGCGCATCACCTGGAGGTGCGCGACGGTCACTTCGCGACGAAACCGGTCGACCTGCCGATGAGCGTGCTGTTCGGCAAGCCGCCGAAGATGCAGCGTGAATTCCAGCGCGAGGCGCTCGAGCTGCCCGGGGTGATGCTCGACAACCTCGATCTGCGCGAGGCCATGGAGCGTGTGCTGCGCCTGCCCACGGTGGCCTCAAAGAGTTTCCTGATCACCATCGGCGACCGCTCGATTACCGGCATGGTGGCCCGCGACCAGATGGTCGGCCCGTGGCAGGTGCCGGTGGCCGACGTCGCCGTCACCACCGCGAGCTTCGATACCCATGCCGGTGAGGCCATGGCCATGGGCGAGCGCCCACCGGTGGCTTTGATCGACCCGGCCGCGAGCGCCCGGCTGGCAGTGGCCGAGACCATCACCAACCTGGCGGCAGCGCCCATCGAGAAGCTCGGCGACATCAAGCTCTCCGCCAACTGGATGAGTGCCGCCGACCACGTCGGCGAGAATCAAGCGCTGTTCGACGCAGTCCACGCGGTGGGCATGGAGCTCTGCCCGCAGCTCGGTATCGCCATCCCGGTGGGCAAGGACTCGATGTCCATGCGTACCGCCTGGCGGAGCGACGACGAGGCCGAGGAGAAGAGCGTCATCGCGCCGCTGACGCTGGCGGTCACCGGTTTCGCTCCGGTCACCGATGCGCTGAAGACCCTGACGCCGCAGATCAACCTCGACCAGGACGAGAGCGACCTGATCCTGATCGACCTGGGCGGTGGCCGGAACCGTCTGGGCGGCTCGGCACTGGCGCAGGTCTACGGCCAGGTCGGCAACGAGTGTCCCGATCTCGACGACCCGGAGGATCTCAAGGCGTTCTTCGCCGTGATCCAGGGGCTCAACCGCGACGACAAACTGCTGGCCTATCACGACCGCAGCGACGGTGGCCTGCTGGTGACCCTGCTGGAGATGGCCTTCGCCGCTCGCGCCGGCCTCGAGATCAAGCTCGACTGGCTGATCGACGAGCCGACCCAGGCGGTCGATGCACTGTTCGCCGAGGAGCTCGGTGCGGTGATCCAGGTCAATCGTCAGCATACCGAAGAGGTGCTGGCCCAGTTTGCCGCGGCCGGCATCGAGACCTGCGGCGTCATCGCCCGGCCGCGCTATGACGACCAGGTGCGCGTAACCCTGTTCGAGGAACCGCTGCTGGAGACCACCCGGCTGCTGACCCAGCGCACCTGGGCCGAGACCAGCTACCGCATGCAGGCGCTGCGCGACAATCCCGACTGCGCCAAGAGCGAGTTCGACGGCCTGCTCGACGGCCGCGATCCGGGCCTCTCGGCCACTGCCACCTTCGATGTCGACGAGGATGTCGCCGCGCCGTTCGTCAATACGTTGCGTCCGGCTGTGGCCATCCTGCGCGAGCAGGGCGTCAACGGTCATGTGGAAATGGCCTGGGCCTTCGACCGTGCCGGCTTCGAGTCGGTGGACGTGCACATGAGCGACATCCTCGAGGGGCGCGTTTCCCTCGAGGAGTTCAAAGGTTTGGTCGCCTGCGGCGGCTTCTCCTACGGCGACGTGCTCGGCGCCGGTGGCGGCTGGGCCAAGTCGGTGCTGTTCAACCCGCGTGCGCAGGAGCAGTTCGCAGCCTTTTTCGAGCGCGACGACAGCTTCGGTCTCGGGGTGTGCAACGGCTGCCAGATGTTCGCCCAGCTCAAGGAACTGATCCCCGGTGCCGAGAACTGGCCGCGCTTCGTGCGCAACGAGTCCGAGCAGTTCGAGGCGCGGGTGGCCATGGTACAGGTGGAGCAGAATCCTTCGATCCTGCTGGCCGGCATGGAGGGGTCGCGGCTACCGATCGCCGTGGCTCACGGCGAGGGACGTGCCGAGTTCCGCGACAGCGCCCACCTGCGCAGCATGCAGGGCAGCGCACAGGTCGCCTTGCGCTACGTCGACAACTACGGCCAGGTGACCACTCACTATCCGTCCAATCCCAACGGCTCGCCCTCCGGCATCACCGGCCTGACTACGCCGGATGGGCGCGTCACCATCATGATGCCTCACCCGGAGCGGGTGGTGCGGACCGTGAGCAACTCCTGGCGTCCCGCAGAGTGGACCCGCGACGGCGCCTGGATGCGGCTGTTTCGCAATGCCCGCGTATGGGTGGGCTAAGCGCCTTCCTGCGTGTCCAGACAAGGCGGCCTTCGGGCCGCCTTTTTGTGGCTCGACAAGAGATGGAATTTATTTCCACAAATCTGTTGCCGAGGTCGCCGCTTGCGGCTATAAGAGCGCCTGACAGGGGCACCGGCATGGGGTTGGCGCCCCGAGCCGGGAGAATGTAAAGGTGCATGAGGGGCTGAGTCTGCTCTACGTGGGCGCGGTACTGGTGCTCAACGGTCTGTGGATGCTGGGACGCATCGAGGATCGCGAGATCCAGGTGATCAATTTCTTCGCCGGGGGCGTCAGCCTGGCGGTGGCGGCCTATGCCGCTTTCGGCCCGGGGGCCGATGCGGTCAGCGTGCGTGCCGCGGCCATGACCCTGCTATTTGCTTTTACCTACCTGTGGGTGGCCATCAATCGCCGCAACGGTAGCTCCGGTCACGGTTTGGGCTACTTCTGCCTCTTCGTGGCGCTCACCGCGCTGCCTACCGGACTGCTGCAACTGGTGGTGGCCGAGGGGCTCTGGGGCTGGTGGTCGGGATTCAACTGGCTGGCCTGGACGGTGCTCTGGTTCGGCTTCTACCTGATGCTCTGCCATCGCCCTCAGTTGCAGCCGTTGGTGGCGCGCACCGCCCTGGCACAGGGCTTGGTGACCGCCTGGCTGCCCGGTTATCTGCTGCTTCAGGGCCTGTTGCTGGCCTGACATGACATGATGAGCCGCACCCGGAGCGTCTGATGCGTGCCGTGAGCAATTCCTGGCGTACCGCGGAGTGGACCCGTGACGGCGCCTGGATGCGGCTGTTCCGCAATGCCCGTGTGTGGCTTGGCTGATTCGCGATCAGCATGAAAGACATGTAGTAAAAGAGGCGGCCTGCTGGCCGCCTCTTCGTTTACAGCTGTCCTGGCTCATCCCTGCCGTTTTATGGCTGGCTGCGCTGCCCGGCTAAGGCATCGCTTTCAGGCGCGCTGTTCCATCTGCGTCGATTCACTTCGAGAAGCGAGGAAACCCTCCAACACGGTATGTTCCGCACGCTTCTGCTTGATGACTGCCGTCAGAGCGGGATAGAGCGCGGGTACGGTGCTGGCTTCGCGCAGATGCTCGTGGAAGTGCAGCGAGTATCCGGCGTCGGTCACCGCCTGGGTCAAGACCTCGTATGCCACTGCCTGGGTACTGACGAAGAAAGGCGCTGCCAAGGCAGCGCTTGGCTGTGCCTGGACGCCGGAAGACTCCGGAAGGCCCAGCTGGCGCGAGAGGCGGCGTAGCTCCTCGACGCGCATTTCGCATTGGATTCCAAGTGAAGCCATCAGGCGGCTTACGGCGGTATCGAAGGGCAGGAAGCTGAAAGCGAGTCGTCGATAGCGCATGACCTCGTTGCGTTCGTGCGCCTCGGCGAGTGTCAGAAGCTCATCCAGCACCAGGGCCAGCCTGGTGATCCTTGTTGGTTTTTCTGGCATGGCGGTGTCCTCTTTACGAAGGCCGAGCATCAGCCGCTTCCCCGCATGTTAGCGGCCTCAATGATGCTCAGAGAATGCCTCCGATTTGCATGACCTTCATCAAGTTTCGCGACGTTTAGGTCCGATGAACCAGTGATTCCATCCACGGGTATGACGAAAGCCACGCTACTTCCCCATTGCCCTTTGGTGGCTTCGTCCGACACAGCACTGAACTCTCACTATAGACGAATTGCGAAAAAATCCATCGAAGCAAAATGAAACGAAGGTTTGACAACTGTAGCCGTCGCGCCAGACTGCCTTGACGAATGACATGAGGCAGCCAGGCATGACACAGCAAGTTTTTCATGAACGGGTGACACTTACGTTTCAGGACCATGTGGCCGAGGTCGCCCTGGCGAGGCCCCGCGAGCACAACGGCCTCGACTGGGAAATGATCGACGCCCTGCTGGCAGCGCAGCAGCGCCTGCGCGAACTCGACGGTTTGCGCGCCGTGGTACTCAAGGGGGAGGGCGAGAGCTTCTGCGCTGGCCTCGACATGGCGGCGATCATGTCCTGTCCCGAGCGGTTGCCTTCGTTGCTGGCCGCCGACGAGCAAGGCATCAACCCGGTGCAGCGTCTGGCGCTGGGCTGGCGCGACGCCGGCGTGCCGGTGATTGCCGCCCTGCATGGACATGTCTATGGCGGCGGCTTGCAGATCGCGCTGGGCGCCGATATTCGCGTGGTGCACCGCGAGGCTCGGCTGGCGCTGCTGGAGATCGTCTGGGGGATCATTCCCGATATGGCCATCAGCGTGACCGGAGAGAATATTCGCCGCGACGTGCTGCGCGAGCTGGCCTGGACGGGTCGCAAGGTGAACGGGCAGGAAGCCGTAGCGTTGGGCCTTGCCACTCGACTGGCCGACGACCCGCAAGGTACCGCTCGCGACATTGCCACCGCGGTGGCCGCTCGCTCGCCCAAGGCTGTGGCCGCGGCCCGTGAACTCCTTGCCCGCACCCCGGGCATGTCGGAGCGCGAGTGCCTGGCGCAGGAGGCGAGCCTGCAGCGGGGCCTGCTCGGCGGCGAGGAGCAGTTGGAAGCCGTGGCGGCCAGAATGGCAGGGCGCAAGCCGCGCTTTGCCGGTCCATATTGACCTGACGAAAAATCCGAGGACGGTTAACATGTGAGCCTCGATCGCCCCGACTGGCCTCCCATGAGTTCCACCGCCGTAGCCGTCATGCCCACTTCTCGCTGTCCTTCGCTGCGCCCCTACCAGCAGGAGGCCGTGCGCCGCGTGGTGGCGCATTTTCGCGCCAGTGACGAGCCGGCGGTAGTGGTGCTGCCCACCGGCAGCGGCAAGTCGCTGGTGATTGCCGAGCTGGCGCGCCTCGCCCGCGGACGGGTGCTGGTGCTCGCCCATGTGCGCGAACTGGTGGAACAGAACCACGCCAAATACCTGGCCTATGGCCTCGAGGCGGATATCTTCAGTGCCGGCCTGGGGCGCAAGGAGAGCGCGCGCCAGGTGGTGTTCGGCTCGGTGCAGTCGGTGGTGCGCAACCTGGAGCGCTTCGACTCCGCTGCTCAGGGGCAGGCCAATTTCACCCTGCTGGTGATCGACGAATGCCACCGGGTCTCGCCGGACAAGGACGCCAGTTACCGCCGCGTGATCGAGTGCCTGCGCCAGGCCAATCCGCGGCTCAAGGTGCTGGGGCTGACCGCCACGCCCTATCGCCTGGGGCAAGGTTTCATCTATCACCGCCATCATCACGGCATGGTACGTGGCGACGAGGATTGCTTCTTTCGCGACTGTGTCTTCGAGCAGCCGTTGAGACTGATGGTCAAGCAGGGCTATCTCGCGCCGCCGACCCGTATCGACGCAGCGGTCGAGCGCTACGATTTCTCGGCGCTGGCGCCGGGGGCAAATGGCTTGTTCCGGGAAGAAGAACTCAACCGGGTAGTGGCGGGCAGCCGCGCCACGCCGGGGATCATCGCCGAAGTGATCACGCGCGCCGCGCACCGTCGTGGGGTGATGATCTTCGCTGCCAGCGTAGCCCACGCTGAGGAGGTTCTCGGCTACCTGCCGCCCGCCGAGGCGGCCCTGATCACTGGGGAGACGCCATCGCGCGAGCGCGAGCGAATCATCGCCGCCTTCCAGGCGCAAGAACTAAAGTATCTGGTCAACGTAGCGGTGCTGACCACTGGCTTCGACGCGCCCCACGTCGACCTGATCGCGATCCTTCGGCCCACCGAGTCGGTGAGCCTCTACCAGCAGATCGTGGGACGCGGCCTGCGACTCGCACCGGGCAAGACCGACTGCCTAATTCTCGATTACGCCGGCAACCCCTGGGATCTCTACGCGCCGGAGGTGGGCAGCCCCAGGCCGGCCTCGGACACCGAGCCGGTGCAGGTCGAATGCCCCGTTTGCGGTCATGCCAACCTGTTCTGGGGGCGGCGCGACGGCGACATCGTCATCGAACACTTCGGCAGGCGCTGCCAAGGGCTCATCAACGATCCTGACCCTTCCTGCGGGGAGGGCAGTGGCCAACGAGGCGCGGCGTCGGGCGCCTATAAAGAGCGAGGTGCGGCGTCGAGCGCTCGTAGACAGTGTGAGTTTCGCTATCGCTTCAAGACCTGCGGCGAGTGCGGCGCCGAGAACGACATCGCCGCGCGGCGCTGCCACGGCTGCGAGACCCTGCTGGTCGACGCCGACGACAAGCTCAAGGAGGCGCTGCGCCTCAGGGATGCGAAGGTGCTGCGGGTGGCAGGAATGCAACTCGAGGCCACCGTTAACGGGCGTGGCCTGCCGCGTCTCAAGATCACCTACCACGACGAGGATGGGGAGACGCTGGCCGAGTGGTTCGCCTTGGAGACCGCAGCCCAGCGCGCTGCTTTTGCTGCCGTATTCCTGCGCCACCATCTGCGCGCGCCGGGAGCGCGCTGGCGGCCGATGAGCGCGGAGGCGGTCGTCGCCGAGCGTCGGCGCCTGCGGCACCCGGACTTCGTGGTGGGGCGGAAGGTGGGTCGCCACTGGCAAGTACGGGAGAAGCTGTTCGACTACACCGGGCGCTACCGCAAGGCCGAAGCGGTGGAATGAGGGGGCGCCCCCTTCGCCGCAGGGAGCCGGATCAGCTTGACCGCTCGACCGTTGGGCACCGCATCATGACGCGGACGTCGCATCGGGTGCGCCGGCGGCGTCCTCGACGACTTCGCTATCGTCGGATGCCGATGTGGCATGTATCCGGCTGCTGTCGGCAAGCTCGCCGAACGCCTCCTTGAGGAGTTCGTTCCCGGGATCCATATCGATACTTCCGTAAAAAGAACTGCCGTCCTCGAGCATCAGGCATGGCGTGACGATCATCCCCCTGACATTGGCGTCCTTGTGGATCGTGGCGCGATGTGATGCCACGAGATTGCCCTCGACCTCACCGGAGACATGCAGAGTGTGAGCGTAGACGTCACCGACGATGCGGCCGCTATTGCCCAGGGTGACGGTATTCTGCTTGCAAGTGATCGTGCCCTCGACGTGGCCTGCCACGGTCAGATCCTCCCCGGCATCGATATCTCCCTGCACTCGGGTATGGCTGCCGATCACCGAAACGCCAGGGCGTGTCGCGGGCGCTTCCTGGCGAGGCGGTGGCGTCCGGTCGGTATCGGTCGCGACGCTGGCTGGCGTTGCTTCCGGTTGACGGTGCTTTGCCTTGTGGAACATGCAGGCCTCCAAGATCGACGAATAGCCAAGCAGCCTAGCTCGCTTGCGGGAACATCAAAGCGCGGAGCTATGTGGTATCTGGCGGCTTTTTCTCGACACTGCCTCTGGGGCTGGGCACCTATAAGGAAGGCTACGCGGGCATGGAGTAGGGATGTGGGCATTCAGACATGGTTTATCTTTCTCGGCGTGGCTGCCATGACGCTGATCGTCTGGGATGGAGGGCGGCGCAAGCGCAAGCGCCACGCTGCGGAGCTGACAGAGAACGCGGCATCGGAGGTACATACCGCTCGGACGCGCTTGCTTCCGGTCGTTTCGGCGATTGTATCGCCTGTCGGTGCACAGAGCGTCACGGCGAAGCCCATTGCCTGCACGCAGAGTAGCGCCGAGGGGAGCCGTATCGGTGTGGCGACGCGAGTATCGGGCCGGCTCATTGCCAATGAGCCGGTCGTGGTCAAGGGCAGCGTCGAGGGGGCCGTCATCGCCAAGGACCATCACGTCATGGTGACGGTGAGCGGAAGGGTATCATCGCATCTGGAAGGGCGTGAGGTCAGCGTCGATGGGCAGGTAACGGGAACCCTGAAGGCTGGCGACAAGATCACGCTACGGTCCCGGGCCCGTGTCCGCGGTGTCCTGGAGGCCAGGCGCCTGGAATGCCTTGCCGGCGCGCGTCTTCAAGGGGAGGTGGCCCGGATGACGGTTGGGTGAGCCGGACTTACCCTGACCCCCGCGCTCTTGGTAGACTGCGTGATCGATCTTCAGACAAGCCCAGCCGGGAGGCCAGCCCCGCGTGAGCGAGACGCCCCACACGGCTGTTCCCCATCAGCCGGACGCGAGCGACGCCGAGACCCAGTCGGCGGTGCTGGCGCGGCTGTTCGACGAGCCGATCACCCAACTGCCCGAGGATCTGTATATCCCGCCGGAGGCGCTGCGGATCTTCCTCGAGGCGTTCGAGGGGCCGCTCGATCTGCTGCTCTACCTGATTCGTCGGCAGAACCTGGATATCCTGGCCATCGACGTAGCCGCCATCACTCGCCAGTACATCGAGTATGTGGAGCTGATGAAGGCGATGGAGATCGAGTTGGCCGGCGAGTACCTGTTGATGGCGGCGATGCTGGCCGAGATCAAGTCACGAACCCTGCTACCGCGCCCGCCCAGGGAGGGAGGCGACGACGAGGAAGACGACCCGCGTGCCGAGCTGATCCGCCGCCTGCAGGAGTACGAGCAGCTCAAGAGCGCGGCCGAGGCGTTGGCCGGGCTGCCGCGGGTGGGCCGCGACTGGTTCCCGGCACGGGCGGCACTGCCGCCGCTGCAGGCACGGGTGATTCACCCCGAGGTGGAGCTCGATGAACTGCTCGGCGCCTTGGCCGGTATCCTGCGCCGGGCCGAGCTCAACCAGGCTCACCAGGTGGGGCGCGAAGTGCTCTCGACCCGCGAGCGCATGCTGGCGATCATGGAGCGCCTCAACCACGAGCATTACACGCCGTTCGAGGCGCTGTTCACCCTCGAGGAGGGGCGCGCCGGGGTCATCGTCACCTTCATGGCCATTCTCGAGCTGGCCAAGGAGGCGATGATCGAGATCGTGCAGAATGCACCGCTGTCGCCGATCCATGTGCGCGCCCGTGCGCCGCGAGAGGAGTCGGAGGAGGAGCTCTTCCACGATGATGGCGCCGACGCCGAGAGTCCCTTTGCCGAGGAGGGGAGCATGCCCGAGGGGGGTGACACCGCATGACCGCCATGGAGCAGCCCGACAGCCTCGACGAGATCCTCGAGGCGGCACTGCTGGCGGCGGCCGAGCCGCTGTCGCTCGAGCGCCTCGAGGGGCTGTTTGGCGACCACGAGCGGCCGCAGCGGCGCAGCCTGCGCGAGGCGCTGGAGCGGGTGGCGGGGCGCCACGAACGCGGTGCCATGGAGCTGATCGAGACCGCCTCGGGCTATCAGTTGCGCATTCGCCCGCGCCTTTCGCCCTGGGTCTCGCGACTATGGGACGAACGCCCGCAGCGCTACTCGCGAGCGCTGTTGGAGACCCTGGCGCTGATCGCCTATCGTCAACCGGTGACCCGCGGCGACATCGAGGAGGTGCGCGGGGTAGCGGTGAGCAGCTCGATAATGCGCACCCTGGCCGAACGTGGCTGGATTCGCGTGGTCGGACACCGTGACGTGCCGGGCCGCCCGGCGGTCTATGCCACCACCCGCCAGTTCCTTGATGACTTCGGGCTCAAGACCCTGGACGAGCTGCCGCCCATGCACGAGCTCAAGGGCTTGGCGGAGCCGGTGTTCGAGGACGAGGCCCCACCGCCGCCCAGCGCGCTGCTGGCGCAGGCCGACGAAGAGGCCGTGGGCGGAGAGGAGATGACCGACGACGCGGACGAGGCCGGCTATGGCGCCGGCGACGAAGATGAGAATGCCGACAAGCGTACCGAAGCGTACGACATGCTTGACGAAACGACGGCCGGGACGGCCGACGTACCACACGCCGGGAAGGCGTCCGACAGGCCAGGGCTGAGCTTCGCCGATCTCGAGGCCCGCCTGGCCGAACGTGCCCGCACCAGCGTCGACGATGACGGCGGAGCGGGGGCGGAATCCACCGAAGACGAGAAGTCAGACGACACATGACGAGCGATACCGAAAAACTGCAGAAGGTCCTGGCCCGTGCCGGGCTGGGCTCGCGCCGCGAGATGGAAGCGGCCATCGAGGCCGGCCGTGTCAAGGTCAACGGCAAGGTCGCCACGCTCGGCGATCGCATCGAGATGCGCGACCGGGTCGCCTTCGATGATCGCCCGGTGACCCTGCGCGGCGCCGAGGAGACGCCGCGACGGGTGATCATGTACAACAAGCCGGAAGGCGAGCTGTGTACGCGCAAGGACCCCGAGGGGCGGCGCACCGTGTTCGAGCGTCTGCCGCGCCTCAAGGGCGAGCGCTGGATCGCCATCGGCCGCCTGGACATCAATACCAGCGGCCTGCTGCTGTTCACCACCGACGGCGAACTGGCCAACCGCTTGATGCACCCCTCCACCCAGATCGAGCGCGAATATGCCGTGCGGGTGATGGGCGAAGTGCGCAAGGAACATATCGTGGCCATGGTCGAGGGCGTGATGCTCGAGGATGGTCCGGCGCGCTTCACCGACGTGCAGGAGTTCGGCGGCGAAGGGATCAACACCTGGTTCCATGTGGTGATCATGGAAGGTCGCAACCGCGAGGTGCGCCGGCTATGGGAATCCCAGGGGCTCACGGTGAGCCGCCTGAAGCGGGTACGCTACGGCAACATCTTCCTCGACAAGCGCGCCAAGGCGGGTGAGTGGGTGGAAATGTCCCAGGACGAGATCGACGACCTGGCCCAATCTGCCGGCCTGACGCCGCGCAAGGTGCCCGAGCTCACGCCGGACGAGAAGAATCGCTGGAGCCGCGACAAGAACAAGCGCCGCCCGGTACAGGCGATGCGCAAGCCCAAGAATTCCAAGGGTAGGTAGGGGGTCGAGGCAGGACGAAAGTCAAAAAGTCCTTGCCAGCCAGGGGTGTGATCAGTAATATCTGCCCCCGTTCGGAAGGGTCGTTAGCTCAGTTGGTAGAGCAGTTGGCTTTTAACCAATTGGTCGTAGGTTCGAATCCTACACGACCCACCATTCCGGACCTGGAAGCTTGTTTGCAAGTGCTGGGTCGTTAGCTCAGTTGGTAGAGCAGTTGGCTTTTAACCAATTGGTCGTAGGTTCGAATCCTACACGACCCACCAGATCTCGCGCCCCCGCCTCTCACGAGGCGGGGGCGTTCTGCTGTTGGCGACCTTGAAACGGCGGTGCGTGCCTCCATTTCGTTATGTAGTGCCAAGGCGGCCATGCGCTATAGCCAGCAACACAGGGATGTGGTGTAAGATAGCGCAATGGGCTGAGGTGGCGAGAGACGCCGTTATCAGCCCCAGGAGTATCGCCCGTACGGAGCGTACGGTCAGCGATGCACCCGGTACATGCAGGGGGAGCCCCTGCCAGTCACAGTGGTAGACACGATGACGATCATGACTTCCCGAATCGAGGTGCGTGAGCACCTTGCCCGTGCTTACTGCCCGACCCGCATCCCGGCCGAGGACGAAGCTCGCATCGACGAGATAAAGCGTCTGCTGGAGCTGCACAACGCGGTGCTCGTGGCCCACTACTACACCGATGATGCCATTCAGCAACTGGCTGAAGAAACTGGCGGCTGCGTTGCCGATTCGCTGGAAATGGCCCGCTTCGGCGCGCGTCACGCAGCCGACACCCTGGTGGTGGCCGGGGTGCGCTTCATGGGCGAAACGGCCAAGATCCTGTCGCCGGAAAAGCGCGTGCTGATGCCGACGCTGGAAGCTACCTGCTCGCTCGACATCGGCTGCCCGGCGGATGAATTCAGCGCCTTCTGCGATCGGCACCCCGATCGTACCGTGGTGGTCTACGCCAACACTTCGGCGGCGGTGAAGGCGCGCGCCGACTGGGTGGTGACCTCCTCCATCGCGGTGGACGTCATCGAGCACCTGCAGGCCCGCGGCGAGAAGATCCTGTGGGCGCCGGACAAGCACCTGGGTGGCTATATCCAGCAGAAGACCGGCGCTGACATGCTGCTGTGGGATGGCGCCTGCATCGTGCACGAGGAGTTCAAGGCCAAGGGTATCGAGGACCTCAAGGGACTCTATCCCGACGCCGCCGTGCTGGTGCACCCGGAGTCGCCGGCCTCGGTGGTGGCACTGGCCGATGTGGCCGGTTCCACCTCGCAGCTGATCAAGGCGGCCAAGGAGCTGCCGAACGACAAGCTGATCGTTGCCACCGACCGCGGCATCTTCTTCAAGATGCAGCAGATGGTGCCGGAGAAGACCCTGTTCGAGGCCCCCACCGCCGGCAACGGTGCCACCTGCCGCAGCTGCGCCCACTGCCCGTGGATGGCGATGAACGCGCTGGACAACCTGGCCGGCGCCCTGCGCGAGGGCAGCGGCGAGATCTTCGTCGACGCCGAGCTGCGCCAGAAAGCCCTCAGGCCGCTGGAGCGCATGCTCAATTTCAATTCCTGAGTGCAGAGAAGGCTGCTTCGCAGCCTGAAGAAGGAAGATGGAAGATGGTGCCAAGTGTTATGCAGCTGCACGAGATGAGGAAAGCACAAGCTTGCCTCATCTCATCTGTTCTTCCTTCTTCGCTCTTCCATCTTTCCTCTTTTAGAACTTCTCCATCGTCTCCCGGTAACCGACGAAATCCTCCCGCCGCTGCTCGATGCGCGCCAGGGCGTTGGTCGCGCCGCTCTGTTCCGCCACTCGGCGGGCCACGTCGAGCTGACGGATGGCACGGTCGATCTCGCCGGTGAGCTGCATCTGCTCGGCCCGGGCCAGGTGGCCCCAGGCCTCGCGGCCGCTGCGGCCGGCGGCTTCGGCGAGCAGGGTGAAGACCTGCGGGTCCTCGGGACGGCGGTTGGCCAGCTCATTCAGGATTCGATAGGCCTCGTTGGGGTCGCGCTGCAGCAGCGCTTCGCCCAGTATACGGGTAGCCGGCATGTGGCCCGGCATCAGGCGCAGCAGGCGTCGGCTGCGCTCGGTGGCGTCGTCGTAGCGGCCTGCCTCGAAGGCGACCTCGGCGGCGCTGACCGGCAGCAGCGCCAGGTCGGGCAGCTCTCGTGCCAGGCTGTCGAGTTGGCTGAGAGCGCTGTCGGTCCGGCCGTGGTGGGCGTCGATCAGGGCGTCGAGATAGCGCCTGGCCTCTGCCGGGGCGTCATCCTGGGCCAGGCGTGTCGCCGCCTGCTGCGGGTCGCGCTGATTCACCGCCAGCAACGCCCGGGCGCGCACCAGGTGGTAGGTCGGGTCGTCGTCGCGAGGGCGCATCGGCTCGAGCTGAGAGGCGCGGGACTCGGCATCGCTGATGCGCGACTCGGTCAGCGGGTGGGTGAGCAGGAACTCCGGTGGGTTGCCGCCCTGCAGGCTCACTTGGCGCTGCATGGCTCGGAACATCCTGACCATGGCATCGGGGTCGAAGCCGGCCTGGGCCATGGTCTGCAGGCCGAGGCGGTCGGCCTCCTGTTCGAAGCGCCGCGAGTAGGCCAACTGATCCTGAATGAAGGCGGCCTGGGAGCCCATGGCGGCAGCGATGCCGGCGTCACCGCCGCCGCTGGCGGCGATCAGCATTCCGGCCAGCATCGCCGCCATGGCCGGCAACTGGGTCTGCTCGGCGCGCGCCCGGCCGCGTGAGTAGTGGCGCTGGGAGAGGTGCCCCAGTTCGTGGGCCAGCACCGAGGCGACGGCATCCTCTTCTCTGGCGAAGGCGAACAGGCCGGCATTGACGCCAATGACGCCACCCGGCACGGCGAAGGCGTTGAGGGCCCGGTTATCCACCAGTGTGACGACGGTGCTGGAGCCGGTAAGCCCGCTGTGAGGCAGCAGGCGTGACACCAGCGATTCCACGTATTCCTGTGCGATGGGGTCCTGCCAACTGGGAGTGCGGGCACGAAACTGGCGCAGCCAGGCGCGACCCAGGCGGAACTCCTCGCCGGTGATGGCCTGGCTGCTGCCGGTCAGGCTGGGCAGTCCATAATCCTCCGTAGCGCTAGCCGGGGCGGGGGCAGCCAGGCCCAAGGCCAGCGCGATGGCACCGGTGGTCAGGCAGTATCGGGTCTTGCGCAGCATGTGCCAGTCTCGTTCGAAGCGGCGATCAGTTCTCTATCCGACATTGATTCGGCCTGCAAAGTGCCTTTAAATCTCAAGGGTTTTGCGCTTTGTTGCAAGGGCATGGCCCGATGCGCATAAGCGTTGGTTATTTTTCGGGAGACGACATGGCTGTGCAACCAGATGATGTGCTCGATGCTTGTGGCCTGCCCTGCCCGCTGCCTCTGCTCAAGGCGAAGCAGGCACTGGCTCGGTTGAAGCCCGGCCAAGTACTCGAGATCCTGGCGACCGATGCCGGCTCCTGGCGCGACTTCGAGACCTTTGCCGACAACAGCATCCACGAGCTGATGGCGCGTGAGGAGCGCGGCGAGGTCTACCACTACTGGCTGCGCAAGGGCGAGGAGCCCACCTCATGATCCTGCGCGATGTGTTCAAGGGCTGGATCGAGCACTACTTCTCCGACGAGGAGGCGGTGATCCTGCTGGTGCTGCTGATATTGGGCTTCGCCGTAGTGATTCTGTTCGGCCGCATGCTGGCGCCGTTCCTCACCGCTCTGGTGATCGCCTTCCTGCTGCAGGGCGGCGTCAACGCCCTGACACGACGCGGCGTGCCTCACCTGTTGGCCGTGACGCTGATCTTCCTGGCCTTCATCGGCGTGCTGCTGGCGCTGGCCTTCATCCTGATGCCGTTGATATGGAATCAGCTCGTCAGCCTGGTTCAGGAGACGCCGCGCATCGTCGCCAGTGGCCAGCGCTGGCTGGATGAGCTCCAGGAGCGTTATCCCAACCTGGTCACGCCGGACCAGGTACAGGAGTGGATCGCCGTCGCCGGCCGCGAGCTGACCCAGTTCGGCCAGCGCGCGCTGTCGCTATCGCTGGCCTCGCTGGGTAACTTGCTGGCCCTGATCATCTACCTGGTGCTGGTGCCGATTCTGGTCTTCTTCCTGCTCAAGGACCGCGATCAACTAGTGAATTTCTGCCTGTCGCTGCTGCCCCAGCAGCGCTCGCTGATGACGCGTATCTGGCAGGAGATGGACAACCAGATCGCCAACTACGTGCGCGGCAAGTTCATCGAGATCATCATCGTCGGCACCGTATCGTTCTTCACCTTCGCCTTCTTCGGCTTGCCGTATTCGGCGCTGCTTGCGGTACTGGTGGGCTGCTCGGTACTGGTACCCTACATCGGCGCCGCCGTGGCGACCCTGCCGGTGGCCGCCGTAGCGGGCTTTCATTTCGGCATGAGCGACCAGTTCCTCTACGTGTTGTTCGCCTATGGCGTGATCCAGGCGCTGGATGGCAACGTGCTGGTGCCGATCCTGTTCTCCGAGGCGGTCAATCTGCATCCTGTGTCGATCATCGTGGCGGTGCTGTTCTTCGGTGGAATCTGGGGCTTCTGGGGCATTTTCTTCGCCATTCCCCTGGCCACACTGCTCAAGGCCCTGGTCTATGCCTGGCCAAGAGGAATCCGGCAGTACCATGACTCGCTCCAGCCCGTCGAGCTGGAGCAACAGTTCGAGGAGTGAGGGCGCCCCGGCCGGGTGCCGGCGGGGCGCTGATCTCGGCTGGGTTCAGTTGGCGGTATGCAGTGCCTGGGCAGCTTCGAGAACTTCCTGAGCGTGCCCCTTGACCTTGACGCCGCGCCATTCGCGGGCAAGCTTGCCTTCGGCATCGATCAGGAAGGTGCTGCGTTCGATGCCGAGATGCTCCTTGCCATACAACTTCTTCAGCTTGATGACGTCGAACAGTTTGCAGATTTCCTCGTCCTTGTCGGAAATCAACTCGAAGTTGAACGCCTGCTTGGCCTTGAAGTTCTCCTGGGCGCGGATGCCATCGCGCGAGGCGCCGAGGATGACGGTATTGGCCGCGTCGAACTCGGCCTTGCGGTCGCGGAAGTCTCCGCCTTCTGTGGTGCAGCCCGGGGTGCTGGCCTTGGGGTAGAAGTAGATCACCACCTGGCGACCCTTGAGGGCGGACAGCGTGACGGTAGTGTCGCCGGTGGCGGCGGCGCTGAAGTCGGGCACGGATTGACCGATGGCTAGCGTCATGAGGGGCTCCTTGACGGGGTGGAAAGCGCTTCATTACACGCAGCCCGGCGAGTGCTGTCAAAGTGCGCGTCGGCCGTGCTGTACAGGCCTGTGCCGCCTGAGTACCATTTACCCTTTGCTCGTGGTCCTGTCGATACGACACCCGAGTGCGGCATGAGCGGCTATTGCAGAGGAAGAGAGGATGATCACTGGCAGTATCGTCGCCCTGGCGACGCCGATGAAGGCCAATGGCGATATCGACTGGGAGGCGTTGCGCCGCTTGGTGAACTTCCACCTGGAGAACGGTACCGACGGCATCGTCGCCGCCGGCACTACCGGTGAGCCGACCACCATGTCCTTCGCCGAGCATTTCGACGTGATTCGCGCCGTGGTGGAAGAGGTCAATGGCCGCATTCCGGTCATCGCCGGTACCGGGGCAAATGCCACTTCCGAAGCCGTGGAACTGGCGCGCTATGCCAGCGAAGTGGGCGCCGACTACTGCCTGTCGGTCTGTCCCTACTACAACAAGCCTACCCAGGAGGGGCTGTATCGCCACTTCAAGGCGGTGGCCGAGGGCAGCCGTCTTCCGGTAATTCTCTACAATGTGCCCGGCCGCACCTGCTCCGATCTCTACAACGAAACCGTGTTGCGCCTGGCCGAGGTCGGCAACATCGTCGGACTCAAGGATGCCACCGGCAACCTCGAGCGTGCCGAAGACCTCATCGCGCGGCTCGAGGGCAGCGGTTTCATGCTCTACTCCGGTGACGACGGTACCGCCTGCGAGTTCATGCTGATGGGCGGCAACGGCGACATCTCGGTTACCGCCAACGTGGCGCCCAAGGCCATGCACGAGCTGTGCGTTGCCGCGGTCGCCGGTGACGCCGATCGCGCTCACCAGATCAACACCCGGCTGATGCCGCTGCATACCAACCTGGGCATCGAGTCCAACCCGATTCCGGTCAAGTGGGCGCTGCACCGCATGGGCATGATCGAGCAGGGCATTCGTCTGCCGCTTACCTGGCTGTCCGGCAAGTACCATGCGACGGTGGACGAGGCCCTGCAACTGGCTGGCGTAATCGACGATTGAGGCGGCCTGGAAAGCTCCCGCCGCCCCGATAATCTGACTGCAAGGTGAATGCATGAATTCTGCGCTGAAATGGATGCCGCTGGTGGCTCTCGCTGCCCTGGCCACTGCTGGCTGTGCCCGCGAAGGCTTCTATGACGACCGCAACATCGATTACGTGAAGGCCCAGCGCAGTGCGCCTCTGGTCCTGCCGCAAGGGCGCAACGAGCAGCGTTATCGCGACGCCATGCCGGTACCGGAGGCTCAAGGCAGCTTGCGCTCCGACGGCGAGCGTTTCAGCGCTCCCAGCCCGGAGCGCCTGGCATCGGGCGGTGCGGTGGAGCGGGACTTCGTCGAGCGGCGGGAGATCGGCAATGATCGCTGGCTGGTGGTCGGCTCAGACCCGGGCATGGTGTGGCCGCAGCTGCAGGATTTCGCCCGTGCTCGCGGCTTGCAGGTCCAGTCCAGCGACGACGCCCGAGGCGTGCTGGAGACGGCCCAGGGCCGGCTGAGCGTGAGCCAGGGGCTGCGCGCCGGCGACAGCGAGGTTCGCTGCGAGCAGAATGGGCGTCCGGTGGCGGCCTGTCTCGATGCGTTGGAACAGCACTTCAGCGCACGCAGCGAGAGTGCCAGTGCCGCGTCGCTGGCTGGGCAGCAGATGTCGCGCGAGGATCGCCTGCGCTTCGAGCAGCTCGACAGCGGCGAGTGGGTCGTACGCATTCCGCTCGACATCGACCGCGTCTGGGCCGAACTGAACCATCAACTGGAAGCCGACTTCAGCGTGGAGAACCGGCGTGAGCTGCTCGAGCAGAATCCGCAGCAGCACGACTTCCTGGTCAACTACATGACCGCCTCCGAGCGTGACCGCGGCATGCTTCAGATCATCTTGAGCCCCGACGTGCGCCAGATGCCCCAGCAGATTCGCCTGGTACTGGAGTTCGACGGCCCCGAGCGCACCACGCTGCGTGCCGTCAACGAGAGCGAGCGGCGCTTCACCGAAAGGGACGCCCGCGAGCTTCTCGAGCGGGTGTCGGGCCTGCTGCGCTGATGCAGCAGGGGCAGGCCAACGAGCCGTCGCCGGCCATGGGCAAGCTTCGCTTTGCCTCGCTCGGTAGCGGCAGCAAGGGCAACGCCACCCTGGTCAGCGACGACGAGACCATGGTGCTGGTCGACTGCGGTTTCGGCCTGCGCGAGACCGAGCGACGGCTGGCGCGTCTTGGCCTGCATCCGCGCCAGCTCGATGCCGTGCTGGTGACCCACGAGCATGGCGATCACTTGCGCGGTGTCGGCCCTCTGGCGCGGCGCTATGCCGTGCCGGTCTACATCACGCCGGGTACATGGCTCTCGGGACGTCTGGGCGAGGTGCCTTGCCGCCATTGGATCACGCCGCAATCGCGCTTCGCGGTCAGGAGCCTCGTGATCGATCCGTTCACGGTGCCACACGATGCCCGTGAGCCGGTCCAGTTCCGCTTCGAATCGCGCGGCTGCCATCTTGGCGTGCTGACCGACCTGGGCCAACCCACCGATCATGTCGTCGAAGCCTTCAGCGGCTGCGATGCGCTGATACTCGAGTGCAACCATGATCGTTACATGCTCGAGGTCGGGCCCTACCCACCGCGGCTCAAGCGCAGGGTTGGTGGCAACTGGGGGCACCTGGCCAACGTCCAGGCGGCGGCGCTGCTCCAGCGCCTGGGCCTCGATCGCCTGCAGCGCATCGTCTGCTCGCATCTTTCCGAGCACAACAATTGCCCCGAGCTCGTCCTCGAGACCCTGACGCCGCTGCTCGACGGCGACGGCTCACGTCTGACGATCGCCGCCCAGGACAGCGGGCTGGATTGGCAGGCGATCACCTGAATTGCCATCCTCTGGTCATGCCTTCATCCCTTCTGGAGATCCCCATGGAAAAGCGCCAAGAACTCTACGCCGGCAAGGCCAAATCGGTGTATGCCACCGACGATCCCGACCTGCTCGTCCTTCATTTCCGTGACGATACCAGTGCCTTCGACGGCGAGCGCATGGAATCGCTGGCTCGCAAGGGCATGGTCAACAACCGCTTCAATGCCTTCATCATGGAAAAACTGGCAGCGGCGGGCATTCCCACCCACTTCGAGAAGCGCCTTTCCGATACCGAGAGCCTGGTCAAGAAGCTCGAGATGATCCAGGTGGAGTGCGTGGTGCGCAACATCGCCGCCGGTGGCCTGGTCAAGCGCCTCGGCGTGGAGGAGGGAAGTGAACTCACCCCGCCCACCTTCGAGCTGTTCCTCAAGAACGATGCACTGCACGACCCGATGATCAACGAGTCGCTCGCCGAGACCTTCGGCTGGGCCACGCCCGCACAGCTCGCCGAGATGAAGGCGCTGACCTTCAGGGTCAATGACGTGCTCAAGCAGCTGTTCATTGACGGCGGCCTGCTGCTGGTGGATTACAAGCTGGAGTTCGGCCTATTCAAGGGCCGGATCGTGCTGGGTGACGAGTTCTCGCCGGACGGCTGTCGTCTATGGGATGCCGAGACGCGCAACAAGATGGACAAGGATCGCTTCCGCCAAGGGCTGGGTGGGGTGATCGAGGCCTACGAGGAAGTCGGTCGCCGCATCGGGGTTCGGTTCGACTGATAACCGCAAGGCGTCCGACAGGCCTGGGAGGGGCGGTAGACGCCGTCCCTCTCCCGCGGGCGGCATTCAGCACAGCGCTGCTGGTGCATCCGGGGCGAAGGGCGGCGGCGTAGCCCCGCCTCAGTTGCTTGAAACCGGCGTCAGCGGTTCGTCGTCCTGGTCCGGGTCGTGCTCGAACCTGACCACCAGAGAGTTCTCCTCCTCTTCGACCTCGACGTTCCCTCTGGCGTCGATGACGAGGCTGCTGCCCTCGATCTCGCCATTCAGTGCCGTCGCAGTGAGCGCCAGCTCGAAGCGGGGGTCGTCCTCGTAGGTATAGAGAAATTCATGCTGGGTGCATTGGTCTCCGAGAATCCGCATCCCGCCCTCCTTGTAGACGAACTCCGCAGCATCCACGCGGAGATTCTCCCTGCTGCCGTCGTTGATCCTCAGGACGACGTAGCCCTCCAGTGACAAAGGCATGTCCCTATCCTCTCTTGCCATGGTGAACGGACTCGCATCGATCAGCGTAGGCCAAGGCGGCCGGTCGGTCATGCCTCGGGCGAGGGAGAGACGATGTCGACCACCCGTAGCACGATATTTCTTGAGGCATCTTCCATGGCTTGAAAGCGCACGTCTATGTCGCGCAGGCGCACGCCATAGACCCTCTCCTCCGCGCCATTGCGATAGGCGGGGCGCGGGTCCTGGGCCAGAACTTGTCGAATCAGTTCGCGCAGTGAGGTCCCGTCGGAACGCGCGGCCAGCACCGCCTCGGCCGCGTCGCTGAAGCGTACTTCCAATAACGATGGTGCCTCGGGTGCGTAGCCGGCGCGAGCATCGGTGCGCGCCTCCACCCAAGGCAGGTAGGGCTTGATATCGAGCACTGGGGTGCCGCTGACCAGATCGCAGCCGCCCAGCACCAGGCGTACCCCATGGCTGGTATCGATCTCGAGCAACTCCACCAGTGACAGTCCCAGCCGGTTGGGGCGGTGGGTGCTGCGGCTGGCGAAGACGCCGACCTTGGCATTACCGCCGAGGCGCGGCGGGCGAACGAGTGGCGTCCAGCGCTCGGGGCTGTGATGAAAGACGAAGGTCAGCCACAGGTGACTGAAGGCGTCGAGGCCACGCACCGCCAAAGGGTCGTCGTAGGGGGAGACGAGGATCAGCTCAGCGTGTGCAACCGATGCCAGGCCGGGCTGGCGCGGTACGCCGAACTTGTCGGGGAAGTCGCTCTCGATGTGCCCTATGGGTTGCATCGTGAGGCCGGTGGCAGAAGGCGTTGGGTTGGTCATGGCGATGCATTATGCCTGCCATTGGCCGCAGCGGCGAGCTTGTGTACCCTGCACGGCGAGACAGACAGGTCACGCGAGAC
>NZ_JAAQTO010000012.1 GCF_011742165.1 Billgrantia bachuensis | reverse complement strand
AGGGGCAGGGAAGATGGAAACGATGACGATGAACGATGCGCCGTCCCCGAGGAGCGGTTCGCCGCGGATACTCTATCGTCAGGCCAAGGCGCGTGACGGTGCCGACCAGGCCGAGGTCTTCCATCACGCCGTGATGCAGGGCGCAGCCGCTCATTACAGCGTGGAGCAGCGTGCGGCCTGGGCCGCGACGATGCCAAGGGAAGCCAGTGCGTGGGTCGCACGCCAGGCGCTCTACACGACCCTGATGGCTACCTGCGACGGGCGCTGCGTAGGGTTTCTGGAGCTGGACATCCCCAAGGGGTACATCCACACCCTCTACGTATGGCCTTCGCTGTCGCGGCGCGGCATTGGCTCGACCCTGCTGGTGCATGCCGAGCGCATGCTGCTCGAGCACGGTTGGGGGCATGCCACCATCGATGCCAGCCGCATGCTGGCCGAGAGCCTGCTGCGGCGCGGCTGGCGAGACCTCGGCACGGAATGGGTAACGAGAAATGGCGTACGACTCGAGAGGCAGCGCCTGGAAAAGCGCCTTTCCGCTATAGAAACTTGATTCAGGCGTCGCGTAGCTCAGTGATGCGCATCGACAGGTCTATCGCCTTGATGTCCTTGGTCAGGGCGCCGCTGGAGATGCAATCGACGCCGGTCTCGGCGATCTGGCGCAGCGTACCCTCGTCAACGTTGCCGGAGGCTTCCAGCGTGGCCCGACCGGCATTGCGCTTTACCGCCTCACGCATGTCGTCCAGCGTGAAGTTGTCCAGCATGACGATGTCGGCACCGGCCGCCAGGGCCTGGTCGAGTTCAGCGAAACTCTCCACTTCCACTTCCACCGGCAAGTCACGGGCAATGCTGCGCGCCTCCTTGACCGCGGCGGCGATGCTGCCACAGGCGGCGATGTGGTTCTCCTTGATCAGGAAGGCGTCGTACAGCCCGATGCGGTGGTTGTGTCCGCCACCGCAGGTCACCGCGTACTTCTGCGCCAGGCGCAGGCCGGGCAGTGTCTTGCGGGTATCGAGCAGGCGCACGCCGGTACCTGCGATAAGATCGACATAATGGCGCGTACGGGTGGCAGTGGCGGAGAGCGTCTGAAGCAGGTTGAGGGCTGCACGCTCTCCGGTCAGCAGGCGGCGGGCGGGGCCTTCGATCTCGAGGAAGCACTGGTCGGCCTCCAGGAGGTCGCCGTCGGCGGCGCTCCAGCGCAAGCGGATGCTGGGGTCGAGACGTCGATAAATCTCCTCGACCCAGGCCATGCCGCACAGCACCGCCGGTTCGCGGGTGATGACCCTGGCAGTGGCCCACTGCGACTCGGGAATCAGCTGCGCGGTGATGTCGGCGGGGCCGACATCCTCGGCCAGCAGGTGGGCGGCGGCTTCACGGATCGCTTCGGCGAGGGCGTCCTGATAATGCATGGCGGGCCTTTTCATGTTCATGGAGCGTCAGGATCGTCATTATAGAGGAATCCAGCTCCAGGACGTCAGGGGATCGAGATGAGAATCGAGGAAGGTTGGCTAACGGGTATTCGGCGCGTGCCGTCGCCCAACCAGGATGCACGCCCCGCAAGCGAAGTCTCGGCGGTGGTGCTGCATTCGATCAGCCTGCCGCCCGGCGAGTTCGGCGGCGAGCACATCGAGCAGTTGTTCACCAATACGCTGGATGCCTCGGCGCATCCCTTCTTCTCCAGCATCGCCCAGTTGCAGGTTTCCGCTCATTTGCTGATTCGGCGCGACGGCGAGTGCGTGCAGTTCGTGCCCTTCGATCGCCGTGCCTGGCATGCCGGTCGTTCCTGTTGGATCGATCAGGAACGGGTGCGACGGGCGCTGAACGACTTCACCGTGGGCATCGAGCTGGAGGGTGACGAGGTCCATGCCTATCGTGACGCCCAGTACCGGACGCTTGCCTCGGTCACGAAGGCTCTCAAGCTGAACTACCCTGACATGAACTACGCGCGTATCACCAGCCATGCGAGAGTCGCCCCGCTGCGCAAGACCGATCCCGGCGCGGCCTTCGATTGGGCTTATTTTCGTCAGTGTCTCAAGGCGTTGGGTTGATCCAAGTGGGGATAGTCAAAGTAGGGCGCAAAATAATCATACGGTAGTTTTATTACATCCCGGATATTTTCGGTTGAAACTATCGGCGGGGCGCGTAACAGCTTGTGTTGCAATGCAATATTGCGAATGTGGAAAAAAATTCCACTCCGGTTTTATTGGCAGGGAGGCCACTTTACGGTATGTTCTACGCCATTCGTTGTATACGCTTCTGTAAAATGACTACAACAGCCGCGTCGCGGCCTGACATTCCCCTGATCGTCAGTAGCATTGACCCGTCCCAGCGTCCAAGCGCAAGGGGCGATCTGACATCACATTGTCACTCGGAGAGACGTCTATGAGTCTGGAGGCAAGAGAAGATTTCGATCCGGTCGAAACCACGGAATGGCTGGATTCCCTGGAGTCGGTCCTGGATCGTGAGGGCGAGGAACGCGCCCGGTACCTGCTGACACGCCTGGCCGACCGGCTGCGTCGTGACGGCATGCAGGCACCCTTCTCGGTGACCACGCCGCATCGCAACACCATCCCGGTGCACCGCGAAGCGCCGATGCCGGGTGATTTGTTCATGGAGCGGCGCATCCGCTCGCTGATCCGCTACAACGCCATCGCCCAGGTCATCCGCAACAATCGCGCCAACCCGGGCCTGGGTGGGCATATCGCCAGCTTCATGTCTGCCGCCACGCTCTATGACGTCGGCTTCAACCATTTCTTCCGGGCGCCCAACGGCGACTTCGAGGGCGATCTGGTCTACATCCAGGGCCACGTGGCGCCCGGCGTCTATGCCCGCGCCTACCTGGAAGGGCGCCTCACCGAGGCGCAGATGGACAAGTATCGCCAGGAAGTCGACGGCGATGGCCTATCGTCCTATCCGCACCCCTGGCTGATGCCGGACTTCTGGCAGTTCCCCACCGTCTCCATGGGCCTCGGCCCGATCCAGGCGATCTACCAGGCTCACGTGATGAAGTACCTCGATTCGCGCGAGCTCCGGAAAATGCACGATCGCAAGATCTGGTGCTTCATGGGCGACGGCGAGTGCGACGAGCCGGAATCGCTGGGTGCCATCCACCTGGCCAGCCGCGAGAAGCTCGACAACCTGATCTTCGTCGTCAACTGCAACCTGCAGCGCCTGGACGGCCCGGTTCGCGGCAACGGCCGCATCATGGACGAGCTCGAGGGTGTCTTCCGCGGCGCCGGCTGGAACGTGCTCAAGGTGGTCTGGGGCCGGCTGTGGGATCCGCTGTTCGAGAAGGACAAGAAGGGCATCCTGCAGAAGCGCATGGACGAGGCGGTCGACGGCGAGTACCAGAACTACAAGGCCATCGACGGCGGTTACACCCGCGAGCACTTCTTCGGCAAGTACCCCGAGACCGCCGAGATGGTCAAGGACCTGTCCGACGAGGACATCTGGCGCCTCAATCGTGGCGGTCATGATCCGTTCAAGGTCTACGCGGCCTACCATGAGGCGGTCAACAACGCCAACGGTCGTCCCACCGTGATCCTGGCGCATACCGTCAAGGGCTACGGCATGGGCAGCGGCGAAGGCGAGGCTTCCATGGAAGCCCACCAGGTCAAGACCATGGAATACGAGGCGCTGCGCAAGTTCCGCGATCGCTTCGGCATTCCGCTGACCGACGAGCAGCTCAAGGAGGTGCCGTACTACAAGCCGGAGGACGACTCGCCCGAGCTCAAGTACATGCACCTCCAGCGCGAGCGCCTGGGTGGCTACCTGCCGCAGCGGCGCAGCGACTTCCAGGCGCTGACGATCCCCACTCTCGAAGACAAGACCTTTGCCACCCAGCTGGCCGGCTCCAAGGGACGTGAAATCTCCACGACCATGGCCTTCGTGCGCATTCTCAATGGTCTGGTGAAGGACAAGAAAATCGGCCAGCAGGTGGTGCCGATCGTCCCCGACGAGGCGCGTACCTTCGGCATGGAGGGCATGTTCCGCCAGCTCGGCATCTATACCTCCGAAGGTCAGAAATACGAGCCCGTCGACAAGGGCCAGATCATGTTCTACCGCGAGGACAAGAAGGGTCAGATCCTCGAGGAGGGCATCACCGAGGCCGGCGCGATGTCGGCGTGGATCGCTGCGGCGACTTCCTACAGCAACCACAACCTGCCGCTGCTGCCGTTCTACATCTACTACTCGATGTTCGGTTTCCAGCGCATCGGTGACCTGGCCTGGGCCGCCGGCGACCTGCAGGCGCGGGGCTTCCTGGTCGGCGGCACTGCCGGGCGCACCACGCTCAACGGCGAAGGCCTGCAGCACCAGGATGGCCACAGCCACCTGCAGGCGGCGATGATCCCCAACTGCCGCAGCTACGACCCGACCTATGCCCACGAGGTCTCGGTGATCGTCCAGGACGGTCTGAAGCGCATGTTCGCCGACAAGGAGAACTGCTTCTACTACCTGACGGTGATGAACGAGAACTACGAGCATCCCGAACTCGAGAACGTGCCTGCCGAAGACATCATCAAGGGCATGTACCTGCTGCGCGAGCATCAGGGCGACAAGGGCCATGTGCAGCTGCTCGGCTCCGGCACCATCCTGCGCGAGGTGGAAGCAGCGGCGCAGATGCTGGCCGACGAATGGGGCGTGGCATCCGACGTGTGGAGCGTGACCAGCTTCAATGAGCTGCGCCGCGAAGCGCTGCTGCTCGAGCGCGAGGCGTTCATCAGCGCCGCCGACGAGCCGGTCAAGCCGCACGTCACCCGCTGCCTGGAAGGCCGCAAGGGGCCGGCCATCGCCTCCACCGACTACATGCGCCTGTTCGCCGACCAGGTTCGTGCCTGGGTGCCGACCGACTACCATGTATTGGGAACCGACGGCTATGGTCGCTCCGATACCCGCGAGAAGCTGCGTCACTTCTTCGAGGTCGATCGCTACTTCGTAACCGTGGCCTCGCTCAAGGCGTTGGCCGACCGTGGCGAGCTGGATCGCAAGGTCGTCACCGAGGCGATCAAGAAATACGGCATCGATCCCAGCAAGCCCAATCCGCTGACGAGCTGATCCGGTGGCAAGGCGGGCATGAGCCCGCCTGTTCCAGGCACGATTTGGAAGGAGCGCGACCTTGAGTAGCGAAATCATAAAAGTTCCAGACATCGGCGGCAGCGAAGACGTCGAGATCATCGAAATCGCCGTATCCGAAGGGGACGTCATCCAGCCCGAGGACACCCTGATCACGCTGGAGTCCGACAAGGCCAGCATGGACGTACCCTCGCCCAAGGGCGGTAAGGTCGTTCGCGTGCTGGTGAAGGAGGGCGATACCGTCTCCGAGGGCGACGACATCGTCGAACTCGAGGTGGAGGGTGGCGGTAGCGATGACGCCGGCAGCGACGGGAAGGCCGAGGCCAAGCGAGAAGAGGCGCCCAAGGAATCCCCGGCCGCCGAAGAGAAGCCGGCGGCGAAGAAATCCTCCGGCGGCGGCAAGCGCACCGTCGAGATCAAGGTGCCCGACCTGGGTGGTTCGGAGAACGTCGAGGTGATCGAGGTGGCCGTCTCCGAAGGGGATGAGGTCAATGAAGAGGATCCCTTGATCACCCTGGAGTCCGACAAGGCCTCCATGGACGTGCCGAGCCCCTACGCCGGCAAGCTGGTGTCCTTCACCGTCAAGGAGGGCGATACCGTCTCCGAGGGCGACGTGATCGGTACCATGGAGATCGCTGGCGACGGCGAGGCCGATGAAGCCGAGCCCGAGGCGGTGGAAACCACCGCGGAACCCGCCGAACAGGCCGAGGCCCCGGCCGAGGAAGAGGCCATCAGCGGCGAACCCGAGCGCAAGGAGATCCGCGTGCCGGATCTTTCCGGCTCGAGCGACGTGCCGATCATCGAGATCGCCGTCAGTGCCGGGGACGAGGTCGACGAAGAGGATCCGCTGATCACCCTGGAGTCCGACAAGGCCTCCATGGACGTGCCGAGCCCCTACAAGGGCAAGCTGATCGAGCTCACGGTGAAGGAGGGCGACACCGTCTCCGAGGGCGATCTGATCGGCTATATCGAAGTGGCCGGGGCCAAGCCGCGGGCGGCCACGCCCAAGGCCAGCAAGGCGCCGAGCGAGCCGAGCGAAAAGCCGGCTTCGCCCACCCAGGCCAAGCCGACCCCGGCCGGCACACCGAGCCCCGAGGCGCAGATGGCGGCTCACAAGCCGCGCGACGGCAAGCTGGTCCACGCTGGCCCCGCGGTGCGCATGCTGGCCCGCGAACTCGGCGTCGACCTGGGGCTGGTCAAGCCGAGCGGGCCCAAGGAGCGGGTGCTGAAGGAGGACGTCCACGCCTACGTCAAGCAGGTGATGGCCGGCCAGGCCAAGGCGCCTGCCGCCGCACCGGCCGCGACCGGTGGTGCCGGCATCCCGCCGGTGCCGGACCAGGACTTCAGCCAGTTCGGCGAAGTGGAAGAGAAGCCGATGGGCCGCCTGCTCAAGATGGGCGCCACCAACTTGCATCGCAGTTGGCTCAACGTACCCCACGTCACCCAGTTCGACGAGGCGGACATCACCGAGCTGGAGGCCTTCCGCAAGTCGATGAAGGCGGAAGCCGAGGCCCAGGGTGCCAAGCTCACGCCGCTGCCGTTCATGATCAAGGCGTGCGCTTTCGCCCTGCGCAAGTTCCCGCAGTTCAACGTCAGCCTGAAGAGCGACGGCGAGACTCTGGTGTGGAAGAAGTACGTTCACATCGGCGTCGCGGTCGACACTCCCGACGGGCTGATGGTGCCGGTGATCCGCGATGCCGACAAGAAGTCGCTGATCGAACTGGCCAAGGAGAGCGTGGAGCTGGCCGGCAAGGCGCAGTCGAAGAAGCTCAAGCGCGAGGAGATGACCGGCGGCTGCTTCACTATTTCCAGCCTGGGCTCCATCGGCGGCACTGCCTTCACGCCGATCGTCAACGCCCCGGAGGTCGCCATCCTCGGGGTCTCCAAGGCGCAGATGAAGCCTGTGTGGAACGGCTCCGACTTCGAGCCGAGGCTGATGATGCCGCTGTCCCTCTCCTACGATCACCGGGCCGTCAACGGTGCCGACGCTGCGCGCTTCACCGCCTTCCTGGCGGCGGCGCTCAGCGATATCCGGCGCATGCTGATGTGATCGTGGGCTGAAGCAGCTCGACGGCGCCCTGCGGGGCGCCGTCGCTGTTTGGGACCTCATTTCAGGGTGGGATACCAAAGTGCAACCTGGCCTTAATAGGCTGAAAACGCAGCAGCTTTGGACAGGTGTGCGAGCTTTTGGTCAGCCTGCGGTTGTCTACCGGTGCCACCGCGGTTATCGTTCATGACATTCCGTTTACTCATAAGAATTTCCACTCTCTCAAGGAGCAGCTAGATGCGTTTGATCCTGTTGGGCGCGCCGGGTGCCGGCAAGGGTACCCAGGCCCAGTTCATCTGCGAACGCTACAAGATTCCGCAGATTTCCACCGGTGACATGCTGCGCGCGGCAGTCAAGGAGGGCAGTGAGCTGGGGCTGAAGGTCAAGGAGATCATGACCAGTGGTGGCCTGGTGTCCGACGATCTCATCATCTCGCTGGTCAAGGAGCGCATCGCTCAGCCCGACTGCGAGAACGGTTTCCTGTTCGACGGCTTTCCGCGCACGATTCCCCAGGCCGATGCCATGAAGGAGGCCGGGGTCAAGATCGACCACGTGCTTGAGATCGCCGTGGCGGACGAGGAGATCGTCAAGCGACTGGCGGGCCGTCGCGTGCACCCGGACTCCGGTCGGGTCTATCACGTCGAATACAACCCACCGAAGCAGGAGGGCAAGGACGACGTCACCGGAGAGCCGCTGATCCAGCGCGACGACGACCGCGAATCCACCGTGCGCAACCGTCTGGCGGTATACCACGAGCAGACCGCACCGCTGGTCGACTACTACCGGCAGTGGGCCGAGGAGGAGCCGCAAGCGGCGCCCGCCTATCATCGCGTGGAAGGTATCGGCAGCGTCGACGAGATCACGCGCAAGGTAGCCGAGGCGCTCGAAGGTTAACTCTTTTCGAGCACCTGTTGAGCAGCGGCCCGCCCTGGCGGGCCGCTCTCGCTAGGGGCCATCGTCCTGCACCGCTCGGCGGCGTATAATGGCCTGCCCATGCCTTGACGCGACAATACCTATGCCGACCCTGCTGGCCCTTGACGCTTCCTCCAGCGCTTGCTCTGCTGCCCTGCTGCTACGGCGCGACGGCGCCGAGGAGCGGCTCGTTTCCCGCTTCGCCCTGACGCCGCGCGAGCATACTCGCCGCCTGCTGCCCATGGTCGACGAGGTATTGGCCGAGGCGGGCGTATCGCCTGTCGATCTGGATGCCGTGGCCTACGGCCGCGGCCCGGGCTCCTTCACCGGGCTGCGCATTGCCGCCGGCACGGCCCAGGGGTTGGCCTATGGCCTGGACCGCCCACTGCTGGGCATCTCGACCCTCGAGGCGCTGGCGCTGGCGGCACATCGACGCCACGGTGTCGAGCATGTCGTCACCGCCATGGATGCGCGCATGGGCGAGATCTACGTGGCCGCCTGGCGCTGTCGCGATGGCACGACCGAGGCGCTGCTCGAGGAAGCGGTAATTCCGCCTCAGCGCTTGCAATTGCCCGCGATTGCCGGCCAGGGCGGGTGGTATGGCATCGGCTCCGGCTGGTCGCTGTGGGAAGCGATGCCGGCCGAGGTCCAGGCGGTTGTCGGCCAGCGCGACGCCGAATCCGAGCCGGCGGCGGAGGAGATGGTGATGCTGGCGGCACGCGACTATGCGGTGGGAGCGCGCACCACCGCCCATGAGGCGCAGCCGATCTATCTGCGCGACGAGGTGGCGTGGCAGAAGGGCAAATGAGCTTCGTCGATGCGCGGTCGGGCCGGGTGAGCGAGGGACTTACGCTTCTGCGCGAAGGGGATGCCCTGGTGCTGGCCGGTGACCCGGCCCGCTATGGCAAGCCGCTACGGGTCGACTTCGCCGAGGGCCGTGCCGCGCACCGACGCCGCTTCGGTGGCGGCCGGGGGCAATTGGTCGCACGGGCCTGTGGTCTTGCCTCGGGCGTGACGCCCCGCGTGGTCGATGCCACCGCCGGCCTGGGGCGCGACGCCTTCGTGCTGGCGAGTCTCGGGGCCGAGGTGCTGTTGATCGAACGCGTATCGGCGATCCATGCCCTGCTGGAGGATGGCTTGGCGCGTGCCGCCCGGGACCCCGAGACGGCGGACATCGTGGCCCGCATGCGGTTGGTGCATGGTGACGCGGCCCGCGATCTCGCCACACTGGTCGCCGCCGGCGCGGTGCCGCCTCAGGTCATCCATCTCGATCCCATGTTCCCGCATCGCGAGAAATCGGCCCTGGTGAAGAAGGAGATGCGGTTGTTCCGCGAACTTGCCGGTGACGACGAAGATGCCCCGCGGCTGCTGGAAGCGGCGCTGGACGTAGCCACCCACCGCGTGGTGGTCAAGCGGCCGCGCAAGGCACCACCCATCGCAGGCCCGGCGCCGCAGCACGTCGTCGAAGGCAAGACCAGCCGCTACGACCTCTACGTACACCGCTCCCTCAGGGCTTCCCCTAGCCATGGCTGATGAGCTGTAGTCGGTGCCTCAGCGCCGGATCGTAAAGCTCTCCGGTTCGTTGCGCGGCGCTGCGTAGCCGTTCGTCGAACCACAGTCGCTCGTCTTTCTCCCAGATCCAGCCTTCGGCTTCCAGGCTTTCGATCAGGCTGGCGAACAGCTTGCCGTCGAAGAATTCCGGCGCATCGCGCCCTGTGAGCAGTGCCAGGCGCTCGGTCAGTTGCTGGCTGCGTTCGGCCAGGGCGTCACGACTCAGGCTTCCGGGAAAGTGGTCGAGCAGGATTGCCAACAGCAGATAGCCGCGCTCCAGCGAGGGCTGCATCAGTCTCGCCAGCAAGTGCAGCTGTTCGCCGGCTTCCAGGCTCTTGGGGCGCTGCCAGTCGTCCCCTTGGCGCTGCAGCAATCCCTCCTGGCACAGTGCCTCCAACATCGTGGGCAGCGCCTGTGGCAGCATCACCGGCTCGAGGAATAGCTCGCGAGCCAGTATCGGCCAGGGTGGGCCGAGCTGAGCGAGCAGGCCCTCGAGGTCGTGGCGCGGAGCATGGCGAAAGGCGAAGGCGGTCAGGCCGGCCAGGGCGAACAAATGCAACACGTTGTTGCGGTACCACACCAGCAGACTGGCCTGTTCCGCCGTCACCATGATGATGTCGCCCAGCGCGTGCGGGCGGCGTTCGATCATCCCCAGGGCGACGACCTCGGCGATCCAGTCGTCGGGATCTCCCTGCGGCAGGCTGACGTGGCGCCCGCCGGGGCAGTGGCGCTGCAGGGCGGTTAGCAGAGCGAGCTGACGCGACATCAGGCTGGCTTCGATGGCGTGGTGGGGCGTGGCCAACAGCACCAGCGCCACCAGATTGACCGGATTGAGGGCCGCCGCGGCGTTGATGCGCCGGGCCAGCTCATCGCCGAGTCCTGGCACGGCCTGGTTGAGCCAGGCAGGCTTGGCCTGGGTGAGGTCGTCTCTCCAGCCCGGCATGGTGTCGTTGAGCCAGGTGCCGAGCTGCAGTGGCTCGCCGACGTTCACCGTCACCTTGCCGAATGGCTGGCGCAGCTGGCCGAGCACTCGCAGCAGCGCCAGTGGCGATTCCTTGCGCTTCTTGCCGCCACGCAGCTCGCGCTGATAGCTGGCGTTCTCGATGATGCGCTCGTAGCCGACATAGACCGGGATGAACACGAGACGGGGCGGGCTGGTACCTGCCGCGCTGCGGCGGAACGAGCGCAGCGTCATCGACAGCATGCCGGGACGCGGTGAGAGCATGCGGCCGCTGCGCGAGCGTCCACCCTCGATGAAGTACTCCAAGGGGTGGCCACGCTCCAGCAGTCGATGCAGATATTCGTTGAAGACAGCCGCATAGAGTGGCTTGTCGCGGAAGCTGCGGCGCAGGAAGAAGGCGCCGCCGCGGCGCAACAGCGGACCGATCAGCGGCATGTTCAGATTTCGCCCTGCGGCGATGTGCGGCGGCATCAGGCCGTCGCGATAGAGTACGTAGGAGAGCAGCAGATAATCGATGTGGCTGCGGTGGCAGGGGACGTAGACCAGCGTATGGTCGCCGGCCAGCGCCTTGACCCGATCGAGGCCGCGCACCTCGACGCCATCGTACAGACGGTTCCACAGCCGGCGCAGCAGGCCGTCCATGAAGCGCAGCACCGGATAGGTCATGTTAGAGGCGATTTCGCGACCGTAGCGCAGGGCGCGTCGTTGGAGGCGTTCAGGGGAGCGCTTCTCGGCGGGCGCCAGCTCGCCGATGACGCGGCGCACTTCGGGGCTTGCCGCCACGCCCTCGATCAGGGTGCGGCGGTGGGAGAGGTCGGGGCCGAGGACTCGGGTGCGCATGCGCCGGAAGTGGACTCGCAGCAGCCGCGCGCTCTTGCGGTTGGCCACGGCGGGGCCACGCTCGTCGAGCAGGTCGCGCAGCTTGAGCGGCGCGCCGAAGTGGACCTCCACGCTCTTGCCGTTGACCAGCACCGACAGCGCTCGTCGCAGCCGCCCGGTCAACTGCCAGCTGTCGGCTGCCAGCAGGCGCCAGAAGCCGAAGCGCTTGCCCGGCGCGCGGCCCCAGAACACGCTCACCGGGATCAACTGGATATCAGCCTCTGGGTGGGTATCCAGATGCTCGAGCGCCTGACGAAAGGGTGCTTCCAGCGCACGGCTGCGCCGCCACAGGCGGCGCTGCCTGGTGGGAAGCGCGACGCTGGCCGGCAGCGCAAGGTTGTCCAGGAAAATCCTGCCGCGGGCCGGCGGCAGTCCGTGGCGCTGGCCAAGGACCTCGAGCAGCAGCGCATCGGAGAGCGCCGAATGGGGCAGTACGTAGAGTGTGGGTAGCGCAGGGTCGATGGACAAGTCGCCGGGGTCGGGCTCGATGAGGCGGGTCTCGACCCAGGCCTTGATCAAGCCCTTCAGCGGGGCGCGAAGTGCAGCGAGCAGTGTGTGGGCTAGGGCCATCCGATTGCCTCGACGTCGAACCGAGGGGCCAGTATAGCCATGGTGCCATTTCGGGTCAGGTGCTTTCCCTTGACGGGCAAACGTGCGTCAATCACGGCAGGAGAGGTGACGGGAGGCATGCCATGCATGGCGTGTGGCGGGACGGCAATCGGTTCGAATTGCTGGCGGAGTCGTCGTGCTTCCTGCCGGCGATGTTCACAGCCATCGAGGAGGCGCGCCGCTCGATCCTCATCGAGCTCTACCTGATGGAGTCGGGGCGCTTGGCCACGGCGCTGATCGAGGCGCTGTGCCGGGCCGCTGAGCGCGGTGTGGCGGTCGCGCTGATGCTGGATGCCTATGGTGCCATGGGTCTTGACGGCGAGGATCGCCGACGCCTGGAGCAGGCTGGTGTGGCGCTGCGCCTGTTCAATCCGCTGGGGCTGCGTTCGCTGACGCGCAATCTGACTCGCGATCATCGCAAGCTGGTGGTGATCGACGGCCGCGTGGCCTTCACTGGTGGCTTCGGTGCGGTGGATGAGTTCATCGAGGCTTGGTACGAAGTCGCAGTGCGCATCGAGGGGCCGGTCATTGCCGACTGGGTGAGGCTGTTCTCGCGGCTTTGGGATTCACCGCTGACGCGTGGCGCGGGCGAGACGGCCATGGTGCGGCACCTACAGCTCGAACTCCTTCCCCATGAGGATTACCATGGCATGCGTGGCCGAGTGGTGTGGGGGCAGGGCTATCGCTACCAGGCTATTCGCCACTCGCTCTATGGCCGGGTGTCATCGGCTCAACGCCGCATCTGGCTGTGCACGCCCTACTTCGTACCCACCCGCAGCCTGCGTAGGCGGCTGGCTCGTGCCTCCCGCCGCGGCGTCGACGTGCGCCTGCTGTTGCCTGGCCGTGACCACGACCACCCTTGGGTGCGTTATGCCGGCCAGCGCTTCTATCGGAGGCTGCTGCGCGCCGGGGTGCGCATCTTCGAATTCCAACCCAGCTTCATTCACGCCAAGTTCTCGCTGGTCGACCAGTGGTCGAGCCTGGGCTCGTGCAATTTCGATCATTGGAGTTTGCACTGGAATCTTGAGGCCAACCAGGAAGTGGACGATGCCCGCTTCGCCGGCGAGGTGGCGGCACTGTTCGAGCGCAACTTCGCCGCCAGCCGCGAGATCAGCCATCGGGAGTGGGTGCAGCGCCCGCGCTGGCAGCGCTTCAAGGAGTGGATTTTCGGCAGCTTCGATGCCTGGCTGACGCGGCTAAGGTAGCCACGAGCTAAACTCCTGCCCGAAGCCCGAAGCCCGAAGCCCGAAGCCCGAAGCCCGAAGCCCGAAGCCCGAAGCCCGAAGCCCGAAGCCCGAAGCGCTTTACCGCTTGCCCTTGCCGCGGCCGGCGGGCTTCTTCTTGCGCGGCATCGGCTTGGGTGTCTCGGGCGGTACGCGGTAGTGCAGATAGAGGTCCAGCACCAAGTCGGGCAGTTGTCTGACCAGCGACTCCAGGCGTGCGGTGTCCGCCACCATTTCGGCCATATCCGGCTCGTCGTCGAACAGCCCGGAAAGCGCCATGAACGGCAGCAGCAGGGTGGCCACGGTCTCCTCGTCCTGTTCGAACCAGGCCGTTTCGTCGAGAAACACGGCCTCCATGAAACCGGCACACCAGTCGCCGATGGGCGTCTCCTCCGGCGGCAGGCCGTCCAGCGTGAGTTCGAAGGGCAGCTCGGGCAGCCCACCCTGTTCCAGAGTAGCGATGGCGTTGTCGCGCAGCTTCTCCAGCAATCCCAGGATTTCGCTGCGTTCGGTGGCGTCGACGAAGGTGGGCTCGCCGTGGAACAGCTCGGCCACCCAGGTGGCGGCCTCCAGCTCGCGCGGCGCCACGGCCAGGGCGATGAGGAAGCCGTGAGCAGAGATCAGGTCCAGGGCGTCGGGATCGACGCTCTCGGATTCGAGGAAATCATCGAGACGTTCTAGCTCCTCGTCCTCGAGCAGGGGCTGGGGCAGGGGCAGGGGCGTGTCTGACATGGGCCTCTCGCATGGCATCGTGAAAGCGGGTAGTGGCCGCGCCGGGCTGGACGTCACCCTGGCGGGACGTCATTCTAGCACCCATGAGACGACCCACGCTTCCCGATCCTTCCCCCGAATGGCTGGCGAGCCTCGACGAGGCGACGCTTCACCAGGCTCTGCTGGCGCGGGTGGAGGCCGCCTGGCAGTTGTGCTGCCAGTACCACCCCGATCTGCCGCGGCCCAAGGTCTGGTGCGACCTGCGCGGAAAATGTGCCGGCCAGGCCCACTACGGCCGCGGCGGGCTACGCTTCAACCCGGTGCTCTATGCCGAGAATCGGCATGCCTTCCTGACCGAGGTCGTGCCCCATGAGATGGCTCACTGGCTGGTGCGCCACCTGCGCGACGGGCGCCAGGCAAAGCCCCATGGGCACGAGTGGCGAACCGTGATGGAGCGCCTGTTCGGTCTCGAGGCAAACGTGACGCACTCCTTCGATACCCGCCGGGCGAGCCCGACGCCTTACCGTTACCACTGTGGCTGCCAGGCGCACTTCTTTACATCGCGCCGCCATTCGCTGGCCCGCAAGGGGCGTCGCTATCGTTGCCTCTCGTGCGCCGAGACCTTGGTCTATCAGTCCTTTGTAGAGAATGAAAAACGTGCTACAAATGGCTGATTAATAAAGAAAAAATCCTGATACCAATGTCTAAGTGGAAGGCCCGCGCCGAGGGTATATGCTGATGGGCGAATCTGAAGCCGGCGCAACCCACAACAAAGCTGCCGGTAACATCCACCGTGAGGGTGCATCTCCTGGAAGAGGCTAGCCAATGACCGATCAGCATAACGTCCATCCGGTACGCGACGACTTCGCCGCCAACGCCTGGATCGATCGCGACAAATATCAGGCCATGTACAAGCAATCCGTCGACGATCCCGAAGGATTCTGGGCGGAGCAGGCCAAGCGTATCGACTGGTTCAAGGCGCCGACGAAGATCAAGCATACCTCTTTCGACGCACATAACGTCGACATACGCTGGTTCGAGGACGGTACCCTGAACGCCAGCGTCAGCTGCCTCGACCGCCACTTGGAAAAGCGCGGCGACCAGACCGCCATCGTCTGGGAGGGCGACGACCCCCAGGATTCCAAGCACGTCAGCTACCGTGAGCTGCACGCCAAGACCTGTCAGTTGGCCAATGCGCTCAAGGAACTCGGCATCGGCAAGGGCGATGTCGTCACCCTCTACATGCCGATGATTCCTGAAGCCGCGGTGGCCATGCTGGCCTGTGCCCGCATCGGTGCCGTGCACTCGGTGGTGTTCGGCGGCTTCTCCCCCGACGCCCTGGCCCAGCGCATCATCGGCGCCGACTCCAAGCTCGTCATCACCGCCGACGAGTCGGTGCGCGGTGGCAAGCAGGTGCCGCTCAAGGACAACGTCGACGCCGCCCTGACCCGCAAGGGTACCGAGGTGTGCGAGAGCGTGCTGGTGGTCAAGCGCACCGGCGGCGAGATCGAGTGGAAGGACGGGCGCGACGTCTGGTACCACGACCTGGTCGACAAGCAGGCGAGCGACTGCCCGGCCGAGGAGATGAACGCCGAGGACCCGCTGTTCATCCTCTACACTTCCGGTTCCACCGGGGCGCCCAAGGGCCTCAAGCACACCACCGGCGGCTATCTGGTCTACGCCAGCATGACCCACCAGTACGTCTTCGATTACCAGGATGGCGAAGTGTACTGGTGTACCGCCGACGTGGGCTGGGTCACCGGCCACAGCTACATCGTCTACGGCCCGCTGGCCAATGGCGCCACCACGCTAATGTTCGAAGGCGTGCCGAGCTATCCCAGCCATGGCCGCATGGGCGAGATCGTCGACAAGCACAACGTCAGCATCCTCTACACCGCGCCGACCGCCATTCGTGCCCTCATGGCGCACGGCGACGGCGTGATGGATTCCAGCAAGCGCGACAGCCTGCGCCTGCTCGGCTCGGTGGGCGAGCCGATCAATCCCGAGGCGTGGGAATGGTTCTACCGTGTGATCGGTAACTCCAAGTGCCCGATCGTCGATACCTGGTGGCAGACCGAGACCGGCGGCATCATGATCGCACCGCTGCCCGGCGCCATGGATCTCAAGCCGGGCTCTGCCACGCTGCCGTTCTTCGGCGTTATGCCGGCGCTGGTCGACAACGAGGGCAACGAGCTCAAGGGGGCCGTCGACGGCAACCTAGTGATCACCGACTCCTGGCCCGGCCAGGCTCGCTCGATCTGGGGCGATCACGACCGCTTCGTGCAGACCTACTTCTCCACCTACAAGGGGCTGTATTTCACCGGTGACGGCTGCCGTCGCGACGAGGACGGCTACTACTGGATCACCGGTCGCGTCGACGACGTGCTCAACGTCTCCGGCCACCGCATGGGCACCGCCGAGATCGAATCTTCACTGGTGGCTCACGAGGCCGTGGCCGAGGCCGCCGTGGTCGGCTTCCCCCACGACATCAAGGGCCAGGGCATCTACATCTACGTAACCCTGACCGATGGCGTCGAGCCGAGCGACGAGCTCAAGAAGGAGCTGACCCAGTGGGTGCGCAAGGATATCGGGCCGATCGCCTCGCCCGATGTCATCCAGTGGGCGCCGGGCCTGCCCAAGACCCGCTCGGGCAAGATCATGCGTCGCATCCTGCGCAAGATCGCCGCCAATGAAACCGATGGTCTGGGCGATACCAGCACCCTGGCCGATCCGAGCGTGGTGGATGATCTGATCGAGAACCGCGCCATCAAGTAAGGAGGCACTATACAAATAGCTGCGCGAGCGAATCGCTGCGTTGCGCGGTGCCGAAGCGTCGGACCGTCGGAATCCTCACATATAACCCATATGCTCCGGTTGACTTGAAACCTTCGGTTTCTCGCTCCTCCGGAGCCATCCTACGGATGTTTGTCGCTTCGCTCGGTTCTGTGCGCCGCGCGCCTTGCGCTTCATCTCGCTCGCTGATTTGTTCAGCACCTCCAAATTGGCAGGAACAGCCAACCGAGAGGTCACAACTAGCCGGCCCTATGGGCCGGCTTTTTCGTCTCAGCTTGCCCTGGCAATTGCCTCGACCAGTTCGGCCTTGCTCATGCGGCTGCGGCCGGGTACGTCGAGCTGCTGGGCGCGCTCATAAAGTTCGTCGCGGGAGAGCCCAGCCAGCTCGGCAGGGCGGCGCTTGCCTCGTGGTGCGGTACTGGCTTTGCCGTCCTTGCCATGGCCACGCTTGCCGGCGCTGCGCTTTTCACTCTCGCCACGCTTGGTCGCCGGGCGCTTCTGCGCCGTACTGCGCTTGGCTGATGTGCCGTCGCTGCGCTTGCCGCTGGGCTTGCCGGTCGTGCGGGTACCTCGTTCCTCCTGCCCGGGCGGGCGTCCTTCGGCCAAGCTCTGCTTGAGAACCTGCATCAGGTCGACGACTTCGCCGCCCTGTTCCGGCTCGACGTCCGGCTCGCGCTGCTCTTCGCCCAGTTCGATCACGTCCTCTCCGCGGGAAAGCTTCTCCTCGGCGCGCGCCACGATACGCTGGCTCTGCAGGTCCTGGAGCGCCTCGCCTACAAGCTCGTCCTCGGTCAACCCGTCGATGGCCTGCTGCATGGCCTTGACCCGCTGCTTGTCGGGTCTGGCAGCCTCGGGCAGGTCGATGTCCTCGGGCGCGCGCACCTCCTCGGCGAAGCGCAGGGTCTCGGCGCGCAGGATTCCCTTCTCGGCAATGATTGCCACCAGGTACTCCTTGCCGCGCATGACGAAGGTGGCGATACCGGCGCGTTCGGAGGCCTCCATGCTTTCGGCCAGTAGGCGGTAGGCCTTGGTCACGCCCTTGTCGGGGGTCATGAAGTAGGCGCGCTGAAAGTACATCGGATCGATCTCGTCGAGGCCGACGAAGCGCTTGAGGTCGATCTCCTGGGATTTCTCCGGGGCCAGCGACTCGAGTTCATGGTCTTCCACCACCACGAACTCGTTCTTCTCGACCTCATAACCGCGGATCAGCTCGTCGTAGTCGAGCACGCGCTCCTCTTTCTCGCAGAAGTAGCGCCGCGCCAGCGGTGTGCCGTCCTGGTCGACCATGCGCAGCGACACCGGCTTGGGCCGGTTGGCCGGATAGAGATTGACCGGCAGGCTGACCAGGCCGAAGGTGATGGTGCCCGACCACAGCGGGCGTGGGCCGCTGGCGTGGAAGCGCTTCTTCTCTTCGCCCTGGGCCGTTTCGTCTTTGGCCTTGCGCTTGTCTTTTCCCTTGCCGGGACGCTTGCTCTGGCTAGGCACGCTTGCGCTCCTTCTTCAGGCTGGCCTCGAGCGCCTTCGACAAGTCGTCGGAGGGCTCACGGCGACGAATGGGCGTGACCTTGATGCTCTTGCCGCGCTGCTTGGCCTCGATAAGCTCGAGCACACGTTCGCGATACTCGTCGTGGTACTCCTCGGGGTCGAATTCCGCCTCCAGCATGCCGATCAACTGGCGCGCCATGTCGAGCTCCTTGGCGTCGAGCGTCTTGCCCTTCGGCGGCTCCAGGGCATCCACGGGGACCACCTGCTCCTCGTGGCGCAGCGACATCAGCATGGGCACGCCGCGGTGCAGGCGCAGGGCGCCGACGTAGCTTTTCTTGCGCATGACCCAGCGCGCCAGTCCCTCCTTGCCGCTATTGCCCAGCGCCTCGGCCAGGGCAAAGTAGAGCGACTCGCTGCCATCCGGGCCGAGGTAGTAGGGGCGGTCGTACCAGCGGTGGTCGATCACCTGTGGCGGCATGAAGCGGATCACCTCGATATCGCGGCCCGAATCCGGCTCCAGCGCCTCGAGTTCCTCCTTGTCGAACACCACCAGGCTGCCCTCGTCGGTGCGATAGGCGCGGCGGGTCTCGGCGTAGGGCACGATAGCCTCGGTCTCGGGGTTGACCATGGCCTGCTTGACCGGCGAGCGGTCCTTCTCGTGGAGCAGGCGGAAGTGCACGCTGCGGTCCTGCACCGCAGAGTAGAGCTTCACAGGCACCTCCACTTCGCCGAAGCGGATCACGCCTTTCCACATGGCTCGTGCCGCCATCAGCTCTCCTCCCGGTGGCTTTCTTGCTGCGCTTGATGGTCGTTCTGCTCATGGCATTCCGGACACACCGTTTCGCGGCTCTCGAAGCGCGTCGCAACGCAAACCGGGCAGATTGGCTGGTCACAGTAGATGCAGTGGTAGCCTGCCTCGTAGTGGAAGGTGCGCAGGCAGAACTGACAGGTCTCGGGGCCGGATTCTAGCCACCAGGGCGCTTCGCTCATGTCATCTCCCTCGTTCTGTCCTGTTGCCTACTTCACGCCGACGCGTTTGAGCAGGTCGGCATCCAGTGGACGCGCCGCTTCGGAGAAATCTGCCCAGGGGTCCTCTCGCAGGGCCGAAAGCCGCCGACGCAGGTTCTCGACGTTGTAGCGGTCGGCGCGCAGCGCGGCGTTGAGCTCGTCCCAGCGGATCGGTACCGCGACAGGGGCGTTCTGGCGCGCCCTCACCGTATAGGAAGCCACCGCCGTGGCGCCGCGACCGTTGCGCAGGTAGTCGATGAAGATGCGTCCCTCGCGCTTGGCCTTGGACATGTTGGTGGTCAATCGCTTGGGATCGTCTTTGGCGTGCTGCTCGGCGACGGCGCGGGCGAAGGCCTTGGCCGGGTCCCACTCGGCGCTGGGCTCGAGCGGTACGACCAGGTGTAGCCCCTTGCCGCCGGTGGTGCGCAGGAACGGTGTGAGCCCCAGCGATTCGATGCGTTCGCGCAGGGTGCCGGCAACACGCAGGATCTCCTTCCAGGCCATGCCCTCGTCGGGGTCGAGGTCGAACACCAGGCTATCGGGCTGCTCGAGATGGTCGATGCGGCTGCCCCAGGGATGGATCTCGAGCGCGCCGGCCTGCACCAGACCCACCAGGTCGGCGGCCGACTCGACGTAGACGTATTCGGCGCTGCCTTGCTTCTCCGGCACGTCGATGCGCGGCACGCTGGCCGGGATGGCGCGGCGCGGGTGCTTCTGGAAGAAGCACTCGTCGTTGCGGCCCTGGGGGCAGCGCACCAGCGACAGCGGTCGTCGGGCCAGATGGGGCAAGACCCACTCCTGGATCTGCTCGTAGAAGCGTGCCAGATCGAGCTTGGTCAGGCCCTGTTCGGGGAACAGCACGCGGTCGGGGTGGGTGAGGCGTACGCCGAGCAGCGAGGTCTCGTCCTTTCGCTTGCGGCCGCTCGTGCCTGCCTTGCCGTCCTCTGCAGGCTCGCTTTCGGCGGCCATCTCCTTGGTCGGGGTCATGCGGATCTCCTCCGGGTTGCGGTCCTCGCGCAGGCCGCGAAACGCCGGGTGACGCAGGCGGCCGTCGCGAGTGCGCTCGGTGAACTCCACCTCGATCACCACTTCGGGGCGCACCCAGTGCACCGAGCGGCTGTCCGGCACGCTGCCGTGGAAGGGCGAACGTTTCACCTCGATTTCCTGCAGTATGGCGCTGAGCTGCTCCAGCAGGCGGTTGTTGAAGCCGGTGCCGACGCGACCGGCGTAGATCAGCCCCTGCTTGGCATAGGCACCCATCAGCAGTGAGCCGAAGCCACTGCGCGAACCACCGGGGTCGGTGTAGCCCCCGACCACGAACTCCTCGTGGCTGACGCACTTGACCTTGAGCCAGTCGCGGCTGCGCTTCTGCTGGTAACGGCTGTCGGCGCGCTTGCAGATGATGCCCTCGAGGCCCATCTGGCAGGCGCGCTCATGGAACGCCTTGCCCTGGGTCTCGATATGGTCGGAGTAGCGGATGGTGCCTTCCTTCATTCTTGCGGCGTCGAGCAGCGCCTCGAGGGTACGCTTGCGCTCGAGCAGTGCTACGCCCGAGAGGTCGTGGCCTTCGAGATAGGGCAGGTCGAATACCTGGTAGACGAGGGCAGAAGTGCGCCCACTGCTCAGTGCCTCCTGCAGTTGGCCGAAGCGACTGATGCCATCCTTGCCCACGGCCACCACCTCGCCATCGAGCAGCGCCGAATCCACTGGCAATGGGGCGAGCGCCCGGGTGAGCTCGGGAAAGCGGTGAGTCCAGTCTTTGCCGTTGCGGGTAATGAGCCGCACGTCGCCGCTCTCGACGCGGGCGAGCAGGCGATAGCCATCGAGCTTGATCTCGTGGATCCAGTCGCCCTTGGAGGGCACTTCGCGAGCCAGGGTGGCGAGCTGCGGCTTGACCTCCCGCGGCAGTTTCGCGCGCCGGGCGCCGTCGAGGAGCGAGGGCTCCGGCGGGGCGGGAGAGGCCTGGGTATCGCCATCATTCGATGACCAGGTGGCATCGCAATCTTCGGCGATCTGGCGCATGCTGCGTCCGCTGGCGATGCTGGTGTCTTCATCGACGCTGAGCGAGTCGTCCATACGCGGCTCGTCGTCGTGGCGCTTGATCAACAGCCAGTTGCGCTCGTGCTTGTCTTGGCGCTTGCCGCTCATGCGGGCCAAGGTCCAATTGCCCCTGAGCCGCTCGCCGTCTAGCTCGAGATCGAGGCGATCCTGTTTGGGGCGGCCCTTGACGCGCCACGTGCCGCGATCCCACAGCATTACGGTGCCGCCGCCGTAGGCCTTTTCGGGAATCACGCCTTCGAAGTCGGCGTATTCCAGCGGATGGTCCTCTACCTCGACGGCCAGGCGCTTCTCGCCGGGCTCGAGGCTCGGCCCCTTGGGCAGGGCCCAGCTCCTGAGCACGCCGTCCTGTTCCAGTCGCAGGTCGAAGTGGTCGTGACTCGCCGCGTGCTTGTGCATCACGTAAAGTTCGCCCGGTGGGCTCCCGCCTCGCGCTTCGCCGGCGGGCTCCCGGGTGCGCGTGAAATCGCGCTTGCGGCGGTACTCCTCAAGTCGTTCCATCGGCTCCATCCTTGGCCGCTGGCTCCCAGGCAAAAGGCCTCTTCTCAGCCTAGCTCCGCTTGGCGGGGGCGCCAAATGGACGTTTGATGCATTGGGCCCCGGCATTCTGCCGAGGCCCATCGAAAGGCGTGTGCGCGTTCAGGCTCAGGCGGCCATCAGCTCTTTCTTGCGTAACTGCATCTTCTCGCCAAGCTCCTCGAGCTGTCGTGTCGACATGGTCTTTCTGGCCTGGGGAAACATCTCTTCCTCTTCTTCTTCAGCGTGATGCTCTATGAGTTCCTTGAGCACCTTGGCACGTCCTGAAAACTGCGTGCCGGTGGGATCGGCCTGCTTGAGGTCAGGCATGACCAGGTCCTCGACGGCTCGATGTTCCTCGTGGGCCTCGTAGTACATCTTGTCGTTCGCCTTGCCGCTGGCCTCTTTGAACGCCGGGTAGAAGATCTCTTCCTCGATCTGGGTATGGACTTGCATCTCCTTTTCTATTCTTGCCAGCAACTCAGGCCGCTTCTTCTCGGCGCGCTCAGTGGTGTTGACCAGTTGCTCCAGCAGTTCGCGTACCTTGTCGTGATCTTCCTTGAGCAGATCGAGAGCGTTCACGATGTTACCTCCTGTAGGCATCAATTCGGGCTCATCTCGCCACGCCGCCGGGTCGTGCTCGGCGCTTCCAAGTTCAACTTAGCCAGCTTCCGTGCGCTGTCAAATCGAAGCAGAAACAAGGCACGTCGCGTGCCGATTTGTTTCACAGAGTTTGGAAGGGTAAAGAATCGTCTTCCTCATGGAACCTTGGGCGGCGCTTACTTATCTTTGAGGAGTGTATGGAAGAGAGGGGAGCCTTTCGATGCGGCTCTCCAACAGTACTGTCATGGAGATAGACGGATGAAGCGGAACATTTTTGTCGTAGCGCTGGAAGACCATCAGCGCCAGGAACTCGAGACCCTGCGCCACTCCGATGAGTTCAACGTGCACAGCCTCCTGTCGGTCAAGACGGCCGTGGAGTCGGAGCGTTTCTCTTTCGATGCGTTATTGGATGAAGCGCGCCGCAAGCTGGAGGCATTCGACGGCTCCATCGACGCCATTGTGGCGCAGTGGGACTTTCCCACCAGCGTGATGGTTCCGATCCTGTGTCGGGAATACGACATTCCCTCGCCCTCGGTCGAGAGCGTACTCAAGTGCGAGCACAAGTACTGGAGTCGACTGGAGCAGCAGAAGGTCGTTCCCGAGGTGGTGCCCGAGTTCTGCGGCGTCCATCCGTTCGCGGAGGATCCGCTCTCGCAGGTTACGATCGACTATCCCTTCTGGATCAAGCCGGTCAAGGCGTTCTCCTCCCATCTCGGTTTCAAGATCGAGAACGAAGAGCAGTTCCACGAAGCGATCAAGGAGATTCGCGAGGGAATTCGTCAACTGGGCGATCCGTTCAACGAGGCGCTGGGGCATGTCGAGCTGCCGCCGGAAATCCAGGAGATGGATGGTAACTCCTGCATCGCCGAACAGATCGTCTCCGGCGTGCAAGGCGCCCCGGAGGGCACCGTCTACCGCGGCGAGTTCAACGTTCACGGCATCATTGCCCAGCCGAATTCAGTCAACGAGGACATACCGTTCGATCGCCTGGAATACCCCAGCAATCTACCCGAAACGCTGCATCACAAGATGGTCGAGGTATCCAAGAAGTTCCTCGAACACATCGGCTATGACAACGGCTGTTTCAACGTCGAGTTCATGTGGGACGAGGAGGCAGACCAGCTGTGGCTGATCGAGGTGAATACGCGTATCTCACAGTCCCACAGCGAGATCTTCATCATGGTCGACGGCATGTCGAATCACGAGGTCGCCGTCGATATCGCGTTGGGTGAGCGCCCCTCACTGGTCAATCGCCAGGGGGAGTTCCCGGTCGCTGCCAAGTGCTGGATACCTTACAAGCATGAGGATGGCATCGTGCGGCGCGTACCGAGCGAGGATGAGATCGAGGAGCTCAAGCGACGCTACCCGGGCACCATGGTACGGCTCGATGTGGAGCCGGGCGATCGTCTGGGGGAACTCATGCATCAGGACAGCTTTAGCTACCGCCTGGGAACCCTCTACATTGCGGGTGAGGATCACGATCAGATCGAGGAGCGCTACAAGGCGTGCCTCGAAGAGCTCAAGTTCGAGATCGAACCCGTACAGGACTGAACTCAAGGAGGTTTCGTGAGTGTCGTAGAGTCGTTTCCCTACCAGGTTCGCGAGATCGAGAACGTCTTCATCCCGATGCGCGACGGGGCGCAGCTGGCCGCAAGGATCTGGCTGCCCGAGGAGGCCGAGCGCACGCCGATGCCGGCGATCATGGAATACATCCCATACCGCAAGCGCGATATTACTCGTGGGCGGGATGCCACCAACCATGCCTACCTGGCCGGACACGGTTATGTCTGCATTCGGGTCGACATGCGCGGCAGTGGCGACTCGGATGGGGTACTGACCGACGAGTACACCCAGCAGGAGCAGGAGGATGGGGTCGACGCCATCGCCTGGCTCGCCGAGCAGCCCTGGTGCGATGGTAACGTCGGCATGATGGGCATCTCCTGGGGGGGCTTCAATAGCCTGCAGGTGGCGGCCAAGCGGCCGCCGGCCCTCAAGGCGATCATCAGCATCTGCTCGAGTGATGACCTG
>NZ_JAAQTO010000011.1 GCF_011742165.1 Billgrantia bachuensis | reverse complement strand
CGGCGACAACCTGTCGGAAGCCACGGTGATGTTCGCCTTCAACACCCTGCCGCCGGACCCCATGATCGTCGGCAACCGCTGGCGCGACATGTGGTTCGATCGCATGGAGAACAGTGGGCTATGGCTGGAACAGTGGGTCGAAAACCAGCGTCGTAACGACTACTGGTCGACCAGTTCGGTTTGCGAATACTACTCGGCCATCGAGTGCCCGGTGTATGCCATCGGCGGCTGGGCCGATGGCTTCACCAACACCGTGCTACGCCTGATGCAGCACCTCGAGGTGCCGCGCAAGGGACTGATCGGCCCCTGGGGACACAAGTACCCCCATCAGGGGCTTCCAGGACCTGCTATCGGCTTTCTTCAAGAGGCCCTGCGCTGGTGGGACTACTGGCTCAAGGGCAAGGACAACGGCATCATGGACGAACCCATGCTGCGTGCCTGGGAGCAAGACAGCATTCCCCCCGATACGTCTTATGCTGAACGCCCTGGGCGCTGGATCGGCGAGTCGGGATGGCCGTCCGATAACATCAGCATGAGGCGCTATGGACTGGGCCCTTATACCATCGCCATGGGGGAAGGGCATGGCGGTCCGCATCAGCGCGACGAGCATGAAAGCTCACTGGCGCTGCAGTCGCCGCTGAGCGTCGGGCTGTTCGCCGGCAAGTGGTGCTCCTACGCTGCCACGCCCGACCTGCCTGGTGATCAGCGCGAAGAGGATGGCGGTTCGTTGATCTTCAGTAGCCGACAGCTGGCGGAACCGCTCGATATCTTCGGCATGCCCGTCGTGGAGCTCGAGCTCTCGAGCGACAAGCCACAGGCCATGCTGGCGGTGCGTCTGTCCGATGTGGCGCCGGACGGCAAGTCGACACGGGTTACCTATGGCCTGCTCAACCTGTCGCATCGCGACAGCGATGCCAACCCTGAGCCGCTTGTACCGCACCGGCGCTACCGGGTGCGCATACCGATGAACGGTATCGCTCAGCGTTTCCCCGCAGGTCACCAGTTGCGTCTGTCCGTATCGACCTCCTACTGGCCGTTGGCCTGGTTGCCGCCGGAGCCGGCCCAGGTCGAGATCTACCCGAGTAGCTGTGCCTTGGTGCTACCGGAGCGAAAGCCGGGAGAGGAGGACGCACACCTGCCAGAGTTCGACGAGCCCGAGGAAGCACCGCCGCTGGAGATCCACACCTTCGAAGCCAGTGACCACAACTGGCTACTGCACCGCGACCTGGCGACCAAGGAGTCGACCCTCGAGGTGATCAACGATCAGGGCCACTTTCGCATCGAGGACATCGGCACCGAGATCCGTCGCAGCACGCGGGAGTGGTACACCACCCTCCATGACGATTTCACCTCGGCGCGCGGCGAGACCTATACCGAGCGTTCCTTCAAGCGCGACGACTGGAATGTGGAGATTTATACACGCAGCATTCTGAGCTGCGATGAAAGCAACTTCTTCATTCACGCCCAGCTCGACGCCTACGAGGACGACTACCGGGTCTTTTCCAAGAACTGGGAAAAAGTGATCCCACGCGACCATATGTGAGACGCGCCGGCAATGGCGGGCCTGGCTGGCCGCATCCTGTCGGGTGCGGCCTTCTTCATGCGATCTTCTTCTTCGGCACGGGCTGTGCCGGGACGCGACGGCTCGTGGCTGATACAAGCAAAAAACCCCGGCCTATGCCGGGGAAGGAGGGGCCTACGAAACGCCCTTCACTCACGGAGAGTTGGGGTGTGCATCACTTCTTGGCGGTAAGTTGGTCATCTTCCGCGCGCTCCAGGTACTGCCGAGTGGTGTCGTCGAGATGATCGGACAGCCACTGCGCCATGGCTTCCTCTTCGCGGAGGATCTCTTCACAGATACGCGCGATTTCCGGCCTCGAGGCCTTCTCCGCCGCCTGGATCAACGCCTTGTAGCTGGCGATCTCGAAGTGCTCGAAGGCATAGCTGGCCATGCTGCCCTTGACCACTTCATCGCTTGCCATCATGCCGCCCATGCCTTGGCCGAATGCGGCCAGCTTGCCGCCGATGTCTTTCACTACCGACAGGTCGGTACCGAGCAGCGAGATGCATTGCTCGATCCTTTCCGCCTGCCCTCGAGTCTCGATCAAGTGTTGCTCGATGCGCGCTTTGAGCTGCGGGTAGTGCTCCAGACGGCTGGCCTGGGTTTCCAGCATCTTTTCCGCTTGCTTTTCCATGGCGTGAGCGTCGCGCAGCCAGTCTTCCAGATGTTTGGGTGTCTGCGGTTCGGTACCCATATGATGTCTCCTTACAGTTGCGATCGATGGATCCGCTCACTTGGGCGGATTGATCTGCTCCTCCTGAGCGCCTGAGTGCGGCTTGGCCGGGCCAAGCTTGGGTTCCTGGCCCTCGGGAGCCGGCTGGTTTTTGACCGAAAACTCGCCGCGACCGTCGAAAGATGGACCTTGCGACCAGCGGCCCTGCGGAGCCTCTTTGTCGAGCAGTGTGTTGAGGTAATAATAGGAGTGCTGCATGGCTTCGTGAGCCTCGGGCGTGGCGTTGGGTACCGGGAGCTGTGCCTCCATGCCACCCATTTCCTCGATAACAGCCAGCCACTGTTGCTGATGCATGGTGTCGCGAGCTATCAGAAAGGAGAGAAAGTCCTTCATGCCGTGGTCGTCCGTCCAGTTGTACAGGCGCGACGCCAGCATCCGACCGCTCGCTTCGGCGGTAACGTTGGCCAGCATATCGGCGGCCACGTTACCTGTGGCGTAGATGTGGCTCATGTCGAACGGTACGCCGTTCGAATTGACGGGCATGGCGGACAAGCCCGAAGAGAGCAGGTGTCTAGGGTTGGCGCCGCCGAGAATGGCGCGTACCACGGGATCCTGGGCCGACTTCTCCTGGTAAGAGACGGGGGCGCCTTCCAGGTTGAGCGCCACCGCATGGGCAAGCATCTCTATGTGTGCCAGCTCCTCGGTCGCCGTCGACATTAGCATATCGCGGATCCTGTCATCACCGCGGGCCCCCATGGCCTGGAAGAAGTACTGCATGGCCACGCGGATCTCGCCCTCGACACCGCCGATCGCCTGCTGCAATAGCATAGCGAACTCCGGATCCGGTTTGTCGACCTTGACCGGGTACTGCAGCTTGGATGAATGATGAAACATGACGTCTCCTGCGTCTCATGACGAATCGTCACCGAGGCCCTGGCTCTTCTGGCTGAGCCAGTAACGAATCTGCCTGCAGGTGAGCGAGTGGAAACGAGTGATAGGAAGAGGGCTGCCGGAATCGCTCCGGCAGCCCTATGCGACCGGGAGCTTAGTGCCCCTGATTCTTGCCGCCTTTGCGACCGGCTTCGGAGGCCTTCTGACGGTCGTTGGCGAAGTTGCCGCCACTATGCTGCCCGCCTTTCTGGCCGGCCTGGGAGGCCTTCTGCGGGTCGTTGGCGAAGTTGCCGCCACTATGCTGCCCGCCTTTCTGTCCGGCCTGTGAGGCCTTCTCCGGGTCGTTGGCGAAATTGCCGCTGCTGCGCTGTCCGCCTTTCTGTCCGGCCTGTGAGGCTTTCTGAGGATCGTTGGCGAAATTTCCTGGGTTCTGGTTACGCTGTGCCATGGTAAAACTCCTTGAATCCTTTCCGCATGGACATACCAATCCATGTACTTCCATTTACCGGGAATCCGGCACTGCTGGCGTCTGCCATCGTCTTTGAAGATAGAAGCCGCTTTTTAGATTCATCAAGAGAGTTGCTGTTTCGAAGTGAAAAGAAAGTTGTCTTGGTTTCTCTTCGAAGGGAGCCAGTTCGAAAAGTATTGTCGACAACTCGTTTCCCACGCTTGGGAAGCGTCCTGGCATGGGGTAACATGCGGTGAACAATCTAAGAGCCCAAAGTGGCGGCCCCAGGCCCCGAGCCCGAGGAACCGGAGGAGAATCCATGGCTTTTGCCCAGAAATTCATCGTTGCCGATGACCATCCGCTGTTCCGTGCAGCGCTGACGCAGGCGCTGCGCCAGCTGGCGCCACAGGCTGAGATCGTCGAAGCCGACACCATGGAGGCGACCTGTGAGGTCGTTACCCGCCACCCTGATGCCGACCTGATTCTGCTCGACCTGCACATGCCGGGTGCGCATGGTTTCTCCGGCCTGATTCAACTGCGGGGGCAGACACCGGACATTCCGGTGGCGGTGGTTTCCGGCAGCGACGAGCCCCATGTGGTGCGTCGAGCGATCGACTACGGGGCTTCAGGCTTCATTCCCAAGTCGTCTTCGTTGCAGTTGATCGCCGAGGCGGTCGGCGAGATCCTCGACGGCGAGGTGTGGCTGCCCCAGGAGCTGGCCGACTCCCTGGGCGATGCCAACGAGGAAGAGACCCGTTTCGCCGAGGCTATCGCCTCCTTGACGCCACAGCAGTTCCGGGTGCTCAACATGCTCACCGAAGGCCTGCTCAACAAGCAGATCGCCTATGAGCTGAACGTCTCCGAGGCCACTATCAAGGCCCACGTCACCGCCATCCTGCGCAAGTTGGGCGTGCATTCACGCACTCAGGCGGTCATCGCGGCGCAGAAGCTCGAGGTTGAGCCACCAAAGGTGGAATCCTGACCTTCGGTCAGAAGGCATAAGACGCGGCTTCGCCGCTTGAAGAGGGAAGTACGGCGCTTTACGCCTTGAAGGAAAAAGGCAAAGCCTGTCTTCCCTCTTCCCTCTTCCCTCTTCCCTCTTCCCTCTTCCCTCTAAGCACTTGGCGCCCGACTGGCCTGCAGCGTACGGGTCAGCAGGGCTCGCAGGGCGGCGGGGCGAACCGGCTTCTGCAACAGGTGATAGCCGCTGCGGCGAATCTCCTCGGCTACCTCCTCGGTGCGATCGGCAGTGATCACGATGCCAGGCACCGCGCCCTGCAACCGTTCGCTCAGCGCTTCCAGTGCCATCAGGCCGGTCACTTCGTTGTCGAGGTGATAGTCGGCCAGTATCGCATCCGGCTCGCCGTCGAGGTTACGCAACACCGACTTGGCACCGCCGATGGTGGTGGCGGTGTAGACTTCGCAGCCCCAGCCCGAGAGCATCGCCTTCATGCCCTCCAGAATCAGCGTCTCGTTGTCGATGCACAATATTCGGGTTCCGACCAGCTTGTTGCCCACGCGCCGCGGCGAGGCAGCTTCTTCGGCGCGCTCGGCCTCGCTGCGTGCGGCCACCACAGGTACGCTGACCGAGAACATGGTGCCGATACCCTCGCGGGAGAAAACCTTGATCGGGTGATCGAGCACGCGGCTCATGCGGTCGGCGATCGACAGCCCCAGACCCAGACCCTTCTCGCTCTCCTTGTGCCGTGAGGCCTGGTCCAGGCGGCGGAACTCCTGGAAGATCTCCGCCTGCTTGGACTCGGGGATGCCCGGGCCCGAGTCCCACACCTCGATGGTCAGGCGCGAACCGCGGCGCCGGCAACCCAGCAGTACTCGGCCCTCCTGAGTGTAGCGCAGCGCGTTCGACAGGAAGTTCTGCACGATCCGCCGCAACATCTGAGGGTCGCTATCGACCCAGGAGCGGGTCGGCACCACGACTAGATCGAGGCCGCGCTCTTCGGCCATGACTTCGAATTCGGCGCGCAGCGGACGGAAGATATCGGCCAGCGCGAAGTGGTTGCGCCGCGGGGTGAGGGCGCCGGCGTCGAGCTTGGAGATGTCGAGCAGCGTACCGAGTAGTTCCTCGGCGGCCTGCAACGAGTTGTCGATATGACCGATGGTGCGCTTCATGTCCTCGGCGTCCATCTCCTGGGACAGCGCCGAGGTGAACAGGCGTGCCGCATTCAGCGGCTGCAGCAGATCATGACTGGCGGCGGCAAGGAAGCGGGTCTTGGAGGCATTGGCATCCTCCGCCACCTGCTTGGCCTGGCGCAGGGCCTGCTCGGCCTCGGCCCGTACTCGGTTCTCCTGGCGCAGTGCGGTGTTGGCTTCCGACAGTGCCTGGGTACGTTCGCGTACCCGCTCTTCCAGGGTCTCGTTGGTTTCTTTCAGGGCGATTTCGGCCAGGCGCCGCTCGGTGATGTCCTGATAGAGGGCAAAGAAGCCAAGGATGGCACCGCTGTCGCCGAAGTGTGGGGTATAGGTCACCAGCATGTAGCGCAGGTCGTCGCCGAGGCGCAGCGATACCTCGAAGTTGACTCGCTCGCCAGCCAGCGCCCGGTGGATCCAGGGCTCGCGCTCGAGCGCCATCTCATCGCTGATGACGCTGTTGACGTGCTTGCCGATGACCTCGTTGCGGTCGATGCCGAAAGCTTGTTCGTAGGCACGGTTGGTGAAGAGGTAGCGGCACTCCTTGTCGAAGTAGGCGATCAGCGCCGGCACGTTGTCGGTATAGATGCGGATGTTGTTCTCGGAGCGTATCAGCGCTTCCTCGATGCGCTTCTGCTGGGTGATGTCCTGGTAGGTATAGACGAAACCGCCGCCCGGCATGGGGTTGCCCTGTACCTCGAGCACGCTGCCGTCCTGGCGATAGCGCACGTAGCGGTGGGGCTGGCCCTCGCGGATGTTGTCGATCAGCAGCTGCACGTGCTCCTCGGGGTCGCCGGGCCCGTATTCGCCGTTGTGGGCGTTATAGCGGAAGATCTTGTCCATCGGCGCGCCGACCCGGATCAGGTGGTCGGGGAAGCGGAACAGCTCCAGGTAGCGCTGGTTCCATACCACCAGGCGCATGTTCTGGTCGACCACGCTGATGCCCTGGTTGATGTTCTCGATGGTGGCCTGCAGCAGGGCGCGGTTGAACTCCAGGACCTGGGACGCTTCGTCGACGATGGAGATCACGTCGGAAATACCGATGCCGCGCCCCTGCAGCGCCGAATTGACCACGATGCGCGCCGAGGAGGCCCCCAGCACCGAGGCCAGGAAGCGCTCGGTGAACTGGATCACGTCGATCGAGGCGCGGTTGCCATCCTCCAGCGGCTTGCCGGCGCGCCGCGCGTAGTCGTCGAACGCACGAGCCACCTGGCCGGCGCCGAGGAAGCGCTCGCACAGTACCTTGAGGTCGCCCACCGTGGTGGCGCCGGTCCAGGGGCGGTTGACCGAGGTCTGGCGGGTTTCGACGCTGTCGACGAACAGCGAGGCCTGGATGCGTTCGACCACCCGCTGCGAGGTGACCTGGGAAACGAAGATGTAGCAGAACAGGTTGACCCCGAGCGAGAGCATTACGCCATGGGTGAAGGAGTCGCCGAAATTGAGCCCGAACAGTGCAGTGGGCGTCAGCCAGGGGTGGCCGAAAGGGCCACCGGCGAGCCATTCGGCCGGCAGCACGCCCGCCTGGATCATTCCCGGCATCAGCAGGCTATAGGCCCAGATGGCGAAACCGGCGTTCATGCCCACCACGACCCCTAGGCGATTGCCGCGTTTCCAGTAGAGCCCGCCGAGCAGGGCAGGGGCGAACTGGGCCGCTGCGGCGAAGGAGAGCATGCCGATCGATGCCAGCGAGGTGAACTCGCCGATCAGTTGGTAGAAGCCGTAGGCCAGTGCCAGGATCACCCCGATGGTGATGCGCCGGGCCTGCAGCACCAGGCGGCCATAGTCGCGCGGCCGGGCATCCAGCCAGCGCAGGCGGAACAGCAGCGGAATCACGATCTCGTTGGAAATCATGATCGACACGGCGACCGTGGCCACGATGACCATGCCGGTCGCCGCGGAGAAGCCGCCGATATAGGTGAGCAGGGTCAGCCACTGCTGGCCGGCAGCCATCGGCAGCGCCAGCACGAAGGTATCGGGCTCCACCGAACCGTCGGGGAACAGGGCCAGGCCCGCGGCGGCAATGGGCAGGATGAAAAAGGCGAATGCCACCAGGTAGAGCGGGAACAGCCAGCGTGCCTTGGCGGCATCATTGGGATGGGTGTTTTCCACCACGGCGACGTGGAACTGGCGCGGCAAGCAGAAGATCGCCAGCATCGCCAGCAGTGTCTGGGCCCAGAAACCGCGGCCGAAGTCCTGGTCGGCGAGCTGGCGCTGAAGCTCCATCTGGCTATCGGCCAGTGCCATCAGCTCACCGAGGCCATCGAACATGCCCCAGGTGACGTAGGCGCCAAGGATCAGGAAGGCCAGCAGCTTGACCATCGACTCGAAGGCGACGGCATGGATCAGCCCCTCATGATGCTCGGTGGCATCGGTGTGGCGCGTACCGAACAGGATGGCGAATGCCGCCATCACGATGGCAACGAAGAAGGCCGTATCGGCAAACAGCGGGGTATGGGTGATGTCGGCCGCATCCGTCAGCACGGCGAACGAGGTCGACACGGCCTTAAGCTGCAGGGCGATGTAGGGCAGAGTGCCGATCAGCGCGACCAGGCTGGCGAAGGCCGCCAGGGATTGTGCCTTGCCGTAGCGCGAGGCGATGAAGTCGGCGATCGAGGTGATGTTCTGCCGCTTGGCCACGCGAATCATCTTGGCGAGTATCGGCCAGAACAGCAGGAAGGTCAGGATCGGTCCGACATAGATACTGGCAAAGGACCAGCCGGAAGTCGCCGCCTGACCGACCGCCCCGTAAAAGCTCCACGACGTGCAGTAGATGGCCAGGGCGAGGATGTAGATGACCGGACGCTGGCGGCTGGCGCCGCGCCGACGCGCATTACGATCGCCCAGCCAGGCGATGCCGAACAGTATGGCGATGTAGAGCAGTGATACGGCGATCAGCAGCCAACCGGCAAACATGCGCTTCCCCCCAGAAGATTGTCGACCATTCTAAAGGGTATTGCGACGCAAGGGCACGTGCCGGGCCGTTGACGGACGTTACCCGTTGATGCAGACCGCCTCGTACAGCTGCGAGGAAGAATCCACTTCACGTAGAGCCTGCAAGTTCGGGCTGGGGTCTTCGCCAACCAGTGGCACTATTTCCCGGGTCTTGCAGTTCATCAAATAGGACTGGTGGTCCAGGCGATCCATGTACTCCTTCTCGAAGCGGTAGAGAATGAATTCGACGAGGGGATCACCATCGGCTTCCAACTGCCTCATGCTGCTCCGGTCGACCACGCTGAAGCCGACTGTCAGGGGAACGGCATAAGTCCAGGGGCGCCAGAACATGCGGTCTTCCTCGGTTTCGACCACCTGCGCCGTCGCCGGCAGCTGGCTGCGCTTGTGCTCGAACCAACTGTACTCGTGATTAATCTGGTAGCCGAGGATGCCCAGTCCGGCGAAGACCGGGACGATCCAGCTGGGCAGCCGCTTGCCGCTCAGGGTTCGGAGCAGTAATCCGACGCCCGCAGCGCCCAGTCCGGCGAAGACCGCCGCAATCAAGTGCCAAATCATGTTGGAAGCTTCCTGACAGCCATCGGGCTTCCCGAAGGAAGCCCGATGTGAGATGGGTTCCGGCGCCGGGACGACGCCGGGGTGGGATTATGACTCAGTGGTCGACCGCCATGCCAGCGCCCTTGGGATAGCGAACGCTTTCCACCAGATCCTGAATCTCCTGGGGCGGTGCCTGGGTCGCCTTGGAAGCGGCGAATGCCACGGCGAAGTTGATGAGGGCACCGATCGCGCCGATGGACAGCGGCGAAATGCCCAGCACCCAGTTGTCCGGCGTGTCCGGCAGGTTGTTGGTTCCCGGAATGAAGAACCAGCCCTTGTAGACGAAGATATACGCCAGGGTGAAGACCAGGCCGGACAGCATGCCGGCGACGGCACCCACATTGTTCACCCGCTTGGAGAAGATCCCCATCATCAGTGCCGGGAACAGCGAGGCGGCGGCGATACCGAAGGCCAGTGCCACCACCTGAGCGGCGAACCCTGGCGGGTTGGCCCCCAGGTAGGTGGCCACGACGATGGCGACGGACATCGATATCCGAGCCGCCATCAGCTCGCCTTTCTCCGAGATGCCGGGGTTGATCGAGCCCTTGATCAGATCGTGACTGATCGCCGAGGAGATCGCCAGCAGCAGGCCTGCGGCAGTTGATAGGGCCGCCGCCAGGCCGCCCGCGGCAATCAAGCCGATGACCCAGCCGGGCAGGTTGGCGATCTCTGGGTTGGCCAGCACCAGAATGTCGTTGTTGACGGTCAGCTCGTTGCCCTCCCAGCCACGATCGGTAAAGTCGGCGCTGCCGTTGTAGAACTGGATGCGGCCGTCGTCGTTGAGATCCTCGAAGGCGATCAGGCCGGTTTCCTCCCAGGTGCGGATCCACTCGGGACGGTCCTCATAGAGGATGGGGTTGGTAGCGGCTTCCTCCATGTTCTCGACCTGGCCGGCCATCTCCGGATAGATGGTAGTCGCCAGGTTCAGGCGCGCCATGGAGGCCACGGCCGGAGCGGTCAGGTAGAGCAGGCCGATGAACACCAGGGCCCAGCCGGCGGACCAACGCGCGTCGGCCACCTTCGGCACGGTGAAGAAGCGGATGATGACGTGCGGCAGACCAGCGGTACCGATCATCAGCGTCAGAGTGAACAGTACCATGTTGAGCTTGTTGTCCACGTCCGCCGTGTATTCATTGAAACCCAGCGCGGTGACCACCTCGTTGAGCTTGGTCAGCAGCGGCACGCCGGACTCGGCATGGTCGGAGAACAGGCCCAGCGGCGGAAGCGGGTTGCCGGTCAACTCCAGGGAGATGAACACAGCGGGAATGGTATAGGCGACGATGAGCACGATGTACTGGGCCACCTGGGTATAGGTGATCCCCTTCATGCCGCCGAGCACCGCATAGAAGAACACCACCACGGCAGCAATGATCAGGCCGGTAGTCGCTTCGACCTCGAGGAAGCGGGAGAATGCCACGCCCGCACCCGCCATCTGGCCGATAACGTAGGTTACCGAGGCCACGATCAAACAGATTACCGCCACCAGCCGGGCCTGCTTGCTGTAGAAGCGGTCACCGATGAACTCGGGCACGGTGAACTTGCCGAACTTACGCAGGTACGGCGCGAGCAGCATGGCCAGCAGCACGTAACCACCGGTCCAGCCCATCAGGAAGGTAGAGTTGGCATAGCCGCCAGCAGCGATGAGGCCTGCCATTGAGATGAACGACGCCGCCGACATCCAGTCGGCGCCGATCGCCATGCCGTTCGTGATCGGATGGACCCCGCCGCCGGCGACGTAGAAGTCCTTGGTCGAGCCTGCCTTGGCCCAAATCGCGATGCCAATATAGAGGGCAAAGGATCCGCCAACGAATAACAGGTTGATGGCAAATTGACTCATGCTGGCTTACTCCCCGAGGCCGAACTGCTTGTCGAGCCGATTCATCTTCCAGGCATAGAAGAAGATCAGGACGATGAAGGTCAGAATGGATCCCTGAAAGCAGGGGGCGGAACAGGATGGCACAGCCGTAAGAGACGAATGCCCAGACGATCATGCAGCCGGTTATCAGGCGTAGGTTCGCCTTCCAGTATGCAGTCGCGTTGGATTTGTCATCAGCCATAGTGTTGCTCTCCACTTGTTTTTAAGGTTGGGAAGTCGTCAAGAGAGTTGCCAAGCTTCATCAGGACGTACTAAGCGAGTCGAGTGGTAAGGACGATGACGCTGGCCAGCGTCTGATGTTCCCATGCTCCCTGCGGACGAGCCGCACTTCCCACCACGTCTGGTTACCGATAGTCGAATCGCTTTATCAAGGTGCGATTTGCCCTGGATGACACAGGGACAATAGTGGTCAATAAATGAGAAAAATAAAATCCCAGACTTTGGTATCATGAGCAAACTATAATGATCTTATTGATGCTATTTCCCTTTAAAAACAATAAATTATTATGTCTTTTGTCGAAAGTTGGTGTGGTCGGTTTTGAACCGATAGGACGATTGTCTAGCGTTGTACTTTTGTCTATATCCTTCATTGTAAGACCATTGTCTAGTGCTGAATGCGGCGCGGGAAGTTTCCCCCCTTTGACGTTGGTCTAGGTTATGTCTTGAAAGTGAGGGCTGTTATTCTGCCTCAAGAAGTCCTGTTCGATGCCAATGGCATCGAAATAGAGAGGGGTTGTTTCGCTAATGTTTCAGGCGACAGGGATGTGCATGGCATAGGCTTGGGCTTCCCCTTGGTACTGTGACCTGCTCGCCAGGCCTCCTTTCAGACTCGTTCGGGTGCTGACGGCGATGACGGCCGCACAACGAGGGCTCCAACATGGTCGATGTCGATCTTTCCCAACCCCCGTTCTCCTTTCTGAGTGAAGAGGGGCGTGATCGCGTCCGCAATGGCATCGACCTGGCCTACTTCGACCGCGACGAGGTCATCCTCGAGACCGGCCAGCCCGGAGAATACGTCTTTCTCATCCACAAGGGAGAGGTGGCTGAACTGGATACCACCCTGCCGGGAGCTCGGGAACGAATCGGGCACTACACGGCAGGCGATCTGTTCGGTGCCATCAGCATTCTCAACGGAAAGAGTCGCTACCGCTTTCGTACCGAACAGGAGTGCCTCTGCTACCTGTTGCCAAAAGCGTTGTTCCTGCAGCTGTGCGACGACTATCCCGCCTTTGCCGAGTTCTTTCGCCAGACCCTGGCGCACAAGGCTCGTCTGCTGACCGAGCAGCGCGCCGAGGGTGGCGTGACAATGGCCGGCTTCATGCTGGCCAAGGTCAGCGAATGCATGCGACCGCCGCTATGCATGGGGGCGGAGACAACCATCGCCGAGGCGGTGGCGAGGCTGCACGAGAGCCACGCCGACAGCCTGCTGGTGGAGGGCGACAGCGGAGCGGGAATGGTGACCAAGACCGACTTGCTCGAAGCGCTGGTGCTCCAGGAGCGTGACAAGGAGAGTTCGCTTCAGGAGATCGCTCATTTCGAGCTGGTCACGGTACGCCCCGATCAGTACCTGTTCGAAGTACTCGTCATGATGACCCGCTTCAAGGTGGAACGGGTCGTGGTCATGGAGCGAGGAGAGGAACAAGCCCCGCCGATCGGTGTCGTGGAACTCACCGATGTGCTCAGCTACTTCTCCAGCCGCAGCTATGTAGTGAGCCTGCAAGTCGAACAGGCGGACAGCCTCGAGGCCCTGTTTCGCGCCAGCCGCCGTACGCCGGAGCTGGTCAAGGCGCTCATGGCCCAGGGCGTCAAGCTGCGTTTCGCCATGGATCTGCTGGCGGCGCTCAACGGACGCATCATATCCAAGGCCTGGGGTTTTCTCATCGACGAGCGCTACCATCAGGAAAGCTGCCTGATGGTGATGGGCAGCGAGGGGCGCGGTGAGCAAATCCTCAAGACCGACCAGGACAACGGCCTGATACTCGCCGATGGGCTCGAGTGGCCGGGTGTCGAAACGCAGATGCAGCGCCTCACCGAAACATTGATCGAACTCGGTTACCCGCCCTGTCCGGGCAATATCATGGTATCCAATCCCGAATGGGTCGGGAGCGTGTCGCAGTGGCGCGAGCGTATCGCCCGCTGGGCCGAGAAGCGTGACGGCGATAGCCTGATGAAGCTTGCCATCATGCTCGATTCCCATGCCGTGGCCGGCAACCCGGCGCTGCTCGACCGCGTGCGCCAGTCCCTCTTCGAGCAGTGCTCGCGTGACGAGCTGCTGCTCTCCTATTTCGCTCGCGCTGCGCTGCGCTTCTCCACACCACTGACCTTGTTCGGTTCGCTGAAGAAGCCTCAACACGGCATCGATATCAAGAAGGGCGGCATCTTTCCCATCGTGCATGGGGTGCGCACCATGGCGTTGGAGCGGGCAGTCAAGCCCACTTCGACATTGGAGCGGCTCGAGGCCTTGGCCGCGGATGGAAGGCTGGAGGAGCGAGTCGCGGAGAATCTGGCCGAGGCGCTGTCACTGTTCACCGAGCTGCGCCTGAAGCAGCAGCTGGAACGGCTGGACGACGATGTCGCCAGCAAAAGCCCGGATCGTGTCGTGGTGCAGCAGCTGTCGTCGCTGGAGCGCGACTTGCTGCGAGAGGCACTGCATATCGTCAAGGACTTCAAGCAGAGCCTGTCGCAGCGCTATCACCTCGAGTATTCCTGAGGCCGACAGGCGCGAGAGGCAGGCAGGAGCGAACCAAGGAGGAACGGCATGTTTCGAGTTCTGCGCCGGGCCAATGATCGTCGCCGTCATGCGGGCGGCGAGTATGGCTGGCTATTCCGTCCCTATACCGGGGATGAACTGGTAGCCATCGACTGCGAAACCACCGGTGTCGATACGCGTATCGCCGAGCCCGTGTCCATCGGTGCGGTCAAGGTACGTGGCGACAGGGTGCTGACCAGCGAGTCGCTTGATTTACGCCTGAAGCGCCCCGCAACACTGACCGGCGACTCCATCCGCGTGCATGGTCTGCGCGGCATTGACCTGGATGACGGCGTCAGCCTGGACGACGCATTGGTAACGCTGCTCGACTTCATCGGCAACCGCCCGCTACTGGGTTGGCGGCTCGACTTCGACCTGGCCATCCTCAATCGCCAGATTCGTTCGCGCTTCGGTTTCGACCTGCCCAATAGCGGTATCGACGTGGCACAGCTGTATCACCGACAGCAGCGCCGTAGCGTGATGGAACCCGAGCCTCGCGCGCAGCGCTTCGAGGCAGTGGCGGAGACTCTCGGCGTACCTGTCATGGGGCGTAATACCGCACTCGGTGACGCCGTGACCACGGCACTGATGTACCTGCGCCTGGAGCGGGCCGTGCTACAGGACCGCTGCGAGGCATGAGGTGCTGAATCGTTGCCATGGCGTCGCCTCCGGGCAGCGGCAGTGTTAGGATGGCCCCGTCATTCACTACGCTCTGGCTACCCGTGACCATGCAAGACGCCGCGATTTTCGATCCCCTTGTTGCCGCCAGCCCCGACGCTCACCAGGAGCAGGGCGAGGAGAGCGGGAAGAGTTCGCCGCTGGACGAGCTCAACGCCAAGGCTCGTCGTGAATTCAACAAGCTGCAGAAGCGCCTGCGCCGCCAGGTGGGCAATGCCATCATCGACTACGGCATGATCCACGAGGGTGATCGGGTCATGGTCTGCCTGTCAGGTGGCAAAGACAGCTACACCATGCTCGAGATCCTGCGTAACCTGCAGCGCAATGCACCGGTGAATTTCTCGCTGGTGGCGGTCAATCTCGACCAGAAGCAGCCGGGATTCCCCGAGCACGTCCTGCCCGAATATCTGGAATCCACCGGCGTCGAGTACTACATCCTCGAGCGTGACACCTATTCGGTGGTAAAGGAGAAGACCCCGGAGGGCAAGACCACCTGCGCGCTCTGTTCACGGCTGCGTCGTGGTTCGCTATATGGCTTCGCCGAGGAGATAGGCGCGACCAAGGTGGCGTTGGGGCATCATCGAGAGGATATCCTCGAAACGCTGTTCCTCAACATGTTCTATGGCGGCAGCCTCAAGGCCATGCCGCCCAAGCTGCTTTCCGACGACGGTAAGAACATCGTCATCCGCCCCTTGGCCTACTGCCGCGAGGCGGACATCGCCGAATTCGCGCGACTGATGGACTTCCCCATCATTCCCTGCAACCTGTGCGGTTCGCAGCCCAACATGCAGCGCCAAGTGGTCAAGGAGATGCTGGCCGAGTGGGAGCGCAAGCATCCCGGGCGCATCGAATCCATGTTCAAGGCGGTGACCAACGTGGCGCCCTCGCAGTTGGCCGACCGCGAGCTGTTCGACTTCGAGGGGCTCGAAGCCAAGCAGGCCCGATTGTGCGAGCGCCGGATCGACGCGTTGGATCTGTCGCCCGGCGGCTGAGCCCGAAACAGCCGATCCAAAGCGCAAAGCGAGAGACCCGCCGGCATTGGCCGCGCGGGTCTCTCGTCTTTCAACTTGTCGCCGTATGGCTCAGTGATCGTCCTGCGCCTGGGCCACCAGGGCCTCGAGATGGAGTATGTTCACTTCGCGTCCCGAGACCTCGACCAGCCCCTGCTGCTGGAAGCGGCCCAGAATGCGGCTGACCGTCTCCACCGCCAGGCCCAGGTAATTGCCGATATCGGCCCGCGACATGGAGAGGCGGAAGCTGTAGGGCGAATAGCCGCGGCGACGGAAGCGGTCCGACAGGCTGGAGAAGAAGCTGGCCAGGCGCTGGTCGGCGGTCTTGCGCGACAGCAGGCGCATCATCTTGCGGTCGTCGCGCAGCTCCTTGCTCATGCTGCGGTAGAGCTGGCCACGCAGTTCGGGCAGTTGCTCGGAGAGGCTGTCGAGGCGATCGAAGGGAATCTCGCACACGGTGGTGGTCTCGAGCGCGATCACGCTGCCGGGGTAGATCTGCTCATCGATGCCGTCGAGGCCGACCAGCTCACTGGGCAGGTAGAAATTAGTGACCTGATCCTCGCCCGAGCCCTCGGTGGTGATCTGCTTGAGGCTGCCCGAGCGAACGGCAAAGACGCTGTTGAAGGCACTGCCCTGGCGGAACAATGACTCGCCCTTCTTCAGTGGAGAGCGGCGTCGGATGATCGCATCGAACTGCTCCATGTCCTCGAGTTCCAGAGCGAGAGGCAGGCACAGCGAACTCAAGCTGCAGTTCTGGCAGCGGGTTTCATGCAGCAGTGAGCGCCGCTTGCCGAGCGCATTGGCCGCGTTGACCGGCATGCTCCACCTCCTTGATCATCGTCATGGAGGCATTATGGAACATTAATGATGCAGGTGAAATGCCCCTTGCGACAACCAACCATGCGGACCGTCCCAGCCCGCTGCGAGGCGTTCAGCGGCAGCAGGGCACAGCGCCGTCAATGATGACCCGTGGCACCCAGCGGTAGCAGGACGACGACCTGCCACAAGGCGAAGGCGATGATGGCGAGGGCAGCCAGGGTGCGGGTCGCCGGGTGGCGTATCAAGGCGCCCAACTGGCGCGCGGCGAAGCCGGTGACCAACAGCGAGGGCAGGGTGCCGAGCCCGAAGGCACCCATCAGCGCCGCGCCGCGCAGCGGATCCGCCGTAGCCAGGCTCCAGGCCAGCATCGAATAGACCAGCCCGCAGGGCAGCCAGCCCCATACCGCGCCGAGGCCGATGGCCTGGGGGATTTTCACTACCGGCATCAGCCGCTTGCCGATGGGCTCCAGATAGCGCCACAGGTGCCTGCCCACGGCTTCCACCCGCAACAGACCCTTCCACCAGTTGGCGATATAGAGCGCCATCAGGATCAACATGACGGCGGCGAACAGCTGCAGCCCCGTGCGGGCGGCCGGCGTCAATGCCACCACGGTGCCGAGCGAGGCGACCAGCGTGCCGGCGGCCATGTAGCTCAGGATACGGCCAAGGTTGTAGCCGAGCAGCAGCCCGGTGAGCCGGGCGGGGCTGCGCATGCTGGGAGGGACGGCGAAGGTCAGTGCGCTCATGATGCCGCCGCACATGCCGATGCAGTGCGCGCCACCGAGCAGGCCGAAGACGAAGGCCGCCAGCAGTGGCGGCAGACCGAGTCCGGTGGGATCCATCAGCGCTCCGCCGGGCCGTCGCCCTCTTCGGATGGCTTGCGCTGGGCGGCCTGGCGCCGTCTCTCGCGCTCCGCCGGGGGCAGGTCGTTCTCGTCATCATCGAACAGGATGCGATGGGCCGGGCCCTCGAGGTCCTCGAACTGGTCGTTCTTGACTGCCCAGAAGAAGGCCCATACGGCCAGGCCGAGCAGGATCAGCGAGAGCGGGATGAGCAGGTAAAGAATCGTCATGCATTCACCAATCGTGCGTCGGGGCTCGATATCGGGCCGGGACGCAGGCGGAAGCGGTTGAGGCGCAGCGCATTGCCCACCACCACCAGCGAACTGCCCGACATGCCCAGCGCCGCGACCCAGGGCGGCACGATGCCGATGGCGGCCAGCGGCAGGGCCGAGAAATTGTAGAACACCGACCAGATCATGTTCTGGCGCATGATATGCCGCGTGGAGCGGGCGATTTCGATCGCCTCGACGATACGCATCAGGCGCGGACTCAGCAATACCGCGTCGGCGCTGGTGCGGGCCAGGTCGGTGGCGCCGTTCATGGCAATCGAGACGTCGGCGCCGGCCAGTACCGGCACGTCGTTGATACCGTCGCCGATCATGGCGACCTTCTCGCCGACGGCTTGGCACGCGCGGATGCGCTCGAGCTTGCCTTCCGGGCTGACGCCGGCATGCCAGGTGTCGATGCCCAACTGCTCGGCCAGGCCGCTCACGGCACTGGGCGTGTCGCCCGAGAGCAGCTCGACCTGCATGCCGCGAGCCTTCAGCGCTGCCACGCTCTCGGCGGCGTCGTCGCGCAGCCTATCGCGCAGGGCGAACCAGGCGCGCGGCTCGCCGGCCTCGCCGAGCAGCAGCCATTGTCCGTCACCCGGCGCCTCGGGAGCCTGGCCGGGGCAGACGAAGTCGGGGCGCCCAAGGCGCCAGCGCTTGCCGTCGATCACTCCCTCCACGCCTTGGCCGGTGCAGCTTCTCCTGTCACTCGCCTCCAGCGTGGCATCGCGCCAGGGGCGGAAGGTGCGGGCAATGGGATGCTCCGAGCGGGCCTCTAGCGCTGCACCGATTGTCCTGGCGCGCTGCGCTGCGATTCCCCCGAGCGTGCATGTGTCGACCAACTGCATCTCGCCGCAGGTCAACGTGCCGGTCTTGTCGAAGATCACCCGATCGACCTGGGACAGCGATTCGATGGCATCGGCGCGCGTGATCAGCACGCCCCTTCGCCGCAGTTGGCCGTGGCCGGCGGTGAGCGCGGTGGGCGTGGCGAGCGCCAGGGCGCAGGGGCAGGTCACAACCAGCACCGAGAGCGTCACCCACAGCATCCGAGAGGGATCGATGAACCACCAGGCGGTGGCGACCACGGCCGTGACCAGCAGCAGGCGCAGCACGAACAGATGCGACATGCGTGCCGCCATCTGCGCCAGGCGCGGCCGGCTGGCGAAGGCGCGGTCGGTGAGGTCGACGATGCCGGCCACGCGCGCCTCTTTGCCGGCATGCGTGACACGCACTACCAGCGGACTCTCGATGTTCTGGCTGCCACCGGTAACGCCATCACCGACGCGGCGGGTCACCGGCAAGTATTCGCCGGTGAGCATCGATTCGTCGAGGCTCGATTCGCCCTCCTCGATCACGCCGTCGGCAGGCACGCCGTGGCCGGGCTTGATCACGACGCGGTCACCTGCGGCGAGTTCGCTGGCGGGCAGGATGCGCTCTTCGCCGTTCTCCTCCAGGCGCACCGCGGAGAGTGGCAGGGCGCCGCTCAAGGCGTTGCCGGTATGGCCACTGCGGCGCCGCGCGCGCGCTTCGACGTAGCGTCCGAAGAGCAGGAAGAAGGTGAACATCGTCACCGAGTCGAAGTAGACCTCTCCGGTGCCCGAGAGTACGGCATAGGCACTGGCGAAATAGGCGCCGCCGATGGCGATGGAGACCGGCACGTCCATGCCCAGCATACGGGCACGCAGGTCGCGTGCGGCATTGCGAAAGAACGGCATGGCCGAGAAGAACACCACCGGCGTGGCCAGGGCGAACGAGAGCCAGTGAAAGAGGGCATAGAAGTCCTCGCTGATCTCGCCGGGGCCGGACACGTAGATGGGAATCGAGAACATCATCACCTGCGCCATGCCTACCGCGGCCACGATCAGGCGACGGATATTCATGCGCTCCTCGAACTGAAGACGTTGCTGGGCCGCGTCGGGTTCGTAGGGCTGAGCAGCGTAGCCGATGGCGGCCATTTCGGCGAGTAGACGTGACAGCTTCAGTCGGGTCGGATCCCAGGCCACGCGCACGCGATGGTGGCTAAGGTTGACGGCGCTGGATGTGACCCCCTCGAGAGCGTTTAGCCGGTGCTCTATCAGCCAGGCACAGGCGGCACAGGTGATGCCGTCCACCGCCAGCGTCGCGTGGACCTGACCGGTATCCCCGTCGGCGTGGACGAACTGACGCTGCAGGCCGGGGTCGTCGAATACCGCCCAGGTCTCCGCCTTGACTGCCTGCCGCTCGTCGGGGCGTTCCGGTAGCTCGGTGCGGAAGCGATAGTAGCTGGCCAGCCCGCCATCGACGATGGCATGGGCCACCGCTTCGCAGCCGGGGCAGCACAGAGGATGAGTGGCCTCGTCGAGCGTGATCGACCAGGGGGCCTGGGCAGGCACCTGGTTGCCGCAGTGATAGCAGCTCGGGCTCGTCTCCGCCTGGCTGGCGGTCAGGCTCATGTCGTTATCCGTCAAGGGGCGTCATTGCTCGTATCAGCTGCGCTGCGGTACGCCAGGCGTGAGGCTGAAGCTCTCCTCGCTGGGAAAGCGTGCCTCGCCCACCAGGCGCCACTCGGCCGCTTCAGTGCTGGGCTGCAGTTGCAGGTACCAGCGGTGACGCAGATTGTCGGGTGCCTGGCCCAGGTAGCGGCCGTCGCGCACGTGCACCAGCGTCAGGTCCTGGTCGCGGTCGTCCTGCGTGGGGAAGATCAGTCGCAGGTGGAGCTGCTCGGGGCGGTCCTCGCCATCGAGCTGGACGATGATGTCGCTGGTCAGTGGGTCGATGCGCAGGTCGGCACCGAGATTCAGCTCGTTGGCGCGCTGCTGCTTGGCCAGCACTATGTTGATGGCGCGACCATGCTCATAGTAGTCCTCCTGGACCATGCCGTCGAAGGAGCGGACCGAGAGCACGGCAAAGGTCGAGCTGACGATGATTGCCGAAAATAGCAGGCCGAGCAGGAACCAGGGCCAAAACTGCTTGTACCAGGGAGCGTGAGTGTGCATTTCGGTCATCTCCGGGTATTGCCGATGAAGCGGGTTTCGCGCTCGAGCGCGATGTTCTCGTCGTACTGCGACTGCAGCAGCAACTCGATCGGATGGCTGGGCAGCTCCAGCACGGCGGGGTCGGCGGTGACCTGCACGGCGAACAGCCGTGAGGTGCCGGCCGGTGCCTGTAGCGTCTCGGTGTCGAGTTCGAGGCCGGGCAGGCCGCGGACGTCGAGTCGGTAGCCATGATCCCGGTCGTCGAGGTTGCGTACCGTCAGGGTATAGACGTTGCTGATACGTCCGTCACGGGTCATCTGGTAGAGCTGGCCGCGCTCGCGTTCCACTTCGAAATTGAGTGGCATGCGGTCGCCCAGCGCCCAGACGAACAGACCGATCATCACCATCAGGGCGGCGAAGTAACCGAGCAGGCGAGGGCGTAGGATATGAGACCGCTTTGCCTCGAGCGCGTTCTCGGTGGTGTAGCGAATCAGTCCGCGCGGATAGTTCATGCGGTCCATCACGCTGTCGCAGGCATCGATGCACGCCGCGCAGGTAATGCACTCGTATTGCAGTCCGTTGCGAATGTCGATGCCGGTGGGGCAGACCTGCACGCACAGATCGCAGTCGACGCAGTCGCCATGACCGGCCTCGCGGGCCTCGGCATGGCTGAGGCTCTTCTTGCGCGAGCCCCTGGGCTCGCCGCGGGTGGCATCGTAGGAGACGATCAGCGTATCGGCGTCGAACATCACCGACTGGAAGCGCGCGTAGGGGCACATGTAGATGCACACCTGTTCGCGCAACCAGCCGGCGTTGAGATAGGTGAAGACGAGAAAGAAGCCGCTCCAGAAATATGACCAGCCATGGGCCTGCAGGGTAGGCAGCTCGATCACGAGATCGCGAATCGGCGTGAAGTAACCGACGAAGGTGACCCCGGTGGCCAGTGCAATGGCCAGCCAGACGCCGTGCTTGGCGACCTTGCGCCAGGCCTTGTCGAGGCTAAACGGTTCGCTGTCGAGCTTGATGCGGCGATTGCGCGAACCCTCCAGGCGATGCTCCACCCAGATGTAGAGAAAGGTCCACACGCTCTGCGGACAGGTATAGCCGCACCATACGCGCCCGGCGAACACGGTGATGAAGAACAGACCGAACGCACAGATGATCAACAGCCAGGAGAGCAAGATGAATTCCTGGGGATAGAAGGTCGCGGCGAAGATGTGGAATTCGCGCCCGGGCAGGTCGAACCAGATCAGCGGGCGGTCGCCCCAGGTCAGCCACGGCAGGCCGAAGAAGGCCAACATCAGGAGCCAGTTTGCGACGCGGCGTACTCGCTGGAAGAGCCCTTTGATCTCTCGCACGTAGATATGACGCCGCTTGGCGTACATGTCCTGCCGGACCGTCGCCGGGGGCGTGTGGTGGCCCACCGTTTCCGGGGTCACGTCTCGAGTGGGAATCTTGTCGCTCATGTCGGACTCGCGGCGGGCAACGCTGGCCCGCATGGGGAAGGCAATGAAGAGGGCTTCATTGTATCGAGAGCCCGTCGCCTGGCGGGGCAGTGCGACGGTGGGTCGCACTGCCCCGCCTGGAGGCGGGTGGCCTCAGTCGCGGTCGCGCAGACTGTAGATATAAGCGGCTACCAGGTGGACGCGCTCTTCGCCGATGTAGGCTTCCTGAGCCGGCATATGGCCGTTGCGGCCGTTACGCAGGGTCTGTCGTACCGAATCGAGGACGCTCTGACCGGGGGCCTGGTAGAGCCAGGTATCGTTGGTCAGGTTGGGCGCGCCCAGCGCCTGGGTGCCGGTGCCGTCGGGCCCGTGGCAGGCCGCACACACCGAGGTGTAGACCGCCGAACCCAGTTCGGCACGCTCGGCGTCGTGCTCCAGGCCAGAGAGCGACAGTACATGGTTGGCGACGTTCTCGATGTTCTCCTCGCCGAGCTGCTGCCAGGAGGGCATCAGGCCGTTGCGCCCGCGCACCAGGGTGGTCAGGATCTGCTCCGGCTCGCCACCGTACAGCCAGTCGTCGTCGGTCAGATCGGGAAAGCCGTAGCCGCCCTGAGCGTTGGAACCGTGGCACACCGCACAGTTGTTCTGGAAGATCCGGCCGGCAACCCGCATGGCTTCGGCGTCCTGGGCCAGTTCGGGAATCGGGATCTCCTCGTACTGGGCGAAGATCGGCGTGAAGCGCTCTTCGGCACGGGCGACCTCCTCTTCCCATTGGCCCTCCTGGGTCCAGCCGAGCAGGCCGGCAAAGTTGCCCAGGCCCGGATAAAGCAGCAGGTATCCCAGTGAAAACACCACGGTGCCGACATAGAGCTGGAACCACCAGCGCGGCAGCGGGTTGTCGTACTCCTCGATCTCGTCGGCGGCATGGCCGGTGGTTTCCACGTTGCCTTCGGCATCGGGCACCTTGTCGGTCTTGCGATTGGAGTACAGGATCCAGAAAGCGAAGGCGATGGAGCCCAACGTGATCAAGATGATCCAGGCGCTCCAGAACCCGGAAAGGGAGTCATCCCAAAGATTGCTCATGCGTTTTCGTCTCCCCTGTCTTTACGGGAATCGGCTTCGCCTGCCTGCTCGCGGTGCGAGCCCTGCTGCGAGGCGCTGCGGTCTCGGTTCGATTGTTCGTCTTCATCGGCGAACGGCAAGTGAGCCGCTTCGTCGAAGTCCGGCTTGCGCCGACGGGAATAGGCCCACCAGACGATGCCGAGGAAGGCGATGATCAGCAGACCGGTGATGATGCCGCGAAAGGTACCGGTATCCATGATCAGCGCGTGCCCTCGAGTACGGTCCCCAACTGCTGCAGGTAGGCCACCAGTGCCGTGATTTCCTGCTGGCCACGCACCTCGCGCGTGGCGCCCTCGATGTCCTCATCGGTGTAGGGCACGCCGAGGCTGCGCAGGACTTCCATCTTGCGCGGGGTGTCCTCGCCGTCGAGGGTGTTCTCGAACAGCCAGGGATACGCCGGCATGACCGACTCCGGCACCACGTCGCGGGGGTTGTACATGTGGGCGCGATGCCAGTCGTCGCTGTAGCGACCGCCGACACGGGCCAGATCCGGGCCGGTACGCTTGGAGCCCCACAGGAAGTTGTGCTCGTAGACCGACTCGCCGGCCACACTGTAGTGGCCGTAACGTTCGGTTTCGGCGCGGAACGGACGAATCATCTGCGAATGGCAGCCCACGCAGCCCTCGCGGCGATAGATGTCGCGGCCTTCCAGCTCCAGCGCCGAGAGGGGGCGCAGGCCATCGACCGGTTCCGTGGTCTGCTTCTGGAAGAACAGCGGCACGATCTCGGCCAGGCCGCCGAAGCTGATCACCACCAGGATCAACACGGCGAGTAGGCCAACGTTCTTTTCGATGATCTCGTGTTTCATTGGTGTCGGTTTCCCCGGTTGCTCAGGCGGTCTGCGGCAGCGGCTGCTGGCCCAGGGCCTGGCTGCGCTTGACGGTCATGAAGACGTTGTAGGCCATGATCAGCATGCCGGTGACCCAGAACAGGCCGCCGATCAGGCGCACGATGTAGCCCGGACCGCTGGCTTCGACGGCTTCGATGAAGGTGTACATCAACGTGCCGTCGGGGTTGATGGCTCGCCACATCAGGCCTTGCAGGATGCCGTTGACCCACATGGCGGCGATGTAGAGCACGGTGCCGATGGTGGCCAGCCAGAAGTGCACGGCAATCAGTCCCACCGAGTGCATCTCGGTGCGGCCGAACAGGCGCGGAATCAGGTGGTACATGGAGCCGATGGTAATCATCGCTACCCAGCCCAGCGCGCCGGCATGTACGTGGCCGATGGTCCAGTCGGTGTAGTGGGACAGTGCGTTGACCGTCTTCACCGCCATCATCGGACCTTCGAAGGTGGACATGCCGTAGAACGACAGGGCCACGACCAGGAAGCGCAGGGTTGGATCGGTGCGCAGCTTATGCCAGGCGCCGGAAAGGGTCATCATGCCGTTGATCATGCCGCCCCAGGAGGGCGCCAGCAGAATGATCGACATCACCATGCCCAGCGACTGCGCCCAGTTGGGCAGGGCGGTGTAGTGCAGGTGGTGCGGGCCGGCCCACATGTAGATCATGATCAGCGCCCAGAAGTGGACGATCGACAAGCGGTAGGAGTAGATGGGGCGCTCGGCCTGCTTGGGCACGAAGTAGTACATCATGCCGAGGAAGCCGGCGGTCAGGAAGAAGCCCACCGCGTTGTGCCCGTACCACCACTGCACCATGGCGTCGATGGTGCCGGCATAGATGGAGGTGGAGTACATCCACGACACCGGGATCGCGGCGTTGTTGACGATGTGCAGCACCGCCACGGTCAGGATGAAAGCGGCGAAGAACCAGTTGGCCACATAGATGTGGGAGGTCTTGCGCTGCTTGATGGTCATCAGGAAGACGATGGCATAGCTGACCCAGACCACGGCGATCAGGATGTTGATCGGCCACTCGAGCTCGGCGTACTCCTTGACGGTGGTGTAGCCCAGCGGCAGCGTGATCACCGCCGACACGATCACCGCTTGCCAGCCCCAGAAGGTGAAGGCGGCGAGCCGGTCGCTAAACAGCCGTGTCTGGCAGGTGCGTTGTACCACATAGTACGAGGTTGCCATCAGCGCGGAGCCGCCGAAGGCGAAGATGACCGCGTTGGTGTGCAACGGGCGCAGGCGGCCGAAGCTCGTCCAAGGCAAGTCGAGGTTGAGTTGCGGCCATACCAGTTGTGCGGCAAGGATGACACCGAGGAGCATGCCCACGATGCCCCACACCACTGTCATGATCGCGAACTGCCGAACTACCTTGTAGTTGTAGGTCGGATGCTCTAATGCTGTGCTCATGTCAGGTTCCCGTCGAACGCATATCGAGAGCTCGCGGTGGCGCTGGCCACGGCAAGAATCCCGGTTGAGGGTAATGCAGGTTAGAAAGCAGGGCGGATTCTAGCGCAGCCGCCTGACAGACTGAAACAAGGATACAGGCGAAACTCGTATAGGAAATTGACGTGTGTCCAACTTTGCACGTTTAGATTCGGTAGCCATTGGCTTACTCCAGATGCGTGAACAGGGAGGCGGCCGGGAGCCTGGGCGCTGGCTCGTCGACGGGCTCGGGCCGCTCGAAGTGAGGGGCAGTGGCAGCGTGGGGCGCCTGCTGATCGCCCATGGTGCGGGGGCTGGGCAGCATTCGCTTTACATGAATCAATTACGAGATGCACTTGCCGAACAGGGCGTGCAGACCCTTGCCATAGAGTTCGCCTACATGCAGCGTGCACGGCGGGAAGACAGGCGAATTCCGCCGCCACCCATTGACCAACTGGTAGAAGAATTGTCGCGCTGGTGCGACATTCTGACACATCCTCAAGGGGGTACTCTGTGGCTCGGCGGGAAATCCCTTGGTGGCCGGGTGGCCAGCCTGCTGGCGACGCGAGAACGAGCGGCCGGCTTGGTGCTGTGTGGCTACCCTTTCCACCCGCCGCGTAAACCCGAGAAGTTGCGCCTCGCACACTGGCCACGGATCACCTGTCCCACTCTGGTGGTGCAGGGCAGTCGCGATCCCTTCGGTAGCCGCGATGAAGTTGCCCACTATGAACTGGCTGGCCAGAGGCAGCTGCACTGGTTGGAGGATGGCGACCACGACTGGAAACCGCGACGACGATCGGGTCGTACCCAGGCGGAATTGATCGAGGAGGGTGCGGCCGTGATCGCCGCCTTCATGAAAGCGCACGGGGCGTCAGGATGACCAATGTTACGGATGGCGCGGGCTGTGGCGATTGTCGCTGCGGGAACCCGCCTCTTCGATAGCGTTTTGCATGGCCAGGGCATTGACAACCAAGCCGATCCCTGTAGAATTCAGCGCCACGTGACCAGGGGTGGTTAGCTCAGCTGGGAGAGCACCAGCCTTACAAGCTGGGGGTCACAGGTTCGAACCCTGTACCACCCACCATCGCTCTCGAACTCGAAGCAATGGTGATCACGTAGGAAGCAAACAGCGGACCGGTAGTTCAGTCGGTTAGAATGCCGGCCTGTCACGCCGGAGGTCGCGGGTTCGAGTCCCGTCCGGTCCGCCATCGTTTCCATTGCTGCGTCATCTGTTGGACCGGTAGTTCAGTCGGTTAGAATGCCGGCCTGTCACGCCGGAGGTCGCGGGTTCGAGTCCCGTCCGGTCCGCCATCCGATTTCAGGCCCCGAGCTCCAGGCTCGGGGCCTTTTCGTATCGTCTATACTCCCTCCGTCTTGCTTTCGCCCGCCATGCCTGGGTCGCGGCGTCTCCCCGTAGCGAGAGCAAAGCGTACTTCGTCTTTGGGCGTAAGGCTCGCTTTTCCTTTGCGCCTGTCGCCTGGCTATCATACAGTTGTTTGAAATAACCGTGACTCGACCCAAGGAGGAGTTCGGCGTGCGCTATCCTCATCTTTTTCGTCCGCTCGAGGTGGGCCACCTGACGCTGCCCAACCGCGTGCTGATGGGCTCCATGCATACCAATCTCGAAGAGGCGCCGAATGGCTTTGCGCGCCTGGCGGCCTTCTATGCCGAGCGCGCCCGCGAGGGCGTGGGCTTGATCGTTACCGGTGGTATCGCTCCCAATGCGGAAGGTGCGGTGTTCCAGGGCGCCGCCACGCTGGAGCGAGCCGAGCAGGTGGCCGACCATCGCGGCGTGGTCGAGACGGTACATGACGAAGGCAGTCATATCTGCATGCAGATACTGCATGCCGGACGCTATGCCTATTCGCCCGAACTGGTGGCGCCATCGCCGATCCAGGCGCCGATCAACCCCTTTACTCCACGCGAGCTCAGCGACGACGAGGTGGAGCGCCAGATCGACGATTACGTGCGCTGTGCTTCCCTGGCGCGTGAGGCCGGTTACGACGGTGTCGAGGTGATGGGCTCCGAGGGCTACCTGATCAATCAGTTCCTGTGCCTGCGCACCAATCACCGCAGCGATCGCTGGGGCGGAGCGTTCGAGAACCGCATGCGCTTTGCGGTCGAGATCGTGTCGCGCATTCGCCAAGCAGTGGGAGACGATTTCCTGATCATCTTCCGCCTGTCGATGATCGATCTGGTGGAAGAGGGCAGCAGCTGGGACGAGGTAGTGGCACTGGGGCGCGCCATCGAGACTGCCGGCGCCAGCCTGATCAACACCGGCATCGGTTGGCACGAGGCGCGCGTGCCGACCATCGTCACCAGCGTGCCGCGGGCGGCCTTCACCGAGGTGACCCGGCGCATGAAGGCTGAACTCTCCATTCCTCTGATCACCACCAACCGCATCAACATGCCCGAGGTGGCCGAGCGGGTCCTGGCCGAGGGGCATGCCGACATGGTTTCCATGGCGCGTCCCTTCCTGGCCGACCCGGCCTGGGTGAGCAAGGCGGCCGAGGGGCGGGTCGACGAGATCAATACCTGCATTGCCTGTAACCAGGCATGCCTCGACCACACCTTCCAGGGCAAGCTTACTTCCTGTCTGGTCAATCCCCAGGCATGCCATGAGACCGAGCTCGTGGTCGAGCCGGTCGAGACGCCGCGCGACGTAGCCGTGGTCGGTGGCGGCCCGGCAGGTATGGCGGCGGCGCTCACCGCCGCCCGGCGCGGCCATCGCGTTACGCTGTTCGAACGCACCGGCGAGCTCGGCGGGCAGTTCAACCTGGCGCGCAAGATTCCCGGCAAGGAGGAATTCGACGAGACGTTGCGCTACTACAAGGTGATGCTCGCCAAGCATGGCGTCTCGGTGAAGCTCGGCAGCGAGCCGGACGTGCAGACGCTGCGCGGTTTCGAGGCGGTGATCCTGGCCAGTGGCGTACGCCCGCGACGGCTCGACCTGCCGGGCATCGATCACCCCAAGGTGATGAGTTATCCCACGGCGATCCTGCATCCCGAGCGCGTGGGGCCGCGTGTGGCGATCATCGGCGCCGGTGGCATCGGCTTCGACGTGGCCGAGCTGCTCACCCACGTGGGGCATCCGTCGCTGGATCTTGAGGCCTGGTGTGCCGAGTGGGGAGTGGACCTCGGCGTCGCCGAGCGGGGCGGACTGCGGGCGCCCGAGCGGCCCGACACGCCACGACAGGTCGACCTGCTGCAGCGCAAACGCTCCAAGCCCGGCAAGGGGCTGGGCAAGTCGACCGGCTGGGTGCACCGCATGTCGCTGCGACACCGCGGCGTCGAGGCGTTGGCCGGCTGTGAATATGTAGGCATCGACGACGCTGGCCTGCACATCCGCCACGTCGAGGAGCCGCGCTTGCTGGAAGTCGACAGCGTGGTGGTCTGTGCCGGTCAGGATCCGGTGCGTGAGCTGCTCGATCCGCTAAAAGAGGCTGGCGTGGCGGTGCATCTGATCGGCGGGGCCGACGAAGCCGCCGAGCTCGACGCCAAACGCGCCATCGACCAGGGCACGCGGGTGGCGGCCGGACTGTAGCGTGTAGCGTTGACAGACGAACCCGCCTGGGCAGCTAAGCTGAAAAAATCTCTTGCTGCCCAATCGCTACCTGCCTGCAATGTGCGACGGTTGGTCGCCCGACCGTTCGTCGTGCCGCCGAACCCTCCCTTCATGGCATTTTCCGACGCCGAACCCGGCGCCGACCGCCTGTCATGCGCCTTTCGTCGCCTAGGCGCCTCTTGCAGCGAGGCGAACAAGGTAGGCCTTGCTGTGCGTCTTAACAGCGTTTAATGCCGCGCTCTCATCCATCGAACCCTTGGCGCCTTCGGCGTTCTCATGATTATCCTTACCTTGCGTTGATTCTTTGCCACCCACTCCGCCCCGAAGTGGCTAGGCTGATGAGTAACCCAAGGCGGCCATTCCGACCGGGTGGCCGACAGGGTAGGCAAACAGGAGGCTTCGATGAGCATCTTCGATCATGTGCAGAACCGCTTCTCTCGTGTCCAGCAGGAGGAAATGAGCCTGCAGGAGTACCTGGAGCTGTGTCGTGAGGACCCCATGGCCTACGCCAGCGCCGCCGAGCGGATGCTGAAGGCCATCGGCGAACCCGAGGTGATCGACACTGCCAAGGATCCGCGGCTCTCCCGAATCTTTTCCAACAAGGTGATTCGCCGCTATCCGGCCTTTGCCGAGTTCTACGGCATGGAGGAGGCGATCGAGCAGATCGTGGCTTACTTCCGCCATGCCGCCCAAGGGCTCGAGGAGCGCAAGCAGATCCTCTATCTCCTGGGGCCGGTGGGCGGTGGCAAGTCGTCGCTGGCCGAACGGCTCAAGCTGTTGATGGAGCGGATCCCGTTCTACGCCATCAAGGGCTCGCCGGTATACGAATCGCCACTGGGCCTGTTCTCTCCCGAGGAGGATGGCGAGCTGCTCGAGAAGGAGTACGGCATCCCGCGCCGCTACGTGAAGAGCGTGATGTCGCCCTGGGCGGCCAAGCGGCTCAAGGAGTATGGCGGCGACATCTCGCAGTTCAAGGTGGTGCGGCTGTATCCCTCGCGGCTCAACCAGATCGCCATCTCCAAGACCGAGCCGGGCGACGAGAACAACCAGGACATCTCCTCGCTGGTGGGTAAGGTCGATATCCGCCAGCTCGAACTCTATTCACAGGACGACCCGGACGCCTACAGCTTCTCCGGTGGCCTGTGCAAGGCCAACCAGGGCCTGATGGAGTTCATCGAGATGTTCAAGGCGCCGATCAAGGTGCTGCACCCGCTGCTGACCGCCACCCAGGAAGGCAACTACAACCCCACCGAGGGCATGGGGGCGATTCCCTTCGACGGCATCGTGTTGGCCCACTCCAACGAGAGCGAATGGCAGGCGTTCCGCAACAATCGCAACAACGAGGCATTCCTCGACCGCGTCTATATCGTCAAGGTGCCCTACTGCCTGCGTGTCACCGAAGAGATCAACATCTACAAGAAGCTGCTCGAGCACTCTTCGCTCGATCAGGCGCCCTGCGCTCCCGACACCCTGCGCATGCTGGCCCAGTTCTCGGTACTCTCGCGGCTCAAGGAGCCGGAGAATTCGAGCATCTACTCCAAGATGCGCGTCTACGACGGCGAGAATCTCAAGGACACCGACCCCAAGGCGAAGTCAATCCAGGAGTATCGAGATTCGGCCGGCGTCGATGAGGGCATGGATGGGCTCTCCACGCGCTTCGCCTTCAAGATCCTGTCGAAGGTCTTCAACTTCGACAACCACGAGATCGCCGCCAACCCGGTGCATCTGCTCTACGTCCTCGAGCAGCGCCTCGAGCAGGAGCATCTGCCCAAGGAGACCTTCGAGCGCTACCTGCGTTACATCAAGGAGTTCATGGCGCCGCGCTATGTCGACTTCATAGGCAAGGAGATCCAGACCGCCTACCTCGAGTCCTACTCCGAGTACGGCCAGAACATCTTCGACCGCTACGTGACCTACGCCGACTTCTGGATACAGGACCAGGAGTATCGCGATCCGGAAACCGGGGAGCTGTTCAACCGTCAGGCGCTCAACGAAGAGCTGGAGAAGATCGAGAAGCCGGCGGGCATCTCAAATCCCAAGGATTTCCGTCACGAGGTGGTCAACTTCGTGCTGCGGGCGCGAGCTCAGAACAACGGCATGAACCCGAGCTGGCAGTCCTACGAGAAGTTGCGCGGGGTGATCGAGCACAAGATGTTCGCCAACACCGAGGAACTGCTGCCGGTGATCTCCTTCAACGCCAAGGCCTCGACCGCGGACCAGAAGAAGCACGAGGACTTCGTGGCCCGCATGAAAGATCGCGGCTACACCGAGAAGCAGGTGCGGCTGCTCTCGGAGTGGTACCTGCGGGTGCGTAAATCGCAATAACCGGCGCGAGCCAGGAGGTCAACATGACCTATTTCATCGATCGACGCGCCAACGCCAAGAACAAGAGCGCCGTGAACCGCCAGCGCTTCCTCGACCGCTACCGGACGCACATCAAGCGCTCGGTCGAGGAGGCCGTCAACCGCCGCTCGATCACCGACATGGAGCGTGGCGAGAAGGTCTCGATTCCGACTCGCGACATTTCGGAGCCGGTCTTCCAGCATGGCCCCGGCGGCAAGCGCACCATCGTCAGCCCCGGCAACAAGGAGTTCGTCGAGGGCGATCGTCTGCGCCGCCCCGGTGGGGGCGGCGGTGGAGGGGGCGCCGGCGAGGGCAATGCCTCCAACCAGGGCGAGGGCATGGACGAGTTCGCCTTCAGCCTGACCCGCGAGGAGTTTCTCGACTTCGTCTTCGACGGCCTGGAACTGCCGCACCTCGAGCGCAAGGCGCTCAAGGACCTGGATGAAGTGAAGCCGGTGCGTGCCGGGGTCACCCGCGACGGGGTACCGGCGCGGATCAATATCGTGCGTTCCATGCGCGAGGCGTATGCCAGGCGCATTGCCATGCGTGCCCCCATCCGTCGTGCGCTGCGAGAGGCGCAGGAATCGCTGAAAGAGGAAGAGCGCAAGGACCCGGTGCTGCGTAACCCATCTCGCATCAGCGAACTCAAGGCCGAGATCGAGCGTCTCGAGAAGCGTCTCGAGGCGGTGCCGTTCATCGACACCTATGACCTGCGTTACAACAACCTGATCAACCAGCCGCAGCCTTCGAGCAAGGCGGTGATGTTCTGTGTCATGGACGTTTCCGGCTCCATGACCCAGGCCCACAAGGACATCGCCAAGCGCTTCTTCCTGCTGCTGTATCTCTTCCTCGAGCGCAACTACGAGAAGGTCGAACTGGTCTTCGTGCGCCACCATACCGCGGCCAAGGAGGTCGACGAGGAAGAGTTCTTCTACTCACGCGAAACCGGCGGCACCATCGTCTCCAGTGCCTTGACGCTGGTCGACGAGATCATCACTCGTCGCTATCCCCCTTCACAGTGGAATCTCTATGTGGCCCAAGCCTCGGACGGCGACAACTGGGACGACGATTCGGTGAACTGCCGCGAGCGGTTGATGAAGACGCTGATGCCGCGCCTGCAGTACTACACCTACGTGGAGATCACCCCGCATGCACATCAGGCACTGTGGGAGGAGTACGAGACGGTGGCTGCAGAATTCCCCGACCGTTTCGCCATGCGCCAGATCGTCGAGGCGGGCGACATCTATCCGGTGTTCCGTGAGCTGTTCAAGCGCCGCGCCGCCCATTGAGCGAACGAGGAGGCAACATGACCCGACGCAAGCCGATTGCCACCGGTTCCGACTGGAACTTCGAGATCCTCGATGCGTACGAGCGGGAGCTGGCCAGGCTGGCCGATGAGTATCGGCTGGACACCTATCCCAACCAGATCGAGATCATCACCACCGAACAGATGATGGATGCCTATGCCAGCGTGGGGATGCCGGTGGGATACCATCACTGGTCGTTCGGCAAGCAGTTCCTGGCGGTGGAGCAGGCCTATCGGCGCGGCCAGATGGGGCTCGCCTACGAGCTGGTCATCAATTCGGACCCCTGCATCGCCTATCTCATGGAAGAGAATACGCTGATGATGCAGGTGCTGGTCATGGCTCACGCCTGCTATGGCCACAACTCCTTCTTCAAGGGCAACTACCTGTTCCGCACCTGGACGGACGCGAGTTCGATCGTCGATTACCTGGTTTTCGCCCGCCGCTACGTGGCCGAGTGCGAGGAGCGCCACGGGGTGACCGCCGTCGAACAGCTGCTCGACGCCTGCCATGCCCTGCAGAACTACGGTGTCGACCGCTACAAGCGGCCGTCACCCATCTCCGCCGAAGAGGAGGTGCGGCGGCAGGCGGAGCGCGAGGAGTACCTCCAGGCCCAGGTCAACACGCTGTGGCGTACCATTCCAGGGCGTCAGCAGGCCGACGCCCTGCCCGGCAGCCTGGACAGCGAGGAGGATCCCCTGGGACTGCACACGGCGGGGCGCTATCCTCCCGAGCCCCAGGAGAACCTGCTCTATTTTCTCGAGAAGAACGCACCGCTGCTGGCGCCCTGGCAGCGCGAGATCGTGCGTATCGTGCGCAAGCTGGCGCAGTACTTCTATCCCCAGCGCCAGACTCAGGTCATGAACGAGGGCTGGGCCTCCTTCTGGCACTACACGTTGATGAACCGGCTCTACGATGAAGGCCTGGTCGACGAGGGATTGATGCTGGAGTTCCTGCAGTCGCACACCGCCGTAGTCAGTCAGCCCGGTTTCGACAGCCCCTTCTACAGCGGTATCAATCCCTATGCGCTGGGCTTTGCCATGTTCAGCGACATCAAGCGCATGTGCGAGAACCCCACCGACGAGGACCGTGAGTGGTTTCCCGACACCGCGGGTAGCGATTGGCTCGAGGCGGTGCATTTCGCCATGCGTAATTTCAAGGACGAGTCGTTCATCCAGCAGTTCCTCTCACCCAAGGTGATGCGCGACCTCAAGCTGTTCAGCATCGTCGACGACGATCAGGAGGAAATGCTCGAGGTGGCCGCCATCCACGACGAGCGTGGCTATCGCCGGATTCGCGAGGCCTTGGCGCAGCAGTATGCGCTGTCCCTGCGAGAGCCCAACATTCAGGTCTACGAGGCCAACATCCGTGGCAATCGCTCGCTTACCCTGCATCACGTGCAGGACAGCCGACGCCCGATGGGCCGTAGCGTCTATCCGGTGATCCGGCATCTGCATCAGCTGTGGGGCTTCCCCGTGCGCCTGGAGTCGCTCTCCGAAGAGGGAGCGGTCGTCCGGCGCTATCAGTGGCCGCTACCCGATGAGGAAGGAAAGGAGTAGTACGAGGAAAAGGAGGGGCGCTGGCGGGCCTTGGGCCCGCCTCAGTCCACGCTGACCCAGGATTGGCACCATCCGCCGGGCTCGACGCTGTTCTGGGGAAACAGCTGGCAGCCTTCGCTGCGCCGCTCGAAGAACATGCAGGTGCTGCAGGATTCACCCTCTTCATAAGCCGGATGGTCACTGGCTTGCTCGGCCGCTTCGACATAGTTCAATGCCTGGGCCTGCTCGTCGTTGGGGTCGAGCCTTGGCAGGCTCTGGGCGAAGGCTCGACGTGACATGACGCCGATTCCCAGGGGCAGGGCAGCTACGCCCAGCAGGCTGTAACGTAGAAAGGCACGTCGGCTCTGTTCGGCCAAGGGGAGGCTCTTTTTGGCCATGGATGACTCTCCTGCTTCAACACGGTCAAGGAAGAATACCCGTTTCAGACCAGACTGGCGCCAAGGTTGGTGCTGATACATCGGCCTGGCTATCTGACTCAACGAGGGACATGAAGTTCTTCGCGTCAGCAGAGGGAACACTTTTTCTACCAAGGTCGCAATTGCAGAGTGTTGCGCTGCATTTCCGCTTGGTGTCATGCGGTTTCAGCAGAGCCGCTTATGTAAGGGGAGAGGCCGTGCGTGGCGGATGCAAGTCGTCCGGTAAACCTGGCCCCGCTGCCCTACATTGGTTAGGGTGGGTTCACACTGCTGCTGCAAGGATGCTGTTATGCCGTGGATCAAGGTTCTGCACATCGCCACGCTGCTGTGCTGGTGTGCTTCCCTGCTTTATCTCCCTGCCATGTTGCTGGCTGGCGCCAGGTCGCGGGGGGCTTCTTCGTTCGATCTGCCCGTGCCGATCATCCTGCGTTTCGTTTTCACCCATATCGCCACGCCTTTCGCTCTGCTCGCAATCATGAGCGGTACCCTGTTGTTCATTGTCGGCCAGATTGCAATGGGCTGGTTGGTGCTCAAACTCGCCGCCGTCAGCGGTATGGTGCTGTGCCATGTCCTGTGCGGGGGGCTGATCGTGCGGCTGGAGCGGGAACGACACCGCTTTCTGTTACCCGCAAGCGGGCTGATCGCCGTCACGTCGGCCGTGTTGATGCTCACTGTCCTGGTGCTTGTGCTGAGCAAGCCATTTGTTTGAGGCATGACAAGGAGAGTTACGATGTGCCATTCGCCCCGCCATGCATGGTCCGCCTCACTTGTCGTCGATCTCCACTCCCACCGCATCTTCGTAGACCAGCGTGCCGCCAAGGGCACCGGTCAGGCCGACCAGGACTGCAGTGAGGAGGGTCAGGGCGACAGCCCAGGGCAGCAGGTTGGCGGAGTCCAGGAAGCGCCACAGCCAGTTGAGCGAGGCCAGCGACAGCATCATCACTGCCACGATGGCGTGACACCAGCCGAGGAGCTTGCGTCGGATCTGACGGATCGTGACCAGGTCGATCAGGCCCACGGTGCTGGCGATCCAGCCACTCAATGCGCCGATACCGGCCAACCACAGGCTCGCCTTGGCCCAGAACGCGTTCCCGGAATAAAGGTAGGCAGCATCGCTGCCGACCAGCAGCAGCAGGCATGCGACAGGAAAGTGGACGAGGGTGGGATGCATCGGGTGGCCGAATATGGCAATACGGCTATTGATGGTGCGGATCGGTTTGTCGGCCATGTTCGCGTCCTTTGCGATCTGTTCAATACTCTCTCTGGCATTCAACGCCTTGGTCGGTACCGGGTCAACCGGCTACGCCGGACAATCTGGTATGCAGGTCCTCTGCTTGGCCTGCTGGCCGGCTGCAGTGGCGAGATGTCGACCATGGATGCTGCGGGTCCGGCGGCCCAGGACCAATTCTGGGTCTGGTGGGCGATGCTCACCGTCAGCTTGATCGTTGCCGCTGTGGTATTTGTGCTGTGGCTCTTCACCTTCCGACGGCGAGAGCAGCCGCAGCGCACGGCGCGGGAAGAGCGACGTATCATGCTGCGCTGGGTGCTCGGCGGAGGGGTCGCGCTACCGGTGGCCAGCATCATCGCGCTGTTGGTATTCGCTGCACCCACCGGCCGCGGCATGCTGCCGCTGCCGCTTGCCGAAGGTGAAGCCGAGCGCATCGAGGTGGTCGGTCACCAGTGGTGGTGGGAGGTGCGTTACCCCGGCGCTAACGGTGAGCGGGACGTCGTCACCGCCAACCGACTAGTGATGCCGGCCGGCGAACCCGTCGACTTTCGCCTGACCAGTGCCGATGTCATTCACGCCTTCTGGATTCCGCGCCTGGGGGGCAAGCGGGACATGGTGCCCGGGCGCCATTCCACCGTCCGCCTCGAGGCGGAGTCGTCCGGTGTCTTCGGCGCTCAGTGTGCCGAATACTGCGGTGCGCAGCACACTCACATGCTGCTCCACGTCGAAGCGCTCGAGCGTGATGAATTCGAGGCCTGGCTGGCCGAACGCCGCTCACCGCACCAGCTGCGTGACGGATTCGACGAGGCGCAGGAAGCCTTCGGCGAGCACTGCGCGGCTTGCCATACGGTGGATGGCTTCCCCGAGGAGCTCATCGTCGACGACATGTCCCACGACATCGAGGGCCCCGACCTCAGCGACATCGGCTCCCGACCCACGTTGGGCGCCGGTGTGTTGCCCATGGAAGAGGGCGCCATCGCTTATTGGCTGCAGCACCATCAGACGCTCAAGCCCGGCAACCGGATGCCGCCCCATAACCATATCGATACCGAGACACTTGAAGATATCGGTGCCTGGCTGGAGACGTTGGAACCATGAGCGATACCAAGGACGCGACGCTGACCCCCGGAATACGCCGGCTGCACGAGGGTATGGCCAGAGTCTGGGCCAATCCGGCCGGCCTGGGCGCTTTGACCGTAGTCAACCATACCAGCGTTGGCCTGCGCTTCATGGTGACCGGGGCGGTCTTCTTCCTGATCGGCGGGCTGCTGGCGATGCTGATCCGCACCCAGCTCGCCTTTCCCGACAACGACTTCATGTCGCACGAGACCTACAATCAGGTCTTCTCGATGCACGGCACGGTGATGATGTTCCTGTTCGCCATCCCCATTCTCGAGGGAGTGGCGATCTACATGATCCCCAAGATGATCGGCGCCCGCGACCTGGTCTGCCCGCGGCTCTCGGCCTTCGGTTATTTCTGCTATCTGTTCGGCGGCATCATCCTGACCTCCAGCCTGGTGCTGGAGATGGCCCCATCAAGCGGCTGGTTCATGTACACCCCGCTCAGCAGCGGCGATTACTCCCCGGGGCGCGGCTCGGACTTCTGGCTGCTGGGTATCACCTTCGTCGAGATATCCGCCCTTTCCGCCGGGGTGGAGCTGGTCGTATCGATCCTGCGCACGCGTACCGAAGGCATGGCGCTGCACAAGATGCCGCTGTTCGCTTGGTACATCCTGGCCATGGCGCTGATGATCGTGGTCGGCTTCCCGCCGTTGATCCTGGGCAGCATCCTGCTCGAGCTGGAGCGTGCCGCCGGCATGCCGTTCTTCGACGTGGCGGGCGGTGGCGACCCGGTGCTCTGGGCGCACCTGTTCTGGCTGTTCGGGCATCCCGAGGTCTACATCATTTTCCTGCCGGGGGCGGGTATCGTCTCGACCTTGTTGCCGGTCTTCGCCCGGCGCCCCATCGTCGGCTACGGCTGGGTGGTGGCCGCCATCGTGATCATGGGCTTCATCAGCTTCGGCCTGTGGGTGCATCACATGTTCACGCTGGGCATCCCGCAGCTGGCGCTGGCCTTCTTCTCGGCGGCGAGCATGCTGGTGGCGATTCCCACCGGCATCCAGATCTTCGTCTGGCTCTCCACGCTGTGGCTGGGGCGGCCGGTGATGTCGCTGCCGATGCTGTGGATCGTCGGCTTCCTGGTGATCTTCGTGCTGGGCGGGCTGACCGGGGTGATGCTGGCTCTGGTGCCGTTCAACTGGCAGGTTCACGATACACACTTCGTGGTCGCTCACATGCACTACGTGCTGGTGGGGGGCATGCTGTTCCCGTTGATGGCCGGGCTCTACTACTGGCTGCCGCTGGTCTCGGGGAGAATGCCGTCGGAGCGGCTTGGCAAGTGGAGCTTTTGGCTGATCTTCCTCGGCTTCAACGTCACCTTCCTGATCATGCACTGGACGGGACTACTGGGCATGCGCCGGCGCGTGTTCACCTACGACAGCGCCATGGGCTGGGATATCTACAATCTGATTTCGTCGGTGGGCGGCTTCATGATGTCTGCCGGCGTGGCGCTGCTGATCCTCGACATTGCGCTACATTTTCGCTTTGGCCGGAAGGCACCGCAGAATCCCTGGAATGCCGACACCCTGGAGTGGGCCATGCCCAAGCCGCCCACGCCCTATAACTTCGTCAGCCTGCCGCGGCTCGAGACGCGCCATCCGCTGTGGGACGACCCCGAACTGCCGCGCACCATCACCGAGGGGCAGCATGGCCTCAACACCATCGACCATGGCCGACGAGAGACCTGGGGCAGCGATGCCCTGACTGGCAAGCTGCGCGAAGTGGTGCACTTGCCCACCAACTCCTGGTGGCCATTCTTCGCTGCCCTGTCCCTGGCAGTGGTGTGCATCTGCCTTCTGGTCAGGCTCTATCCGCTGGCGGGCGTGGCGACACTGGTGGCGGCCGTGTTCCTGCTGCGCTGGTCATGGGAGAACGGGGCGCATCCCAAGGCTGCGCCCGACGCTACGGTGGCGCCCGGCCAGCCTCCGCTGCATTCACGCACCATGAATGGCCCCGGGGTCTGGACCATGTCGGTTGCCCACCTGGCCAACGGTTCGTTCTACCTCTCGCTGCTGTTCGGCTGGTTCTACCTGTGGACCGTGGCCCCCGAATGGCAGATGCCGGAAACGTCTCCGCTCTCGCTGCCGCTGCTGGCGGGGGCGGGCCTCGCGTTGACGCTGGGCAGCGCGTGGCTGGCCAAAATGGTACGTCGCTTGCGTCGGCACAACGATTCGGGGCTCGGCGGGGGCATGTACCTGGCCGCCGGGCTCGGTGCGCTGCAGTCGGCTCTGCTGGGCCTGGCGATCTGGCAGGCGGGGCTGGCACCCAGCGAAACCGCCCATGATGCTACGCTACTGGTGGCGCTCGCCTACGTGCTGATCCATGCGCTGCTGGGGGCGCTGCTGTGTCTGTTGCAGGGGTTGCGGGTCGGCTACGGCTTCGTCGGCGCCGAGGCGCCCCTCGAGCCGGTGGTGGTGCTGCGCCTGTGGTACTACAACCTGGTCGTCTACTGGAGCCTGTTCGTGGCTGTCTGGGTCATGCCGACACTGCTGGGAGGGGCCTCATGAAGCGCCTGTTGAGGATGGCTCATCCAATTCATCTGGTTGTCGGCCCAACCATCTGGGGGCTCTGGTTCGTGGCCATCTATGCCGGACTTTCGGTGGCCTGCTCGGTGGCGCCTCCCACGCCGGAGCAAGGCATGCTGACCGGCATCAACATCGCTGTGGGGCTGGCCACGCTGGCCACCACCGTGCTGCTGCTGGGGCTGAGCTGGGCCGGTGTCACGGCGGCCCGTCGGGCAGGGCTTCACCGCGAATGCTACTTTGCCTTCACCTCGGCAGGGGTTTATCTGTTCTCGGCGGGTGCCACGCTGTTCATCGGCTACCCGGTGGTGTTCCTGCCGCCTTGCATTTAGATGACAGGGGCTGAACCGTGATTCAGCCCCTGTGGCCGGCCTGCTATACTCGCGCCAGCGCGGCCGTGCCAAGCCGCACGATTTTTTTTAACGGGGAGGGTGCCCGATGCAAAATGCCGTGATCCTGATCAACACCGACAAGGGCCAGGTCAAGGCGGTGGCCGAACGGCTCGCCGACGTCGAGGGAATCAGCGAGGTCTACTCCACTTGCGGCCGCTACGACCTGGTGGCGATCGCCCGCACCCGTGATTTCGAGAGCCTGGCCGAGCTGGTGACCGAGCGCCTCAATGCCGTCGAGGGCATTCGCGATACCGAAACCCTGAATGCCATGCAGGTGCATTCCCGGCACGATCTTGAAACCATGTTCTCGCTGGGCTGGTAGCCCGGCGGTTCTCTTTTCTCAATACTCTGGAGGCTGAGTGCCGGCGCCGAGACGTGCCGGCAGCGGCACCATTCGGAACGATCCATGGCCTTAGCACGTTCTCGCAGCAGGCGCCGCCGCGCTTCGCTGCCACGCTGGCGCTCCCGCATCCGCCAGTTCGCTATCTCGCTCGTTTTCGTGCTGGTCGGCAGCGGCCTGTGGTACACCCAGGAACAGGGGTACCGCGACCAGTTGAGCTGGATGGGCGTGCCTACCTGGGAAAGCCCAACCCCCTTGAGCGTCCACCGCGTGCTGCGCAACGACGGTTTCCTGGTCGGCTGGTCGGACGTGCGGGTCAACCCGCTGTGGGTCAGCTATCTGCTGCACGAGGTGGAAGACCCGAGGGCAGGGGCCAGGCCCGACTTTCGCCAGGATTGGCGCACCCTTTGGCCAATCGGCGCCGACAGCTATTTCGGCAGCGGCTACGACCGCGGTCATCTGGCTCCCAACTACGCCATTGCCGCGGTGCATGGACGCCAGGCCCAGCAGCAGTCGTTCCTGATGAGCAACATCACTCCCCAGCGGCCCGATCTCAACCGCCGGCTGTGGCAGCGCCTGGAGGAGGTGGTAATCGACCACTTTGTGCCGCGCTTCGGCGTGGTGCAGGTGATTACCGGTCCGGTCTTCCCCGAACGCTTCCTCGACAACGTGACCAATCGGGTGGGGCTCGTCGAGATCCCCGAAGCCTTCTACAAGATCGTCGTGGTACCGGCCGAGGAGCCCAGGGCGCTGGCCTTCATCATGCCTCAGGATGTGCGCGGCGACGAACCGCTGGATGACTACCTGGTGAGCATCGACGCGGTGGAGGCGCGCACCGGCCTCGATTTCTTCCCGAACCTGCCCGAAGAGGTGGCCGCAGTGCTGGAAGGGGAGGTCGTCGCCGAGGGGTGGGCGTTGGAAGAGGTGGCGCGCTTGCCCGCCCGTTATTGAAATAAATGGCTGCGCGAGGAATCACAGGCACAAAAAAACCGCGATCTGGTCGCGGTTTCTTTTAATTCGTTAATTCGCTCTGAAAATGCTCAGCTTGCATGACGCGATCTGCTCATGAGAGCGGTGGTGCCCAGGAGAGGACTTGAACCTCCACATCCGTAAGGATACTAGCACCTGAAGCTAGCGCGTCTACCAATTCCGCCACCTGGGCG
>NZ_JAAQTO010000010.1 GCF_011742165.1 Billgrantia bachuensis | reverse complement strand
TGGTGCCCAGGAGAGGACTTGAACCTCCACATCCGTAAGGATACTAGCACCTGAAGCTAGCGCGTCTACCAATTCCGCCACCTGGGCGAACACGAGCGATTCGAGCTGATAAAGAGCGGGTTGCCTGGCCCGACCATCGATCCCGAAGGAGTCGAATGGTGCCCAGAAGAGGACTTGAACCTCCACGTCCATAAGGACACTAGCACCTGAAGCTAGCGCGTCTACCAATTCCGCCATCTGGGCAGGCGACGCGTATCTTACCCAATTCATGGCCCAATGCAAGAGCACCGGGTGAAATTCCCCTGGACGAGGCCGCATGGTGGCTGCGGAGGGGGCATCTTGAGCTTCGGTTATATGCTTTCTCTTCGGATAACGCCGCCATGGTTGGGCCGAACCGACACCGGCGCTATAATGCGGGCATGACAAACGACTCCATTAGCAACACCCTACGTACGCGGCCTCTCGCCCGCGCCCTTCCCGGAAGGCTGCCCCCGTTGCCAAGGATGCCCCTCGCATGACTCATTGGACGCTCAGCGACGACCCCCATGCCAGCCGCGAGGCCCACAAGTACGACAAGCCAGCGCCCAGCCGCGAGTACCTGTTGGCGCGCCTGGAAGAGTACGGCAAGCCGATCACGCACGAATCCATGAGCCGCATGCTGGGCCTCGAGGACGAGGAGCTACAGGAAGCCGTGCGCCGCCGCCTGGCGGCCATGGAGCGCGACGGCCAGGTGCTGCGCAACCGTGCCGGCGCCTACGCGCTGATCGACAAGCTCGACCTGATCAAGGGTAAGGTGCTGGGGCACCGCGACGGCTTCGGTTTCGTGCTGCGTGAGGACGGCAAAAAGCCCGACCTGGTGCTGCCGCCGCGCCAGATGCGCCGGGTCTTCCACGGCGATTACGTACTGGTGCGCGTCAGCGGCCGTGATCGCCGCGGCCGCGACGAGGCAACCATTGCCGAGGTACTGGCGCGCAATACCCAGACCATCGTTGGTGTGTTCCGCGAGAACACCTCCGAGTTCGGTGTGCTGATTCCCGAAAACCCGCGCATCACCCAGGAGGTGATCATTCCCCACAGTGCCTGCGGCGGTGCCCGGGACGGCCAGGTCGTATCGGCCAGGATCGTGCAGCAGCCCGACACCCGGGTGCAGCCGGTGGGCGAGGTGGTCGAGGTGCTGGGCGAGCGCATGGACCCGGGCATGGAAATCGACATCGCCATTCGCAGCTATGAGATCCCGGCCGAGTTTCCCCCCGAGGTGCACGACCAGATCGCCGAAATGTCCGCCGAGGTGGCCGAGCAGGACAAGCTGCACCGCATCGACCTGCGCGACATTCCTCTGGTGACCATCGACGACGAGACGGCCAAGGACTTCGATGACGCCGTGTGCGCCTGGAAGACCAAGTCCGGCAGCTGGAAGCTGATCGTTGCCATCGCCGACGTCTCGCACTACGTGCGCCCGGGCACGCCGCTCGACGAGGAGGCGATCCGTCGCGGCAATTCGGTCTACTTCCCGGGGCAGGTGGTGCCGATGCTGCCCGAGCTGCTCTCCAATGGGCTGTGCTCGCTCAACCCGCACGTCGACCGCCTGGCGATGGTCTGCGAGATGAATATCTCCAAGAGCGGGGTGATCAGCCGTTATCGCTTCTATGAGGCCGTGTTCCAGTCGCATGCGCGACTGACCTACAACAAGGTGGCGGCGATCCTCGACGGCGACGATGCCGAGGCGGATGCCCTGCGCGAGGAGTACCGCGACCTGGTCAAGCCGCTCCAGGGTCTGTACGAGCTCTACCGGGTGCTGCGGCAGGCTCGCGAAGAGCGCGGCGCCATCGACTTCGAGACCACCGAGACGGCGATTCTCTTCAACGAAGAGCGCAAGATCGAGAAGATCGTGCCGCGCAAGCGCAACGACGCCCACAAGATCATCGAAGAGTGCATGTTGGCAGCCAACGTCGCCACCGCACGCTTCCTCGACAAGCACGATCTTCCGGCGCTTTACCGTATCCACGAACGGCCCTCGCCGGAGCGGCTCGACAAGCTGCGCCTGTTCCTCAATGAGCTGGGCTTGTCGGTCGGCGGTGGTGACGAGCCCACGCCGCAGGACTACCAGGCGCTGGCCGAGGCGATTCGCGGCCGCCCTGATGCCGACGTGATCCAGACCGTGATGCTGCGCTCCATGAGCCAGGCGGTCTATTCGCCGCAGAACGAGGGGCACTTCGGTCTGGCCTATCCGGCCTACGCCCACTTCACCTCGCCGATTCGCCGTTATCCCGACCTGCTGGTGCACCGTGCAATTCGCTCGGTGGTCCGCGGGCCGCGCCAGACCAATACCGTACTGCGCGCCGAAGGGGCCAAGGTCGATCCGCCGAGCAAATGGTGCCCCTATACCTTCGAGCAGATGCTCGAGCTCGGCGAGCACTGCTCGATGACCGAGCGCCGCGCCGACGACGCCACCCGCGACGTCGAGGATTGGCTCAAGTGCGAGTTCATGTCCGACAAGCTCGGTGAAGTCTATGAAGGTACCATCGCCTCGGTGACCCAGTTCGGTATTTTCGTCCGCCTCGACGAGGTCTACGTCGAGGGCCTGGTGCACGTCACCTCGTTGCCCTCGGATTACTACCACTACGAGCCCGAGAAGCATCGTCTCAAGGGCGAGCGCACCGGCATGAGCTATCGTCTGGGCGATGGCGTCACGGTGCAGGTGGCGCGTGTGGACCTGAACGATCGCAAGATCGACTTCGCTCTCGAGAACGACAAGCCGCGGCCCAAGCGTGAGCCGCACAAGCGTCGTGGCGGAGGCGAAGCGAGCTTCACGCCCAAGCCCGATGCCCGCAAGGCTGCGGCCGACGACAAGGGCGAGCGTGGCAAGGGTAAGGGCGGTAAGCGTCGCCGCGGCCCGCGCAAGCCAAAGGCGCGCGGCTAATGGCGAAGGGGCACAAGGGCAGGCGGCGTGATACCGGGAAGAGGGTGGCACGTGACCCCGTCCTGCCCGGTATCCCGGGTGGGCTCGACGCGGTGTTCGGCGTGCATGCCGTTCGCGCCCTGCTGGAGCGCGGGGACGCCCCGCGTGTGCTGTGGGTGCAAGAGGGGGAGGCGCAGCAGCGCCTGGCCGAACTAGTCGATCGGGCTCGGCAGGGTGGAGCGCAAGTCGAGCTTCGCCCGCGTGACGAGCTGGATCGCCTGGCGCGGGAAGCCGCGCACCAGGGTGTCGTCGCTTTCACCGCGCCGCTGGCCTTCGAGAGCGAAGCCTCGCTGTGGTTCAAGCTCGAAGCCTGGCCTCACGAGGCACCACCGTTGCTGCTGGTGCTCGATGGTGTCACCGACGTGCACAATTTTGGCGCCTGCCTGCGCAGTGCCGATGCCGCTGGCGTGCATGGCGTGATCGTGCCCAAGGACAAGGCAGCACCACTCAACGCCACGGTGCGCAAGGTCGCCTGCGGCGCCGCCGAGAGCCTGCCGGTCTACCAAGTGACCAACCTGGCCCGCGCCATGGCCCGGCTCAAGGAATCCGGCATATGGATTACCGGCACCGCAGGCGAGGCCGAGGCACAGCTGTTCGATGCCGACTTCTGCGGACCCACTGCGCTGGTGATGGGCGCCGAGGGCAAGGGTATGCGTCGCCTGACCCGCGAAGCCTGTGACGGCCTGGTCAAGTTGCCCATGGCCGGCAGTGTCTCGAGCCTCAACGTCTCGGTGGCCACCGGTATCTGCCTGTTCGAGGCGGTACGTCAGCGACGAGGCGCCGGCGGTTGAGCCGCGAACGCCGCGCTGTCTTGCAAGTGGCGGCGCGGATCACTAGAATACAGGCGCCCGTTCCTGCGTGAGCGGGCGTAATTTATTTGACTATCACCTCCTTGCTTCCCTTGAGTACCAGTCCCGGTTTCACGCGGAAGCTGCCAACCCGTAAGGAGATCCCATGCGTCATTACGAAATCGTGTTCATGGTCCACCCGGACCAGAGCGAGCAAGTGCCGTCCATGGTCGAGCGCTACTCCAGCATCGTCACCGAGAGCGGTGGCACCGTGCATCGTCTGGAGGACTGGGGCCGTCGTCACCTGGCCTACCCGATCAACAAGATCCACAAGGCTCACTACGTGCTGATGAACGTCGAATGCAGCGGCGAGACTCTCGACGAGATCGAGAACATCTTCCGCTTCAACGACGCCATCATTCGCAGCCTGGTGGTGCGCTGCAAGGAAGCCATCACCGAAGCTTCGCCGATGATGAAGCCGGCAGACGACAAGCGTCCGCGTCGCGAAGAACGGCCGCGCACCGAAGAAACTGCCGAAGCCAACTGATAGCACGTACCGAGGAGTCTTTACATGGCACGCTTTTTCCGCCGTCGCAAGTTCTGCCGTTTCACCGCTGAAGGCGTGAAGCAGATCGACTATAAAGATCTGGATACACTCAAGGCCTACATCACCGAAACCGGCAAGATCGTACCCAGCCGCATTACCGGCACCAAGGCCCGTTACCAGCGTCAGCTGGCTACTGCCATCAAGCGCGCGCGCTATCTGGCTCTGCTGCCCTACACCGACAGCCACCAGTAAGCCGCGACTCGATGTTGCCGATTGCCCGATGGTTGATGCGCGGCACGCCATACGCCGCTGGCGGGGCAGCGTTGGCAGCGATCGTGCCCTGGCTGTTCTGGCTGAGTGGTGCCATCGTTGCCCTGGTCGCGCTGCGGCGCGGCCTGTCGCCGGCGCTGCCGGTACTGGTTGCCGCTGCCATCCCCGCCGGTTGGTGGTGGACCCAGGGCGATGCCATCCCGCTGGCCAGCGTCCTGCTGGTCACGCTGATGGCGGTGGTACTGCGCTCACGCATGCGCTGGGGCGAGGCGCTGATCGTTGGCACCCTGGCTACGGCGGCGATGATCCAACTTGGCATCTTCGTGCCGCCGGGCGGCACCGGGCCTCTGCTGGAGCAGCTGCGCCAGGGGTCGGCCGAGATCGACGCTATGCTGACCGAGCTGGCGCGGCAGGGCTTCGATACCGAAGAGCTGGCCACGCTGCTGATCGGTGGCATTACCGGCCTGGTCGTGCTGGTCGCCGCCATCGGTTGCCTGGCATTGGCACGCGCCTGGCAGGCGGGGCTCTACAACCCCGGTGGCTTTCGCCAGGAGTTCCATGCGCTGCGTCTGGCGCCGCGCGAACTCGGCCTGCTGGTGGTGCTCGGCGTGGTGAGTATGGTGCTGGGCTTGCCGTCGCTCTCCATGCTGGTCTGGGTACCGCTGCTGGTAGCCGGCATTGCATTGGCGCATGGCTTCATCGGGATAAAAGGCATGAACGGGCTGTGGCTGATTGCTTTCTACGTACTGCTGATCACCACCTGGCCCATGATTCTGATAGTGCTGCTGGTGGCCTTCATCGACGTGTTCGTGGATTTCCGCGGCCGTCTGGCCCCTCGCAGCGACTGACAAGAGGTTAACGAGATGGAAGTCATTCTGCTCGACAACATTGGCAAGCTGGGCGGCCTGGGTGACAAGGTGGCCGTCAAGCCCGGCTATGGTCGTAACTACCTGGTGCCCTACGGCCTGGCCGTGCCGGCCACCAAGGACAACGTGGAAGCCTTCGAGGCGCAGCGCGCCGAGCTCGAGGCACAGGCCGCCGAGCGCAAGGCGATCGCCGAGTCGCGTGCCGCCCAGTTGGCCGAAATCGAGCTGTCGCTCGTGGCCAAGGCCGGTGAAGAGGGCAAGCTGTTCGGCTCTATCGGTCCGCGCGACCTGGCCGAAGCGCTGGCACAGGCCGGCATCGAAGTCGCCAAGAGCGAAGTTCGCATGCCTGAAGGTCCGATCCGCCAGACCGGCGAGTACGACATCGACCTGCACTTGCACGCCGAAGTCGACGCTACCGTGCGTGTGGTCGTAGTCGCCGAGTAAGCTTCACGACTGACGCAGCAGTAACGCCAGGGGGCGCGGGGAAATATTCCCTGCGCCCCTTGTTTTTCTTCGTCTGGAAATAAGTTCCTTAGACATTGGTAGTAATATTACGGTTTGCCTTTGCGTCACAACTCTTAAACGATTAAGTTTTGGCCTGGCCTGGATCCGCTTCGTTTCAGGCCAGGGCGGCAGGCCATTAAGGCATCATTGTGATGCTTGTCTGGAACGATACAGTGCCGTGCTTCGCCCTTCCTTCTTGTGAAAACAAACGAACATACAAGCATAAAAGGAACAACTGCGATGAACACCGCCTTGCTACGAAACCCGCTCGTTGCTGCCGTGGCCGTGGCCAGCTTCGGCATGATGGGGCACGCCGTTGCCGATAGCACCGACCTGGAGCAGCGCCTGCTCGAACTCGAGAATCGCATCGCCGCCGCCGAGCAGCGTGCCGCCGCCGCAGAGCAGCGCGCCGAACTCGCCGAAGCCCAGGCCGAGGGGCGATTGTCCACGGAGGAGGTGGAGGAGCGCCTGGCCAAGGTCGAGCGTCAGGCCAGCGGTGAAGAGGGTTTCTCATTCAATGTCTACGCCCGCTCGGGGCTGCTGCTGGGCGAGGACCGCAAGAGCATCGAGGGCGGGCCCTACGTGACGCCCGTCGGTGGGCTGGGTGGCGCCGTGGGTCGTCTGGGCAACGAGCCCGATACCTACGCCGAAGCTATCCTCAACTACCGCATGCAGTTCGACAACGGCGCCAAGGCGCTCTACCGCACCATGCTGGCCAGTGGCACCACCACCAGCAATGACTGGGACGACGATTCCAACCTCAACGTGCGCCAGGTCTATGCCGAATTCAGCAACCTGCCGAGCTTCACCGGCGCCTTCGAGAACGCCTCGATCTGGGCCGGCAAGCGCTTCGACCGCGATAACTTCGACATCCACTGGCTCGACAGCGATTTCATCTTTCTCGCCGGTACCGGTGCCGGTATCTACGACATGCAGCTGGCCGACAACTGGCGTTCCAACTTCTCGCTCTACGGGCGCAGCTTCAGCGACTTCCCCGTCGATAGCGAGGATCCCGGCGATACGGGCTCTACCGATAGCCTGATCGTCACGTCAAACAACTACTTCGGTAACTGGCAGTGGATGCTCAACGGCCTGTCGGCGGCCGACAATGACGAGCGCGACATCGGCGAGAACCAAGACGCCGCCGACAGCGGTTTCCATACCATGGTGGCCTATCACGGCGACAGCTTCTTCGGCCTGGGCGAGGGTAACTTCAAGCTGGCGCTGCTGCACGGCCAGGGCCTGGGCGCCCAGGTCAAGGGGCTCGGCAGTGACGGCGACCTTACCGACGATGCCGCCGCGACTCGTCTCGGCATCTACGGCACCACCTACCTGGCGCCGACGTGGCGCGTGGCGCCGGCGATTCTCGCCGAGACCAGCGAGGACCGCTACGTCGAGGGGGATCAATATGACTGGGCGACGCTCAACGTGCGCCTCGCCAACGAGCTGACCGAGAATTTCGAGATGCAGTACGAGGCCAGTTACCAGTGGATGGATCTCGATTCACGCGGCTACAACGGCAACGGCGCCGCCGAGGGCGACTACACCAAGTTCACCATTGCGCCAACCTTCAAGCCCCAGGTGGGCGGCTTCTGGCAGCGCCCCGAGATCCGTCTGTTCGCCTCCTGGAGCGATTGGGACGAGGAGCTCAACGGCTACGACGGCGACGATGCCTTCGGCAGCGACGGCTTCACCGGGGGCCAGTGGAGCTTCGGCGTCCAGACCGAGGTCTGGTTCTAGTTCAAAGATGCCCGTCAGGGCGGGCCAAGCTCGCATGCTGTTTCGATCCTTTGCCGCGACCGGTTTCGGTCGCGGTTTTTGTCGTTTCGAAAGGTAGGGCGGACCCCGGCCATCGGGTAGAATGGCACGGCCCGTTCCCATGAAGGTTGTTGCGCCATGAACGACACGCTCGAGCTCGATAAGGAAACCGCCGCGCTCAAGGTGCCGCCGCACTCGCTCGAGGCCGAGCAGTCGGTGTTGGGTGGCCTGATGCTCGACAACCAGGCCTGGGACAACGTGGCCGACCGGTTGGTGGCGGACGACTTCTATCGCTACGAGCATCGCCTGATTTTCAATGCCATGATCGGTCTCGCCGAGGCGGCCAGGCCGCTCGACGTGGTCACGCTTTCCGAGGCGCTGGAGGGGCGCGACCAGCTCGACACCGTCGGCGGGCTCGCCTACCTGGCCGAGCTGGCACGCAATACGCCCTCGGCGAGCAACATTCGCGCCTATGCCGACATCGTTCGCGAGCGGGCCACCCTGCGCAAGCTGATTCGTGCGGCCAGCCAGATCGCCGACGGCGCTTTCAGCCCTCAGGGCCGGCCGGCCGACGAACTGCTCGACGAAGCCGAGCGGCTGGTGTTCCAGATCAGCGAGGAGCGACCCAAGTCGGGTGGCCCCATCGGCATGAGCGAACTGCTGGCCAAGGCGGTCGACCGCATCGACGAGCTGTTCAACATGAAGGGCGAGATGACGGGGCTCTCCACAGGCTTTCGCGACCTCGACGAGATGACCTCGGGCCTGCAGCCCTCGGACCTGGTGATCATTGCGGGACGCCCCTCCATGGGCAAGACCACCTTCGCCATGAACGTGGTGGAACATGCGGTGATTTCGAGCGACAAGCCGGTGATGGTGTTCTCCATGGAGATGCCGGCGGATGCGTTGATGCTGCGTATGCTGTCGTCGCTTGGGCGCATCGACCAGACCCGGGTGCGTACCGGCCAGCTCGAGGACGAGGATTGGCCGCGGCTGACCTCGGCGGTGAACCTGCTCAAGGACAAGCAGCTGTTCATCGACGATACCGCGGCGCTGTCGCCCAACGAGATGCGCTCGCGGATGCGCCGCCTGGTGCGCGAGCACGGCAATCTGGCGATGGTGATGATCGATTACCTGCAGCTGATGCAGATCCCCGGCTTCTCCGAGAACCGCACCGGTGAGATCTCGGAAATCTCGCGCTCGCTCAAGGGGCTGGCCAAGGAGTTCGGCTGCCCGGTGATCGCGCTCTCCCAGCTCAACCGCTCGCTGGAGCAGCGCCCCAACAAGCGCCCCGTGATGTCGGATCTGCGCGAATCGGGCGCCATCGAGCAGGATGCCGACGTGATCGCCTTCGTCTATCGTGACGAGGTCTACAATCCCGATAACCCGGACAACCAGGGCCTGGCCGAGCTGATCATCGGCAAGCAGCGTAACGGTCCCATCGGAACGGTGCATATGGCCTTCATCGGCAAGTACACTCGCTTCGAGGACCTGGCACCTGACAGCTATGGCGAGGCGTTTGGCGAATAACCCAAGGCGGCGCTTGAGCCTCACGTGCGGCTCCGTATAATGCCGAGCCCCCGACAGTCGTTTTTCGAGGTGAGACCATGGCAGGCGGATTTCGGCGCGGCAAGCGCCAGCGCACCCCCAAACTGGAAGCGCGCGGCGAACTCCAGTCGCTGGAGCGTGAAGGGCCGTTCAAGGAATGGCTGGGCATGCCGGATCTCTATCGTTTCCAGCTGGTCGTCGACGGCGAAGCCTACAGCTACCAGACTGAGGATGCCGAACTCGCCGTGGCGGTAGGCGACCGCGTGGTGTTCCGCTACAAGGAAACCAAGGCAGGCAAGTGGGTCGACCGCAACTCCCTGGCCAAGGCGATCGATCCTTCCGACTATCAATAGCCTCGTCGCGGACAGTGTTCGGGAACCCTTCTGACGCCGATGTTGTCATAAAATGAATATGCCAGCGTCATGTAGATTACATCGGGCACAGTCATGCTGTGCCCGATGCATGTCCAGCAGGCACCAACGGCACGTCATCTAGACATGGAGGGAACCATGGAATTCGAACAACTGAAGAGTTTCGTTACTCGACACCACAATTTCGAAGTGCGAGTCATCACCCATTCCGGTAGCCGCTGCTACCAGGTGGAGCTGGAAGACATGGAGGGAGGGCGCCATCTCCTGACCCAGCGCGGCAAGCCGACGGTCTTCCGTTCATTGGAGGATGTCTATCTCGAGTTGCAGCGCGCCGGCATCCATCGTGCCTTTCTGGTTCAGCACGTGCCGCAGGACGAGGTGATCGGTCGCCAGGCCCACTACCACGATCCGCTGACGTCCCGCATGCCACTGGTCTTCTAGGCTAGCGGCAACCCGGGCAAGCCGCCCGGGGCTGCCTTGATCCAAGTTATACAAATTGCTTTCATAGTATAACTTCATGCCGCGCAAGCTCCTCGCCTGATACAATGTCCGCTCCTTTTTTCATGAGGAGCGCAGTGCATGTCCACATCGCAAGTGGAGCCGGAAACGATGGAGCGGCAGCGTCCTGCCCATGCTCCAGCGGACCATACCTCGGTTGCAAAACCCAAGGTAGGTGTCGTGCTGGCCAATCTGGGCACGCCGGACGCTACCGACTACTGGTCGATGCGGCGCTATCTCAGTGAGTTTCTCTCCGACAAGCGAGTGGTCGACTATCCGAGCTGGAAGTGGCAGCCGCTGCTGCAGTTGGTCATTCTCAGCCGGCGTCCGTTCAAATCCGGCGAGGCCTACCGCAGTATCTGGAATAGCGAGAAGAACGAGAGCCCGCTGCTGACCATTACCCGCGAGCAGACCCGCAAGATGGCCGAAGCCCTGGAGGCGCGTCACGGCGACCGGGTGCGGGTCGATTTCTGCATGCGCTACGGCAATCCTTCCACCGACAGCGTGCTGCGTCGGCTGCAAGCCGAGGGCTGCGAGCGCATCCTGTTTTTCCCGCTTTACCCGCAGTATGCCTCGCCGACCACCGCCACCGCCAACGACCAAGCCTTTCGCACGCTGATGAGGCTCAAGTGGCAGCCGGCCATTCGCACCGTGCCGGCCTACTTCGAGCATTCTGCCTACCTCGAGGCCTTGGCCAGCTCGGTACGCGAGGCATACGCCGCCGCGGAGACGCCGCCGGAAGTGCTGGTGGCCTCCTACCACGGCGTACCCAAGCGTTTCCTCACGGAAGGCGATCCCTACCATTGCCAGTGCCAGAAGACCACGCGACTGCTGCGCGAGCGGCTGGGCTGGCCCGAGGGGGGCATTCATACCGCCTTCCAGTCGCAATTCGGCCCGGAAGAATGGGTCGGGCCGCCGACCGTGGATCACGTGGCGGAGCTGGCGCGCCAGGGCAAAAAGCATATTGCGGTGGTCTCGCCGGCGTTCTCCTCCGACTGCGTGGAAACCCTCGAGGAGATCAACGAGGAGATCCGCGACAGCTTCCTGGCGGCCGGTGGCGAGCGCTTCACCTACGTTCCCTGCCTCAACGACCGCGACGATCATATCGCCGCGCTGGTGGCGATCGCCGAGAACGAGCTGGCCGGCTGGCTGTAGCCCGCCAGCCCGTTACTCAGCCATGACCGCGATCGGGGTGGGGGACCGGCCTCTCGCCGATCTCCTCGGGGCGTAGCTCAGGGGGGCGCCCACCGGTTTCGTCGATGTGCTTGAGCTGCATGTGCAGTCCGGTCTTGGCCAGCAGGTGAGCGCTCACTGGAGCGGTGATGAAAAGGAACAGGGTGATCAGCATCTCCTGAATGTCGGGCTTGCCCTGGGTGACCCAGAAGTAGAGCATCGAGGCGATCAGCATGCAGCCGATGCCCAGGGTGGTGGCCTTGGTGGGGCCATGCAGGCGCATGTAGAAATCGCGCAGGTGGGCCATGCCCAGCGAGCCGATGAAGGCGAAGACGCCGCCGGCGACGAGGAAGAAGGCGATCACGCCCTCGAGGATCACGTACAGGGTCATGCGGCCTCCTATTCGATGATGTCGCCGCGCAGCAGGTACTTGCATACCGCCACGGTGCTGATGAAGCCGAGCATGGCGATCAACAGGGCCGACTCGAAGTAGGTCTTGGTGTTGAGCCACAGCCCCATCAGCACGATCAGCGCGATGGAGTTGATGTACATGGTGTCCAGCGCCAGGATGCGGTCGGGCATGTCCGGCCCTACTGCGAGCCGGTAGACGTTCAGCAGCAGGGCGAGGACTACCAGCGTCAGGCTGATCGTCAGCGCAATGTCTAGCATTCGTAGATCTCCTTCAACGGCTGCTCGTAGCGCTCGCGGATATGTGCGATCAGTGCCGCCTCATCCTTCGCGTTCAAGGCGTGGATCAGCAGCGTCTTGCCGTCCATGCGCAGGTTTGCCGAGACCGTCCCCGGCGTCAGGCTGATGGTGTTGGCTAGCAGCGTGATGGTGAAGCGGTCCTTCAGCATCAGCGGGTATTCCACGAAGTGCGGGTGCAGGCGGCGGCGCGGATTGATGATCAGCCAGGCCACCTCGATATTGGCGATCAGGATGTCGCCCAGCACGCGCAATACGAAGCGCAGCAGTAGCCAGGGCTTGGCGATACGCGGCTGAGCGTCCCAGAAACGGTGGGTCGCCAGCGGAATCGTTACCGCCAGGAAGGCGCCCAGCAGAAATTGACCGAAAGCCAGGCTGCGCACCAGCAGCAACCAGACCACGAGCAGCAGAATCGACAGCAGCGGCGTTGGTAGCCAGGAGCGAGGCTTGATCATCGGGCTTCTCCGGCGCTGGGTAGCAGCGCATCGATCATGAGCTGGGGGGCGGCCAGCTGGTCGGCGGTGGCGTTGGTATAGTCGCTGACCGGCCCGGCCAGTATCACCAGCAGCGGCGAGGCGGCCAGTAGCCAGGTCACACCGAACCACTTGCGCCAGGTCAGTGACTCTCCGGCAGGCTCGCCCTGGCTGCGCCAGAATAGGGTGGAGCCGGCGCGTGACAGCGCGATCAGTGAGCACAGCCCCGTGAGCAGCAGGACCGGCCACAGCCAGGGGCGTTGGCCACCCTCGGCGGCGGCCAGCAGCAGCGCCTTGCCGATGGCGCCGGAAAGCGGCGGCAGGCCGGCGACCGATACGGCGCCGAGGAAGAACAGCCCGGCGAGCCAGCCGCCCTGCTGCAGCGGGCGGCCCCGGACCAGGCGAGTGCCGGCCTTGCCGCGCTGCTGGCCGATCAGTTCGGCCAGCAGGAACAGTCCGCCGGTGATCAGGGTGGTATGGATCAGGTAGTAGAGCAGGGCGGAGACCGCTCGCGGCGAGCCCATGCCGATACCGGCGAGCAATGTACCCACCGAGACCAGCACCAGGTAAGCCACCAGCAGGCGCAGGTCGCGTGCCGCCAGCACACCGACGCCGGCCGCGACCAGGGTGGCCAGCGATAGCCACCAGACCCAGGCCTGCTCCAGGTTGGCAAGTGGTCCCGCGGCGTCGCCGAAGATCAGCGAATAGACGCGCAGGATGGCGTAGATGCCGACCTTGGTCATGATGGCGAACAGCGCCGCCACCGGAGCGGGGGCCGCAGCATAAGTGCGCGGCAGCCAGAAATAGAGCGGCAGCATGGCGGCCTTGAGCCCGAACACCACCAGCAGCATCAGACCGCCCGCGGTAACCAGCCCGGCCCGCTCGGCGGGCAGCTCGGCAAGGCGTGCCGCCATGTCGGCCATGTTCAGGGTGCCGGTAGCGCCATAGAGCACGCCCACGGCAATCAGGAACAGTGCGGAGCCGGCCAGGTTGAGCACCACATAGTGCACCCCGGCTTGAATCCGCGCCTTGCCACCACCGTGCAGCAGCAGGGCATAGGAGGCCAGCAACAGCACCTCGAAGAAGACGAAGAGGTTGAACAGGTCGCCGGTCAGGAAAGCCCCGTTGATGCCCATCAGCTGCCACTGGAACAGGCCGTGGAAATTGCTGCCGCGCTCATCGTCGCCGTCGCAGGCGAAGACCACGGCGCCCAGTGCCAGCACGGCGGTGAGCAGTACCATCAAGGCCGACAGGCGATCGAGCACCAGCACGATGCCGAAGGGAGGCTGCCAGTCGCCGAGGGCGTAGTAGGTGACCTCGCCGCTTGCCGCCTTGCTGACCAGGGCAATGCCGACTGCGACCAGCAGGGCGGTGCTGACGACGCCGATCAAGCGCTTCAGGTGCGTGCCGCCAAGGCGACGGTACAGCAGCAGAATCCCCGCCACCAGGGGTAGCACGATGGGCAGAACGATGAGGTGCGCCATCAGCTGCGCTCCTCATCGTCATGGGAGCGGCCGTCGACGTGGTCGTTGCCGGCCTCGCTGCGTGCTCGCATCGCCAGGATCACCACGAAAGCGGTCATGGCGAAGCCGATGACGATGGCGGTGAGCACCAGCGCCTGCGGCAATGGATCGGCGTATTCACCACCGCCGTTGACGATGGTCGCCCCATCGGTGGTGAGTCCGCCCATTGAGAAGAGGAAGAGGTTGACGGCGTAGGAGAGCAGGGTCAGGCCGACGACGACCGGGAAGGTGCGCCCACGCAGGGTCAGGTAGAGCCCGCAGGCGGTCAACACGCCGGTAGTGATGGCGTAGAGGCTTTCCATCAGGTGTTCTCCTTGCTGGGGCGCGTCGTGGTGTCGGTAAAGCTCTCGACGGGTTCCTTGGCTGGACGATGGGGCGTGGTGACCTTGCCCAGGTTGGCCAGGATCATCAGCGTGGCGCCCACCACGGCGAGATAGACGCCGAGATCGAACAGCATGGCCGTGGCCAGCTCGAAATCGCCTGCCAACGGCAAGTGGAAGTGCCCAAACGCCGACGCGAGGAACGGATAGCCGAACAGCCAGCTGCCAAGGCCGGTCAGCGTGGCGATGCCGACCCCGGCAACGGCCACCGGCTGATAGGGAAAATCGAGCCGTTGCTGCGCCCACTCCACGCCGCGCGCCATGTAGAGCAGGATCAACGCCACGGCGGTGATCAGGCCGGCGATGAAGCCGCCACCGGGCAGGTTGTGTCCACGCAGGAAGATGAAGGCGGACACCAATAGAGCCAGGGGCAGTAGCGCCATGGAGATGGAGGTGAGGATCGCCGGATAGCGATCCGGCGACCACACGCGTCCTTCGCCATCGCTGTGCGGCATGTACAAGCGCAGGCGATTGAGCAGCTTGAAGATGGCCAGGCCCGCCAGTGCCAGCACGGTGATCTCACCCAGGGTATCGAAACCGCGGAAGTCCACCAGGATGACGTTGACCACGTTATGGCCGCCGCCGCCGGGTACGCTGTTGTCAATGAAGAATCCGGAGATCGGGGCGTTGTCGCGGGTCAGCACGGCATAGTTGAGGCTGGCCACCACCAGGCCGAGGGTGCCGGACAGGACGATGTCGCGCAGGCTGCGGCGGTGCGAGGACTCAGGTGGTGTCTTCTGCGGCAGGAAGAACAGTGCCAGCATCAACAGGATCATGGTCACCACTTCCACCGAGAGCTGGGTCAGCGCCAGGTCGGGGGCGGAGAAGCGAGCGAAGGTCAGCGACACCACCAGCCCCACGACCGAGAGCAGCAGCAGCGAAATGAGGCGATAGCGGTGCGTGATCGCGGTGCCGAGGCCACCGAACAGCAGCAGGCCGGCACCCAGCAGCAGGATGCCATCGAGGGGTTGGTTGCCCTTCTCCCCGGTAAGGCCGGTCATCTCCGCGAGCCCCAGCGCGCCGGCGATTAGGGTGGCGAGCAACAGCCAGGTCATGTAGCGCTGCAGTGAAGCACCGTCGAACCAGGCGAGTCCGGCTTCGGCGGCATTGGCCAGGCGCTGAACGGCCGACTCGAAGACCAGCCGCGCATCGATCGGATGAAAGCTGCGGGCAAAGCGCCGCAGATCCGCGTGGCGCCAGTAGGCGGCGGCCCCCGCGACCAGTGCTATCAGGCTCATGATCAGCGGCAGATTGATGCCGTGCCAGATCGCCAGGTGAAAGTCGAGTGGCTCGCCCAGTGCCGCTTGGGTGGCCGGGGCGAGCAGCCCCTCGGCCAGCACTGGTACGAGCCCTACCGCCACGCAGATCACCACCAGCAGCTCTACGGGGGCGCGCATCAAACGCGGTGGCTCATGGGGCGCCTTCGGCGGTGGCTCCTGGGCGGGCTTGAAGAAGACTGCGTGAACCAGGCGCAGGGAGTAGGCAACCGAGAGAATGCCGCCGAGCGTAGCCAGCGCCGGCAGCAACCAGCTCAGCCCGCCCAGCACAGGAGTGGCCAGGGTCTCGGTAAAGAACATCTCCTTGGAGAGAAAACCGTTGAGCAGCGGTACGCCGGCCATGGCGGCAGCGGCCAGGGTGGTCAGCAGGGCGGTTACCGGCATGGCGCGGCGCAGTCCGCCCAGGCGACCGAGTTCGCGAGTACCGGTTTCGTGGTCGACGATACCCGCACTCATGAACAGCGCTGCCTTGAAGGTGGCGTGATTGAGAATATGAAAGAGTGCGGCGAGCACGGCCATCGGGCTGCCGATTCCCAGCAGCATGGTGATAAGTCCCAGGTGGCTGACGGTGGAGAAGGCCAGTATGCCTTTCAGGTCTGTCTTGAGCAGCGCGAACCAGGCGCCGTACAACAGCGTGGCCACGCCCACCAGCGATACCGTCACCGACCACAGCGCACTATCGGCAATGGCAGGATGCAGACGCGCCATCAGGAAGATGCCCGCCTTGACCATGGTGGCGGAGTGCAGGTAGGCAGAGACCGGCGTCGGCGCCGCCATGGCGTGCGGCAGCCAGAACTGGAACGGGAACTGGGCCGACTTGGTGAAGGCGCCCAGCAGCACCAGCACGAGCATCAACGGATAGCGCGGGTCGGCGACGATGATGTCGCCGCTCGCCAGCACCTGGTCCATGGAGTGGCTGCCCACCATGTCGCCCAGCAGCAGCAGGCCGGCGAGCAGGGCGAGGCCGCCCGCGCCGGTCACGGTCAGGGCCATGCGTGCGCCCTTGCGCGCATCGCTCTGGTGAGACCAGAAGCCGATCAGCAGGAAGGAAGAAATGCTGGTCAGCTCCCAGTAGAGCCACAGCAGGATCAGGTTGTCCGCCATGACGATGCCGACCATGGAGGCCATGAACAGGATCAGATAGGCATAGAAACGGCCGTAGGGCTCCTCGGGCGAAAGATAATAATGCGCATAGAGCAGGATCAGCAGGCCGATGCCGAGGATCAGCAGATTGAACAGCAGCGACAGGCCGTCCAGCCGAAAGGCCAGCTCGAGGCCCAGGGCGGGCAGCCACTCCAGCGAGAAGCGCAGCGCTTCTCCCGCCGCCAGCGCCGGCCATTGGGCCAGGACCAGCAACAGGGCGAGGGCCGGTGGCACGGCGGTGGCCAGCGAGCAGAAGCGTCGGCCTCGGTGCGCGCTGAGCATGGGCACCAACATGCCCAGCAGCGTTAGCAGGGGTATCCACAACAGTGTCATCGTTCGCTCATCCTGCGCGGGTCCGTGAGGAGAGGGGCATAGTTTGCCTACGGGACGGGAGGACGCAAGCATCAAGCGTTTGTTTCCCGTCCTTGGGTCAGAACGCTCCTATAATGCCGCTTCCGGCCATGACAACGCAAAGCGTGTACGTTTGTGCTTCCTTGCCATTCAATACCTTGTCTCTATAAAGTGGGTTGCGACGAACCGGTGGGAGCGATGCCTTGGCGTGGCTCCATCCAATGACTGGGGGAGGGCGCCATATGCAGCTGGCCGTACTGGGTGGCTTCGTGGTGGCGGGGATGGCACCGCTGCTGCACCGCTGGTTCGGTGATCGAACTCCACTGGTGCTGGCGCTGTTGCCGGCCTCCCTGGCAGCCTGGCTGCTCGGTCAGTGGCCGACGGTGGCGGCAGGGGAAGTGTTGCTGCTCGAGTGGGTTTGGGTGCCGGGGCTCGACATCACGCTGAGCTTCCTGATCGATGGCCTGGCCTGGCTGTTCGCCATGCTGATCACGGTGATCGGTAGTCTGGTGCTGGTGTATACCGGCGATTACCTACGCGGCCATCGCGACCTGCCGCGCTTCCTCGTCGTGATCGTTGCCTTCATGATGTCCATGCTCGGCCTGGTGCTGGCCGACAACCTGGTGACCCTGTTCGTGTTCTGGGAACTCACCAGTATCACCTCCTTCCTGCTGATCGGTTTCAATCATGGCGACCTGTCGGCGCGCAAGGCCGCGCAGCAGGGCCTCTACATCACCGTGGGCGGCGGGCTGGCACTGCTCGCCGGTTTCGTCATGCTGGCGATGGCCGGGGACAGCTGGTCGCTGGCCGAGCTGACGACGCGGGGCGACGCGCTGCGCGGCCATGAACTTTATCTGCCGCTGCTGGCTTGCCTGCTGATCGGCGCCTTTACCAAATCGGCCCAGTTCCCGTTCCATTTCTGGCTACCCAATGCCATGGCCGCACCGACGCCGGTCTCGGCCTATCTGCATTCGGCGACCATGGTCAAGGCGGGCATCTATCTGCTGGCCCGGCTGCATCCGGCCCTCGGTGGTACCGATGCCTGGATGCTCAGCCTGTCGCTGGTGGGGGCCATGACCATGGCCACCGGCGCCTTCCTGGCGATCCATCACACCAACGTCAAGAAGCTGTTGGCTTATTCCACGGTCATGGCGCTGGGCACCCTGACTCTGCTGCTGGGGCTTGGCACCCCCGGGGCGCTGGTCGCGTTCGTGGCGTTTCTGCTGGCGCATTCCCTGTACAAGGGCGCGTTGTTTCTGGTGGCTGGCATTCTCGATCATGAGACCGGTACCAAGGACGTCACTCACATGGGCGGGCTGCGTCATGTAATGCCCTGCACGGCTGCGGTGGCTGCCGTTGCCGCGCTGTCGCTGGCCGGCATGCCGCCGTTGCTGGGGTTCGTCGGCAAGGAACTGCTGCTCGAGTCGGCGTTGGCCGCCGAGCGGTATCGAATAGTGATTATCGTGCTGACGTTCGTGGCTTCCTTCCTCACCCTGGCGGTGGCGGCCATCGTTGCCCTGCGGCCGTTCTTCGGCCCTGTGCGTCGAACGCCACGCTCGCCCCACGAGGCGCCATTGGGCATGCTCGTGGGGCCGGCCCTGCTGGCCGCGCTTTCGCTGATATTCGGCCTGGCGCCGGGATGGCTCGACGGCTTTGTGGCGGTGACGGTGGGCGGCATCGGTGCAGTCGACCATGACGTGCACCTGTCGCTGTGGCACGGTATCAACCTGCCGCTCGTGATGTCGTTGGCGAGCCTGATGCTGGGGTTGGCGGTATGGCGCCGTTGGGATCACCTGCGGGCGCATCTGGCCCGGCTCCGGCCGCTCATGGCGCGTGGGCCCGAAGCCGGCTATGAGGCCCTGATGGCCGGGCTGGTGACGGTCGCCGAATGGCAAACCCGTATGCTGCAGAACGGACATATCCGCAACTACCTGATCGTGACCCTGTTGACGCTGCTGGGGCTGGTCGGTCATGCGCTGTTCATTCGCCACGCGCCGAGCCTCGAGGTGCCTCTGGATCTTTATCTGCACGAGGCCATGGTTGCCGGGTTGATGGTCGCCGGGGCGGTGGCCGCCTGCGTGATGCGCTCGCGCCTGGCTGCCGTCGCCGCGGTGGGGATCATGGGGTTCTCCATCGCCTTGGTCTTCGTCCTTTTCAGCGCCCCGGACCTGGCCATCACCCAACTGCTGGTCGAGACCCTGACGGTGATACTGCTGGTGCTGGTGCTGTTTCGCCTGCCGCGTTTCGCCACCTTGTCCACGCCCACCGAACGTGCACGCGACCTGATCGTGGCGGGGCTGAGCGGTATCATGGTGACGCTGCTGATGCTCTCTGTGTTGGCCGGCGAGCGGCTGCCGCGCATCTCGGACTACCTGGTCGCCAACAGCCAGCCGCAGGGCCACGGCCACAACATCGTCAATGTCATCCTGGTGGACTTCCGCGCCCTGGATACTTTGGGCGAGATGTTCGTGCTGGCGCTGGCGGCCGTGGGTGTGCTGGCCATGCTGCGCTTCCATGCCGAGGAAGAGGATGCCGGGCGCACCCCGGCTCGGGAGCGTGACGATGGTTAGATCGGGCACCCTGATACTCAGCGTGGCGGCGCGCCTGCTATTGCCGCTGCAACTGTTGTTCTCGTTGTTCCTGCTGTTGCGCGGCCATGACGAACCGGGCGGCGGCTTCATTGCCGGGCTGGTGGCGTCGGGCGCCTTCGCGCTCTATCTCTTCGCCTACGGGGGGCGGGCCATGCACGCCATGCTCAAGGTCTCGCCCCGCGACCTGATCGGCGCCGGACTGACGCTCGGCGTGCTCTCGACCCTACCGGCGTGGTGGCAGGGCGAGCCGTTCTTCACCGCCCAGTGGTGGACGATCCCGGTGATCGACTTCAAGGCTTCAACGCCGCTGCTGTTCGATATCGGCGTCTATCTCGTGGTGCTCGGCTCCGTATTGACGGCCATTACCGCCCTGGTGGACACCGACAGGGAAGACGATGCCTGACATCGAGGAGGCGCCATGGAACCCTTGCTAGCCGTTGCCATCGGCATTCTATTCGCCGCGGCCATCTACATGATGCTGCGGCGCTCCATCGTCAAACTGGTGATCGGCCTGATGCTGCTCTCCAACGCCGCCAACCTGCTGATCTTCGTCTCCGCTGGGCTGACCCGCGGGGCGCCGCCGCTGGTGCCGCAGGGGATGGTCGCGCCGGAGGGCGTCGTGGCCGATCCGCTGCCGCAGGCGCTGGTGCTCACCGCCATCGTCATTGCTTTCGGCGTGCTGTCGTTCGCCGTAGTGCTGGTGCGCCGCGCCTGGGAGATCGTGCGTGCCGACGACCTCGACCGGATGAGGGATACCGATACGTGAACCCGCAGATTGCGCTGCCCATTCTGATCCCGCTGCTTGCCGGCGCCGTATCGCTGCTGTTCTGGCGCTCACGCCTGATGCAGCGGATGGTCGCGGTGTCCGGTACCGCACTGCTGCTGGCGTCCAGTATCTGGTTGCTGGTGTCGGTCAGCAGGGAAGGAATACTAGTGCTGCAGGTAGGCGACTGGCCGGCCCCCTTCGGCATCAGCCTGGTGGCCGATCTGCTCGGCGCCATCATGGTGGTTCTCACCGGTATCATCGGCTTCGCAGTGGCGCTCTACTCATTGGCTACTACCGGTCGTGGCCACGAAGCCTACGGCTACTTTCCGCTGATGCATCTGCTGCTGGCCGGTGTCGCCGGGGCCTTTCTCACCGGTGACATCTTCAATCTCTACGTCTGGTTCGAGGTGATGCTGGTCGCCTCCTTCGCATTGCTGATACTCGGCAGCGAGAAAGCGCAGATGGAGGGGGCGATCAAGTACGTCACTCTCAACCTGCTGTCGTCGGTGATCTTCCTGGTGGCTGTGGGGCTGCTCTACGGCATGGTCGGAACGCTCAACATGGCCGATATCGCGCGCCGCCTGGCGAGCCTGGAAGACAGCGGCATGGCCGATGTGCTGGCGATGATGTTCATGGTCGCCTTCGGCATCAAGGCCGCGGCCTTCCCGCTGTTCTTCTGGTTGCCGGCCTCCTACCACACGCCGCCGGTGGCGGTGTCGGCGCTGTTTGCCGGGCTGCTGACCAAGGTTGGCGTCTACGCATTATATCGGGTATTCACGCTGATCTTTCATCACAGCCCGGGCTACACCCATGAGATCCTGCTGTGGGGGGCTGGGCTCACCATGCTTTCGGGGGTACTGGGGGCGGCGGCCCAGTTCGAGTTTCGGCGCATCCTGTCGTTCCACATCGTCAGCCAGATCGGCTACATGATCCTGGGGCTGGCGCTGTTCACCCCGCTGGCCATCGTCGGGGGCGTCTTCTACATCGTGCACCACATCCTGGTGAAGACGAATCTCTTCCTGATCAGCGGCATCGTGCATCGGCTGCAGGGCAGCTACCGGCTCAAGCGCCTGGGTGGGCTCTATCGTAGCCATCCATGGCTGGCCGTGCTGTTCCTGGTACCGGCTCTGTCACTGGCCGGCATGCCGCCATTGTCGGGTTTTTTCGCCAAGTTCATCGTGATCCGCGCCGGCATCGAGGCCGAAGCCTACGGCGTGACCGCCATCGCGCTGCTGGTGGGGCTGCTCACGCTCTACTCGATGATCAAGATCTGGTCGGAAGTATTCTGGAAGACGGCGCCTGACAGTGACGAGTCCGGCGCTTATCCGGCAGTCGGGCAGCGTGAGCTGTGGCTGATGTCGCTGCCGGCGGTGGGCCTGGCACTGTGCACGTTGTTCATCGGGCTCAATGCCGAGCCGCTCTATGCCCTGGCCGAAGCCTCGGCGGGCGAACTGCTCGCGCCCGAGCGCTATATCGAAGCGGTACTCGGCCCGCTCGGGGAGCACTCGCCATGATCGGGGCGGCCTGGAACCTCATGCTGGGTGGCGCCTGGGTCGTGCTGACCGGTGACTTCAGCGGCCGCAACCTGCTCGCCGGCCTGGCTTTTGGTTATCTGGTACTGGCGCTGATCCAGCCTCAGGTACCGGCGCTTGCCGGCTATGCCCAGCGCCTGCCGAGGCTGATTCGCTTCGTGGGCTTCTTCTTCAAGGAGCTGCTGCTGGCCAATCTCAAGGTCGCCTTCGATGTCGTGACGCCGCCCTGGTACATGAGACCCGGTGTGATCGCCATGCCGCTCAAGGCGCGTAGCGAATTCGAAATCGCCCTGGTGGCCAACCTGATCTCGCTGACGCCGGGCACCCTGAGCCTGGACGTCTCCGACGACCGGCGGGTGCTCTATATCCATGCCATGTTCCTCGATGACGAGGCCGAACTGCGCCGCAACCTGGCGGAGCTGGAGCGCCGTGCACTGGAACTGTTCCACTAGCTGAGGAGACGATCCGTGTCTACCGTGATCCTGTCGAGCCTGGTACTCATGTCCCTGGCGCTGTGCCTGGCCTTCGTGCGCCTGTACATCGGCCCCAGCCTGCCGGACCGGGTGGTGGCGTTGGAACTCTTCTCCTCGATGATCGTCGGCATCATCGGAGTGGTGGCGATCGCCACCGACGTGCCCAGTCTGCTGGATGTGGCCATCGTCATGGCACTGATGGCGTTCATGGCAGCCATCGGTTTCGCGCGCTTCCTGGAACGCGGAGGGCCGCGCGATGATTGAGATGCTCAAGGGCGGCCTGATCCTGGTCGGCGCCATCTTCATGTTCCTGGCCGCGCTCGGCCTGGTGCGTCTGCCCGATCTACTGACACGAATGCATGCCACCACCAAGGCGGCCACCTTGGGGGCCTCGCTGATCATGCTGGCGGTGGCGCTGCACTTCGGCGAAGTGGCGGTAGTGGCACGGGCGCTGGGGGTGATTCTCTTCATCATGTTGACGGCGCCGGTGGCCGCTCACGTGATCGGCCGCGCCGGCTATTTCGTCGGCGCCAAGCTGTGGCATGGTACGGTCAAGGACGAACTGCGCCCCAACTACGACCCGCTCACCCATGAACTCAAGAGCGGCCTTGAAACGGAGGCCAATGCGGTGCATAAACCCCGCGAAAACGACCCCGATTAGCGTTCGCAACGGCTCTGCGGCCGCTTGTACTATGCATCGACCCCTGGTCCAGGACTGGCCTGCCAGCCGCTTCTGGGCGATGATCGATGGCCATCAAGGTAAAGGATTACTGCCGTCATGATTCAGCCACTTTTTCCTACCGCTTTCCTCCTGCTTCTACTGCTGGCCGGCTGTCAGTCCGGCCCGGTACAGGAGGTGGCAGCCGGCGAGCGCCAGCCGGATGCCGTTGCCTCGAGCGAAGATGACGCACCGGATCCTGCCGCCAGCGAGGCCGAGAGGGCTTCGCCTGAAGATTTCCAGGCCTGGCTAAGCGATTTTCGCCGCCAGGCACGCGGTGAGGGGATCGGCGAAGCGACCCTGGCGCGTGCGCTGGACGGCGTACGCTACCGGCCACGGGTGATCGAGCTCGACCGCTCCCAGCCGGAGTTCGTGCGTCCCATCTGGCAATATCTGGACAGCGCCGTCTCCCAGGCCCGTATCAGCCAAGGACAAGCCAAGCTCGCCGAACATCGTGAGACGGCACGGCGTATGGAGCAGCGCTACGAGGTTCCGGCCGAAGTCGTGGTGGCGATCTGGGGCATCGAGAGCAACTACGGTGGCAACTTCGGCGACTTCTCCACTATCGAGGCACTCGCGACCCTGGCCTTTGACGGACGGCGGCGCGACTTCGCCCGCGGCGAATTGCTGGCCGCCCTGCGTATCCTCGAGGCGGGCGACATCGCACCGGAGCGCATGATCGGCTCCTGGGCCGGGGCCATGGGACATACACAGTTCATTCCCTCCAGTTTCGTGACCTATGCCGTGGATGGCGATGGTGATGGGCGTCGCGACATCTGGAACAGCATCCCTGACGTCATGGCGTCTACCGCCAACTACCTGGCGCGGGCCGGTTGGCAGCCCGGTCAGCCCTGGGGCGTGGAGGTTCGCCTGCCACAGGGTTTCGACTATTCCCAGACCGAGCTGAGCACGCGCCGTTCGAGCCGTGAATGGGGGGGGCTGGGCGTGCAGCGTGTCGGTGGCGGCAACCTGCCCGGTTTCGAGCAGGCATCGGTGATCGCCCCGGCCGGTGCGCGTGGGCCGGCCTTCCTGGTGGGATCCAATTACCGCGCCATCCTGCGCTACAACAATGCCACCAGTTATGCCCTGGCGGTGGGCACCCTGGCCGATAGAATCGCCGGGCGCGAGGGAATCCAGGCCGAGTGGCCGCGGGAGGTGCAGCCGCTGAGTCGTAGCCAAGTGCGCGAAATGCAGCAAGCCTTGAATGAGCGTGGCTTCGATGTCGGCACCCCGGACGGCGTCATGGGGCCCAACACTCGTGCTGGGCTACGCGATTATCAACGCAGCATCGGCGTCACGCCGGATGGCTTTGCCACCCTGGACCTGCTGCAGCGCCTGCAGCGACACTGAAGGCGGCCGGGCTCGTCGCGAGCCCGGCAGATAATGGCGGAGGTCGATCAGTTGTCGTTGTCGCTGGTCCATTCGTCGAGCGTCTCGCTGATGCGGCGTCCGGCTCGCTCGGCGCCCTCCTGGGTACGCTCCCAGGCGCTTTCGGCGCCTTCGCCGATACGTTCCAGGCCCTGGCGGGTCTGGTGCCAGGCGCTCTCGGCATCGTCACCGGCGCTATGCCACGCCTCGCGGGTACGCTGACGCGCCATGTCCCACCATTCCTGATCGTAGCGTGGCATGGCCTCGAGGGCGTCCTGGTCGGCGTCGACGATGATGTCATGGCTGGTCTCGCCACTTTCTTCATGGTTGACCAGACGGAAGTGGGGGTTGGTAATCACCAGGGTGTCGCCGTTCTGACCCACGGCATCATTGGAACGAACCACGATGGCATGCACTTTCTTGTCGTCCCCCATCAGCATGTCGACGACCTCGCTGGGGTCGCTGTGCGGGGCGGTCTCGAAGTGCACTTCGGCATCGAAGATGGCTCGGGCGGAGTAGAGGCCCTGCGGATCGAACTGGGCCTGTACGCCGATGGCGAGACCGGCGATGAACAGGCCGGCCGAGGCGGCAATGGTCGTCCTTGTGAGGCGTAGCTGTGTCATCGTTTTGCCCTCCTTATCCTTGGTGACACGGATAGTGTAGTAGACGTAACGAATGTGTCAGGCGGTCGGAACCGACGTGCCTGATCAGGGGCTTCCAAATATTGATGAGGAAGGAGATGGGTTCATGTCCATGAAATGGTCGGCTATTTACCGTCAGGCTCGTCATGTCCCGCTACGCGGGGTGGCCCTGGCTGGAACATTGTTCCTGCTGACGATGCCGATGTCGGCGGCTGCTGAGAATGAGCAGGCGGTGTTCGGCTGGGTCGAGAAGAGCACCCTCGAGCCTTGGGGCGTCGAGGTGAAGGCGAAGCTGGATAGCGGTGCGCTGACCTCCTCGCTCGATGCGCGCGACATCGAGCGCTTCGACAAGGAGGGAGAGGAGTGGGTGCGCTTTCGCCTCAAACTGGAGGATGAAGCGAATGGCGAGATCTTCAGCGAATGGCTGGAGTTGCCGCTTTATCGCAGCCTCAGGCTGCGCGGTGCGGGTGGCGTCGATCGTCGCCCCGTGGTGCTGATGAAGGTTTGCATGGGCGATACCGTCTTTGAGGAGCAGTTCAGTCTGCGAGACCGCGGTGACATGAACTACCCCCTATTGCTTGGACGCCGCACCATCGGCCACCTGGGCCTTCTGGACGTGCGCAGCACCTTCCTGAACGAGCCGGAGTGCGGCGAGGACGCCCCGCTGGTGGAGCATGACCCCGACGAGGACGATGCTTCCGATCGGGCCGAACCGTCCGACTAGCGCCGGGCAGATCGCCCTAGAACAGGCGCGCCAGCAGGGCGACGACCGCCGTTTCCACCCGCAGGATTCGCGGGCCCAGGTGGATGCCCTCGCAGCCGGCCGCGAGCAGTCGCTCCACCTCGTGGGGAATGAAGCCACCTTCCGGCCCGACGAGGAGCACGGTCGGCTCGCTGAGACCCGTCGGGCAGGCCTGGGCCATGCCGGGGTGGGCCATGAGCCCTCGCCGGCCTTCGAGCAGCGTCGGCAGGCGCTCATCGGCGAAGGGACGAAAGCCCTTGGCCAGGTGCACTTCGGGCAGCTGCGTATCGCGGGCCTGTTCGAGCCCCAGCACCAGGTGGTCGTGGATCTTCGTCGGGTCGAGCTCCGGCGACTGCCAATAGCTCTTTTCCACCCGCCGGGTGTGCAGCAGGGTGATCTGCTTCACGCCCATGGCCGTCACGTGTTCGAGGCTTCTGGCCAGCATGCGCGGGCGCGGCAGGGCCAGTACCAGATGCACCGGCAGCGGGGGAGGGGGCGGTGTGTCGAGCCCGTCGAACGTGAAGCGGGCCTCGTCGTCGCTCAGCAGCGTGAGCTCACCGCGACCGATGCCGCCGCCCGCCACGCCCAAGGTCAGGCTATCGCCGACCCGGGCGCGGTGAACCTCCTTCAGATGACGCAGGCGGCGTGGGTCGCGCAGGCATGCCAGGCGGTCGTGCTGGATCTCGTCGGGGCTTAGCAGAATCAGGTTCATCGGGCCTCGTTGGTCGCTTCGATTTGCAAGGGCGGTAGCGCGGTGCACAATAGCAGCCAAGGGCAGTTTGCCTTTCCAACAAGGAGTGCCACCGTGCGCGTGATTCGCAAGTATGCCAACCGCAGGCTCTATGATACCCAACAGAGTCGCTATGTGACGCTCGAGGATCTGCGCCGTCTGATTCTCGACGAGGAACCGTTCCGGGTCGAGGATGCCAAGAGCGGGGAAGACCTGACCCGTACCATCCTGCTATCGATCATCATCGAGCAGGAGCAGGCCGATGGCGAGGCCGAGGTGTTCTCCAACGACCTGTTGGCACAGTTCATCCGCGTCTACGACATGGCTCAACCGCTCCCGTTGGCACGCTACCTCGAGCAGGGTACCCAGCTTATGCTCGAACAGCAGAAGCGCATGCAGGACCAGTGGCAGCAGGCCATGCGCCACTCGCCCATGGAGCTGATGCGCGAGATGGCCGAGGAGAACATGCGTTTCTGGCAGCAGGCGATCGGCAAGGGACAGCCCGACAAGCCGGAGCCGAAGGATGAGAAAGGCGAAGACGACGACAAGTAAAAATGCGGCAAAAGGCATCGATACTGGTCAGGCAAGGCATTGCCACTCCGGGCGGGGGCGTGCCGGGCCGCTTTCTGCCATAATGCCGCGACGTCTTCCCAGCCGAACATCAGGCCCACCGGCAATCGGGCCTGCGCAGCAATAGACAGGATAAGCAAGCGGATGAAGGTTCTGATCATCGGCGGCGGTGGCCGCGAACACGCCTTGGCCTGGAAAGTCGGCCAGTCGTCCCGCGTCGAGCGGGTTTTCGTGGCGCCCGGTAACGCCGGCACGGCACATGAGCCGGGCCTGACCAACGTCGCCATCGAGGCGACCGAGCTGGAACGCCTGGTGGATTTCGCCCGCGACGAAGGCGTCGCGCTGACCATCGTCGGCCCCGAGGCACCGCTGGTCGAAGGCGTGGTCGATCGTTTCCGTGAGGCGGGCCTGGCCATCTTCGGCCCCACCCGGGGCGCGGCCCAGCTCGAGGGCTCGAAGTCCTTCACCAAGGATTTCCTGGCCCGCCACGCCATCCCTACCGCGGCCTACCGCACCTTCACCGAGGTCGAGCCGGCGCTGGCGTACCTCGCCGAGCAGGGTGCGCCGATCGTGATCAAGGCCGACGGCCTGGCGGCAGGCAAGGGCGTGATCGTGGCCATGACCCTGGCCGAGGCCGAGGCAGCGGTGCGCGACATGCTCGAAGCCAACGCCTTCGGTGATGCCGGGGCCCGCGTGGTGATCGAGGAGTTTCTCGAGGGCGAGGAGGCGAGTTTCATCGTCATGGTCGATGGCACCACGGTGCTGCCGATGGCCACCAGCCAGGACCACAAGCGCGCCCTGGATGGTGATGCCGGTCCCAACACCGGCGGTATGGGGGCTTACTCACCGGCACCGGTGGTGACCGAGAGCGTGCACGAGCGCATCATGGAGCGCGTCATCATGCCCACGGTGCACGGCATGGTGGCGGAGGGGCACGCCTATAGCGGCTTCCTCTACGCCGGCCTGATGATCGACGCCGAGGGCAACCCCAAGGTCATCGAGTACAACTGCCGCTTCGGCGATCCCGAAACCCAGCCGATCATGCTGCGCCTCCAATCGGATCTGGCCGAGCTGTGCCTGGCGGGCGCACGCGGCGAACTGGCAGGCCATACTTGTGAGTGGGACCCGCATGCCGCCGTCGGCGTGGTGATGGCCGCCGGCGGCTATCCGGGCAGCTACCGCAAGGGCGACGCGATCGAAGGCCTCGCTGCCGCCGATGCCACCGGCTGCAAGGTGTTCCATGCCGGCACCGCCGAGGACGATCAGGGTCGGGTGGTAACCAGCGGAGGCCGGGTGTTGTGTGTCACCGCGTTGGGGCAGGGCGTAGCCCAGGCACGCGACCTGGCCTACGAGGGGGTGGCGGCGATCCGTTGGGAGGGTGCCCAGTTCCGCAGCGATATCGCCTACCGCGCCATCGCACGGGAGCGGCAGGCCGACTGATCGCAGCAGTACCGCCGCATCGATCGAATAACAAGATTCAGGGAGTGGGCATGGAGCGCATCAAGCTGGAATTTCCCGAGTCCGTCATCGTGCATCGGCAGTCGTTGTCGGTACGCATCACCGACATGAACTACGGCCGCCACCTGGGCCACGACACCTTGGTGTCGCTGCTCCATGAGGCGCGCATACAGGCGTTCGGCTCGCTCGGGCTCAGTGAGTGGGACATGGGCGGGTTTCCCAGCGTGGTGGCCGACCTTGCCGTGCAGTATCAGTCCGAGGCTCGCTGGCCGGATGCGCTGGTGGTGGAAACCGCTATTCCAGCACCGGTGGGCAAGGCAATTGTCGTCTATCATCGGGTACGCCATGCCGAAGGCGGCCGCCCTGTGGCCACCGCGCGTCTCAACGTGGTACTGGTGGATCCCGCCCAAGGGGGCAGCGTTGCCATACCCGATGCCGTTAGCCAGGCCATTGCCGGAGCGGAGAGCGCCTGATGTCGCGCGAATATCCGATCATTGCCGTGACCGGCTCGTCAGGTGCCGGTACCACCACGGTGAAGCGTACCTTCGAGCGCATGTTCTCCCGCGAGGACGTGCATGCGGCCTTCGTCGACGGCGATGCCTTTCATCGCTATACCCGTGAGGAGCTGGCCCGCATCTTTCGCGAGGAGCCAGAGCGAAAGGACCAGTTGTCCCACTTCGCCGTCGAGGCCAACCTGCTCGATCGCCTCGAGGCGCTGTTCCATGAGTACGGCGAGCACGGCACCGGCACCTTCCGGCACTATATCCACGCCGAAGACAAGCAGATGATCGAGGCGGGCTATCAGGTGGGTACCTTCACCGAATGGCAGCCGCTGCCTTGCGGCACCGACCTGCTGTTCTACGAGGGCCTGCATGGCGGGTTGGTGACGGCGGAGCACGATATCGCCCGGCATGTCGACCTGCTGGTCGGCGTAGCGCCGACCATGAACCTCGAGTGGATCCAGAAGATCGACCGTGACATCAAGATGCGGGGCTACTCACAGGAAGCGGTGATCGACACCATCCTGGGGCGCATGGACGACTACGTGCGCTACATCCAGCCGCAGTTCTCGCGTACCCATATCAACTTCCAGCGCGTGCCCACTGTGGACACGTCGAATCCCTTCGAGGTGCAGGACATCCCCAACGACGCCGAGTCGTTCGTGGTGATCCGCTTTCGCGACCCCTCGACGGTGGACTTTCCCTGGCTGCTGGCGATGATCCAGGACTCCTTCATGAGCCGTCCGCACACCCTGGTGGTGCCGGGGGCGCGCATGTCGCTGGCCATCGAGCTGATCCTGGCGCCGTTGGTGCGTCATCTGCTGGCCCAGCGGCGCTTTCGCTGAAGCGGAGCGACAGCGAATAACACCGAGCATGGCGACGAGAAAGGAGCCCGAGCCGATGCAAGACTGCCTGTTCTGCAAGATCGTCAAGCGCGAGATCCCGGCCGATATCGTCTATGAGGACGATGAGGTGCTGGCGTTCAACGACATCAACCCCCAGGCCCCCGCCCATATCCTGATCATACCCAAGCAGCACATTGCCACCCTGAACGACATCGAGGAGAGCGACCAGGCCCTGGTCGGTCGCCTGCCGTATGTCGCGGCCCGGCTGGCCGATGAACGCGACATCGCCGACGACGGCTATCGCGTGGTGATGAACTGCAATGACCAGGGCGGGCAGACGGTCTATCATATTCATATGCACCTGATGGGCGGTCGACGCTTTACTTGGCCGGCTGGCTAGCCGGCGCTATGCGGAGCAAGCCGCGCGCGTCGAGGCGTGCGACGCATCAGGTGCATCCCATACTTGGCGCCACCCCATTGCGGGTGGCGCCGGCATGCTTGCCGGCAGCCTCTATCTGGCGTTGTGATCGAGTGTCTATTCGTTCTGACGCGCACAGCTAGGACTGCATAAGAGGAAAGGCTTCGCACAGGAAAGGGCGAGATGAACCGCAACTACTCCCATGCCGACAACTTGATCCACCAGTTCGATACCGTACTGCGCACGCTGATTCCGCGTGCAGCAGTGGCGTCGAGGCCTTCGCCGGCCACGGCCGACATCCAGGACGACGAGATGACGGCCGACGAGCGTCGCCATGCCGCGGGGCTGATGCGCGTCAACCATACCGGCGAGGTGTGTGCACAGGCGCTCTACCAAGGGCAGGGCTGCACTGCCAAGCTGCCTGAAGTGCGCAGCCAGATGGAGCACTCCGCCCAGGAGGAGATCGACCACCTGGCCTGGTGCGACGAGCGCCTGCAGGAGCTCGACAGTCGTACCAGTGTGCTCAACCCCGTGTTCTACGCCGCCTCCTTCGGTCTGGGGGCGGTGGCGGGAGCCATAGGCGATCGGATCAGCCTGGGGTTCGTCGCCGCCACGGAGGAACAGGTGGGCAAGCATCTGGACGAGCACATGGTCAAGCTTCCCGCGGGCGACCACCGCTCCCGCGCCGTGTTGCGCCAGATGGCCATCGACGAGGCGCACCATGCGCATCTCGCGCTGGAGGCCGGCGGAGCGCGCTTTCCGGCACCGGTCAAGTTCGGCATGAGCCTGATGTCCAAGGTCATGACCAAAAGCGTCTATCGATTCTGAGCGGAACGCCATGTCACAAGAGATTCATCGGCGTTGCATCGAAGTCGCTCGCGAGCTGAGCCCGCCGCTCGCCGATGCCATCGAGCGCGGTGGCCCGCTGGTGCTGAGCGTCGACGACGGCCAACCGCTGGCCGAGCGCCTGTGTCGTTCGATAGCGGGTCAGCAACTGTCGGTGAAGGCGGCGCGTTCGATCTGGACGCGGGTCGTCGACGCCGCTGGCGATGCCCCGCTGATGGAGTTCTTCACTGAGCCGAACCAGGATGCACTGCGCGGCTGCGGTCTCTCGGGGGCCAAGATCAGGGCGCTATGCCTGATCGCCGAAGAAGCCCGCGCCGGTCGGCTAGAGGCCGATGACCTGCGCAGACTCGGTCATGCCGAGCGCTCGCAGCGCCTGACCGCGCTATGGGGCGTGGGGCAGTGGACCGCCGACATGGTCTCGATCTTCTATTTCGGCGAACCCGACGTCTGGCCCGAGGGCGACGTGGCCGCGCGCAAGACTCTCGCTCGCCTTACCAGCCCGCGGCGCAAGACGCTGCGCACCGCCGCACGTTTCGCTCCCTACCGCTCGCACCTGGCGCTCTACCTCTGGCGCCACGTCGATGCGCCCCCCATCTAGACGCTTCAGTCGTCGACGATGCTGTAGGAGTGGGTGACCTCGACGCCGCCCTTGGCCAGCATGATCGAGGCGCTGCAGTACTTCTCCGCGGAAAGCTCCACGGCGCGCTTGACCTGATTCTCCTTGAGGTTGTGTCCGCTGACGGTGAAATGCACGTGGATCCGGGTGAACACGGATGGCACGGTGTCGGCGCGCTCGGCCTCGATGCTCGCCACGCAGTCGGTCACGCCGGCGCGGGATTTCTCGAGGATCTCCAGCACGTCGAAGGAAGTGCAGGCGCCCATGCCCATCAGCAGCATCTCCATCGGTCGCGGCCCGGTGTTGCGTCCGCCATGATCGGGTGGGCCATCGATGACCACGCTGTGGCCACTACCGGATTCGGCGACGAACTGGCGACCATCGGTCCACTTGACGCTGGCTTTCATGAGCAGGGTTTCCTTGTCGGTGCGTTAATTTCGGGCAGCTTACCACTGTGTTGCCTCGGGCTCAGCCCCGGCGCTGGCACAGCTCGCGGTCGAGTTCGGCCAAGCGCTCGGGCGTGCCCACGTCGACCCAGCGACCGCGATGATGGGTGCCGCCGACGCGTCCGGCGTGCATCGCCTCGCGCAGCAGCGGGGCCAGGGGGAACTCGCCCGGCGCTTGGTCGGCGACCAGGGCCGGGTCGATCAGGCCGAGCCCGGCGTAGGTCAACCGTGGCTCACCCTGAGCGTGTACCCGCCCGGTGGCGCCGAGGTGAAAATCCCCCATGGGGTGGTGCGCGGGGTTGTCGACCAGTACCAGGTGGGCCAGGTCGTCGCCCAGCGGGGGCAGGTTGGCAGGATCGAAATCGCTCCAGACGTCCCCATTCACCAGCAGGAAGGGGACGTCACCCAGCAGCGGCAGCGCCTGGCGGATGCCACCGCCGGTCTCCAGCGGGGTCGTCTCGCGGCTCCATGCGATCGACACGCCGTAGGCGCTACCGTCACCCAGGGCTGCGACGATCTGCTCGGCGCGGTAGCTGACGTTGATGACCACGTCGCCAATGCCGGCCGCTGCCAGGCGCTCCAGATGGTGCACGATCAGCGGCTTGCCCGCCACCGGCAGCAGCGGCTTGGGGCAGCGGTCGGTCAGCGGCCGCATGCGTTTGCCCAGGCCGGCGGCCAGTATCATGGCCTTCATGTCGCCACCCGCAGGCCCGCCTCGGCCAGGCGTCTCACGAGCGCGGGACGCAAAGTGTCGACAAGCCAGCTGTGGAAGCCGGCATGTTCGGGCAACGCGACGAGACTCTCCTCGAGATGGGCGAGAAAATGCGGCAAACGTTCGAGATAGCCCGAGCGGGCGTCGCGCAGGGTCAGTCGGCAGAAGATGCCGAGCACCTTGAGCGCGCGCTGGGCGGCCATGGCCTGAACCTGGCGGTGAAAGGTCTCGCTGGCGATGGTGCCGGGCAGGCGACCGTCACTGATCGCCTGCAGCCGGAAGTCTTCCACCCAGCCGGCGAAGCGCTCGGCGGGGAAGCGGCAGTAGCGGCCACGCAGCAGAGAGATCAGGTCATAGCTGATGGGGCCGGCCACGGCGTCCTGGAAATCAATCAGAAAGAGCCGCTCGTCCTGTACCATCAGATTCATGGCATCGAAGTCGCGGTGCACCGCGACCACCGGCTGGACCAGGGCAGAGTCGATCAGCGCCTGGCGCAGTTCCGACCAGCCGGGTGGGAGAGCCAGGCCGAGCCAGCGCTCCAGGCACCATTCGGGGAAGAGATCCAGCTCACGGCCGAGCAGGGCGCCATCGTAAGCCGGTAGTACGTCGGGGCCGGCGCGGTTCTGCAGCTCATGAATCAATGCCATGGCGCTTTCGTGCCAAACCAGGGTGCCGGCATGGTCGTTGCCGGTGAACAGGTTCTGCAGCGGCGTGTCGCCCAGGTCGTCGAGTTCGATGAAGCCCGCCTCGAGATCCACCGCATGGAGAGCCGGTACCGGCAGGCCGCCGGCTCGCCAGCGACGGGCGATCTCGACGAACGGACGGCTGTCCTCATGGGCGGGCGGAGCGTCCATCAGCATGCGTGAACGGCCGTCGGGCAGGCGCAGGCGAAAGTAGCGGCGGAAACTGGCATCGCCCGCGGCCAGGCGCAGATCGAGCGCTGCCGCGGGCAGGCGATGCTGTGCTGCCGTCCAGTGGCGCAGGGCTTCCAATCGCGTCGAATTTTCGACCGAAGTCATGCTGGCTCCTTGTTGTGCTGAGCGTTGCCGGTTGACGCTCGTAGGGCGCCACCGCATGCTGAGCGGTCTGTCGCATACGACAGGCTGGGTGCGGTCTGTATAATACCGATTCTCTTCGCCAAGAACATCGAGGGACCATGGGCAAGCGACATGCGGGTGCGGCGTTGGCCGGCCTGATCACATCCGGCCTGACGATCGGTTCGTCACTGACGATGGCGCTCGAGCCGTTGCCGGCATGGCAGCTCGACTGGCATCCATGGGGCGAAGGCCGCCCCGCCGAGGCGTTGTGCCGTGGCGTCTATGTGATGCCGGCTTATCGCCTGCCCGCCACCGACGAGCCCGGTCAGGTCCGCTCCGAATCCGACACTGCCTATTACGGGGACGACGGCGAGACGATTCTTGGCGGTGAAGTGATCCTGCGGCGTGGCGACAGCCAGCTCGAGTCACCCCGGGTGAGCGTACCGCCCGAGCGGGATTGGGCGCACGCCGATGGGCCTCTCGCGCTGCGCGATCTCAACCTGCTGGTGCGTGGCGAGGCGGCCGAGGTTTCGCTCAATAGCGATGCGGCCCGCATCGATTCGGCCCACTACGTGATTCACGACCAGCACCTGCGCGGCGATGCGCTGCAACTGGCGCGATTGGAGGATGGGCGCTACCGGCTGACCTCGTCGAATTTCACGACCTGCGATCCCGGCAATTCCCTGTGGCGGCTGGCAACGAGTGACTTGGTGCTAGACCGCGAGAGCGGTTTCGGCACCGCTCGCCACGCGCGCCTGGAGATGGGCGGGGTGCCAGTGTTCTACTGGCCTTGGGTGCGTTTCCCCATCGACGACCGTCGCCATACCGGCTTCCTGTGGCCCGCGTTGGGGCTTTCCAGCGACAGCCTCGATTACGCCCAGCCGTTCTACTGGAATATCGCGCCCAATCACGATGCCACCATCACGCCGCGCTGGGTCAGCGAGCACGGGTTATTGCTCGGTGGCGAATATCGCTACCTGTTTCCCAGCGATGCCGGGCAGATCGAGGGCGCCTATCTTTCCAGCGATGGTGGCGGTTCCGGTGAGCCGGGCGAGGCGAGGCGCTTCGAGGGCGAGGACCGCTGGTACGTGGACTACCTGCACAGCGGGTACTTCGATTCGCGCACGAGTTACAATCTGCGCTATGGGGCAGCCAGCGACGGGCGCTACTTCGACGACTTCGGCAGTGCCTTCGGCGACGACCCCAACAACATGCCCCGCCTGGCCCGGCTCAACTATCGCGGTGACGTCTGGAATCTCGATGCGCGCGCCCAGGGCTTCCAGCGTCTGGACGATCCGCTGCGCGACCGGAAGAAGCCCTTCTATCGCCTGCCCAGCCTGACCGCCAATGCGCGCTGGTCCCAGTCCGGAGGGCTCTATCAGCAGTGGCGCTCCAACGTCACCTATTTCTGGCGTGATGTGGATCGTAACCGTGTTCCCCTGCGTGAAGCGGCCGTCGGGACCCGACTGCACCTTTCACCCGCAACCGGGTGGCGCTTCGATGAGACCTGGGGTCATCTGGAGCCGCGCGTGGAGTGGCTGTATACCGCCTACGACCTGGACTACGGCGAGCGGCAGACGGAGCGCGATACCTCACTGCAGCGGGCGGTGCCGGTTGCCTCGATTGATGGCGGGCTGGTGTTCGAGCGCGAGTTGGACCTCGGGGGGCGTGCCTATCGCCAGACCCTGGAGCCGAGGTTCAACTACGCCTACGTTCCTGCTCGCGACCAGAGCGAATTCCCTGAGTTCGATAGCGACGAACGTGCCTTTTCCTGGAACCAGCTGTGGTCGCCGTATCGCTTCTCCGGCTCCGATCGCATCGGTGATCTCAATCGTCTCTCCTACGGGATCAGCAGCCGTTTCCTCGAGGATGCCGCCGGTCGTGAGCGTTTCACGCTCGGCATGGGGCAGGCGGTCTACTTCGACGACCGCAACATCGATATGGCCGGCGATCCCGATACCCTGCCTTCGCCAGCGCTCGACGACGGCGAGCGTCTTTACCAGGCGACGCGGAATCGTTCACCGGTTGTCACGCGACTTGACTGGCGCATCAACGAGCGCTGGAGTACGCGCTATGAGTGGCTCTACGACGATCAGCGCAGCCGGACCGAGAGAAATAGCGTAGGTGTTGCCTATCGCGATCCACGCGGCCATGTGTTGAACCTTGCCTACAATTGGCAACTCCAAGGATTCGACCCTTCGGGAGAAGATGAGGACCGCCTGGGGTACGATCGCGAGGAGTATGAGCTCTCCTTCGCTTACCAGGCCAATCCGAGAGTAGATTTGATAGGCCGCTTTCTGTACGACCACACCAACAGCCGTAGCCTGGACCAGATGGCCGGGGTGCAGTGGAACGACTGCTGCTATGGCGTGCAATTGGTGTGGCGTGAGTGGGTCGAGGACAACGACACCGCAAATACTATCGAGGACGATACTACCGAGCGCGGTATTTTCCTGCGCTTCGTCTTCAAGGGGTTGGGCGGCGTCGGCGGCGATGCCGGCGACTACTTCGAACGTGCCATTCCAGGCTACCGCACCACGGCTTTCTAATCGGTTCGGGACGCCACACAAGTGAGAGACATGAGAGGAAAGAGAGACATGCGAATTTCGCCAATCGCCACGCTGGGTGCCCTGGGGCTGGCCTTGTGCCTTGGCGCCGTGCCGTTTTCGGCCATGGCCCAGGAACAGAGTTTCCAGCCGGTGCAGCGCCAGTCCCTGGATCGTATCGTGGCCGTGGTGAACGAGCAGGCCATCATGCAAAGCCAGCTCGAAGAGCGCATGGCGCAGGCGCGCAGCCAACTTGCCGCCCAGGGTCAGCAGGTGCCGTCCGAGTCGATGCTGCGCGAGCACGTACTGGAGCAGATCATTCTCGAGGAGATCCAACTGCAGATGGCGGCGGATGCCGGGCTCTCCATCGACGATACCGCACTCAATCGCCAGATCCGCGAGATTGCCGAAAGCAACGGCATGAACCTCGACCAGTTTGCCGATGCGCTGGAAGCCGACGGTCTGTCCATGGCGACCGTGCGAGAGGAGATTCGCCGCGAAATGCTGCTGCGCGAGCTGCATCAGCGCCAGGTGGGGGGACGGGTCAACGTCAGCAATCGTGAGGTCGAGCGATTCATTGAGCAGCAGGGCGGCAACGTGAGCCCCGACCGGGCGCGCCAGATGGTGTTCCAGCGCAAGGCCAACGATGCGCTCGATGCCTGGCTGCAGGAGATCCGTGCCGAGGCTTTCGTCGACAACCGGCTCGCCAGCGGCAGCTGACAGCATGCGATCTCCTTCTCCCGTGCTGGCCGTGACGAGCGGCGAGCCCGCCGGCATAGGTCCCGAGCTGACCCTGCTACTGGCGCTGGGTGAACATATGCCAGGGCGGGTAGTGGCGGTGGGGGACCCGGCGTTGCTGACCGAGCGGGCCGCACTGCTTGGTCTCGAGGTCGATCTGCTCGAGCTGACGCCGGGCGAACCGGTGCCGGAAGCACGCCCCGGCATTCTACCGGTATGGCCGGTGGCACTGCGCACGCCGAGCCGGCCGGGGGAACTGGCCGTGGCCAATGCCGGCTATGTGCTCGAGACCCTCGACCTGGCCATTGCCGCCTGCCTTGACGGGAACGCCGACGGAATCGTCACCGCGCCGCTGCACAAGGGCGTGATCCTGGATGCCGGCCATGCCGGGTTTCGTGGACACACCGAGTACCTGCGCGACGCCTGTGGCATCGATGAAGTGGTCATGATGTTGGCCACCGACAGCGCTCTGCATGCCGGGCAGGCCGGCTGGCAGGGTAGCAGCGCGCTGCGAGTGGCGCTTGTCACCACCCACCTGCCGCTGCGTGAGGTGGCCGATGCCATCACCGGGCCCGGCCTGGAGCGCATCCTGCGCATCCTGCATGCGGACCTGAAGCGCTGGTTCGGCGTTGACGCACCGCGCATCGCCGTGTGTGGCCTCAACCCTCACGCCGGCGAGGGCGGGCATCTCGGGCGCGAGGAGATCGAGGTGATCGAGCCTTGTCTCGAGCGCCTGCGCGGTGAAGGCCTCGCCCTTGACGGACCGCTGCCGGCCGATACTCTATTCACTCCGCGCCATCTGGCAGGCGTCGATGCCGTGCTGGCGATGTATCATGATCAGGGCCTGCCGGTACTCAAGTATGCCGGCTTCGGGCGTGCCGCCAACGTCACCTTGGGGCTGCCGATCGTACGCACATCGGTGGATCATGGCACTGCGTTGGATCTGGCCGGCCGTGGCCTGGCCGATGCCGGCAGCCTGCGAGTCGCCGTGGCGCTGGCCGCCAAGATGGCAAGTCGCGGAGCGGCCGCCCCGAGATAGAAGCAATCAACGTCGGTTTCCGCACTGACCCATACAAGGACTCTTCGCATGGCATCGCGCCCGCCGGTTCATCGCGCTCGCAAGCGCTTCGGCCAGAATTTCCTGCGTGACCCCGGCATCATTTCGCGTATCGTGCGTACCATCTCGCCGCGCCCGGGCGACCGGCTGGTGGAGATCGGGCCCGGCCAGGGCGCCCTGACCGAGCCGTTGATCGAGGCGGCAGGTGGCCGCCTCGAGGTGATCGAACTGGATCGTGACTTGATTCCGGGCCTGCGTGTGCAGTTCTTCAACTACCCTGAGTTCGTCGTGCATGAAGGCGATGCGCTGAAGTTCGATTTCAGCGCCCTGCGTGGCGACGGCGAGCCACTGAGGGTGGTGGGCAACCTGCCGTACAACATCTCCACCCCGCTGATCGCCCATCTGCTCGAGGCGGGCGATGCCATCGCCGACATGCACTTCATGCTGCAGAAGGAGGTAGTGGAGCGTCTCGCCGCCGAGCCGGGTGGTCCCGACTGGGGGCGGCTCTCGGTGATGGCGCAGTACCGTTGTCGCGTCGACGATCTGTTCACGGTGCCGCCGGAGGCGTTCGTGCCACGACCCAAGGTCGACTCGGCCATCGTGCGGCTGACGCCCTTCGCCGAGCTGCCGTGGCCTGCCACGAACGAGACCCTGCTGTTCAGTGTCGTGCGTCAGGCTTTCGGGCAGCGGCGCAAGACGCTGCGCAACAATCTCAAGGGAATGATCGGGGGCGAGGCCATGGCGGAGCTGGACATCGACCCCGCGCGGCGGCCCCAGACCCTCGGTGTCGAGGAGTTCGTTCGCATTGCCAACCACCTGGCCGCTATGGAGGCGACGTCATGACCCAGGCGCCTGACATGCCACTGGAACGGGAAGTACTGGTCGACGTGGAGCCCGCTTTTCGCGACGACGAGTCCTCGCGCGACGAGTCGCGCTACGTGTTCAGCTATACCGTGACGATTCATAACCACTCGAAGCGCAGCGTTCAGCTGCTGGCCCGACACTGGCGTATCACCCAAGGCAGCGGCAAGGTTCAAGAGGTGCGCGGCAAGGGTGTGGTGGGGCAGCAGCCGATGATCGGACCCGGTCAAACCTTCCGCTATACCAGCCGGGCCATTCTCGACGGCCCGGTAGGCGTGATGGAGGGCGCCTACACCTGCGTCGATACGGCCAGCCAGCGTCCCTTCGAGGTGGCCATCGCCCCCTTCCGACTGGCCAGCCCCAACCAGGTACACTGACGTCAGCGGTCCGGGGCGGCCCTCGGCCGCCTGGGATCAAGCCACGCCGCAAGGGAAAGTGCCATGACCGACTATGCCATTGGAGATCTGCAAGGCTGCCATGCCGAGTTCGTCGAGCTGCTCGAGCGAATCGGCTTCGATCCCGTTTGCGACCGGCTGTGGCTGGCCGGCGACCTGGTCAACCGTGGTCCCGAGTCGCTAGCCTGCCTGCGCGAGGTGCGTGCGCTTGGCGATGCCGCGCTTACCGTGCTCGGTAATCACGACCTGCACCTGCTGGCCGTGGCCCGCGGGGGCGCCCGGCTCAACCGCAAGGACACCCTGGACGAGATCCTGGCCGCTCCCGATCGAGAGGCGCTGCTCGACTGGCTGCAGTCGCGGCCGCTACTGGTGCGCCAGGTCTTCGAGGGCCAGGGCGATACCGTAATGGCTCATGCCGGTCTTTTGCCTCAGTGGTCTCCCGGGGAGGCGGCAGACCTGGCCGGTGAGGTCGAGGAGCGGCTCGGCAGTGAGCGCAGCGGCGAGTTTCTCGAGCGAATGTACGGCAACGAGCCCGCCTGTTGGGAGGCGTCGCTCGACGGTATCGATCGCCTGCGCGTCATCGTCAACGTGCTGACGCGCATGCGCTTCATCGATGCCGCAGGCTGTCTCGATTTCAGCGCCAAGGAGGGGCTCGACAGCGCCCCTGTCGGTTTCGCCCCCTGGTTCCGTTATCCCCGCAGCGACGACCCGAGGCTACTGTTCGGCCATTGGGCGGCCCTGGAGGGACGTGCCGAAGGTGCCCGGGTGCGCGCCGAGGCACTGGATACCGGCTGCGTGTGGGGCGGCAGCCTCGTCGCGCTGAATCTCTCCACCGGCGAGCGCACCGGCGTGCCCAGCCGTCAGCGCCGCTGATCATCAGCTACATGGGAGGCCTTATGGCGACCCCCTCGTTCCAACACCTGACGATCGATACCCTGACGGCCTGGATCGATGCCGACGACCCGCTCACCTTGGTCGATATTCGCGACCCGATGAGTTTCGCCAGCGGTCACATTCCCGGTAGCCGTCACCTCGACAATGACAGCGCGCCGGCACTGCTCGAGGCAACGTCGCGCCAGCAGCCGCTGGTCGTGGTGTGCTATCACGGCCACTCGAGCCAGCAGGCTGCAGCCTGGTTGGCGGGGCAGGGCTTCGCCGAGGTTTACAGCCTCGATGGCGGCTTTACCGAATGGGAGCACCGTCTGCCCGAACGGGTGGAGCGCAGTCGCCCATGAGCGGATTGCCGGATCGCTGCCGCGAAGGCCTTGCGGTCTACCGCGTCGGCGGCGCGGTGCGCGACGCTCGGCTGGGCTGGCCCACCGTCGACACCGACTGGGTCGTGGTGGGGGCGACACCGGAGGAGATGCAGCGTCGCGGCTTCCGGCCAGTGGGGCGCGACTTCCCAGTCTTCCTGCATCCTGAAACCCATGAGGAGTACGCCCTGGCGCGCACTGAGCGCAAGTCCGGCCATGGCTACACCGGCTTCGAGGTTCACGCCAGCCCCGACGTGACGCTGGAAGAGGACCTGGCGCGTCGCGACCTGACCATCAACGCCATGGCCGAGACGCCGGAGGGGGAACTGATCGACCCCTACGGCGGCCTGGCCGACCTCCAGGCCAAAGTGTTGCGCCATGTTTCGCCGGCCTTCGTCGAGGATCCTTTGCGCGTGCTGCGCACTGCACGCTTCCTGGCGCGCTATGCCGGGCTCGGCTTTGCCATCGCCGAGGAGACCTGGGCGCTGATGTGCGAACTCGTCGAGAGTGGCGAGCTTTCCCACCTGGTGGCCGAGCGAGTCTGGACCGAGACCGAGAAAGCGCTGGGGGAGCCCGCCCCTGCGGTCTACTTTCGAACCCTGCAGAATTGCGGTGCGCTGGGGGTGCTGATGCCGGAGCTCGTCGAGGACGACGCGTCGCTCGGTGGGGCGCTGGATAGACTCTCCAGGTTACCCAGCGACCTGCTCGAGGAGGAGCGTCCCCGCTGGCGCTGGGCACGGCTGGTGGAGCATCTCGGCGAAGCCAGGCAGGCAGCGCTGGCCGAGCGCCTGCGTCTGCCGCGAAGCTATCGCGACCTGGGTCGCCAGGCTGCGCTTACCCGCCAGCTGCGCCAACGGGCCACGCCCGATGCGGATGACGTGAAGCGGTGGCTGGACGGCATCGATGCCTGGCGGCGCAGCGAGCGCGTGCAACCGTTGATCGCGCTGCTGGCGCTCGATGCCCCAGCTCTCGCCGAGGTACTCGCGCGAGCCTGGCGGGCGGTATCGCGCCTCGAGGCAAAGAGCCTGATGGCGGAGGGCTTCCGCGGCGCCGAGCTGGGCCAGGAATTGGCGCGGCGGCGCTGCGCCCTCCTCGACGAGGAGTTGGCACGACGCTAGCCGCTGCGGGCGTCAGCCCAACGACAAAACCTAGCGCGGCGGGCTGGGTTTCCAATCGAATTCGATCGGCCACAGCCGCTGCCGGTCGCTCGCGAAAGTCGACCATAGCTCGGCATAGGTTCGCCCGTCCTCGGGGTGTGGCGTATTCGGCAGTAGCTCCGACAGCGGCAACAGCACGAAGGCGTGATGGAGGATCTCGTCGCGCGGCAGCATGACCCCATCGTGTTCGCCGACGAGATCGCCTACCGTCAGCAGGTCGATATCCAGTGTCCGTGGGCTGAACTTGGGCGTGCCCTTGCGGCGGCCGTGCTCTTGCTCGATGCGCTTGCACCAAGCCTGCAGTTCCCCGGCCGACCAGTCGCTGTCGAACACTGCCACCAGGTTGTAGAAATTGCGGCCGTCCTCGAAGCCCACCGGCTCGCTTTCGTAGACGCGCGAGACGCGGAGATCGCCGAAGGTGGCGTCGAGGGCATCCAGGCAGCTTCGGACGTGATGCTCACGCTCGATGTTGCTGCCGATGCTGACGCAAACCTGGGTCATCGAGCGCTCTCCTGGCGTTTGCCACGCTCGATGCGCACGCCCACGGCTGCCGCCGCGGGCACGGCACCTGGCTTGCGCAGCGTCAGTCGCAGCCAGGGCACGCCAAATTCTTCCATCAACAGCTGGGCGAGGCGCTCGGCGAAGGTTTCGACCAGGGCGAAGTCATGCTCGTCGGCGAAGCCGGCGATACGCTGGCTGATGGCGGCGTAATCGAGCGTTTTGGTCAGGTCGTCGTCGGCAGCCGCCGGGCGAATGTCGGTGGCCAGTTCCAGGTCGAGCGTCAGCCGCTGGCGTATGCTGCGCTCCCAATCGTATACGCCGATGACCGTCTCGAGTTCGAGCGACTCGATCAGTACGCAGTCCATGCACGGCTCCAAGCAGGTTAAGAAGGCACGATTGTACGTGAGCGTCGGGACACAATGACAGGCTTGCGGCGCTGTCCTTGGGTCGCCGGGGCTGGCAGAATCCGATGACGATACCGAAAGGGGCGAAAGGCTGATGCTGGGCGAGGGGCAACTGACGCTGCTGGGGCTGGTGTCGCTGGGCTACGTCAGCGGTTCCTGCTTGGGGGCGCTATGGGTCTGTCGACTGGCAGGGGTTGGCGATCCCCGCCTGGAGGGCTCGGGCAACCCGGGCTTCTCCAACGTGTTGCGCCTGCATGGCCGCCGGCTGGCGGCGGTAACCTTGCTGCTCGACGCGATGAAGGGCATGCCTGCGCTGTGGCTGGCGATGGGGCTTGGCCTGGCGCCATGGGCCCAGGGTTTGGTCGGGCTGGCCGTGCTGCTGGGGCACAGCTACCCTCCTTGGCATCGCTTTCGCGGCGGCAAGGCGGTGGCCAGCGCCTTCGGCGTGCTGTTGGTACTGACGCCCTGGGTGGCGTTGTGCTGTGCCGCCCTGTGGGTGCTGTTGGCCTGGCGGGTGCGTACGGCAGCCGTGGCGTCCTTGGCCAGCGCCGGCATCGCCCCGCTGGCCAGTCTGTGGCTGGCACCGGATTACGTGCTGGTGGTGGTGACCTTTACCGCACTGGTGCTGGTGCGGCACCTGCTCAATATTCATCGGCTGCGTCACGGCGACGAACCGGGACTCTAGCCCGCTATGAGCGTGCCCGCGCGATGTCCTGGGCTTCCTGCAGGAGGGAGGGCGCCGGCTGTCAGCTGACGGCCGGTGCCGTCAGTGTCTCCATCGGCCAGCGCGGCACGGCTTGCATGCGACCGACCTCGTCACGCTCGCCGGCCAGTAGCCGCAGTGCACCGGCAAGGGCTATCATGGCGCCGTTGTCGGTGCAGAACCTTCCGCGTGGGTAATAGACCTGAGCGCTGCGCTTCTCGGCCTCATGCGCGAGACGCTCGCGAAGGCGCGTGTTGGCACTTACGCCGCCGGCCATGACCAGGCGCTTCAGGCCGGTGTCATCGAGTGCCCGGCGACACTTGATCACCAGGGTATCGACTACGGCCTCTTCGAAGGCATGGGCGACGTCGGCGCGCGCCTGATCGTCGAGCTTGCCCGCCTGCTCGAGCCCGCGCAGGGTGGTCAGGGTGTGCGTCTTGAGCCCCGAGAAACTGAAGTCGAGGCCCGGGCGGTCGGTCATCGGACGGGGGAAGCGGAAGCGCCCCGGGTCGCCCGCTTCGGCCAGCCGGGCCACTTGGGGGCCGCCGGGATAGGATAGCCCGAGCATCTTGGCAGCCTTGTCGAAGGCTTCGCCGGCGGCGTCGTCGACCGATTCGCCGAGCAGACGATACCGGCCCAGACCCTGGACCTCGACCAGTTGGGTATGGCCACCTGAAACCAGCAGTGCGACGAAGGGAAAGGCGGGCGAGGGCTCTTCGAGCATGGGGGCCATGAGATGACCTTCCATATGGTGCACGCCCAGTACCGGAATATTCAGTGCACGGGCCATCCCATGGGCGGTGCTGGCGCCGACCATCAGGGCACCGACCAGCCCCGGCCCCGCGGTATAGGCGATGGCATCCAGTTCGTGGCGGGCCATGCCGGCCTCGTCGAGTACCTGCTGAATCAGGGGCAGCAAACGCCGGGTGTGGTCGCGCGAGGCGAGCTCCGGCACCACGCCACCGTACTCGGCATGCATGGCGACTTGGCTATAAAGGGCGTCGGCCAGCAGGCCGCGGTCGGTGTCGTAGATCGCGACGCCGGTCTCGTCGCAGGAGGTCTCGATGCCAAGGACTCGCATGGTGCAGGCTCGTGAAGAGTGAAAGCCGACATTCTAGCAAATCGGGGCGTTGCCATCCCCTTTCCAGACACGCAGATTTGCAATGCTTGAAGTCGCCGACTAAAATACCGTGCGCTGTACAATTGGGTCGTGCACCCTGGCGATGCCTGCTGTGATAGACGGCACGGTTCCTGTCATGGATGTGCGTTCGAACCGAACTCAAGATTTCTAAGGTAGGTGAGTGCTTAATGCCTTCTGTCAAAGTACGTGATAACGAGCCGTTTGACGTCGCGCTGCGCCGCTTCAAGCGTTCCTGCGAAAAAGCCGGCATCCTTTCCGAAGTGCGTCGTCGCGAGCACTACGAAAAGCCGACTGCAGAGCGCAAGCGCAAGGCAGCCGCCGCGGTGAAGCGTCACGCCAAGAAGCTCCAGCGTGAGCGCAAGCGTTTCGAACGGCTCTATTGATCCGTACTAAGGAAGTACCGACGCCTTGAGCTTCGGTGCTTTCGGAAGGATGACCAAGCGGCTGCCGTCAGGTGGCCGCTTGTTTTTCACGGCCCGTTCCACTCTTTACTTCATCTGCCCCGACGGGAGGTGGCGAGACCTGCATGGCCGGCCAGATCCCTCAGCGTTTCATCGATGACTTGCTGGCACGCGTCGACGTGGTCGAAGTGGTGGGTGAGCGAGTGCAGCTGAAGAAGGCCGGGCGCAACTATTCCGGTCTGTGCCCCTTCCATCAGGAAAAGACGCCGTCGTTTACCGTCAGTGCCGACAAGCAGTTCTACCATTGCTTCGGCTGTGGTGCCCACGGCAATGCCCTGCGCTTTCTGATGGAGTACGACAAGCTGCGTTTTCCCGAAGCGGTGGATCAACTGGCCTCGCGGCTGGGGCTCGAGGTGCCGCGGGAGGGCGCCGACGATCCGCGTGCCCAGGCGCGCGAACGCAAGCGTCAGGAAGGAGTCAATCTACTGGAGCTCGCGGCCAGCTTCTATCGTGAGCGGTTGAAGATGCCCGAAGGTCAGTCGGCGCGAGATTATCTGGTTCGACGCGGTCTTGCGGAAGAGGTGTGTCGCGACTTCGGCATCGGATACGCTCCGGACGACTGGGAGGCGCTCAAGCGCCATTTGAGTGCGCGGGACATAGCGGAAGCGGTGCAGGTCGAGTACGGCCTGCTGGTGCAGCGCGAGGAGAGCGGGCGGACCTATGACCGTTTCCGCGACCGAGTGATATTTCCGATCCGCGACGTGCGCGGGCGCACCATTGCCTTTGGTGGCCGGGTGCTCGGTGATGCGAAACCAAAGTATCTGAACTCGCCCGAGACACCGGTCTTCCACAAGGGGCGCGAGCTATACGGGCTATACGAGGCCAGGCAGGCCAACCCGCGATTGGAGCGGGTGGTCATCGTCGAAGGCTACATGGACGTGGTGGCGCTGGCCCAGTTCGGCATTCGTAATGCCGTCGCGACCTTGGGCACCTCTACCAGTGAGGAGCACCTGGCCCGACTGTTTCGCATGGTCAACGAAGTGGTGTTCTGCTTCGATGGCGACAAGGCGGGACGCCAGGCGGCCAGCCGCGCGCTGGAGACCGTGCTGCCGCAGATGATCGACGGGCGAGAGGCGCGCTTTCTGTTCCTGCCCGAGGGCGAGGACCCGGATACGCTGGTGCGCCGTGAAGGACGTGAAGCCTTCGAGGGTCGCATCACCTGTGCCAGCCCGCTGTCGGAATTCCTGTTCGACCAGGCGGCGCGGGGGCGCGATCTGTCGCGAGTCGAGGATCGCGAGCGCTTCGCCAGTCAGGTGCTCAAGGCGGCAAGCCGCCTGCCGCAGGGCATGCTGCAGACGGTGCTGCTGGGCGAGCTGGCGCGCCGCACCGGGGTCGACCAGTCGCGCTTCGAAGCGCTCCTGGCGCGGGACGAAGGCGCGGCATCGTCACCGGCAGAGCCGAGTGCTGCGCCCTCCGCAGTCCCTGTCGGGCAGGGGGCGGTGAGCGAGGTGTCGCCGGCCAAGGGGGCTTCGTTGGGGCTGGTGGCGCGCGTGCTGCAGCTCCTGGTGCATGAGCCGGTGCTGGTCGAGCGCCTGCCCGCCGAGGATGACTGGTGTCCCGAGGGAGAGGGAGATGCCAATCTATGCCGCGAGCTGGTTCGGCTGTTGCGTGCCGGACGCTACCGCAGCCCACAGGTGGTACTGGCCCACTTCCAGGGCAGTGCCCAGGGCGAGCGGCTGGCGCAGCTGGCCCGGCGCGAAATGCTGATCCCTCGCGGTGCCAGGGGGCAGGAGCTCGATGGTCTGGTCGAGCATTTTCGTCGGCACCAGAGGCGGCCATCGTGCCAAGAGCAGATCGATGCGCTTCTGGCAAGGCAGCGTTCGGGGGAGCGGCTTTCGCCGGAAGAGCGACAGCGACTCATGACGCTGCTGGCCGAGCTGGGAAGTTGAGATGCAGGCGTCACGGATGACGAAGAATGCGGGTGGTGGGTTGAATTCTTTTCTACCGCCACCACATAGGAGGCATGCACTGAGCCCCCGCGACAGCATAACCGTTTAAACTAACACACCTGAGTGATCGAGCAAATGGGCCGCACTGGCGGGCTCGCGGAGTTTCCCGCTATACTATTGGGCTTCATGAGTTTTCTCCACCCCAGCGCTTCAGGTGCTTCATTCTTCTTCGTCGAGATAGGGTTTCTATGGCTGGAAATGCGCAGCAGCAGTCACGTCTGAAGGAGTTGATCGCGCGTGGCAAGGAACAGGGTTACCTGACCTACGCCGAGGTCAACGACCACCTACCCGAGGATATTGCCGATCCCGATCAGGTGGAAGATATCATCGGCATGATCAACGACATGGGTATCAGCGTCGTCGAGGAAGCTCCCGATGAAGATACCCTGATGATGTCCGATCATTCCGCCGACGAGTCGGCTGCCGAAGAAGCCGTGGCTGCCCTGGCGGCGGTGGAGAGCGACGTAGGCCGTACCACCGACCCCGTGCGTATGTACATGCGCGAAATGGGGACCGTGGAGCTGCTGACCCGCGAGGGTGAGATCGAGATCGCCAAGCGCATCGAGGAGGGCACGCGTGAAGTGATGTCGGCCCTTGCCTGGCTGCCCGGTGCAGTGGAATCGATTCTCGAGGCATACGACGCCACCCAGGATGAAGAAGCGCCCGGTCGTCTCTCCGACCTTTTTTCCGGTTTCATCGACCCTGACGAAGGCATCCCGGGCGTTGCCGAGGCTGAGGTTCCCGAGGAGGAGCTCAGCGACACCGCCGATGACGATGACGCCAGCGACGACGATGACGATGCCGGAGAGGCTGAGGAGGAGAGTTCCGGCGGTCCCGACCCTGAGGAGGCGAAGGCGCGCTTCGAGCAGATCCGTGAGCAGAACGAGCTGGTGCGCAAGGCGCTTGCCAAGCATGGCCGGGGCAGTGCGGAAGCCCAGGTCGAGATGGAGCGTCTAGCCGAGCTGTTCTCGCCGATCAAGCTGGTGCCCAAGCACTTCGAGCGATTGGTCGGTCAGGTGCGTATCAGCGTCGAGCAGGTCCGCGCTCAGGAAAAGACGGTGATGCAGCTGTTCGTCAAGAAGGCCAAGGTTCCGCGCAAGACCTTCATCAAGGCGTTCCCGGGCAATGAGTCGCGCCAGCAGTGGGTCGACGAGTTCATGGCGGAGAACGCCAAGTTCGCCGAGCGCCTGGAGCCCCTGCGTGCCGACATACAGCGTGCCCAGCGTCGTATCGCCTTCGAGGAGGATATGGTGCAACTGGCGGTGGCGGAGCTGAAGGAAATCAACCGCAAGCTCTCCATCGGCGAGGCCAAGGCGCGCCGGGCCAAGAAGGAGATGGTTGAGGCCAACCTGCGCCTGGTGATTTCAATTGCCAAGAAGTACACCAACCGCGGGCTGCAGTTCCTGGACCTGATCCAGGAGGGCAACATCGGCCTGATGAAGGCGGTCGACAAGTTCGAGTATCGCCGCGGCTACAAGTTCTCGACCTACGCCACCTGGTGGATTCGTCAGGCGATCACCCGCTCGATTGCCGACCAGGCGCGCACCATCCGTATCCCGGTGCACATGATCGAGACGATCAACAAGCTCAACCGCGTATCGCGGCAGATGCTGCAGGAGATGGGCCGCGAGCCGACGCCTGAAGAGCTGGGCGAGCGCCTCGAGATGCCCGAGGACAAGGTGCGCAAGGTGCTCAAGATCGCCAAGGAGCCGATCTCCATGGAGACGCCCATTGGCGATGATGACGACTCGCACCTGGGCGATTTCATCGAGGACAGCACCATGCAGCTGCCGGTCGATCTGGCTACCGGCGAAGGCTTGATCGAGGCGACCCGTAACGTGCTGGGTGGGCTGACCGCCCGCGAGGCCAAGGTGCTGCGCATGCGCTTCGGTATCGACATGAACACCGACCATACCCTCGAGGAGGTCGGCAAGCAGTTCGACGTCACGCGCGAGCGGATCCGCCAGATCGAGGCCAAGGCGCTGCGCAAGCTGCGCCATCCGAGCCGCTCGGAGCCGCTGCGCTCGTTCCTCGACGAGTAGCGCTACCCGAGCCCTTGGGCAACCGACAAGACGCCCGCAGCCATGGCTGCGGGCGTCTTGCGTTGGAGGTGGCGGCAGGCTGTGGGTTATTGGCGCTGCCCATCAGGGCGTGCTTCGTGCCTGCTGCCAGCGCCTCGCTAGCAGAACGAGTTCGATGATGGCGATCAGGATCAGGCTATAGCCGAGCAGTTCGGTAATTTCCTCGGCGGCTTCCTTGAAGGTGCGCTGATAGTGGTCTTCGAGAATGGCCATCCACATCTCGCTGCGCCCGTACAGGCGAGAGAATACGTAGGTGACAAGAAAGCCGGAGGCGAAGAGGCCGAACGAGAAGCTGTTGCTGTATGCCTCGAACTCGTTCACGAAGCGTTGACGACGCCACAGCACAAAAGAGAGGCAGGGGAGCAGAGTCAGCGTCACCAGCAGCTGCCAGGCACCGTCGAAGATATGCTTATCGAGGTAGTAATCCTGCTCGCGGATCAGCGAGGCGACGATCAGCGCGAGCAACAGCAGCGAGACGGTGGGCAGCTCACGCCGGGCGGGGGGCGTGCACAGCAGTAGTGCGCTGGCTGCCAGCACTATGCTTTGGCACAGCTCGGTGAAACCCTGCTCGGCGAAGGAGCGCCTGGCGGGAAGATACAGCGCTTCGTAATAGATACCTTGCAGAAGTGCGGCAATAAGCAAGATGTAGAGAGTGGCGCGAAAGAAGGCTGCACCAAGGCCGATGGGCGCCGTTGGCTGCGGCGACAAGGGGGTTCGTGACATGAGATTTCCGCTGGGGCAGGACAGGCATACGATAAGGCAAGAATTGTAGCGTCATCGGTTGAGGTCTGCCATGGCCAGGTCCCGGCTGCGCTGCGTCTCCTCCACGATCCAGTCATGCACTGCAGCAACTCGGCGGTCGTCAAGCGCACCGCTGGTATGCACGATGCCATAGCGCTTGCCGGTCGGTATGCGCTGGGGAAAGGGCGCTATCAGGCTGCCGGTTTGCAGTTCGTCAGTCAGCAGGGCCTGGCGTGCAATGGCGACTCCCATGCCCGCGACGGCCGCTTCCAGAGCCAAGCGATGACGGTTGAAGGTGTAGCCGCGGCGAACGTTTAGCGGCGGCGCCTCGATGGCTTGCAGGTAGTGTTCCCACTCGGCATACGGATGCCCTCCCCGCCAGGCGGTGACGTCGTGCAGCAATGGGTACCAGGCCAGGTCCTCGGGTCGCGACAGCGGCGGCCGTCGCCGCATCAGGGCGGGGGCGCAGACGGGAAAGATCACCTCTTCGATCAGCGGGGTGATGGCAAGTCCCGGATAGTGGCCGTCATTGAGGTCGATCGCCAGGTCGAACTCACCCTCGCGCAACGACAGGCTGCTGTCCTCGGCGATGACCTGCAGTTCGATGTCGGGGAAGCGGGCCTGAAGTCGTGGCAAGCGTGGCATCAGCCACTTACTGAGGAAGGCCGGCACGCTGCGCAGGCGAATGACGCCACTCATCACGCCGCTGCGCAGGCGCTTCACCTCGAGGCCGACCGACTGGTACGCCTCATCGACCACGGCGGCAAGTCGTTTGCCCTCTTCGGTGAGCTCAAGACGCCGCGGCAGGCGGCGAAACAGCTTGAAGCCCAGCCGCTCCTCGAGCTGCTTGATCTGCTGGCTCACCGCGCCGGTGGTGACATGCAGCTCCTCCGCCGCGCGGGTGAAGGAGAGGTGGCGGGCGCTGACGGCGAAAACTTTCAGCCAGGCATGGGTCTGGGCATGGAGCAGGCGGTTCATGGTTTAGTTTTGCTATAGCCTTGAGCAGTTATTCTCGTTTGCCGAATGAGGGATTCGCCACCAACATAAGGTCATCCTTGCCGCAAAGGCAAACATGTTTTAGCCAGACTGATTCGTAAGCCGCATGACTGTTCATGCGTGAGACGATCGGCTGGCTACCGACGAGGTGATCCATGGCAATCAGCGTATTCGACCTGTTCAAGATCGGCATTGGCCCGTCCAGTTCCCATACCGTGGGTCCGATGCGCGCGGCCTATGATTTCGTGCAGGCGCTACGCGAACAGGACCTGCTCGAAAGGGTGGCTCGCATCGAGGTGAAACTGTACGGCTCGCTATGCGCCACCGGCAAGGGACACGGTACCGATCGCGCCGTGATCATGGGATTGATGGGGGAGCGCCCCGACCGGATCGATCCTGCCGTTGTCACGCCCTGCATCGAAGAACTGCTCGAAGCGAACACGCTGATGTTCGACGGTCGGTTGGCGATTCCCTTCCTCTGGGCACGCGATATGCAGTGGTACGAGGAGTGCCTGCCTTACCACCCCAATGCCATGACGCTGGTAGCTCATGGCCATGGCGAAGAACTGTGGCGCAATACCTATTATTCGGTGGGTGGAGGCTTCGTCATCGACGAGGGCCAGGCCGAGCGCGGCGAGTTGGACCAGGACCACACGCTTTTGCCCTATGACTTCAACTCGGCTGCCGAGCTGATGGCCTTGTGCCGCATGCATGACATGCGCATCAGCGAACTGATGCTGGAAAACGAGAAGGCGTGGCGCAGCGAGGCCGAGATCCGCGATGGCCTGTGGCAGATCTGGCAGGCCATGCGTGCCTGTGTCGATACCGGCCTGGAGCAAGAGGGCGTATTGCCCGGTGGGCTGAACGTCAAGCGGCGTGCCGCCGCGCTGCATCGTCGCCTGCTGGCGGCAGGCGACGACCAGAGCTTGATCGCGACGACTTTCGGCGCGATGGACTGGGTCAATGTCTTTGCCCTCGCGGTGAACGAGGAGAATGCTGCCGGCGGGCGCATGGTCACTGCACCGACGAACGGCGCGGCCGGCATCATTCCTGCAGTGCTGCACTACTACATGAAGTTTCAGCCCGGTGCCTGCGAGCGCGACGTGGTGGACTTCCTGCTGGCCGCCGGGGCGGTGGGCATCCTGTGCAAGAAGAACGCCTCCATTTCCGGCGCCGAGGTCGGCTGTCAGGGCGAGGTGGGTTCGGCCTGTGCCATGGCCGCGGCGGGGCTTGCCGAAGTCATGGGAGGGAGCGTCGGTCAGGTGGAGAACGCTGCCGAAATCGGCCTGGAGCACAATCTCGGATTGACCTGCGACCCGGTAGGCGGCCTGGTGCAGGTGCCGTGCATAGAGCGCAATGCCATCGCCTCGGTCAAGGCGATCAATGCCGCCCAGATGGCGCTGCGTGGCGATGGCGAGCATTTCATCTCGCTCGACAAGGCGATTCGCACCATGCGCGACACCGGACGCGACATGCAGGACAAGTACAAGGAAACATCTCGTGGCGGGCTTGCCGTGAACGCTATCGAATGCTGACAGCCGGCGGCACGGCCGCCGGCTGAGCGAGTCACTTCCTATCGACGCGATGCCTCTACGGCATCGCGTTTTTGTTCGCAAGCTATTGAAATGCGACTGCCTCTACGCCATTGGTCGAGTTCGACACTTCAACGGTTGCTCCGCGGTTGTCTCTCCTCTAGCTTACGTTAACGTAAAGGTTAGAAGCCGGGCTGAGCCAAGCATGAGTCGCAGCCTTCACCACAACGACAATAATCAGCGATTGGACCGCCATCGGCGCTCCAGAGAGGGACGTCACATGACCCAGGAGTTCATCCTCGAAACTCGCGGGCTGACCAAGCAGTTCCGTGGCTTCACGGCGGTGGACGATGTCAACCTGCAAGTCCGTGAAGGGCATATCCACGCCTTGATCGGACCCAATGGTGCCGGCAAGACGACCGTCTTCAACCTCCTCACCAAGTTCCTGCCACCGACGCGGGGCGAGATTCTCTACCGCGGCAAGGCGATCACCGGCATGAAGGCCAACGGGATTGCTCGCATGGGCATGGTGCGTTCGTTCCAGATCTCCGCAGTGTTCGCCCATATGACCGCTTTGGAGAACGTGCGCGTGGCGCTGCAGCGGCCAATCGGCACCTCGTTCCACTTCTGGAAATCCGAGCGCACCCTGGAGCACCTCAACGAGCGTGCCATCGAGCTGCTCGACGAGGTCGGCTTGCGGGAGTACTCCGACGTGCTAACCGTGGAGATGCCCTATGGACGCAAGCGTGCGCTGGAGGTTGCGACCACCCTGGCGATGAACCCGACCTTGATGCTGCTCGACGAGCCGACCCAAGGCATGGGGGCGGAGGATGTCGATCGCATCGTCGAGCTGATTCGCCGTGTGGCCAAGGGACGCACGGTGTTGATGGTCGAACACAACCTCAGCGTAGTGAGCCGCTTGTGCGACCGGATTACCGTGCTGGCCCGGGGTGCCGTGCTGGCGGAGGGAGATTATGAAGCGGTCTCCGCCGACCCGCAGGTGCGGGAGGCATACATGGGCAGTGAGGCAGAGGAGGCCAGCGCATGAGCCAGGTCGTCGAACAGCCGACGCGTAGCGAATACCGTGACCACGGCGGTGCCGAGATGCTGCGCATCCGTAATTTGCATGCCTTCTATGGCGAATCGCACATCCTCCATGGCGTCGACATGGAGGTGCGTCGCGGTGAGCTGGTCACCCTGCTGGGCCGCAACGGTGCGGGTCGCAGTACCACGCTGAAGTCGATCATGAGCATGGTCGGCCGGCGTACCGGCTCGATCATGATCAACGGTACGGAAACCATCGGCATCAAGCCGCATCGCATCCCGCGACTGGGCATCGGTTACTGTCCCGAGGAGCGCGGCATCTTTGCCAGTCTCGACGTGGAGGAGAATCTCCTGCTGCCGCCAACGGTGCGCTCGGGGGGCATGTCGATCGACGAGATCTACGAGATGTTTCCCAACCTCTACGAGCGACGCCGCAGCCAGGGCACGCGCCTCTCGGGCGGCGAGCAGCAGATGCTGGCCATGGCGCGCATCCTGCGCACCGGTGCCCGCATGCTGCTGCTCGACGAGATTACCGAGGGGCTGGCCCCGGTCATCGTGCAGAAGCTCGCCGAGGTGCTGGTCAAGCTGCGCGATCGCGGCATGACCATCGTGCTGGTGGAGCAGAACTTCCGTTTCGCCGCACCGTTGGCGGATCGTCATTACGTCATGGAGCATGGCCGTATCATCGAGGAGATAAGTGCGGCCGAGCTGCCATCGAAGCGTGATCACCTCAACAGCCTGCTAGGAGTCTAGCCAGCCCACGAAGCAAGCCCCGGCTCGCTGTGCCCCGGCAGGCGGGCCCCTTGCCAAGCCGTGCCTTACCGGCAAAACAAGAACCACAACAGCAGTTCGTAACCACTGATTTGCAGAACCACGACGAATCGCGATTTACCCGCAGTGCGCGTGACAACAACAAGCCGCCCGAACGGGCCATGGAGACGAAAATGACCTTCATCAAGAAGACCCTCGCCAGCAGCATTGCCATTGCCGCCGCCTCGATGATGGCCGCGACCGCCCAAGCCGAGATCAGCGACGGGGAGGTGCGCATCGGCTACCTCGCCGACATGTCCGGCACCTACCGTGACCTGGCCGGTCCGGGCGGCCTCGAGGCCCTGCAGATGGCGATCGAGGACTTCGGCGGTAGCGTCGACGGCATGCCGATCGAAGTATTCAGCGCCGATGACCGCAACAGCGCTGACGTGGGTGCCAATACCGTGCGCGAATGGGTCGATCAGCGTAACGTCGACCTGGTGGCCGGCATGGTCGCCTCCTCGGTGACCATCGCTGTGACCAACGTGCTGGAAGCCAATGACAAGCTGGGCATCGTTTCCGGCTCGGCGGCCTCGAGCATCACCAACGAGCACTGCACTCCGAATCACATCCACTGGGTCTACGACACCTATCCGCTGGCCAACGGCACCGCCCGTGCCGTCGTCGAGCAAGGTGGCGACACCTGGTTCATGCTCACTGCCGACTACGCCTTCGGTCATGCACTTGAAGGCGACGTGACCAAAGTGGTGGAAGAAAACGGCGGCGAGGTCATCGGCGGCGTGCACCATCCGTTCCCCACCGACGACTTCTCGTCCTATATCCTCCAGGCCCAGGGCTCCGGCGCCAAGATCATTGGCTTGGCCAACGCGGGAGCCGACACCGTCAATGCCATCAACACCGCCAGTCAGTTCGGCGTGGTCGAGGCCGGCCAACAGCTCGCCGGTCTGCTGGTATTCCTCAACGACGTCTATGCCATGGGGCTCGAGACGACCCAAGGGCTGCTGTTGACCACCGGCTGGTACTGGAACATGGACGATGAGTCACGCGAGTGGGCCGAGCGCTACTACGAGCGCGTAGGCAGCATGCCGACCATGGTCCAGGCCGGCATCTACTCCAGCACCATGCACTACCTGCAGGCCGTCGAGGCTACCGGCAGCGACGACACCCAGACGGTGCGTGAATACATGATGAAGCAGCCGATCCACGACTTCTTCGCCCGCAACGGACGAATTCGCGAGGACGGCCGCATGGTGCACGACATGTACCTGGCCCGCGTGAAGTCGCCGGAGGCCTCTACCCACGAATGGGATCTCTACGAGATCCTCACCACCATTCCCGCCGAAGAGGCCTACCGTCCGCTTTCAGAGAGCCAGTGCGACCTGGTACAGAACTGAAGCAATGCAAGTCGGCGGCGGCTGCGGCCGCCGCCTTCTGAGGGCGAGGAGAATCCGACATGACGATGATATTCGGGGTGCCGTTGGCGGTGTTCATGGGCCAACTGCTGCTGGGCCTGATCAACGGTGCCTTCTACGCCCTGTTGAGCCTGGGCCTGGCAGTGATCTTTGGCCTGCTGAAGATCGTCAACTTCGCCCACGGGGCCATGTATATGCTGGGTGCATTCACCACCTTGCTGGGGATGCAGTACCTGGGTATCAACTATTGGGCCGCTCTGCTGCTGACACCGCTGGTGGTGGGGCTGGGTGGAATGCTGGTCGAGCGTGTACTGCTGCGCCGTATTGCGCATCTCGATCATCTTTACGGGCTATTGCTGACCTTTGGCCTGGCGCTGATCTTCGAAGGTTCGCTGGTCAACTTCTTCGGTGTGTCGGGGGCGCGCTACCCGACCCCCGAGGCGCTTCAGGGCGGCTATCAGACCGGTTTCATGTTCCTGCCCACGTACCGTGCCTGGGTGCTGCTGGCGGCCATCGTCGTCTGCTTTGGCACTTGGTACATCATCGAGCGGACGCGCCTCGGGGCCTATCTGCGGGCCGGCACCGAGAACCCATCGCTGATGCAGGCCTTCGGCGTCAATGTGCCGCTGCTGGTGACGCTGACCTACGGCTTCGGCGTGGCGCTTGCAGCCTTCGCCGGCGTACTTGCCGCACCGCTCTATCCCGTGTCGCCGACCATGGGCTCCAACCTATTGATCGTGGTCTTTGCCGTGGTGGTCATCGGGGGGATGGGGTCCATACTGGGTGCTATTGTCACCGGCCTGGCCATGGGACTGATCGAGGGTCTGACCAAGGTGTACTACCCCGAGGCGGCCAACACCGTAATTTTCCTGGTGATGATTCTGGTGCTGCTGCTCAGACCCACCGGACTCTTCGGCAAGGAGGCATGACGACATGGCCACGACTCAGACCGTGACCCCATCCCTCAAGCGAGAGCGTCGCGCCAACCTGCGTCGCAATGCCTTCTATCTGGTGCTGATCGCGATCGGCCTGGTGGCGCCCTTCGTCGCCTATCCAGTGTTCCTGATGAAGGTGCTGTGCTTCGCCCTG
>NZ_JAAQTO010000001.1 GCF_011742165.1 Billgrantia bachuensis | reverse complement strand
CAGGTTGCTCGCCAGGTCGAAGCACGGCGCACCGGGGGCAAGCGCATTCCTGGCCTCGCCGTCGTACTGGTGGGCGAGGATCCCGCTTCCCATGTCTACGTCAGCAACAAGCATCGCGCCTGCGAGCAAGCCGGCATTCACTCCTACCGGCATGCGCTGCCCAGCGACACCAGCCAACAAGCTCTCGAACAGCTGATCGACGATCTCAATGGCGATCCGCGCATCGACGGGATCCTGTTGCAGTTGCCGCTACCGGCCCACCTGGATTCGCGCCCGCTCCTCGAGCGCATCCTGCCGCACAAGGACGTTGATGGTTTTCATCCCTACAACCTTGGCCGATTGGCACAGCGCCTGCCGGTGCTGCGCCCATGCACGCCCAAGGGCATCATGACCCTGCTGCAGGCCAGCGGCCTGAAGATCCGCGGTCTCGACGCCACCGTGGTCGGCGCCTCCAACATCGTCGGTCGCCCCATGGCGCTGGAGCTGATGCTGGCCGGCTGCACGACAACGGTGTGCCATCGCTTCACGCGCAACCTCGAAGAACACGTGCGCCGCGCCGAGCTGCTGGTAGTCGCGGTCGGCAAGCCGGGGCTGGTCAAGGGCGAATGGGTGCGCGACGACGCCATCGTGATCGACGTGGGCATCAACCGCGAGGAGGACGGTCGACTGGTCGGCGATGTGGAGCTCGCCCCGGCCGCCCAGCGCGCCGCCTGGATCACACCGGTGCCAGGCGGCGTGGGGCCGATGACTGTCGCTTCGCTGTTGGAGAACACCTTGTTCGCGGCCGAGCGCCATGACGCCATGGAGCAGGATATCGCCCCGCTCTGAGTCGCAGCCTGACAGGGATGTACGGCTCCGTTAGAATGCGCGCTTCTCTATTCCACCTTCCTGCCTCGAGGCCGCTCATGAGCGACAAGATGAACGTCGAAAGCTTCAACCTTGATCACACCAAGGTGAAGGCCCCTTACGTGCGCCTGGCCGACATCAAGACCGGGCTCAATGGCGACCGCATCCACAAGTACGACATGCGCATCTGCCAGCCCAATCAGGAGCACATGGAGATGCCGGCGCTGCACTCCCTCGAGCACCTGATGGCCGAGCTGTCGCGCAATCACTCGGATCGCATCGTGGACATCAGCCCCATGGGCTGCCAGACGGGCTTCTACGTCGCACTGATCAACCACGACGATTACGAAGACGTATTGAACCTGCTGCAGAAAACGTTGGAAGACGTGCTGGTGGCGAACGAAGTGCCTGCCTGCAACGAAGTGCAGTGCGGCTGGGCAGCGAGCCACAGCCTGGAAGGCGCCAAGCAGATTGCCCGCGGTTTTCTGGCCAAGCGCAGCGAATGGACCCGGGTATTCGCCGACGAGGCCTGACCCGCAGCTCGACGGCGCCCTGCGCCGCCTGACCGGAGACAGCAAGACAAGATGAAACGTATCGGTATCATCGGCGCCATGGCGCAAGAGGTGGAATACCTCGCTTCACTGCTGGAAGATCGCCGCTCGCGCGCGCATGTCGGCTGCACTTTCCATCTCGGCAAGCTGCATGGCGTCGATGTGGTGATCCTGCAATCCGGGATCGGCAAGGTCAACGCCGCCATCGGCACCACCCTGCTGCTCGACGTCTATCATCCCGAAGCCATCATCAATACCGGCTCGGCCGGCGGCTTCGGCGAAGGCCTCGAGATCGGCGACGTAGTGGTCTCCAGCGAAGTGCGCCATCACGACGTCGACGCCGTGGTGTTCGGCTACGAACACGGCCAGGTGCCGCAGATGCCCGCTGCTTACCTGCCCGACAAGCGCCTCGTTACTCTCGCCCGCGAGTGCATCGAGGCGCTCGGCGAGGTCAGGGTGGTCGAGGGCTTGATTGCCACCGGAGACGTCTTCATGGCCTGCCCCGAGCTGGTCACCAGGACACGCTCGCGCTTCCCGACCATGCTGGCAGCCGAGATGGAAGCCGCCGCCATCGCCCAGACCTGCCATCTCTACGGCTGCCCGTTCGTGGTCGTCCGCTCGCTGTCCGATATCGCTGGCGGCGGTGACAATCATCTATCGTTCGAACAGTTTCTGGAAAAGGCTGCCGTTCATTCGGCGCGCATGGTCGAGGCCATGGTGACGCGTCTCGCTACGGCCACGCCCCAAGCTGAGGCAGAACCCGCAATCAACTGACGACTCACCACGTAACGACAACGGCCGCCCATTCAGGCGGCCGTTGTGTTTCAGGCGACTCACTCGGTACGCAGCTTCCACGCCAACGTTTCCCCCGCCTTCAAGGGCACGATACGCTGGCCATCGGCGTAGGGCAGCGATGCCGGTAAGGTCCACTCCTCACGTACCAGAGTAATGGAGTCAGCATTGCGCGGCAGGCCATAGAAATCTGGCCCGTAGTGGCTGGCGAAGCCCTCCAGACGATCCAGCGCCCCGGCTTGCTCGAATGCAGTGGCATAGAGCTCGATCGCTGCTGGCGCAGTGTAGGCACCGGCGCAGCCGCAGGCCGATTCCTTGTCGCCCTGGGCATGAGGAGCGCTATCGGTTCCCAGGAAGAACTTGCCGCTGCCCGACGTGGCGGCCGCCAGCAGTGCCTCGCGGTGGCGCTCCCGCTTGAGGATCGGCAGGCAATAGTAGTGTGGCCGAATGCCGCCGACCAGCATGTGGTTACGGTTGAACAGCAGGTGGTGCGCGGTAATGGTCGCCGCCACGTTAGCCGGCGCCCGGGTCACGAACGCTGCCGCCTCGGCGGTGGTGATGTGCTCGAATACCACCTTGAGATCTGGATGACGCTCGAGCAGCGGTTTCATCACTCGCTCGATGAATACCGCCTCGCGATCGAAGATGTCGATCTCGGCATCGGTGACCTCACCGTGAACCAGCAGCGGCAGACCCAGCCGTGCCATGGTGGCAACCGCGGCATCGCAGTGGCCAAGGTCGGTGACTCCCGAAGCGGAATTGGTGGTCGCACCGGCCGGATAGAGCTTCACTGCATGGACCAGGCCGCTGGCAACGGCACGTTCTATCTCGTCGGCCGGCGTGTTGTCGGTGAGATAGAGCGTCATCAGGGGCTCGAAGGCCGACCCCTCGGGGCGCGCCGCCAGAATCCGCTCGCGGTAGCTCATCGCCTGCTCGGTGGTGGTGACCGGTGGCTTGAGGTTAGGCATGATGATCGCCCGCCCCATCTGCAAGGCGGTCGCAGGCACCACGGCCTTGAGCGCTTCGCCGTCGCGCAGGTGGAGGTGCCAGTCGTCGGGGCGGGTCAGCGTAATTGCGGTCACAGCGTTTCCTGTCGTTCAGCATGGGTGTTGACGCCAGAGTATACCGGAAGGCCTGGCCGATTTGCCCGCTCCTGCCCTGGGCTCGTGACGCGCTTCGAGTAAAGTTGCCCCTACGGCAGCAACGCGCGCCGATTTGCCGTATCATCGACGCCGATTTTGCCGTGAGAGACGTCATCAATGCCTCGGGTACGCCATTACGCCGATATCGTCGCCATCCTGGCCGGTCTGATGTGGATCGTCTTCTTCTGGTCGATCAGCATCTCGGCCAGGCTGGACAGCGTCGAACCCACCCTGGCCGCCATGCTCGCTCTCGGCGCCATGATTCTGGTCAGCTTCCTGCACCGGCCGTTTCGCGTCCATCTCAGCCGTTACCATGTACGCAAGCGTCGTACCGAAATGTGGATGCACATCCTGGCCCTGCCCATGGCCCTGGTCCTGCTTCTCGGCGTGCTCATCGAGACGCTGCTCGCCCCCATGAGCGGCCAGCAGAAAATGTTGCTGTTCAACGTGCTCGCCACTGCCGGCTGGGTGGTCTACGTAATGACCCTGGTGTTCAAATTCTTTCACCACCAATGGCGCCAGCGCCGCAACCGCCCCTGACCCTCGAGCCGGAATCAGAAGCGATCCGCTCGAAACGGCGCCATGTCCACTGCCGTTGGCTCACCTTCCATCATCTCCGCCATCACCCGCCCCGTCACCGGCCCCATGGTGAACCCCTGGTGGCCATGGCCGAAGGCCAGCCATAACCCCTTGTGCCGCGGCGCCGGTCCGATCACCGGCTTCATGTCTGGCAGGCAAGGTCGTGCGCCCTTCCATGGCTCATCCTCTAGCCGCTGCCCCAAGGCAGGAAAGATCTCCCGGGCCTTGCATTCGGCAGCGTCGAGTTGCCCATGCGAGGGAGGCGCATCGAGGCGAGCCAGTTCGGCGCCGGTGGTCAGGCGAATGCCGGCACGCATCGGCGCCAGGATATAGCCGATATCGGCATCCGCGATCCAGTGTCCCAGCCGCTTCTCTTCCGCCGCACCATAGTGCATGTGATAGCCACGTTTGACGAAGGTCGGCAGCCGATAGCTCAGGTCCCTGAGCCAACTTCCTGCCCAAGGCCCCAGCGCCACCACGACCTCCTCGGCATCGAGGCTGCCCGCATCGGTATCGATACGCCAGCCACCGCCACTCTGGCTCACGCGTCGTATGTCGGCCTGCAGGAGTTCTCCGCCCTGCTGCTCGAAGTTTCTGGCATAGGCGGCTACGAGGCCGCCCGGATCGGATACACTCCACGAATTGGTCCAATGAATGGCCCCGGCCAGGACACCGCCCAGGTGCGGCTCCAACTGCGCCAACCCAGCGCCATCGAGCAGGTTGTGAGTCACACCGAAGCGTTGTGCGGCATCCTCGGCCTCGTATCCGCGACGTTCGAGTTCGCCCGGGTCTCGATGCACCTCCAGCCAGCCCTCCTTGCCGATCAACTCGCCTGCACCAGCGGCCTCGATCAGGGGCTCGTGCTCCTGGGTGGAAAGGGTGATCAGCGAGGCATACTCGTTCGCGATGCGTTCATAGTGACGCGGCGAAGAGCAACGCCAGTAGCCCAGCAGCGGGCCGGCATACGTCAGCATGCCGCTCACCTGATAGCGGATATCCACGCGTCGATTGGGCAGCGCGCTGAGCAGTTTGCCGAGATCACGAGGAAAGGTATAGGGCCGTACCGCCTCGCGCTGAATCAACCCGCCATTGCCATAGGAAGTCTCCCGCCCCGGCGGACGACGGTCCACCAGCAGCACCGAGCGGCCTCGACGGGCCAGGTGCCAGGCGATGGAGACGCCGACCATGCCGGCCCCCAGAACGACGGTTTCACGAGACATGCCACTCCTCCCTAGGCGTTGCATCCGACACACCTGCCGGAACGAGCGCCTAGTCTAGCAGCGCGGCATGGCCGGTACTGCCTTGATCCATTCTTTCCTGCGCCTGGTCAAGGCGATCATTCGACCTTGCCCTGGACTTGCAGCTTGGTACGGATGAAGTCGGAGTGGCTGACATGCAGCAGCTCGGCCAGGCGCCGGATACGATGCTCTTCGAGGTGGTGCGATTCGCCATCGGCGTGTGCCAGCGACCACATCATGCGCACCAGCTCACAGCGCTGCGAATAGTCGTAGTGCTGCTTGATAAGGCTGACGAACTGGTAATGATCGACGGAGGTCTCACTCTCCTCGCGGGCCAACTCCATCAATTCCTCGACCTGATCATCAGGAAGGCTGAAATGCTTCTGGAGCAGCTGACGCAGCGCAGCGAGTTCCGCTTCGTCGGTGTGGTAATCGGCACGCATCACTTCGCATAGCAGGGCAGCAGTGGCACGCTCGAGCGTCGGTATGTCCCTGTCCGCCCCCTCGGGCTCGGACAGAGCCTGCTGGAAGAAGCGCTGAATGGTTGCAAGCATGGTCACCCCCTGGCCGTCTATCGCATCTGACCCGTGACGGTCTCGGGCGTTCCGCGCCGCGTCACGTTTCAAGAGTGCTTCTTCATTCTCACTCGCGCGTCAAACCTCGCCGATCCCCTTCACCACAAAGTGCTGTGCCACGCCGATATGATAGTCGATGGCTTCACGACACTGCCCGGGATCGCCATTGGCCAAGGCGTCCAGCAATGCCCAGTGGGAGCTCGCTATGCTGTCGGGCTCGGCGTGGGTCTTGCCGATCAGCGCGATGCACAGCCTCAGCTCATGAGTGATGTCGTCGAACGCCTTGAGCAGGCGCCGGTTGCCGGCAAAGGCGATCAGCATGCGGTGAAAGACCAGGTCCTCCTCGATCTTGCGACTGTCGCTGTCCTGCAGAGCCACCTCGCACATGAGCTCCACCTGTCGGCGCAGGGCGAGCTCCTTCTCGGTATCGTAACTTTCGACCAGGCGCGCCATTGCATGACGCTCCAGGCACAGGCGCAAGTCGAATACGTCGTTGAGTTCGGTAGCGTCCAGGGCACGCACGAAGAAGCCGCGCCGCGGTTGCGACACCAGCAGTCCACGGCTCTCGAGCAAGCGCGCCGCTTCACGCACGGGCGCCCGGCTGACGCCCAGGTCACGTGCCAATTGTACTTCCGACAGTCGTTCTCCGGGCACGTAGTGCTGGCTGATGATGGCCTGGGTCAGGAAATCGGCCACTTGTTCCACCAGGTTGCGCTGCTGGATGACCATGCCGCTACCGGAGACGTTGGAAGCTGTCATTCATCGAGGCTCTCTGAGGTTGACTTTCCTACAGTATGACGCAAAGCCAATTTTGTCGACTGTCGACAGTTTCACGAGGCGCTGCTATGGTCAATAAGGTTCATTAGCGGCATCCAACGCAAACAAAAGCCGAGACAACAAGAAGGAACCGACAATGAGAAAGATGCCCTTGGCCGCGGCCCTCGCTGCTCTGGCCCTTACTGCCACCTTCGCCACCGCCGACGAGCCCAAGCGTGGCGGCGTCATCGATACCATCATCCAGCCCGAGCCTCCCGGCCTGGTGCTGGGAATGGTCCAGAACGACCCGACACGCAAGGTCGCCGGCAGCATCTACGAGGGGTTGCTGCGCTACACCACTGACCTGGAGCCGATACCGCAATTGGCCGAATCCTGGGAAGTCAGCGACGATGGCCTGACCTATACCTTCCATTTACGCGAGGGCGTGTCATGGCATGATGGCGAGCCCTTCACCGCCGAGGACGTGGTGTTCTCTGCCGACGCCTTCCATCGTGAACTCAACCCCAGCGCACGTGCGGTCTTGCAACACGTGGAGAGCATCGAGGCCACCGACGATCACACCGTCGTCTTCACGCTTGCCGAACCCTTCGGCCCGTTCCTGATTTCCTTCGAGGCAGGTACCTTCACCATGGTGCCCAAGCACATCTATGAAGGCACCAACTTCCGCGACAACGAGGCCAACAATCACCCTATCGGGACCGGTCCGTTCAAGTTCGACAGCTGGGATCGCGGCACCGTGATCAAGCTGGTGCGCAACGACGATTATTACGAGGAGGGCCTGCCCTACCTCGATGGCGTGAACTGGCACATCATCCCCGACGGCGCCTCCCGCGCGGTGGCCTTCGAGAATGGCACGGTCGACGTGCTGCCCAACGGCACGGTGGAGAACTTCGACATTCCGCGCCTCTCAGCCATGGACAACGTGTGCATCACCGACGAGGGCAATGAGTACTTCAGCCCCTTCGCCATGCTGTGGATGAACAATCGCGAGGGGCCCACCGCCGACAAGCGCTTCCGCCAGGCGGTGATGTACGCCATGAACCGCGAGTTTGCTCGCGATGTGTTGTGGAACGGTATGGGCAAGGTACCGCTCTCCGCGTTCGGCTCGAACGCCAAGTTCCAGCACGACGGCCTCGAGCCCTACGATCACGATCCCGATCGCGCCCGCGAGCTGCTCGAAGAAATGGGCTACGACGGCGAGGAGATCCGCCTGCTGCCGCTGCCCTACGGCGAGACCTGGACTCGCTGGGCCGAGGCCGTGCAGCAAAACCTGCGCGAGGTCGGGGTGAACGTGACCACCGTGGCCACCGACGTGGGTGGCTGGAATCAGCGGCTGGGCGACTGGGACTACGACCTGGCCTTCACCTACCTCTACCAGTACGGCGACCCGGCCCTGGGCATCACCCGTTCCTACCGTTCGGACAACATCGAGAAGGGCTCGCCCTGGAACAACGTCGAAGGCTACGAGAACGAGCGCATCGACGAGCTGTTCGACCAGGCGGCCACCGCCTATCCCGAGGAGGAGCGCGAGGCGCTCTACCACGAAGCCCAGGAGATCCTGCACGAAGACGTCCCGGTAGGCTGGTTGCTGGAGCTCGGCTTTCCGACCATCTACCGCTGCGACGTGCAGAACCTGATCACGTCCGCTGTCGGTATCAACGACGCGTTCCGCGACGCCTGGCTGGATCGCTGATCGCTTGCGTGTGACAGGGGCGGCCATACCAGCCGCCCCACTACTTCGATCTCAGAGGCTTGCTGCATGCTCTATGCCCGCTTGATCGTGATGCGGCTGCTCAAGGCCGTCGTCGTGCTGTTCCTGATCATTATCTTCAATTTCATCCTGATCCAGCTGGCCCCGGGCGACCCCGCCGCCATCCTGGCCGGCGAGGCAGGCGCCACCGACGAAGAGTTCCTGCGCCAGTTGCGTGAGCGCTTCGGCCTCGACCAACCCCTCTACGTCCAGCTGTGGCGCTACGTCTCGGGCATCGCCATGCTCGACTTCGGCTGGTCCTATCGCCAGGGCATGCCGGTGCTCGACCTCATCCTGGCGCGCCTGCCGGCGACACTGCTGCTCACCGGCACCGCTTTCGTGCTGTCGCTGGGGCTGGGCATCCTGGCCGGCTCCATGGCCGCGGCCCGAGTCAAGAAACCCTCGGGCTCGCTGATCATGGCACTGGCGCTGATCTTCTATGCCACGCCGCTATTCTGGGTCGCACTGATGTCGGTGGTGCTGTTCTCGGTCTATCTCGACTGGCTACCCGCCTATGGCATGTATACGGTCGGCGCTGGCCACAGCGGCCTGGCTTACGTGCTCGATGTCGCCAAGCATCTCGTCCTTCCGGCCACCACCCTCGCGCTGTTCTTCATGGCCATCTACACCCGCATGACACGTGCCTCGATGCTGGAGGCGAGCCAGCAGGACTACGTCAAGACCGCCCGCGCCAAGGGACTCTCCCCTCGGGTGATTCAGCGCCGTCATATCCTGCGCAATGCCTTGCTGCCGATCATCACGCTGGCCGGCCTGCAGGCAGGCCAGATGGTCGGTGGCGCGATCCTCACCGAGACCGTCTTCGCCTGGCCCGGCATCGGCCGGCTGATGTTCGAGGCGCTTCAGCAGCGCGACTACAACCTGCTGCTGGGCATCTTCTTCTTCTCCGCCGCCCTGGTCATCGTCTTCAACATCATTACCGACCTCGTCTACCGCCTGGCGGATCCGCGCATCAAGGAGGGCTCATGAGCTTCTTTGCACGCTTCGCGCAGAATCGAGGTGCCCTGGTCGGCCTGATCATACTGACCGCCATCATCCTGATGGCGATCCTGGCCCCGGTGCTCTATCCCGAGTCGCCCTGGCGCATGGTGCAGCGGCCGTTTCTCGCTCCCATGGAGGCAGAAGGCTTCTGGCTGGGTACCGACACCATGGGCCGCGACGTGACCGCCGGCCTGATGCATGGCGCCTGGGTATCGCTGCTGATCGGCCTGGTCTCGACGTCCGTAGCGCTGTTGATCGGTGTGCCGCTGGGTGCCGTGGCCGGCTACTATGGCGGACTGATCGACGACGGCCTGATGCGCTTCACCGAGTTCTTCCAGACGATTCCCAACTTTGCCCTGGCGATCGTGCTGGTGGCGATCATGCAGCCCAGCGTGACGTCCATCGTGCTGGCCATCGCCATCGTCAGTTGGCCACCGGTGGCACGCCTGGTGCGCGCCGAGTTCATGTCGCTGCGCCACCGCGAATACGTGGAAGCCGCACGACTCGTCGGCCAGACCCACGGCACCATCATTCTCAGGCAGATCCTGCCCAACACCCTGTCACCGATCATCGTGCTCGCCTCGTTGATGGTGGCCACTGCCATCCTGCTCGAGTCGGCGCTCTCCTTCCTCGGCCTGGGCGACCCCAACGTGATGTCGTGGGGCTACATGATCGGCGCCGCCCGCACCGTGATCCGCCAGGCCTGGTGGCTGAGCTTCTTCCCCGGCGTGGCGATCCTGCTCACCGTACTGGCGCTCAACCTGGTCGGCGAGGGGCTCGACGACGCCCTGAATCCCAAGCTCGCGCGTGAACGCTCTTGAGGAAACGAAAGATGACAGACGCTACTCCGGTACTGAGCATTCGCGACCTGACCCTGGCCCTGCCCAAGGGGGCGGATCGCGACTACGCGGTCGAGGAGGTCAGCTACGATGTGGCACGCGGCGAGATCCTGTGCGTGGTCGGAGAATCGGGCTCCGGCAAGTCGATGGCCGCCAATGCCGTAATGGGCTTGTTGCCAAAGGGCGTGCGCGCTACCGCCGGCGAGGTGATCTTCGATGGCCAGGACTTGCTCACGCTGAGCGAAAAGCAGCACCGCCAGCTACGCGGCCTGCGCATCGGCATGATCTTTCAGGAACCGATGACGGCGCTCAACCCGCTGATGCGCGTCGGCGCCCAGATCGCCGAAGTGTTCGAGGCGCATGGCAAGTACAACGGCCGCGAACGACAGGACAGGGCACTGGCGCTGCTCGAGGAGGTGGGCATCCCCCAACCCGACCGGGCCATCCGCGCCTACCCGTTCCAGCTCTCCGGCGGCCAGCGCCAGCGCGTGATGATCGCCATGGCGCTCGCCCTGGAGCCGGAACTGCTGATCGCCGACGAACCCACTACAGCGCTCGACGTCACCACCCAGGCGCAGATCCTCGAGCTGATTCGCGACCTACAGCAACGCCGCGGCATGGCGGTGATGTTCATTACTCACGACTTCGGCGTCGTGGCCGAGGTCGCCACTCGTGTCTGCGTAATGCGCTACGGCCGGATCGTCGAGCTTGGTACGGCGCAGGAAGTGCTCGACAATCCACGCCACGACTATACCCGAGCCCTGCTCGAGGCCATTCCCAGCAACGTCATCCCCGACATCCGTGAAGGCGAAAGACCGCAACCGCTGCTGGAGGTTTGCCACCTTCACAAGGTGTTCCGCTCCCGTGGCGGCCTGTTCAAGCCGGCCCGCGAGGTTCGCGCCCTTGACGACGTCAGCTTTAGCCTGGCCAGGGGCGAGACGGTAGGCATCGTCGGCGAATCCGGTTCGGGAAAGTCGACCCTGGGGCGCTGCGTGGTACGCCTGGAGCGCCCGGACAGCGGCTCGCTGAGCCTGGCAGGCACCGACCTCTCAGCTCTGCGGGGAGACGCGCTGCGCCGGGAACGTCATCGCGTGCAGATGATTTTCCAGGACCCCTACGCCTCGCTCAACCCGCGCCATCGGGTGGGCTATGCCATCGCCCAGGGCCCCATGGCCAACGGCGTGCCTCGTGCCCAGGCCATGCGTCAGGCCGAGGAGCTGTTGGAACTGGTGGGGCTCGGCGCCGTGGCCGTTGATCGCTTCCCCCACGAGTTTTCAGGCGGCCAGCGCCAACGCATCGGCATTGCCCGGGCCCTCGCGCTCAACCCGGAGCTGATCGTCGCCGACGAGGCAGTCTCGGCACTCGACGTGTCGATCCAGGCCCAGGTGCTCGAACTGCTCGAGGAGCTCAAGCAGAAGCTATCGCTGTCGCTGCTATTCATAACCCACGACCTGCGGGTCGCGGCTCAGATCTGCGACACCATCATCGTCATGCAGCATGGTCGCATCGTCGAGCAGGGTACCGCCAAGGAAGTATTCCTCAATCCCAGCGAGGCGTATACCAGGCAGTTGCTCGATGCCATTCCCGGCCGGGCGCATGAAGCGGCCATGGCCTGATACACGACGACGAAGAGAAGGAAGATCGATGGAAGCGTTACTGAAGGAAGTGGCCGCCGTCGTCGGCGCGGGCAACGTGCTGACCGGAGAGGACGTGAAGCAACGCCGTGTCGACTGGATGAGCGGGACGAGCTGTCGCGCCGGCGCCATTGTGCGCCCAGGCAGCACCGACGAGCTGGCCGATGTGATGCGCCTGTGCCATGCCGCAGGCCAGCCCGTGGTCACCCATGGTGGACTCACCGGGTTGGTACACGGCGGCGAAGCGAACCCGGATGAACTGGTCGTGTCGCTGGAGCGCATGAGCGCCATCGAATCGATCGACCCCGTTGGAGGCACCATGACCGTTCAGGCCGGCTCACCGCTGCAAGCGGTCCAGGAAGCCGCCGAAGCCCATGACCTGGTGTTTCCGCTCGACCTGGGGGCACGCGGTTCCTGCACCATCGGTGGCAATATCGCCACCAACGCCGGCGGCGTGCGGGTGATCCGCTACGGCATGATGCGCCAGCAGGTACTGGGGCTGGAGGCGGTGTTGGCCGACGGCACCATAGTCAGTTCCATGAACCGCATGCTCAAGAACAACGCCGGCTACGACCTCAAGCAGCTGTTCATCGGCAGTGAAGGAACACTGGGCATCGTTACCCGGGCAGTGCTCAGGCTGCAACCCCGGATGGCCAGCGAGCGCACCGCGCTGGTCGCCTGCCCCGATTTCGCCGGGGTCACCGGCCTGCTTCGGCACATGGGCCGCGAACTTGGCGGAAGCCTGGGCACCTTCGAGGTGATGTGGCGCAACCACTATGCGCTGCTCACCGAGGAGAGCGGTCGCAACACGCCCCCCCTGCCGGTCCGCTGGCCCTACTATGTCATCATCGAGTCTCTGGGCAACGACGACACGGTCAATGCCGCTCAGTTCGGCGCGGCCCTTGAGTCGGCGCTCGAGGCCGGCTTGATCGAGGACGCGGTGCTCGCCCAGTCCGATGCACAGCGCCAGGGGATCTGGAACATCCGCGAGGACATCAAGGGGCTAATAGAGCAGCTTGCCCCGCTCTTCACCTTCGACGTCAGCCTGCCGATTCCCGACATGCCGGGCTACGCCGAAGAGCTCGAGCGCGCCATAGGCGAGCGCTGGCCGCACGGCCGCATCGTGGTGTTCGGCCACCTGGGCGACGGCAACCTGCACGTCTCTGTCGGCGTGGGCGACAGCGGAGCCGAAACCCGGCGCGCCGTGGAGCAGATCGTCTACGGGCCGCTGGCCGCGCTGGGCGGTTCGGTATCCGCCGAGCACGGCATCGGCCTGGAGAAGCGCGACTACCTGTCGATCTCTCGCACGCCGGAGGAGGTCGCCCTGATGCGAACGCTGAAACGGGCCCTGGACCCCCACGGCCTTCTCAACCGAAACAAGATCCTGGTCGCGGAAGGCTGAGCCGGCATGTCGACCCAGGCCCCCTCTTCCGCCTCGACGCTGCGCCGCCACGACGCCGTCACGCTGCTGCTGATCGCCGCGATCGGGCTGTTCTGGGGCGGCAACTGGCCGGCGGTACGCTTCAGCCTGATGGACATTCCCCCCTTCAGCCTGCGTGCCATCGGTTTCACCGTAGGCGCTCTCGTGTTGCTGAGCTGGGCCTGGCTGCACCAATGGTCGCTGGCCATTCCACGCGGTGAACGCGGGTGGCTGGCCGCGAGCGGTGTCTTCACCATACTCGGCTTCAACCTGGGTACCGCCTTCGGCCAGCTGCACATGCCCACGTCCCAGGCCGCCATCGTCGCTTTCACCATGCCCTGCTGGGCCCTGCTGCTGGCCATCGGGCTGCTCGGTGAACGGGTCACTTCACGACAGTGGCTGGGGCTCGGGCTTGGCCAGGCCGGACTGCTGGTACTGCTGGGCCCGGCCGCCTGGCAGGCAGGCTTCGAAGGCCTCGTCGGCCCGACCTTCGTGCTCGGCGCCGCGCTCTCCTGGGCGCTGGGTACCGTGCTGATCAAGCGCCGCGGTGGCTGGCAGGCTCACCCCGCGGTCATCACCGGGTGGCAGTTCGCCCTATGCGCCCTGCCGATGGCGCTGCTCGCCGTCCTGTTCGAAACGCCGAGCGCTCCCGGCAACTGGCGCCCCTCGACCTGGTTCGGCTTGAGCTACCATCTCGTCTTCGCCATTTGCCTGGCGCAGATGCTGTGGTTTCGCAACGTCAATCGCCTCACCATCGGTCAGTCCACCATCAGTACGCTGATCATTCCGGTGGTCGGCGTAGCCGGTGCCGTGGTACTGCTTGACGAGCCGATCACGTGGCGGCTGCTGATAGCCCTGATCCTGATACTCTCGTCGGTGGCCATCGTCCTGACCCAGCGCAAGCCGCCGGCTTGAGCCAGGCCCTGCCTCCTGCGACGATCGCTTTTTATTGATTACCAGTACTGGAGTCTTGAATGCCTCGCTTCCCCTCCCACCTGACCGGCTCCGGCCCCAGCAACCCCTTTCCCGGCATCAAGGTGCTGGAACGACGCATCGGCCGTGAGATTCCCCATCGCCTGGGCTCCAACGAAGGCCTCGACATGCCCCACCGGGCACTGCGCGAGCGCTTCGGCGACGCCATGGTCGAGCACGTCTACTGCTATGGCGACTCGGAGGCACTGGGCGTGCGTCAACGCCTAGCCTCGCTCTACGGGCTGCCGCTGGAAGCCACCCTGGTGGATGCCGGCGCGGACAGCCTGATCGCGCTGGCTTTGCGCAGCGTGGCCACGCCGGGCTGCACGGTGGTGAGCGCCAGCGGCACCTACCCCACCTTCGGCTACTTCGCCCGGGGCCAGGGCTGCCAACTCGTCGAACGGCGCTACCGTGAGGCGCCGGGTTTGCTCGCACCGGATCTGGAGGCACTCAAGGAGAGTGCCCATGAACATAGAGCCCGGCTCGTTTATGTCGCCAATCCCGACAACCCCAGCGGCCACCTACACAGCGACGATGAGATTCACCGACTGCGTGCCGAACTTCCCGAAGATTGCTGGTTGCTGATCGACGAGGCCTACCACGACTTTCGCGACGATGCCGACTCCGCCTTCAGCCGTGAGGTAATGCCCGGAGTAATCCGCCTGCGCACCCTTTCCAAGGCCCATGGCCTGGCCGGACTGCGCATCGGCTATGCCATTGCCGAGCCCGAAACGCTGGCCATGATGATGAAGGTGCGCATCCACTACGCCGTCTCGACCCTGACCCAGGCTGCCGCCGAGACCGTGCTCGACCATCACAGCGAAGTCGAGGCGCACGTTCGCGCGGTCAAGCAGCGCCGCGAGAGGCTGGCCTCGCATTTCCGCGACCTGTGGGCCGAGGTGCTGCCCAGCGCGACCAACTTCATCGCCCTGCGCTTGCCCAGCGCGGAGCTGGCGGGACGACTCAACCAGAAGCTGCTGGAAGCTGGCCGGCTCATCGCCCGCCCTGCCCATCCCGACCTCGGCCACGTGCTGCGCATCACCGCGGTGGAGGACGCCCTGGTGCCCGGCCGCTTCGAGATCCTCGAGCGGGCCATCCTGGAACACCCGGTTCAGCGCTGAATTCTGAGTCCGTGCCGCTTCAACTTGCGCACCACGCTGGGCTGGCTGATGCCCAGCCGCTCGGCGATGGCGTAGGTCGTGGGAAGCGAATGGCACAGCGCCTGCAGCACATCGGATTCGACTCGGGCCAGATAGGCGGCAAGCCCTTCGTCCTCGGCCAATTCCGTCCGCGCCGACGCCGCAACCGGTGGTGCCATCGGTGCCACACCCGCGATGTCGCCCGGCGTGGGCGAATGGATCAGGTCCCCCGCCGACGAGAGCCAGGCACGCTCCAGCCAGTTCTCCAGCTCGCGCACGTTGCCCGGCCACTCGCATCCCATCAGCTCCGACCACACGCTACCGTGCAGTAGCTTGCGCTGGCCGTAGCGCTGGTTGAGTCGTTCCAGGCATGCCTCGACCAGTGCCGGGATATCCTCACGGCGCTCGCGCAGCGGCGGCAGCGTGACCGGAATGACGTTGAGGCGGTAATACAGGTCGAGGCGAAAAGCGCCGCTCTCGACGCGCTTGGCCAGGTCCTGATTGGTGGCGACCACCAGGCGGAAGTCGACCTGCCGCTGGCGGGTGTCACCCAGTCGCGTGACGCTGCCGTCCTGGATCACCTTGAGCAGCTTGGTCTGCATCAACAGCGGTAGCTCGCCGATCTCGTCGAGAAAGAGCGTGCCGCCGTGGGCCTGCTCCAGCAGCCCCGCCTTGCCCTGGCGCGCCGCGCCGCTGAAGGCGCCTGGCTGATAGCCGAACATCTCCGACTCGAACAGGTTCTCGGGGATCGCCCCGCAGTTCACTTCGAGGAACGGTCCCTCGCGACGTCGACTCCAGCGGTGCAACTGGCGAGCGAAGGCGGTCTTGCCGACGCCGGACTCCCCCAGCATCAGCACGGTGGCGTCCGAGGGCGCCACGCGCTTGAGCAGCAGGGCGAGCTCGCGCATCACCTGGCTGCGGATCTCCAGGCTTTCCAACATATCTTCGAGCTGACCGTCCTCACCAGCGACCCCGCTCTGGCTGCGCTTCAGGTGCTCGCTGAAGCGCTTTTGCAAGAGCGCGTACTCGTCCTGCAGCAGTTGCAGGTCGGTGAGATCGCGCGAGCGACTGACGATGCGCTCGAGCCGACCGTTGACATAGACCGGATGCGCCTCAGCTATCACCCGCCTGCCCGTGCCGGTGACCTGCATCAACTGTGCCGGCTTACCGCTGCGAATCACCTCGAGGCTGATGGAGGGCTTGAGTACGCCCTCCGCTTCGAGGCGCTGCACCGAACTGCCGATCAAGCGCTCCCGCGCCATGCCATATACCGCCGCTGCCCCCGGGCTCACATCGAGCACGCGGCCCGACCCATCGACGATAAAGAAGTGATCGTTGGCCGTCTCGACGATGGTCCGCACCACCTCCTGGTCGATCTCGCTCATTTCGCTCACGCTACCAAGGCTCTTGATTCATTTTTGTATCGCGATGCATGAGTGTATCAATCATTGCCTCGCACGATCCAATTCTGAATCGGCACATCTCAAAAAGCCCATGATACGGGCCTCTGGGGTTGGCACGAAAACTGCTACTAGTCACAAAGCAAAGCAGATCATGACAAAGCAAAGCAGAGGCTACCCATGACCGACTACAACCAGCCGCTGGGCGGCAACGAGATGCCGCGCTTCGGCGGCCCCGCCACCATGATGCGCCTGCCCACCCAGGCTACCGCCGAAGGGTTGGACGTGGCGTTCATCGGCGTGCCGCTGGATACCGGCACCTCCAATCGTCCGGGCACACGTCTGGGGCCGCGCCAGGTACGCGACGAGTCGCGCATGCTGCGCCCCTACAACATGGCCACCCGCGCCGCCCCTTTCGACAGCCTGCAGGTGGCCGATATCGGCGACGTGCCGATCAATACCTTTCATCTGCCCAAGACGGTAGACATCATCAGCCGCTTCTACGATGAGGTTCTCTCCCACGGCTGCATCCCGCTGACCCTGGGCGGCGACCACCTGATCACCCTGCCGATCCTGCGCGCCATCGCCAAGAGACATGGCCCGGTGGGGCTGATTCACATCGATGCCCACGCCGACGTCAACGAGCACATGTTCGGCGAGCCCTTGGCCCATGGCACGCCGTTTCGTCGCGCCCAGGAAGAGGGACTGCTGGCCAAGGACAAGGTGGTGCAGATCGGCCTGCGCGGGACCGGCTACGCCGCCGAAGACTTCGACTGGTGCCGCCAGCAGGGTTTCCGCGTTGTCACGGCCGAGGAGTGCTGGTACCGCTCGCTCGAGCCGCTGATGAAGGAGGTGCGCGAGCAGATGGGCGACACCCCGGTCTATATCACCTTCGACATCGACGGGCTCGATCCTTCGGTCGCCCCCGGCACCGGCACCGTCGAGATGGGCGGGCTGACCTCGACCCAGGGGCTCGAGATCGTACGTGGCGCCACGGGGTTGAACATCGTCGGCGGCGACCTGGTCGAGGTCTCGCCGCCCTACGACACCAGCGGCAACACGGCGCTGATGGGCGCCACCCTGCTCTACGAGATGCTCTGCGTCCTGCCGGGTGTCAAGCGCCGCGACTGACATGACACTCCATTAACCTACAACGACAACCCAAGGGAAAGCCCATGTCCACCACTGACACCACGCGCCGAAACGCTGCCGTCCCGGCGTCTTTCGAGCGCAGCAATCTGCTTAAATTCATCATTCCTTCTGCCATCGGCGTCGGCCTGTTTCTGGTGCCGTTCCAGTTCGGCGATACCATCAACATCGGCATGGGGCTCATGGCCGATGGGCTCAAGGCGCTGCTCGGCAGTGCCCTGCCGGCCATAGCCGTGTTCGTCCTGGTGCTTTCGGTGCTGGCCACTTCCTGGGTCAAGATCGCCCGCCCGGGCTGGGCCGAGAAGGGCGTGCTGCACGACATGTTCCACGTCGGCCCGGTGTGGTTCGGCATGCGCCTCCTCGGGGCCGCCTTCGCCCTGATGACCTTTTTCCAGTTCGGGCCCGAGTTCGTCACCGCCTCCTTCACCGGAGGGGTGATGCTCAACGACCTGGCACCGGTGCTGCTGACCTTTTTCTTCTTCGCCGCCCTGCTGCTGCCGTTCCTGGTCGAGTTCGGTTTCATGGAGTTCATCGGCAGTCTGGTACGCAAACCGTTCCGAGTGATCTTCAACCTGCCCGGGCGCAGCGCCATCGATGCCACCGCCTCGTGGATGGGCTCGGGCACCGTGGGTGTACTGATCACCACCCAGCAGTACGAGCAGGGTTACTACAGTCGCCGCGAAGCTTCGGTCATCGCCACCAACTTCTCCATCGTGTCGATCGCCTTCAGCCTGCTGATCACCAGCTTCGTCGATCTCAACCACATGTTCGTGCAGTTCTACTTCACCGTGGTGGTGGCCGGGTTGATCGCCGCGGTCATCGTGCCGCGCCTGCCGCCATTGTCGCGCAAGCCGGACACCTACTACGAACCCGTAGGTTGCCAACTGTCGGAGAAGCGCACCGAGGAGATGGGTCTGCTGCGCTACAGCCTGACCCAGGCGGTACGCCGTGCCGAGCATGCTCCCGGCCCCAGGGAGCTCGCCCGCAACGCGCTGTTCAACGTGGCCGACATCTTCCTCGCCCTGCTGCCGCTGGTGTTCGCCATCGGCACCGTGGCGCTGATTCTTGCCGAGTTCACGCCGCTGTTCACCTGGCTCTCCTACCCCATGGTGCCGGTGCTCGAACTGCTGCGCATTCCCGAGGCCGAGGCGGCCGCCCCCGCCACCCTGGTGGGCTTCGCCGACATGTTCCTGCCGGCGGTACTTGCCACCAATATCGAGAGCGAGCTGACCCGCTTCGTCATTGCCTGCCTGTCGCTGACCCAACTGATCTACATGTCGGAGATCGGCGCGCTGCTGCTCAAGTCGAAGATTCCCCTCAAGCTGTGGGAGCTGGTGGCGATCTTCCTGCTACGTACGGCCATCACACTGCCGATCATCGCCTTCATGGCCCACACCTTCTTCTTCTGAGGTTCGCGATGCCTAGCCAAACGATGACCTGCGCCCAGCTCCTGCTGACACTGCTACGTGAACGCTACGACGTCGACACCGTGTTCGGCATCCCCGGCGTGCATACGGTGGCGCTCTACCGAGGGCTGGAGGACGGTGGCTTGCGCCACGTTACACCGCGCCACGAGCAGGGCGCCGGCTTCATGGCCGACGGCTACGCCCGCGCCACCGGCAAGCCCGGAGTCTGCCTGATCATCACCGGGCCCGGCATGACCAATATCGCCACCGCCATGGGCCAGGCGCTGGCCGACTCGATCCCCATGCTGGTGATTTCCAGCGTCAACCGCCGCGACACCCTGGGCCGCGGCCAGGGCCGACTGCACGAGCTTGCGAGCCAGCAGCAGTTGATGGCGGGCGTCTCCCGCTTCAGCCATACCCTGCTCGATCCCGCTGCCCTGCCGGAAGTACTGGCCCGTGCCTTTGCCGTGTTCCAGGGTCAGCGCCCCGGCCCGGTGCACATAGAGATTCCCATCGACCTGTTCGATGCCCCGCTGGCGCTGGCCGAGCTGACGCCTCCGGCGCGTCTGTTCCGTGCCGCCCCCGATCCCGAAGGGCTAGCCCTGGCCGCCGAATGGCTGCGTCAGGCAAAGCGCCCGCTGGTGCTGCTGGGCGGTGGCTGCGTCGACGCTCCGGAGGCGGCCAGGGCGCTGGTGGAACGGCTCGATGCCCCCAGCGTGACCACCATCAACGCCAAAGGCCTGCTGGGGCGCGATCACCCCCTCGACCTGGGCGCCAATGCGGCGCTGCCGGCGGTGCGTGAGCTGGCCCGCGACGCCGATGTCATCCTGGCCGTAGGCACCGAGCTCGGCGAGACCGACTACGACGTCGTGTTCGACGACGGTTTCGAGCTTCGCGGCAGACTGATCCGCATCGACCTCGACGCCCAGCAGTTGGTGCGCAACCAGCAGGTCTCGCTGGGCCTGGTGGGCGATGCCGGACGCAGCCTGGCGCTGCTGGCCGAACATTTCCCTGAGACGCTCTCACGCGACGGCGCCGCACGCACAGCCGCCACGCTCGAGGCGCTCGGGCTCGAAGCCGACCCGGCCTTCGCCCCCTTCGTGCCTCTCTATTCCGCCCTGCGCGAAGCCCTACCCGAGGCGATCCTGGTCGGCGACTCCACCGCCCCGGTCTACGCCGGCAATCATCTCGTCTCGCAGCCCGAGCCGCGGCGCTACTTCAACGCCTCCACCGGCTACGGCACCCTCGGCTACGGCCTGCCGGCCGCCCTCGGCGCCCAGCTCGGCCAACCGACGCTTCCCGTGGTGGCGCTGGTCGGCGACGGCGGCGTGATGTTCACCCTCAGTGAGCTCGCCACCGCCGTGGAGCAGAACCTGCCGGTGGTGATCGTGCTGTGGCACAACCAAGGCTATGAGGAGATTCGCCGCTACATGGATGCCCACGGCGTCACGCGCTGCGGCGTCGACATCCAGGCGCCCGACTTCCAGACCGTCGCCACCGGCTTCGGCTGCCTGGCCACCCGGATCGGCAATCCCGCCGAGCTGGCCCGGGCCCTCGCCGTTCGCCCCAGCGACGGTCCCTTGCTGATCGAAGTGGACGCCAACGCCTGGCAGCGAGCTATCGGTTAACCAACCCATCAACACGCGGCGCCAGGGGGACGGTAAAGCGAAGGTCCTTTTCCAGGGAAGGAAAAGGTAGCGTCCAGGGAAGGATTCACAGCGCCTTCGCGGCACCGTTCCCCTGGGAAAGCCGCGGTTCCCAGCCAAAATGGGAAGTTTGCTTCCCTGGCCAGATGAAGAGAGCCCTCATGCAACGACTCGGTCATCAATTCATCGACAACCGCTGGGTCCCCTCGCGAGGGGAACGCCGGCTTTCGGTGATGAATCCATATCGCGAAGAGGTGATCGCCGAGGTCACCGCCGGCCACCCGGGCGATGTCGACGCTGCCGTGGCCGCGGCACGCCGCGCCCTGCCCGCCTGGCGTGCGCTTTCCGGCACCGAGCGCGCCGTTTACCTCAAGGGCTTCGCCGATGGTCTGGCCCGGCGCCGCGACGAATTGGTCCGGCTCTCATCGACCAATAACGGCAAGGTGCTGGCCGAGGCCGGCATCGACCTCGACGATGCCATCGCCTGCTACCGCTACTATGCCGGTCAGGCGCGTGTGCTGGATCAGCGCCAGGACCGTCTCGTCGAGCTGGAGATGGAAGGCGTCGAGGCACGCTGCTACCACGATCCGGTAGGCGTAGTCGGCCTGATCACGCCGTGGAACTTCCCGCTGGTAACCAGCGCCTGGAAGCTTGCCCCGGCGCTCGCCGCCGGTTGTACGGCGGTGCTCAAGCCCTCCGAGGTGACACCGCTGCCCGAGCGCGTGCTGGCCGAAATCGCTCTCGAAATCGGCCTGCCAGCCGGCGTGTTCAACCTGCTGCTCGGCGATGGCGAGGGCATCGGCGCCCCACTCGCCGCTCATCAGGCTATCGACAAGGTCTCCTTCACCGGCAGCAACCGGGTCGGCGAGGCGGTGATGCGCGCCGCCGCCGAGCGCACCGCCGACGTTTCGCTGGAGCTTGGCGGCAAGTCGCCGATTCTGGTGCTGGATGACGCCGATCCCGACCAGGCGGCCGACTGGGTCATGGCCGGCCTCTACTTCAATGCCGGCCAGATCTGCTCGGCCACCTCGCGGCTGATCGTGCATGACGCCATTGCCGAGCCGCTCTACGACGCCTTGGCGGCACGCATCGATGCGCTGACACTGGGCGACCCGCTCGAGGAAGCCACCGACATGGGCCCGCTGACCAGTGCCCGCCAGCGCGAGAGCGTCCAGACCTATCTCACCATCGCGGAGCAGGAAGGGCTCAAGGCAGTACGCGATGTCGGCCATCGAGAGTTGCCCGAGCGTGGCTACTTCGTCGCCCCGACCCTCTATCGCGACGTGCCGGTACAGAGTCGGCTATGGCGCGAAGAGATCTTCGGCCCGGTGCTCTGCGCGCGCGGCGTGGCGGGCGAAGCGGAGGCGATCGAGCTGGCCAACGACAGCGACTTCGGCCTGGCAGCGACCGTCGTGAGCGGCGATGGCGAGCGAGCCCGACGCGTCGGACGCCAGCTACAGGCCGGCAGCATCTGGTTCAACAGCGAGCAGTTGGTACTGCCCGAAACCGGCTGGGGCGGCTTCAAGCGCAGCGGCATCGGCCGCGAACTCGGACCATGGGGGCTCTCCGCTTATCTGGCCGTCAAGCATCTTGTAGGACCGGTCTGACGCGAGACTGCCTTTTCCACGCTGACTTGGAATAGAATCGAGGGCCGATACCAGGTATCAAGGAGGACACCAATGATCCGTATCCGCCCTTATCAGTCGGGCGACTGGTCCGCCATGTGGGACTTCATCGCTCCCGTCCTGCATGCCGGCGACACTTACGCCGTACCACGCCAGATCAGCGAGCCCGATGCCTACCGCATGTGGGTGGAACTGCCACGTGCCGTACGCGTGGCCGAGGACACCGCCGGCAACCTGCTCGGCGTTTACTACCTCAAGCCCAACCAGCCGGGGCCCGGCGATCACGTCTGCAACTGCGGCTATCTAGTGGCCGAGAAGGCGCGTGGCCAAGGCATCGCCAACCAGCTGTGCGAGGATTCGCTGCGCGTCGCTCGCGAGCTCGGCTTCACCGCCATGCAGTTCAACATGGTCGTTGCCACCAACGAAGTAGCGATTCGCCAGTGGCAGAAGCATGGCTTCGAAATCGTCGGCACCCTGCCCTGCGCCTTCCGCCACCCACGGCAAGGACTGGTCGACGCCCACGTCATGTACCGGCTTCTGTAGGAATTGATTTCGCGTGTGAAGCGGCTGTATGACGCATCAACGCGCACGTCCGTCAATCGGGCGGTGTGTTACCCCAATGTCAGCGCGGTGATTGACCCTGTCGGGGCCGCTGGGGCATCCTCTCAACGGTTTGACCCGACAAAGGAAAATTAAAATGAAAACGTTTGCACGCCGCACGCTGGCACTTGGCATCTCCCTCGCTGTAGTTTCCACCGTTCAGGCTGCCGATTTCGAGGACATGGATCCGGTGACTCTGCGCCTGGCCCACGTGGTCAATGAACAGGACGGCTTCCATATCGCTGCGATCAAGTTCCAGGAGCTGGTCGCCGAGCGCACCGAGGGAGCGGTCTCCATCGATATCTACCCCAATGCCTCGCTGGGTGACGAACGCACCCTGCTCGAGGGCATGCAGATCGGCACCGTCGATATGGGCGTGATCACCAACGGCCCGGTGGCCAACTTCGTCGAGGAGATGGCGGTCTTCGAACTGCCCTTCCTGTTCCCCTCACCCGAGGCCGCCTACGAAGTGCTCGATGGCGAGATCGGCCAGGAGCTTCTCGACAAGCTCGCCGACGTCAACCTCAAGGGCCTGGCCTATGCCGAACGCGGCTTTCGCAACCTGACCAACAGCGAACGTCCGGTGACCAGTCCGGAGGATATCGACGGCCTGCGCATCCGCGTGATGGAGAACCCGGTCTACACCGACACCTTCCGCGAACTCGGCGCCAACGCCATTCCCATGGCCTGGACCGAAGCCCTTACCGCCATGCAGCAGGGCACCATCGATGGTCAGGAGAATCCGGTCAACGTCATCCACTCGTTCAAGCTCTACGAGACCCAGGACCACATGACGCTGTCGCGCCACACCTATGCACCTGCCATCTTCGTCATGGGGATGCCGGCCTGGAACCAACTCCCCGAAGCCGCCCAGGAGGTGCTGGTGGAAGCCGCCCAGGAAGCCGCCGAGCACGAGCGCCGCATGAACGCCGAGATGGAGGCCGACCAGCTCGACGAGCTGCGCGCCGCCGGCATGGAGATCGTCGAAGAGCCCGAGCTCGGAGCCTTCCAGACTGCCGTGGAGCCGGTCTACGAGAAGTACGGCGACCAGTTCGGCGATTACCTCACCCGTATCCGCGAGGCATTGCAGTAAGTGAATGCCCCGCTGCACGCCCTGATGGGCCTGCTGCAGCGTAGCGAGCGCGTCCTCGACGCCGTCATACGGCCCATCGTGTTTCTGGGCATGGCGGCGTTGATCGGCGTGATCACGCTGCAGATCGTCTCTCGCGTATTCTTCACCGCGGCGGGCTGGACCGAGGAGGTGGCCCGCTTCCTGCTCATCTGGATCACCTTCCTCGGCGCCACCCTGGCCTTCCAGCGCGGGCGTCATATCGCCGTGACCTTCGCCGTCGAGGCACTGCCCAAGCGCATAGCCCAATTGGCGCGGATCGCCGCGGTGCTGGTAGCGCTGGGGTTCCTGGTTGCACTGATCGTGATCGGCTATCGCTATATGCAGGTTCAGAGCTTTCAGCGCTCTGCTTCGCTGCGGCTGTCGATGACCTATGTCTATGCCGTGATACCGATCTCCGCCGCGATCATGACCTGGTATGCGCTGGTCGATGTCATCGAGCTCATCGTCGAGGGCCCCCGGGGGGCTAACACCGACAACGCGGAGGAGCCGCCGGTATGACGGGCCTGCTCTTCATCCTGTTCTTCGCCTTCATGCTGCTGGGCGTGCCCATCGCGCTGGCTATCGGCGCCAGCACCCTTCTCGCGCTCAACGCCCAGGGCGTGCCGCTGATGGTGGTCACCCAGCAGATGTTCCAAGGCATCAACTCCTTCGCCCTGGTGGCGGTTCCCATGTTCATCCTGGCCGGTGACCTGATGGCCCAGGGCAAGGTCAGCGCCAAGCTGGTCGACTTCGCCGATTCGCTGTTCGGCTTTCTCAAGGGTGGCCTCTCCATCGTCTCGGTCGGTGCCGGCATGTTTTTCGCCGCCATTTCAGGCTCCGGCGCCGCCACCACCGCCGCCGTCGGCTCCAGCCTGGTGCCTGAACTCAGGCGCAAGGGCTATGACCCCGCCTCGGCGGCAAGCCTGATCGCCGCCAGCGGGACCATTGGTGTGGTGATTCCACCCTCCGTGCCGATGATCATCTATGCCGTGATCGCGCAGCAGTCGGTATCCAGGCTGTTTCTCAATGGCATCGTGCCCGGCATCCTGATGGGCATCGGGCTGGCGGCCATTGCCATCGTCCAGGCCTACCGGCGCAACTACCCGCGCGGCACCGCACTGTCGGCGGCCACGATATGGCGCACCTTCAAGAGTGCCAGTTGGGGACTGATGACGCCCGTCATCATCCTCGGCGGCATCTTCTCGGGAATCTTCACACCGAGCGAGGCGGCAGTCGTGGCGGTCAACTACGCCCTGCTGGTATCGCTGTTCATCTACCGCGACCTGAGCCTGGCCGACGTCTACCGCATCCTGATTCGCTCGGCGATCACCACTTCCGTGATCATGCTGGTCATCGCCACCTCGGCGGTGCTGAGCTGGACGCTCTCGAGCTGGCAGGTACCCGGCGCCATCGCCCAGGCGGTGCTGTCGCTCTCCACCGATCCGTACGTGGTCATGCTGCTGGTCGTGGCGGTGATCCTGCTGACCGGCGTGTTCATCGAGACCGCCAGCGCGTTGATCATTCTCACGCCGGTGCTGCTGCCGCTGGTACTTCAGCTCGGCATCGACCCGATCCATTTCGGCATCATTATCGTGATGGGGCTGGCGATCGGCATGATCACCCCGCCGGTGGCGATCAACCTCTATGTCGCTTCTTCCGTGACTGAGCTGCCGCTGGAGCGCATCACCCGGGCCATACTGCCTTATCTGCTGGGGCTCATCGCGGTACTGCTGCTGGTGGTCTACGGGCCGATCATGCTGGGCCTTTCCGGCTGAGCAGGTTCCGCTTGACGGCCGTGCGGCCTGGCCTCAGGCTGGCCGCATGTCCGTTTTCTGCGAAGGGATTCACTGTGACACCCATGCTGCGCATCGCCATTCCCCTGAGCCTTGTCCTGCTCGCCGGTTGCACGACCTACACCTACGAAGACGGCAACCGTAAGACGCTATGGGGCGTTCCTGCCGAAGAGGAAACTCGGCGCTACGAGGATGACCGTCAGGCCGAGGGCGTGCGCTACCGCGTCCCTGGGCAAGTCGAGGAGCCAAGAAGCGAAGAGTGAACGGCGGGAATAAGGTCAACGGAACTCAGCAATGCAGGCGCAACACCACACTGAGGTTGTTGGCCGGCATATCGATGGTCTGTTCCAGCATGAAACCATGCGGCTGTGCTTCGGCCACGACGCTCTCGAGTTCGCGTACGCCCCAGCGCGGGTCGCGCGACTTGAGGTCGGCATCGAACGCGGCGTTGCTCGCCGCGGTATGCCGACCATCACGGCGGTAGGGGCCGTAGAGATAGAGCACCCCGCCATTGCGCAGCCGCTCGGCTGACCGCACCATCAACGCCTCGGTGACTTCCCAAGGGGAAATGTGCACCAGATTGATGGCCACCACGGCGTCGAAGGGGCCGGCAGGCCATATTCCAGCCACATCCAGCGGTAGCGGCTCGAGCAGATTATCGAGCCCCGCATACTCACGCCATGCGCTGATGGACTTGCGCGCTTCAGGATTGGGATCGCTGGGCTGCCAGGTCCAGTCCGGCCGGGCTTCGGCCATGTACACGCCGTGCTCACCGCTGCCGCTGGCGACCTCGAGGATTTTGGCACGCTCAGGCATTACGACGCTCAGGACATCGAGTATGGGCTGGCGGTTGCGAGCCGCTGCAGGGCTCATCATGCGGCGACTCATGCGCTCGGTCTGCCTCGTTCAGGAAGGATCGGTGTGAGCTGAAGGCCCCGGTAATTGCACCGGGGCCGATCGCTCAAGGATGACGGCGGCGCTCGTGTTCCGCCGTTGTCCGGGCCTGGCGCCCGCGAAATCCGTCGAGCATCTGCTTGCCCTTGCGCTTAAGCCTCGCGCGATTCTCCGGTTTGCGCAACCACCAGGCGGCTGCGAGTCCCATCAGTCTCTTCATCCTGACCTCCAGTTGTCGGGCTGATGACTCTTCCTGTATGGACGTTGCCATGCGCCAGGTCAAGCGTAGCGGAGCCTCTGGCGCAGCACTGCAGTTAGCCAATCCAGGCATCCTCTGCCATGGTTATTGTGGGTTTAGCAACCATGGAGGATGCCATGACGCGCACGGCACGTGTCGAGCCGATCAGGGAAGAGAACCGCGAAGCGATACTGGTGAGCGGCTGGCGGGTGGTCGACGTGACCGACCCGAACCTGCCGCAGGAGATTTCGCGCCACGACAGCGAGCCGGAGGCGATCCGTGCCGCCCGAGAGTACGAGCACAAAACATCCCTCGAGCCAGGCTCTCCGCCCGACGACACTCAGGACTACGATGCCTCCGATCCCCAAGGGGGCAAGGATTCTACATGAAGGTCTGCCCCGGCGTAGCCGCCTGACGGCACGCCGGGGCATTGAAAGCGCGTCTCACGAAGTCGTTGGCTGCTCGTTGCCGGCTCCCGCCTGTGCTGCCATGGCTTCGGCAATGAACGCTTCACTTCGGCGGTTGGCAGGCCGATCCTTCAAACCCGCCCAATAGGCTTCGAATTCGGGCCGCCTTTCCAGCGTACCGAACTGCATTCCCCAACCGATGTGCGAACCGACGTACACATCCGCGGCGGTAAAGGTATCGCCGGCAATGTACTTGCGGCCCGCCACTGCATTGGCAAGAGTCTCGACCACCGTCTCATACTTGCCACAGCCGAACTGCAACTCATGCTCCGGCGTGAGCGAGAAGCCGGCATGCTTGAGCGACAAGGCCATTTCCATGGGCCCGGCGGCAAAGAACAGCCAGCGGAAATAATCCCCACGCGCCTCGGGGCTCGGCAGCAGCCCCGCTTGCGGGAAGGCCTCGGCAAGATAGGCGCAGATCGCCGCGGCTTCGGTCACCACGGTATCGCCATGGCGGATCGCCGGTACCTTGCCCATCGGGTTGACGGCCAGATACTCCGGTGACTTCATCGAGGTACCGAACTCGAGCACCTCCATACGATAAGGCTGCCCGACTTCCTCCAGCATCCAATGTACGATGCCGGCCCGCGACAGGGGGTTGGTGTAAAAGACGAGTTCCTGTTCCATTTTCGACTGCTCCTTCTCTCGGCTTGAGGTGGGAACAGGATAGACCGTGGCAGTGACAGAACATGGCAGCAGTGTTTGCAGCCACTCCTTTTGAAGCACGTGCCGACGCCGTGGATAGCGCTGGCCTGTCGCCTCTGCCGCTTCTATTCGATCGGCACGAAAATGGCGATACGCTTCACGCAGCTCGCACCAGGCGGCAACGATCCGGGTCGATTCGAAGAAGGCGATCGCACAGGGCCAGATGATACGAGAAGAGCGCCGCCCCTGCTGGTCGCGGTAGGTAATCTCGAGCTTCTGCTCGTCGCGGATCGCCTGCCGGAGGATTTGGAGGTCAACGGCCTGCGGCCGCTCCCAGCCGGGCCCGATGAGGAGCGCCGAGTCCTCCAGCCGATGACGCTGCTCACCGGGCAGCACGGCTGCAACCTTGGCGAGCGCTTCGCCGGCAGCCACGGCCAGCCCATCGTCGGCGCGTTTTCCCACCCATTTCAGGCCCAGGGCCACCGCCTCGAGCTCCTCCTCGGAAAATATCAACGGCGGCAGCAGCAATCCGGGTTTCAACACATAACCCAGCCCCGCCTCTCCCTCGACCTCGGCACCGATGGCCTTGAGCGCCGCAATGTCCCGGTACAGGGTCCGCAGCGAGACCCCCAGCTCATCCGCCAGCACTGTACCGCTGACCGGCCGGCGATGACGTCGCAGGGTCTGCATGAGATCGAATAGTCGTGTCGTCCGAGACATGGGAGTTTGCCTATCTGGCGTTTGTTGTCGATGAAATGCTGTCGGACTTAGCGGCCCGGCTTCGTCCGACGGGGCTTGCCTCCCCTTCCGCCCTGGCTGCCATCCGGCTTGGGTTTTCCATGCAGTGGCTTCTTGCCCCTGGCCTTGGCAACCTGCTTCGGTCCGACCTCCTTGACGGTACCGGCCTTGGACGCCTTGGCCTTGGATGTCTTGCCCTTGGAAATCCCGCCAGACGACGCCCTGCCCTTGTTGCCCTGCCTGCCAGTGGCCGTTGCCCCTTTCGCGGGCTTGGACGTCTTGCGCTTGCCAGCTCCCCTGGGTGGCGTTGCCTTACCGCTTTCAGCCGGCGCGTCGGACCTGGACCTCTCGGTCAACGCGATGATGGTGTCGATCTCCTTCCCGGTCAGATCGCGCCAGTCCCCTAGTGCCAGCCCCTTGAGCGAAACGTTCATGATCCGGATTCGCTCCAGCTTGGTGACGTCGTAACCGAATTTCTCACACATTCGCCGGATCTGGCGATTCAGCCCCTGCACCAGGGTAATGTTGAAGACGAAGGTCGACTCCTTGACGACTTTGCACGGCTTTGTCACCTCGCCAAGAATGCGCACCCCGGAACTCATTCCCGCGACGAATTCGTCGGTAATCGGCTTGTTGACGGTGACCCGATACTCCTTTTCATGATTGTTGCTGGCCCGCAGGATCTTGTTGACCAGATCTCCGTTATTGGTCAGAAAGATGAGCCCTTGGGAATCCTTGTCCAGCCGCCCGATGGGGAAGATACGAACGCCATGCTTGACGAAATCGACAATGTTGCTCTTCTCGCTCGACTCGGTGGTGCTGACGATGCCTACCGGTTTGTTCAGAGCGATGAAGACCAGGTCTTCGGCTTCCTGGGGTTCGATGCGCTGCCCGTTGACTTTGACCTCATCCCCCGGAAATACCTGGTCGCCCGTCTTGGCACGCTTGCCGTTGAGGAACACGTTGCCCTGCTCCACATAGCGGTCGGCCTCTCGCCGAGAACACATGCCGCTTTCACTGATGTACTTGTTGATACGGGTAGATGAACCGAAGGCCATAGCGCTCTTACCGGAAGAAGACGGGAATCTGTCAGGCATTCAAGCATGCTACGCCCGATCGGCGAAAGGCCGAGGCAGCACTGGAAGCAACGTACCACTCCGAAGCGTTCTGGCAGGTACTTGGTGACAGGCAGGTGCCTTGCACCCGCCATCCGGCTAGACTGCGCGTATAGATAATTCATTCTCGCCAGAAGGACTCAGCCCAGCATGGGTAGCACGATTCCACTCTACCTTCAGATTCAGCAGCACCTGCTGAAGAGGATCAATGACGGCGACTGGCCGGCACATCACCAGATACCACCGGAAGAGCAGCTGGCACGGGACTTCGGTGTCAGCCGCATGACCGCCAACAAGGCGATCCGCGATCTCGTACACCAGGGCTACCTGACGCGGCAACCTGGCTTGGGCACCTTCGTTACCGACCGCAAGGCGGAATCGTCGCTGGTCGATGTGCATAACATCGCCGAAGAGGTGCGCGGACGCGGCCACCTTTACAGCAACGACGTGCTGCTTGCCGAAGCCATCGCTGCCGACGATGAAGTCGCCCTACGTCTTGGCGTCCGCCTCGGAACCCGGGTCTATCATACCCTTATCGTGCACCGCGAGAATGGCATACCGATCCAGCTCGAAGAGCGCTTCGTCAATCCTCGCTGGGTACCCGACTACCTGGAAACCGACTTTAGCCACCACACCCCCAATGAGGTGCTGGTGGCGGCATGCCCCATCACCGACATCGAGCACGTGGTCGAAGCGGTACTGGTCGACGCCGCTACCGCCGAGCGACTCGAGACCGAAGTAAGCCGCCCCTGCCTTAGCATGACGCGACGCACCTGGTCCGGCGAAAACCTGATCAGCTATGCCCGGCTGATTCATCCCGGCGAGCGCTACAAACTGCGCTCTTCCTTGCACCGCAGCTTTGAACCGCGTTGAAACCACCGTTGCCGTCTTATTTTTTTCAGCCTACCGTCGCTTCGAGGTCGCAAGTTATACTGGCATTTCGTCGTCCGTCGGCTTGCAGGCTGCGATCGATAACAAGCAAGTTATAACTAGGCAGTCATATTGCCAAGGCTACTATTAAGTAAAAATTGTCACTTGAACTTCCAAGTTGGCCAAAGGGCAGCATGGCCGAAACATCACTACGCATAGTGGCAGAGCATGCCTGAAATCTTGACTCCCCCACCCAGGCCGGGTTCTTCGATCGAAGTCTACATTCGCTCCATTGGTCGATACTACATCGGCATCGCCATCATCATGACCCTGCTTATTGGCGCTATCTACCTGACAGTCAAGATCGCCCTGGACCGCCATGCCGTACAGCAGGAAATCAGCTTTCTGACCAGCCAGAAGTTCATTCGTTTTCAACAACTCACCCAGCAAACACGGGCAGTCATGAGCGCGTCGGCCGACCCCACGCTGCCTGAGCACGTCATCCAGCCGATGCTTGACGACGTCCGTACAGCCATCGAGGATATTCGAGCCGTCATACTACGCCTGAAGTCCATGCATAGGCGTCTCGACAAAAACCTCCTGGAGCGGATCAGTCGCCAGAGTCCAGCGGCTGAAGCGCTCTATGTCGACCTGGATCGACGTCTTGAAGATTTTCTTTCTCGTGCTGAAAGAATCGTCGACGCTAGTCACGCGGATCGACAGCGACGTTACACCTACTGGGGACCGATCGACTTTGCCATTTCAGCCGACAGCCTTCTCATGCGTCAGTTCAACGACATCATCCAGCACGCCAACGGCCGCAGTGAAGTCAGTATCGGTAATGCCGTCTCGATCAGCACCGCCCTTCTCCTCATGCTTGCCATACTTTTCCTTCTGGCAAGCATACTGCTGTTCTACCCACTATTGATGAAATTGCGTAGTGAGCATCTTCGCAAGATGGAATTCGAAAAGAAACTCACCCATCTTGCCCAAACGGATCCGCTCACCAGGCTCAAGAACCGATCCTATTTCAATTCCGCCCTCAACGCGCTTCTCTATCGCTACCGCAAGGATGGCATGGGTTTTTCCATGCTGATGGTCGATCTCGACAATTTCAAGGCAATCAACGATGGCTTTGGGCACCCGGCTGGCGATGCCACGCTTCTCCATGTCGCCAGAGCTTTCCAGAACGTTTTCCAACCTCATGACATCATAGCCCGCATCGGCGGTGACGAGTTCGCCATACTACTTCCCGACATTGACGACGAAGCCAGCCTCAATGCCATAGCCGAACATGCTATCAAGTCGCTGGCGGCCGACTTTTCCTACGAGGACAACACGCTCAGGACGTCGGCAAGCGTAGGCGGCGCAATCGTTCCTGTTCACGCGACCGATGAAGCTGGCCTCGTGCGTGTCGCCGACCTGGCGCTGTATGCCGCCAAGGCCGAGAGTAGCAGCGCCTTCATCTTCGACGAAGAGACGCTCGCCACGCGGCTCGAGCAAAATGAACTGGCCGCAGCTCTCGCCGGCGCGACCGATCGCGACGAGTTCGTCGTGCACTATCAGCCGAAGGTTGACCTCGCGACAGGCAATCACCTTGGGTTCGAAGCGCTCGTCCGCTGGAATCACCCTACGCTCGGACTGCTTGCGCCAGGAGTCTTCCTGCCACTGATGAAAGGCCCACGCCTGATCGGCGACATGACCCTTGCCGTCGCCAGGACCGTGTGTCGCGATCTCAAGGCATGGAAAAAAGCGAGGTTTACCCCCGGCCCGGTTGCCATCAATCTGCCGGAAGCACTCCTCATCAACGAAAGCGGATTCGAGATGCTCGCTTCGACACTCCGAGAGTGTGAGCTTCATTGGCATGACCTGACGATCGAGGTGACGGAAGACGTTTTCCTCAACCGTCATGCCGAGCACATGCGCACCTCCATGATGCGTTTCCGCGAGCACGGCGTATCCATAGCCCTCGACGATTTCGGCACAGGCTTCGCCTCGCTGCTGCATCTACGTGACTTTCCCTTCGATGAACTAAAGATAGATCGCGGTTTCGTCGCCGATATCGGCCAGGACAGCCGATCGGAACAGATCATCAATGCGATAATCGATCTGTCGCGGAACCTGGGTAAGCGCTGTATCGCGGAAGGCATCGAGACGGAAACACAGCGCCAGTTCCTGCTCGAGGCGGGTTGTACGATCGGACAGGGGTATTGGTTCGCTAGGCCGATGCCGTGCAGGGAAGTGAGGGAATGGCTCAAGCAACCCATGACGGAAGCCAGGTGATTGGGCGAAGGAAGGAAGAGCCGATGAGAGCGTTGTTCATAGGGTTTTATCTTGCAGCAGCCGTGACAGCCACTAATGCCCAGGAGGCCCCTCTCACCGCGGACATCCAGATCGACGTCGTGCATTACTGGATATCGGAGAGCGAATCTGCGGCACTCGACGTTTACCGGAATGCCTGGAACAGTGCTGGCAATCACTGGACGGACCTACCCGCTGAGAATGAGGCCGCCTTGAAAAGAGTCGTCAGCGAGCGCATCGCCAATGGCTATCCCCCCACGGTGACTCAGTGGAATCTCGACGCCAGGGCCACCGAACTGCCCGATTTCGGGGTCGTTCAGGACATCGAGGCTCTTGCTCAACGGGATGGCTGGCGTAACGTGCTGCCCAGTTTCGTGATAGATCTCATTAGTCATCAGGACAGAGTGTATTTCGCGCCATCGAATATTCATCTGGAAAATTGGCTCTGGACCAGCCAGAAGGTTTTCGACGAACTCAGCCTCGCTCCCCCCGAAACATGGGAGGAGATTTTTGCTGCCGCAGAACGAATCGAGGCGGCAGGCTACCCGGCCATTGTCATCGGCTCGGCCCCATGGGAAGTCGCCTTGATCTTCCACAACATCATGTTCTCCACGCTGGGCGCCGAAGGCTATGCAAGCGTCTTCCAGGGCGATACGCAAGCCGTACTCGACTCACGGATGCTGGAAGCGCTCGACCTGCTGCGCCGCGTATCTCGCTTCGTCGAACCATCGGCTGCCCGCGCGGGCAGAACCTGGGCGGACGCGACCAGGAGGATAGGACGCGGCGAGGCCGGTATGCAGCTCATGGGCGACTGGGCCAAGGGAGAACTCGCTTCCCTCGGCTATATGGCGGACAGGGACTTCGGCTGCGTCTTCACTCCCGGCACGGCGGTCACACATTTCATGGCGATCGATGGCTTTGCCTTTCCGTTGACCACGCGCGATGGAGTCCCCGATGCGCAACGTACCTTTGCCCGCATGGTCCTCGACCCGGACAACCAGCTCGCCTTCAGTCGCCGGAAGGGGTCGCTGCCAGTCAGAGCCGACATCGACCCCACGGAGCTGGATCGCTGCAGCCAGCTGGGCCTGCAGCGAATCCGGGACGAATCACACCACGACGGTGTGCAGTCGAGGGCGTTGCCCTCTCATGTCATGGCAGCCTGGATCGGCACACTCGCCGAGTTCTTTGAAGACGATACCATCTCCAGCCGGACCGCTCAGCAGCGCCTGAGCCAGATCGTCAGCGAGGGCTGAGCGGCCGCCAAGAGGCCCGTCTCCTTGATTCGCCCCTGCCGAGACGGCTGCAGATCCTAAGTGCCGCCCAGCGCCAGCACCAGGTAGCCCGCTGGCACTGCCAGCATCAAGCTCAACGCCACGCGCAGAAACCACACTGCAACGATACGCCCCACCGACAGCGGAATGCTGGTGGCAAGAATGCAGGGTATCGAGGCGGAGAAGAACAGCACCGAGGAGACCGACACCACGCCAGCGGCGAAGCGAGCAACGAACTCGGCCTCTCCCATCAACAGCGCCGGCAGGAACATCTCCGCCAGGCCCGCCGCAGATGCCTGGGCCAGCGCCATGCCATCCTCGAGCCCCCAGATCGCCACGAAGGGATAGAACAACAGGCCCAGCCACTCGAACAGCGGCGTGTACTTGGCGACGAGCAACCCCAGCAGCCCCACCGACATGATGGACGGCAGAATGCTGATCGCCATCAGCAGACCTTCGCGCACGTTGAGCGCCACGCTGCGATGCAAGGCCGGCGCCTGGCCGGCAACCTCCAGCCCGGTGTGCCAAGCGGTCGCCATGCGCCGACCCGAAGGTGCTTCGGGTTCGCCGTCGGTCTTGGCATCGTCCAACCGTGAAAGCGGCGGCAGACGCACGGTGATCGCGGTTACCAGGAAAGTAATCGCCAGCGTCAACCAGAAGTACAGGTTCCATACGCTCATCAGCTCGAGCGTGCGCGCCACGATGATCATGAAGGTCGCCGATACCGTAGAGAAGCCGGTAGCGATGATCGCCGCCTCTCGCGCCGAGTACTGCCCCGCCTGGTAGACCCGATTGGTAATCAGCAGACCGATCGAGTAGCTGCCGACGAACGACGCCACCGCATCGATGGCCGAGCGGCCCGGCGTTCGCCAGATCGGTCGCATCACGGGCTGCACCAGCACTCCGATCAACTCGAGCAAGCCGTAGCCGATCAGCAGTGCCAGAAAAACCGCACCGATCGGTACGATCAGCCCGACGGGAATCACCAACTTGTCGAACAGGAACGGCAACATGTCCGGCTCGTGCAGCAGCGCCGGCCCCCATCCCGTCAGGGCCATTATCGCCACGGCCACGCCGGCAACTTTCAGCACGGTGAAGATGCGCTCCGTCAGGCTTCGCCTCCAACTGCCCTTGACCAGCGGATAAGCGGCTCCCGCCACGATCAGCGCCAGCGCATAGAGGCCGGCAGCCTCGCCCAACACGCCGCGAGCGGCGCTCACCATGTGATCGAGCAAGATAGTTTGTCTCCCGCCGAGAGTGACGGGAACGAAGAAGATCAGGATACCCAGCGCACTGGGAATGAATAGCTTGGCCGCTGTCAGCCAGTTGCCATTGCGAATGTTGCGCGTGGCCGGTTCCGGTATCGCCATGGTGCTTACCTCGCGTTGTGATTGTCTGCGACTCCGGTGACCTGCATCGAAGCCATGTCATGTGAGGGGTGCCTATTTGTATATACAATAAGGCAGTTCCAGGCGCCACCCTCCGACTCTCGGCGAAGCTTATACCTTAGTCTGATCCTCTTTGACGGCGTGCTAATAAAAATTCATCGAAACCTAAAAAAATCATTTTATAACAGTTATTTGAGCATATCTCTCGAAAGACAGCGCGTTTTCGACTCGCGAGCCTCTCCGAGACCGACTTGACGCTGGTACCGGGACCGTTTAAATGTATATACATTAGGCAGTGACAAGATGGGAGACCGAAATGCCAGCACAGCCCTACCAGCCGCGCCGACTATGGCGAGACGTCACCCTCTTCGATGGTTGCGACACCCTGCCCGAGCCGATGGCAGTGATGGTGGCAGGCGAGTCGCTCGAGCGCGTCATACCCATGCGCGAGCTCGACCGCGCCGCAGCGGAAGCCTGCGAGACAATGGGCCAAGGCGGCGTGATGACACCGGGCCTGGTCGATTGCCACACCCACCTGGTGTTCGGTGGCTCGCGTGCCGAGGAGTTCGAGAAGCGACTGGAAGGCGTGAGTTACGAGGAGATCGCCCGCCAGGGCGGTGGCATCCTCAGCACCGTTCGCGCCACCCGGGCCGCCAGTGAAGAAGAGCTCTTCAGGCTGGCTCGCCCGCGCCTGGAAGCGCTGCTCCACGACGGCATTACTACCGTGGAGATCAAGTCCGGCTACGGTCTGACAGTGGAGGATGAACTCAAGATGCTGCGCGTGGCGCGGCGCCTGGGCGAGGCGCTACCGGTGCGAGTGGTTACCACACTACTCGGCGCTCACGCCCTGCCCCCGGAGTTCAAGGGCGACAGCGACGGCTACATCGACCTGGTATGCCGCGAGATGATTCCCAACGCCGCCGAGCAGGGCCTGGCCGATGCGGTGGACGTCTTCTGCGAGAAGGTCGCCTTCTCGGTGGCACAGTGTGAGCGCGTGTTCGAAGCCGCCGAGGCCCATGGCCTGCCGATCAAGGCCCATGCCGAGCAGCTCTCCAACCTCGGCGGCAGCGCCATGGCGGCGCGCCATGGCGCACTCTCCGCCGACCACATCGAGTATCTCGACGAGGTCGGCGTGGCCGCCCTGCGCAAGGCCGGCAGCACTGCCGTGCTGCTGCCCGGCGCCTTCCATACCCTGCGCGAGACCCAACGTCCGCCGATCGCGGCGCTGCGCGAGGCAGGCGTGCCCATGGCGCTGGCCACCGATGCCAACCCCGGCAGCTCGCCGCTGTTCATGCCGACCCTGATGCTCAACTTCGCCTGCACCCTGTTCCGCCTGACGCCGCGGGAGGCGCTGGCCGGGATGACCGCTCACGGCGCACGGGCGCTGGGCCTGCACGATCGCTCGCTGGGTCGCATCGTCGAGGGCGCCCCGGCGGACCTTTGCCTATGGAACGTCGACGCACCGGCCGAGCTGGCTTACGCCGTGCAGCCCGGCCGCCTTCGTCAGCGCATCTTCAAGGGAGAAGTGATCCATGGCTGAAACCGACGCCGACCTGCACCTGGCCGATCCTTCCATTGACATGTCACTCTGGGCCGGTCGCGAGGACCCGGAGCCCGACAGCCTTCGCTGGCATCAGGTGGTCACGCCGTACAAGCGCGACAGCGAGCCTGGCGTCGTCCTCGTAGGCTTCGGCTGCGACGCCGGGGTCGCACGCAACCAAGGTCGCGTCGGTGCCGCCGAGGGCCCCCGCTCACTGCGTCGGGCGCTGGCACCGCTTGCCTGGCACCGGCGGGCCCCGGTCTTCGATGCAGGCGACATAAACTGCCACGGCAATGACGACATGGAAGCCGCCCAGGTGCGACTGGCCGAGCGGCTCGCTACATTGCTCGCCAACTCTCAACTGCCCGTGGCACTGGGTGGCGGCCATGAAATGGCCTACGCCAGCTGGTCCGGCCTGACCCGGCACCTGGAAGCACGCGGGGAACGCTGCCCCAAGATCGGCATCGTCAATCTCGATGCCCACTTCGACCTGCGCGACCCCAGCCAGATGCGCTCCTCCGGGACCCCCTTCGCCCAGATTGCCGCCGAGTGCGAGGCACGCGGCTGGCCGTTCCGCTATGCCTGCCTGGGTGTCAGCCGAGCCAACAACACCCGCGCCCTGTTTGACCGCGCCCGCAAGCTAGGCGTGCTGATCAAGGAGGACCGTGAATTTCTCCCGCACCGTTTCGAGGCCATCCAACGCGAGCTGGAGCGCTTCATGGCGCGCTGCGATCACCTCTACCTGACCGTCGACCTCGACGTGCTGCCGTCCTCCGAGGCCCCCGGCGTCAGTGCTCCCGCCGCGCGCGGCGTCGAGCTGGCCATGATCGAGACGCTGGTCGAGACCGTGCGTGACAGCGGCAAGCTACGCCTGGCCGACTTCGCCGAACTCAACCCCAGTTTCGATAACGACGGCCGCACCGCCCGGGCGGCAGCGCGCCTGATCCACCAGCTCACGCTGGACTCCTGATCGGACACCGAACGACATACCGCTACGACAAAGCCGACGACAAGGCTGCAACGAAGAGAGAACACACCGATGAACAGCCACACTCCCCTCGCCGATGCCCGCCACGACCCCAGCCGCCGCATCGCCGCCCCCACCGGCAGCGAACTCAGTTGCAAGAGCTGGCTGACCGAGGCGCTGCTGCGCATGTTGATGAATAACCTCCATCCGGATGTCGCTGAACGCCCCGAGGACCTGGTGGTCTACGGCGGCATCGGCCGCGCGGCCCGCGACTGGCAGTGCTTCGACACCATCGTCGAGACCCTGAAGCGCCTGGAGAACACCCAGACGCTGCTGATCCAGTCGGGTAAGCCGGTCGGTGTGTTCGAAACCCACAAGGACGCCCCCAGGGTGCTGATCGCCAACTCCAACCTGGTGCCGGCCTGGGCCACCTGGGAGCACTTCAACGAGCTGGATAAGAAGGGCCTGATGATGTACGGCCAGATGACCGCCGGCTCGTGGATCTACATCGGCTCCCAGGGTATCGTCCAGGGCACCTACGAGACCTTCGTCGAGGCCGGGCGTCAGCACTACGACGGCAACCTGAAGGGCCGCTGGATCCTCACCGCCGGCCTGGGTGGCATGGGCGGCGCCCAGCCGCTCGCGGCAAGCCTGGCCGGCGCCTGCTCGCTCAATATCGAGTGCCAGCAGTCGCGCCTCGATTTCCGCCTGCGTACGCGCTACTTGGACGAGCAGGCCGATGACTTGGACGACGCCTTGGCCCGCATCGAGCGCTACACCGCCGAGGGCAAGGCGGTCTCCATCGGCCTGTGCGGCAATGCCGCCGACGTGCTGCCGGAGCTGGTGAAACGCGGCGTGAAGCCGGACATGGTTACCGACCAGACCAGTGCCCACGACCCGCTGCACGGCTACCTGCCGTCCGGCTGGAGTTGGGACGAGTACGTCGAGCGCGGCAAGGCCGAGCCCGATGACGTGGTCAAGGCTGCCAAGCAGTCCATGGCGGTGCACGTCAAGGCCATGCTCGACTTCCAGCAGATGGGCGTGCCCACCTTCGACTACGGCAACAACATCCGCCAGATGGCCAAGGAAGAGGGTATCGCCAACGCCTTCGATTTCCCCGGCTTCGTGCCGGCGTACATACGCCCGCTGTTCTGCCAGGGCATCGGCCCGTTCCGCTGGGCGGCACTCTCCGGCGACCCGGAGGACATCTACAAGACCGACCAGAAGGTCAAGGAACTGATCCCCGACGATCCGCACCTGCACAACTGGCTCGACATGGCCCAGGAGCGCATCGCCTTCCAGGGGCTGCCGGCGCGCATCTGCTGGGTGGGGCTCAAGGATCGCGCCCGCCTCGGCCAGGCCTTCAACGAGATGGTCGCCAGCGGCGAGCTCAAGGCGCCCATCGTGATTGGCCGCGACCACCTCGACTCCGGCTCGGTGGCGAGCCCCAACCGCGAGACCGAGGCGATGCAGGACGGCTCCGACGCCGTCTCCGACTGGCCGCTGCTCAACGCCCTGCTCAACACCGCCGGTGGCGCCACCTGGGTCTCGCTGCACCACGGCGGCGGCGTGGGCATGGGCTACTCCCAGCATGCCGGGGTGGTCATCGTCGCCGATGGCACGGAGGATGCCCACGCCCGGCTGGGCCGGGTGCTGCGCAACGACCCGGCCACTGGGGTGATGCGCCACGCCGATGCCGGGTACGATATTGCCAAGCAGTGCGCCCGGGAAAATGGGTTGGATCTGCCGATGCTCGACAAGGAAAACGATTAATGGAAGCGATGACGTTACAACCCGGCAAGATGAGCCTGGCCCAGGCGCGCCAGGTCTTCGAGGCGCCACTGCGCGTGACGCTACCCGATAGCGCCGACGTCGCCATCGACCGCGCCGTCGATTGCGTCAATCGCGTGGTGGCCGAGGACCGCACGGTCTACGGCATCAATACCGGCTTCGGCTTGCTGGCCCAGACCCGCATCGACCATGATCATCTGGAAGACCTGCAGCGTTCGCTGGTGCTGTCGCATGCCACCGGAGTCGGCCAGCCCATGGAAGACGCCCTGGTGCGCCTGGTCATGGTGCTCAAGGTCAACAGTCTGGCGCGCGGCTTCTCCGGCATTCGCCGCGAGGTGCTCGACGCCCTGCTCGCTCTGGTCAACGCCGAGGTCTACCCGCATATTCCGCTCAAGGGTTCGGTGGGCGCCTCCGGCGACCTGGCGCCGCTGGCCCATATGAGCGCGGTGCTGCTCGGCGAGGGCAAGGCGCGCCATCGCGGCGAATGGATCGATGCCCGCGAGGCACTGGCCATCGCCGGGCTGGAGCCGCTCATGCTCGCGCCCAAGGAGGGCCTGGCGCTGCTCAACGGCACCCAAGTCTCCACCGCCTACGCCCTAAAGGGGCTGTTCGAAGCCGAGGACCTCTATGCCGCCGCCACGGTGTGCGGTGCACTGACGGTGGAGGCCACGCTGAGCTCGCGCTCACCCTTCGATGCTCGCATCCATGCGGCCCGCGGCCAGCGCGGCCAGATCGACGCCGCGGCGGCCTATCGACATCTGCTCGCCGAACGCAGCGAGATCAGCGACTCTCACGCCGATTGCGACAAGGTGCAGGATCCCTATTCGCTGCGCTGCCAGCCCCAGGTGATGGGTGCGGTATTGACCCAGATTCGCCAGGCCGCCGAAGTGCTGGCCGTCGAGGTGAATGCAGTATCGGACAATCCGCTGGTGTTCAGCGACGAAGGCGACATCCTCTCCGGTGGCAACTTCCACGCCGAGCCGGTGGCCATGGCCGCCGACAATCTGGCCCTGGCACTGGCCGAGATCGGCTCGCTCACTGAGCGCCGCGTCTCATTGATGATGGATACCCACATGTCGCAGCTGCCACCGTTCCTGGTGGAGAACGGCGGCGTCAATTCCGGCTTCATGATCGCCCAGGTCACCGCCGCGGCACTGGCCAGCGAGAACAAGGCCCTGGCCCACCCCCACAGCGTCGACAGTTTGCCGACATCGGCCAACCAGGAGGACCATGTTTCCATGGCACCGGCCGCCGGCAAGCGTCTGTGGGAAATGGCCGACAACGTGCGTGGCATCATTGCCATCGAGTGGCTGGCGGCCTGCCAAGGGCTCGATTTCCGTCTCGACGCGCAGCAGCGCCGCCTGACAAGCACGCCGCGCCTGGAGCAGGCACGCCAAGCCCTGCGCGGAAGGGTCGACTACTATGACCGCGACCGTTTTTTCGGTCCCGACATCGAGCGTGCAACCCAACTGCTCGCTTCACGGGCACTCAACGGCCTGATGCCGCTGGAGATGTTGCCGAGCCACTGACCCGCCCCTTCGCTTGAGGTAAGATACGCTGCCCCGACGCTCCGGCCCGGGGCTTTATTCTGTGTGAAACGCTACTGACTACTTTTCCTGCCTTCAGTGAGCCAACATGAATGCCATCGTTCTGGCCATCCTGGTCATGGTCACCCTCAGCCTTGCCCGCGTCTCCGTCGTTTTCGCGCTGATCGTCGCTAGCCTGGTGGGAGGCCTCGTGGCAGGCCTGCCCATTGGCGACATCATGGACGCGTTCAACCAGGGGCTGGGCAACGGCGCCACCATCGCCCTCTCCTACGCCGTACTGGGCGCCTTCGCCGTGGCCCTGTCGCGCTCCGGCATCACCGAGCTGCTGGCCGAGCGCGCCATCCGCGGCCTGCATCTCGACGATCAGCCGGCGAGCCGGCGCTGGGTCGCCTTCACCCTGCTCGGCGCCCTGCTGGCCGCGGCAGTCAGCTCGCAGAACTTGATCCCGGTGCATATCGCCTTCATCCCGGTGCTGGTACCACCACTGCTCAAGCTGATGAACCACCTGCGCCTGGACCGCCGCCTTGCCGCCTGTGTCATCACCTTCGGCATCACCGCGCCCTACATGCTGTTGCCGGTGGGATTCGGTTCGATCTTTCTCAACGACATCCTGCTCGCCAATCTCAATGAAAGCGGCGCGGAACTCGGCCTCGAGGTCACCCGGGGCATGGTGCCCATGGCCATGCTGATCCCCATCGGCGGCATGGGGCTGGGCCTAGCCGTAGCGTGGCTCTGGAGCTATCGCCGCCCACGCCACTACGAAGACCGCGATCTGGCCCATGGCGACGAGACGCCGGCGCAGGCCGCTAGGCATCTGGCGCCATGGCAGATGGCGGTACTCGCCGCCGCGCTGGTGGGCACGGTGGTGACGCAGCTGCTCTCCGGCTCCATGGTGCTCGGCGGGCTGTTCGGCTTCGCCCTGCTCTCGGTGAGCGGCGTGTTCCGCTGGCACGAACAGGACGGCATCTTCACCGAAGGCATGCGCATGATGGCGCAGGTGGGTTTCATCATGATCAGCGCCGCCGGCTTCGCCGGCGTGATGCAGGCGACCGGCGAAGTCTCGGCGCTGGTGGAAGGCTCGGCCGAGCTGATCGGTGACAACAAGGGGCTGGCGGCATTGATCATGCTGCTGGTGGGACTTTTCATCACCATGGGCATCGGCTCGTCATTCTCCACCGTGCCGATCATCGCCTCGCTCTATGTGCCGCTGGCGCTGAGCTTCGGCTTCTCGCCCATGGCCACCATCGCTCTGGTGGGTACCGCCGCGGCACTGGGCGACGCCGGCTCGCCGGCCTCCGATTCGACCCTCGGCCCCACCGCCGGTCTCAACGCCGATGGCCAGCACGACCATATCTGGGACACCGTGGTGCCCACCTTCCTGCACTACAACGTGCCGCTGATCGGTTTCGGCTGGCTGGCTGCGATGATGCTTTAAGACGCTTTTCCTGCCTAGCGAGCGCAGCAACTCTTGAACTTGCGCCCGCTGCCGCAGGGGCAGGCGTCGTTACGGCCGGGCTTGAGGCGGGTGACGCTGGGCGTGCCGTCCAGGTAATGCCAGTGCCCCGCCTCGCGAACGAAGCGCGAATCCTCCTCCAGCACGCCCCAGCGTCGCCCCTCGCGAAAGGTCGCCCTGAAGTGCACGCGGCCCTGATCGCCGTCCTGCCCCTGGTCCAGCACTTCCAGTCGCACCCAGCGTGTCGACTCGTCCAGTTCCAGTACCCTCGGACGCGCGCTGGCGTGCCAGGTCGCCAGCAGATAGTCGTGCAAGCCCAGGGTAAAAGCGCTGTAGCGGGAACGCATCAGCGCTTCCGGCGTAGGTGCCGGCTCACCGCTGTGCAAAGGGCCGCAGCAGGTCGCAAGGCGCTTGCCACTGCCGCATGGGCAACGCTCCCTGGCGCTCGGTGAAAGGACGTCGGCGGAAGGCATGAAAGTCTCCGATCAGTGCGTGTGGCCGGCAGGATACTCCGCTCGTGTGCTCCGAGCATCAACGGAACGGCCCCGCCCGCTCACTCTCGGCTCCACCCTGTCGATGCGACCTCATTCAGGAGGACACAGTGACATTACGCTACCCGCCCCGCCTGCAGCTTCGCCTCGAGTGTGCTACCTCTAACACTCAGGGGAGGATCCGGAGCTCAGGAGGAGCAACATGCCCGAACGCGACGATCAGGAAGAGCGTACGCCCTGGCACGCCATGACCGGCGACGAGGCACTCGAACGCCTCGAAGCCGAATCAAGTGGGCTCGACGACGACGAGGCCAAGCGGCGCCTGGAACAATACGGCCCCAACCGATTGCAGCAGGAAGAGGCCCAGCCTTGGTGGAAGCGGCTGCTGGCGCAGTTCAACAACGTACTGATGCTGATTCTGATCGTCGCGGCGATCGCCAGCCTGCTGCTTGGCAAGCCCCTCGATGCCGCGGTCATCCTCGGCGTGGTGGTGATCATCGCCCTGATCGGCTTCTTTCAGGAGGGCAAGGCCGAGAAGGCCCTGGAGAGCATACGCGGAATGCTCTCGCCACAGGCTTCGGTGCTGCGCGGCGGGCGCGAGGTCCAAATCGATGCCGAGGAGCTCGTTCCCGGCGATATCGTGCAGGTGGAAAGCGGCGACCGCGTACCCGCCGACCTGCGCATTCTCGAGGCCAAGCGGCTGAGTGCGGAGGAAGCGGCCCTGACCGGCGAATCCACGCCGGTGGACAAGGCCGACGAGGCGGTCGAAGAGGATGTCGATCTGGCCGAGCGCAGCGACATGCTGTTCGCCGGCACCATCGTGGCCAAGGGCACCGCCACCGGCTTGGTGGTCGAAACGGGCGAGCATACCGAGATCGGTCGCATCTCCGAAATGCTGCGCGGCGTGGAGCAGCTCAAGACACCATTGGTCGAGCAGCTCGACCGTGCCGGGCGCATCCTGGCGCTGTTTATCGTCGGCGCTGCATTGCTTACCGGGGCCTTCGGCGTGCTGGTTCACGGCCAGCCGTGGACCGAGATGTTCATGGCCAGCGTCGGGCTTGCCGTGGCCGCCATCCCCGAGGGGCTGCCGGCGATCGTTACCATCTCGCTGGCGCTCGGCGTGCAGGCCATGGCGCACAAGAACGCCATCGTACGGCGTCTGCCGGCGGTGGAGACCCTGGGTTCCATCGCCACCATCTTTTCCGACAAGACCGGCACCCTGACCCGCAACGAGATGACCGCACAGGCTGTCTGGCTGCCCGAGGGCGAGTTCCGGCTCTCCGGTATCGGCTTCGCTCCCGAGGGGGAGCTGCACCTGGCGCCGCGCGACACCGAGGACACGGACGAAGCCTCCGGCGAGTCGATTTCGCTACAGGATTATCCCGCCCTCGCCCACTTCCTCGAAGTCGGGGCGCTATGCAACGACGCCGAGCTTAGCGAAGAGGAGGATGGCTGGTGCATCGATGGCGACCCCACCGAAGGCGCACTGGTCGTGGCGGCCGCCAAGGCAGGTATCGACACGCGTGAGCTTCGCGACGCGCACGGCCGCGAGGATGCCATCCCCTTCGACTCCGAGCGCAAGTACATGGCCACCCTCAACGAGCACGACGGCAAGCGCCTGTTGGTCAAGGGCGCCCCCGACCGCCTGCTCGAGATGTGTTCCCGGGAGCGCGGCAGCGACGGCGACGCGGAACTCGATCGCGAGGCCTGGGAGGAACGCATCCATGAACTCTCCTCCCGGGGGCTGCGCGTACTCGCCCTGGCCGAGAAGCCAGCCGACGAGCTAACGGGAGAACTCAGCGATGCCGACGCCGAGGAGGGGCTGGTGCTGCTCGGCATCGTCGGCCTGCTCGACCCGCCCCGTGAAGCCGCCATCGAGGCAGTCAAGAACTGCCAGCAAGCCGGGATCCGCCCGGTAATGGTCACCGGCGACCATGCGGTCACCGCGCGGGCGATCGCCGACCAGCTCGGTTTTGCGCGCACGGATCGCGCCCTGAGTGGCCACGAGATCGAAGAAATGAGCGACGAGGAGCTGGAGCGCGAGATCACCGAGGTCGACGTCTACGCCCGAGCGGCCCCCGAGCACAAGCTGCGCCTGGTCAAGGCGATGCAGGCGCGCGGCGGTATCTGTGCGATGACCGGCGACGGCGTCAACGACGGGCCGGCGCTGAAGCGCGCCGACGTTGGCGTGGCGATGGGTGTCCAGGGCACCGAGGCGGCCAAGGAAGCCGCCGAGATGGTCCTCACCGACGACAACTTCGCCACCATCGTTGCCGCCGTGGCCGAGGGCAGGAAGGTCTACGACAATATTCGCAAGTCGATCACTTTCATCCTGCCGACCAACGGCGCCGAAAGCCTGGCCATCCTCCTGGCGATCGTGGCGGGCTTCACCCTGCCGATCACCGGCCTTCAGGTGCTGTGGGTGAACATGATTACTGCAGTGACACTGGGTATCGCGCTAGTCTTCGAGCCCGCCGAGGAGAACGTCATGACGCGCCAACCGCGCGACCCTCACGCCCCACTGCTCGACATGTTCATGCTGTGGCGCGTGATTCTCGTCTCGCTGCTGCTGGTGCTCGCCGTGTTCGGCATCTTCGCCTGGATACTGCACGGCCAGGGCGGCAGCGAGGCGCTGGCACGCAGCGGGGCGGTCAACATGCTGGTGGTGGGCGAGATCGTCTACCTGATCAACAGCCGTTACCTGCTGGACAGCAGCCTGTCGTGGCGGGGGCTGTTCGGCAGCCGTGCCGCGCTGGTGGCCATTGCGCTGGTGGCGCTGTTCCAGCTCGGCTGGACCTACCTGCCCTTCATGCAGGTGATCTTCGGCACGGAGGGCCTCTCCCTGCTGCACTGGGCGGTCATCGCCGTCGTCAGCGTGGCGGTATTTCTCGTCGTGGAGGCGGAGAAGTGGCTGTTGCGCCGCCGGGATGATTCCGCGGCGCAATCGCCCCATTCAGGCAAGGAAAAAGAGAAAGCCGCCGCCGGCTGATCAAGCGCGCGGCTTGGTCCGCGCAGTGGCCACGGCGGCAAGCGGGTCCTCCGGCCAGGGGTGCTTGGGGTAGCGGCCGCGCATTTCGCGACGCACCTCTGGGTAGCCGTTGGCCCAGAAGCTCGCCAAGTCCCCGGTGACCTGCAACGGTCGCCTCGCCGGCGACAACAGGTGCAGCAAGGCCCCTACCCGCCCCTCGGCGATCCGCGGCGATTCGCGCCAGCCGAATACCTCCTGCAGCTTGACTGCCAGCACTGGCGGCCTCGCTTCCAGGCACGGCGTGTAGTCGAGCCTGACCTGCGAACCGCTGGGTACCGCGAGCCGCTCCGGGGCCAGCTCGTCGAGCCGGGCGCGCAGCGGCCACTCGAGGCTGTCGAGCAGCAGGCGGCCCAGCGGCAGCCGTGCCACGGCGTCGAGGCTTCTGACTTCGTCGAGGTGCGGCCCCAGCCATGTCTCGAGCGTGTCCAGCAGCCCGGGCATCGACCAGTCGGGCCAGGTGTCGCCGAGCGCCTGGCGCAGCAACGCCATACGTCCACGCTGTTGCTCGTCGCTGTCGCCGAAGGGCAGCTCGCCGCGACGGCGCAGCGCATCCAGTAGCGCCTCTCGAATTGCTTCGGGCGGCAGCGACTGCAGCGGCCTGCGCTCGAGCACCACCGCGCCCAGGCCGCGCACCTGCTCGCCGACCAGGCGTCCCTGCTCGTCCGACCATTCCAGGCTCGCCTGCCATTCACGCGTTTCGGGAAACAGCGCCTCGAGCCGCTCCCTGGAAATCGCCACACCACGGAAGATCCTCGCTCCGCTGGCCTGTCCGTCCAGCTCGGCGGCCACCAGCAGCTCGGCATGGGCCAGCGGATGCCGCTCAGGCAAGGTGGCGAGGCCGCCGGAGGCCAGGCGGAAGCGTCCCGGCCCGGCGTCGTGATTGATACGCTGCGCCACTCGGTCCGGATAGGCCAGGGCCAGCAGCTCCCCCAGCGGCACCAAATTCGAGACCTCCAGGCGCACGCCGCCAATCCGGGCCAGGCGCTGGGCCTCGCGCAGCCATTGGCGGTGAGCGGAGGGTTGCGCCAGGCGGGCCTGAAGCGTGCGCTCCAGATCCTGCTCGCCGTCGAGATCGCGGCCTTCAAGTGCCGCCACCAGGGCACAGGCCAGTGGCACGGCGTCGAGCTCGCCGGCACGCTCCAGCATCACCGCCAGCCGTGGGTGGGTAGGCCAACGGGAGCAAGCACGCCCCAGCTCGGTGAGCAGAAAGGCCTCGTCCAGCACGCCGAGCCGCTGAAGCAACCCTCGCCCCGCTGCCAGGGCTCCAGCAGGCGGCAGCGTGATCCAGGCCAGCGCGTCTGGCTCGACGATGCCCCAGCGCGCCAGCTCGAAGGCCAGCGGCGCGAGGTCGGCTTGAAGTATTTCGGGCTCGCCGTGGGCCGGCAGCGGCTGTTCTTCCGCCCACAGCCGCAGGCACAACCCCGGCCCCTGGCGGCCGGCACGCCCCCGGCGCTGGTCGGCGCTGGCGCGATTGACGCGTCGGGTCTCCAGCCGTGTGAGGCCACTGCGCGGCTGGAACACCGGCACGCGCTCCTGGCCGGCATCGACGACGATACGCACGCCATCGACGGTGACGCTCGATTCGGCGATGGCGGTGGCCAGCACCACGCGACGGTTACCATCGGGCTCGGGCCTCAAGGCGCGACGCTGCTCCTCGAGGGACAGCCGCCCATGCAGCTCGCGCACCGCAAGCGAAGGCTGACGGCCTGCCAGCTCACGCGCCAGGCGGCGAATCTCGGCTACGCCGGGCAGGAACACCAGCGCGTCGCCCTCTCCCTGAGCGAGAGCTTCAAGGACAGCAGACGCCTGCTGGCGCGCCGTGTTCTCGCCGGAATTGGGACGCGAGCCGAGCGGCAGATAGCGCGTGGTGACCGGGAAGCTACGCCCTTGGCTCTCGACCAGTGGCGTCGACTCGCCGAGCACCCCGAACAGCGCTTCGACGTCGAGCGTCGCCGACATCACCAGCAGGCGCAGGTCGTCGCGTACCGACTGTGCATCCAGCGCCAAGGCCAGGCCCAGGTCGGCTTCCAGGCTGCGTTCGTGAAACTCGTCGAAGATGATGCCGGTCACCCCCTCGAGCAGCGGGTCGTCCTGCAGCATGCGCGTCAGCACCCCCTGGGTGACCACTTCGAGCCGCGTGTTGGGCCCCACCCGGCTCTCGCCACGCATGCGATAGCCCACGGTCTCCCCCACTGGCTCGCCCAGCATTTCCGCCATGAAACCGGCGGCGAGGCGAGCGGCTACCCGCCGCGGCTCGAGCAGCAGCAGCCGACCTTCGCCGCGCTCACCCAGACACCACTCCTCGTCGAGTAGCGCCAGTGGCACCCGGGTGGTCTTGCCCGCCCCGGGTTCGGCCACCAGCAGAACGCGCGCATGCTGCGCCATGGCGTCGCACAGCGCATCCAGGTGCGCTTCGATCGGCAGCTCGGCCATCTTCATGGGAAGGTCATCTTCTGAGCGTGACGGGCAAGGCCAAGGCGGCCCTGCACATGCCGTGGAATGCCAACCGGTTCTAGTCCTTACGTGACTGCACGCCGCAGCCTTTCAGAATAACCTGGGTCAGGAACTGGGTGATCCGCTCCACGTCGTCGTCCGAGATCTCGTCCTTGCCGGTGATGCCCAGCACCTGGGCTTCGAAGTCGGCGTAGTGCTGGGTGGCCGACCAAATCAAAAAGATCAGCCATACCGGGTCGACCGGGTCCATCAAGCCCCGCTCTTCCCACTGCTCGAAGACCCTGGCCCGGGTCTGCACCCATTCGCGCAGCTCGCCGCGCAGGTACTCCTGCAGGAAGGGAGCGCCACCGAGGATCTCGGCGGCGAACAGCCGTGAGCCCTCGGGGTGACGACGGGAAAGCTGCATCTTGCTGCGTATGAACGCCTCGAGCACGTCGGCCGGGTCGTCCTCCACGCTTATGTCGTCGAGCAGGGCGTTCCAACGCGCCATCATGCGCTCGAGCAGGCGCACATAGAGGCCACGCTTGTTACCCATGTAATAGAGGACGTTGGACTTGGGCAGCCCCGCCTCCTCGGCGATGGCCTGAACGCTGGCGCCGCGATAGCCGTACTGGGCGAAGACCCGCTCGGCGGCTTCGAGAATCTCACGCTCGTTGCGTTCGCGGGTGGCGCCATTGCTCTCGCCCCCCTGCCGTGCAGGCTGCAAGGTCTCGGTTTCGGTCATGTCGGTCATCGACAGGCCCCTGCCCTGTGAATGATGGTGGGAATCAAGAAGAGTGCCCCACCGCAGCGGTTCCTGCAAATGAGACCATCGGCGGCGCATCAAGTGGCGGGAGGGCGACATGGCCATTGCCACGTGCACTTATCGCCATATGGCGCTTGCAAAGTGCGACATTCTGGCCCATGCTGAGATCATCCTGACCATTTGGTCAACTCGTAGCGATACGGTCGAGCAGCGACCTCTCGTTGCATGGCGACCGGTCAGCTATCACAACGTCAACAAGAGACAAGGCGATGATCGACTTCATGCTCAACGGGCAACCATGCCGGAGCGAGGCCTCTCCCGAGACCAGCGTGCTCGAGCTGCTGCGCGAAACGCTGGCTGTCACGGGGACCAAAGAGGGCTGCGCCTCGGGTGACTGCGGTGCATGCACGGTAGCCATTGGCGAGCCCGGCCCCAACGGCGAGCTGCGCTATCACAGCGCCAATGCCTGCATCACACCGGCCCACCAGCTCAATGGACGTCACCTGGTTACGGTGGACGGCCTGGCACAGGGCGATTCGCTGCACCCCGCCCAGGCAGCCATGGTCGAGTGCCACGGCAGCCAGTGCGGCTTCTGTACGCCGGGCATCGTCATGTCGCTGTTCACCCTGCACGAGCAGCAGCGTCAGGCACCTGCACCGCTGACTCCCCAGCGCCTGGAAGCCGCCCTGGGCGGCAACATCGCCAACGCCTCGCCCATCGGCGATACCCCGCCGGTGCTGCTGTCGCTGGGCTCGCGCCTG